>CAYJAY010000001.1:0-140034 GCA_964368445.1 uncultured Oscillospiraceae bacterium
ACGGCTCGACCGGCACAACAGGCGACGGCTCAACCGGCACAACAGGCGACGGCTCAACTGGCACAACAGGCGACGGCTCAACCGGCACAACAGGCGACGGCTCAACCGGCGGTTAAAAGACATGGGCGAAAACAGAGATGTTTTCAGCTGTAACTAGATATAAAAACAAAAAAACAATGAAAAAGGAGGCGACCAATTGAATAGAGTTAAAGGAATTTTAAAACAAAAAAATGGTGCGTCTTTGCTTCTTGTACTTGCTTGCATGTTCTTTTTAATAACGATAGCGACAACTGCGCTTAAAGTTTCGCTTGGGTCGGCTTCGGTTATGCAGACACAAAAAGATAAAACAAGCATAGATTTGTTGGCAGAATCGATTCAAACAACGCTTCAAGACATGCTAAATGTCGACGTAGAGCCTGTAGTCGGAGACAACTTGCAAACAGCTATAGTTAAATCGGCGTACGATTACAAAGCTAGTCCACTAACAAACAAACTGTTCGATAGTTTGACAATATCTTTTGACGAGATTGTAACCAATCCCGACGGCTCAACCGTCACGATGACACACAGTTTCGAATGTGAACTCGACACGTCGCAACTTCAAGTAACCGGCGACGAGATTGCGGGGATTATCGATGTTTTTGTAGAGATCGATTTGGACGAACAAGACGAAAATATGACGGGTCAGGCGACATATCGAATGGCGTTTAGACTTGACAAAGCGGAATATGACGACGCGACAGATAAAGTTGTGTCTTATGGAGAATGGATATTGGTGGCGTATGAAAAGGTTGAAAAATAAACAAGTTGAAAAAATTTATAGCTCTTTGCGTTGTAAAAAAGGCGAAATGCTTATCGAGACAATTATCTCGATTATGTTGTTCACGTTTTTAATAGCAGGGGTTACAACGATGATTTCGTCGGCAACAAATGGGTTAAGGACAACCCGCCGCGAGGCAGGCGACGTCCAAGAAACAGCAAACATGATGGTGTCTGCGCCACAATCGCCCCAAACGACTAGCGTTAAAGTAACGCTTAAAACGTCGACAGAGCTAGATCCCGAGTTGACTAAAAAAGAGATAACCCAAAGTGGCGAGTATATTTCAAGCGAAGGTTTGTTGTATTTTTATGTAACGCCATAAAAGAAAAAACTAATATAACTTTGAAACTATATTTATATAGCGGGACAGATATGAAACTTTTAAAAAAAATCAATTCAACAAAAGGATTTACCCTAATCGAAATGATAGTAGTACTAGCCGTATTAACTATTATACTAGGGTTTATTACCTCTATATTTGTACAGATGATTCGAGTTGAAACAGCTGTTTTGGACACAGGCCAACTGGACATAATAGCAACCGAATGTATGTCGGAGCTTATAGAGGATGTTAGAATTGCTAAAATAATCGACATTACGACAAATCCCGATGTTTTACTTATATCTACCGACCAATACACCGTTATGTACAGCGTTGACGCAACAGAAAAAATACTAATGCGAGAGTATGCGTTTGACAGCCCGCCACAGCCAAAAGAGGTTTTGTCCAAAGGGTTTTACATGGGTCATTATATAGACCTTGCGTGGGCCGAGACGGGAGACCCCTCGACCGACGATTACGCGGTAACTTTGAACATAGTCATTTTCGATTCAAAAGATAAAGAGGTTTACAGCGAAGAATATATAGTAAGACCAACATTTATGAACGCGAACGGTTAGTCGTGGGCATAGGCTAAATTTGAAATTTAAGCGGGATTTAAAACAGCAAACAGCGGCCCTCAAGAAAGTTAAATCTTGAGGGTCGTAATTTGTTGCAGTTTGTCGATTTTGGTGATTTAACTATATTCTAGTGGTGGGAACACACAAAAAAATCGACAACTTTTCCCACTCACAGTCGCGTCAAACACTTGAACTTGTTTAAAAACAGTAGTATAATTAAAACGATGCTTTGGTGGGTGAAAGTCTGCCGAAGCATTTTTGAAAGATAACAATGTAAACAGTGTGGTTTTTAAAACGACAGAGATTTAAAAGAAAAAAGGTAGAATATGAGCAAAACAGTGTGTGCGATAGTTCCCGCTGCCGGAAGTTCCGCGCGGATGGGTCGCGACAAACTCGTTATAAAAATAGGGGACAAAACGGTTGTTGAAACGTCGCTTTTGGCGCTTCAAAACAACTCGTTGATAAACTCGATTGTTGTCGCAACCTCGGCAAACAAGATAGACGAGATAAAACAACTTGGACACAAAAACGATATATCTAAATTAATAGCGGTGGTCGAGGGGGGCGAAAATAGGTTTGTTTCGGTTCAAAAGGCTATTAAGGCGGCTCCGCCCGATACCGAGTATCTTTGTATCCATGACGCGGCGCGTCCGTTTGTAAGCGATAAGCTTATAACCGAGATTATAACGGCGGCGTTTGAACACGGTGCGGCGGCGCCTTGCCTTGATGTTGTGGACACCGTGAAGATAGTTGACGAAAACGGAATGATCAAACAGACGCCAAATAGAAAAAATCTTAAAACGATAGCGACACCACAGGTTTTTGAAAAAGAGATCTATGTAAACTGTGCAGACGGTGAGACCGATGCGTTTGACGATTGTGAGTTGTTGGAACGCAAAGGATATAGAATATTCCCGGTTTTAGGGGAACACACTAACATAAAAATAACTAATCCCGAGGATATTACAAAGATGGAAAAAGACAAACTAAAAGTAAGAATTGGCCACGGATATGACGTCCATAAACTCGTTGAGGGCAGAAAACTTATTTTAGGCGGTGTCGAGATACCGCACGAAAAAGGGCTTCTCGGACATTCGGATGCCGACGTTTTGGTCCACGCCGTCATGGATGCGGTTGTCGGAGCGTTGGCGCTTGGAGACATAGGCAAGCTTTTCCCCGACAACGACCAAAATTTTAAAGATATAAGTAGCATGGTTTTACTCTCAAAAGTAAACAGTGTTATGAAAGATAAGGGTTATTTTGTCCTGAATATCGACGCTACAATTCTTTGCGAAGCGCCAAAATTGCGCGGATATATCGACAGGATGCGCGACAACATAGCGGGGTGTCTTGGAGTTGAAATAGATGACGTAAGCGTTAAGGCGACGACTGAAGAGGGTTTGGGTTTCACAGGAAATCGCGAGGGTATTGCGTCGCATGCGGTGGTTTTGGTTCAAAAAAAATAAATTTAAATGACAGATAATTTTAACATTTTATTAAAATTCTGCATGTAGGTTGGATATAATTTAAAATAGTGGTATAATGAAAATCTATAGATATTGTATTTATAGTTAAACATCGATTTAATGTTAATCTCAGGTAAAAGGAAGAAACTGTTTTGATAGAGACTGTCCTAAATTTTTTTGAAGATGTAACGCTTAACTTGCGAAACACAATAACATGGCGAGATGCTGTCGACGTGTTACTCATGACCGTAATAGTTTACGGTATCTTAAACGTGGTTAAGCAGACGCGTGCGCTCCAGCTTTTAAAAGGCGTTGCGTTTTTCCTTGCGGCGTATTTTCTCGCTATAGTATATAACCTTAAAGCGGTTACGTTTTTGTTTGAAAACGTTTTACAAATAGCGCTTATCGCGCTTATAATCGTGTTCCAACCCGAACTTCGGCGCGCGCTTGAACAACTAAGTCGCGGAACGTTTAGCCTTTCTTTTTTTACCGGGCGCTCACATTCCGAGATGTACACGATGTGGTACAACTCGATTGTCGCAGTGTGTGACAGCGTAGACGCCATGTCAAAAGAGAAAACGGGAGCGCTTATAGTTATCCAACGGGTGACAAGGCTTGGCGACATAGTTGCAACCGGAACCGAGATAAACGCCGAGGCTACCGGTTCCTTGTTAGAAACGATCTTCTACAACGGTTCGCCTCTCCACGACGGCGCAGTCGTCATAGCGGACGGAAAGATAAAAGCGGCGGGTTGCCTTTTGCCGCTTACAAGCACGTCGGACATTGGCAAAGATATGGGAACTCGTCACAGGGCGGCTATCGGCATGAGCGAAGACAGCGACGCAATTGTAATCGTTGTTTCAGAGGAAACGGGAATAGTTTCCCTTGCTAAAAGCGGAATGATTATAAGACGGCTTGAAAAAGCTAGCCTTTTAAAGATACTCATAAGCGACATAATACCCCCCGAAGAGGGAAAGAAAAGTGGTCGCTTTTTTGGGAGGTTTGCTAAATGAAAAAATTAACGCTTTCTAATCTGTTGAAAAACAAAACTTTAACGCTTGTTTTTTCGTTGTTTATCGCGCTTGTGTTTTGGTTTATCGTTGCGTATACGATAAGCACAAACACGGTAGTTTCGATTAGAAATGTTCCTGTTCAATACCTTAACAGTGAAAGCTATAAAAGCAAAGGAATTGACATAATAGACAAAACGGTACACACTGTAACGGTACAAGTAGAGGGCGAGAGAAACATTGTCGGTTCTCTCGACAAGAATGATATAATTGTAACCCCCGACTTTACGTCGGTAACCGAAGCCGGAGTTTACGATTTAAGATTGATAGCCACAAGGGCGGATACTACGATAAACTATATTATTGAATCGGTCGAAGAACCGATTATAACGTTGCGTTTTGACAAATCTGAATCGGTTAACAAAAAGGTTGAAACAGCAATCGAGGGCATAGAAGTCGCGGAAGGTTACACAATCGGAACGATTACCGCAACCCCCGCGGAGGTTGTAATTTCGGGTAGTAACGAACTTATTTCGGCGGTCGACAGCGTTGTTGCGGTCGGCGAAGTGACCGAGGTTTTAGGCGAGTCTATCGTTGTTAAAAGTGACATAAAGTTGCTTGATGTTCATGGAAACGAAGTTTCAAAAGAGGGGCTTTTGTTAGATTTCTCGCAAGTAGATGTTTCGATACCGGTATTAAAAAGCGCTGTGTTGCCGCTTGAAATAGGATTTTTGAACATTCCCGAAGGGTTTGACCTAACAACACTTGAATATACATTAACCCCGAACGAACTTGAAGTTGCGGCGGTCGAGTCGATAATCGACACTTTAACCCCAAGAACGGTTGGATATATCGACCTTGCTGCGTTTAATATCGGGGATGACTATGAATTTGAGATACAACTGCCAACAGGATATGTAAACCTTAACAGCGTAGCGTCTGCTACCGTAACGTTTGCACGTGATACGCTAGCTAGCCAACAGATACGTGTCGAGGACATACGTTTGGACAACGTTCCGTCAAACTATGACGTAGAGCTTAAAACCAACGAGATTAGAAACGTAACGTTAATTGGGGAGGCAGATGTTGTTGAGAACTTGCTGTCGGGGTCGATAGTCGCGGTTGCCGACCTTGCGCAGTATACAATTAAAACAGGTGAATTTAGTATACCGGTTAGGTTTGAGATCCCGTCGTCAGATTCGGTGTTTGTCGCCGGAAGCTATAGTGTGCTTGTGACGGCGCAACCGAATTAAATAATATTTATACAATAAATATTATTTAATTCAAAGAGGAATGTTTTATTTAATTAGGAATGAGGAATGAAGGAGCTCCTTGTGGCGCGACTTGAATGACAAGTTTTTTTGCTTTGATGGTTTTTAATTGATATAAGTTCACAAAGAACGATGCTAAAAGCCAAGCTTAGTTAGTGTTGTCGCTTCGTCTCTATCAAAAGAACACGCTACAAAAAACGAACTGTAGGGCAAGGGCTCTGATCTTGCCTTATTGGTCACGAATTACGAATTACGAATTAAAAAAGGTTTTTATATATGATTATTGTTTCGGGAATAAGAATCCCGCTCGGCGAAACTAAACAACAAGCGATTGAGCTAGCCGCAAAAAAGCTTTCGCTTACTTCTAAACAGATACAAAAAGCCGTGGTACATCGCGTTTCTTATGATGCGCGTCACGGCTCGGTTTTTTTGGTGTGTTCCGTTGCGTTTTCGCTTTTTTCAGAAAAAACTGAAAAGGCGATTGCGGAAAAAAATAATTTCGTTCGCTTCAAACAACCACGGGTTTTTGCCCCAAAGAAAGGCGAAACTTTGCTTGAAACACGTCCTGTGATTGTTGGGTTTGGCCCTGCCGGGATGTTTTCGGCGCTTTTGCTTTCGAGGTATGGCTTTAGACCGATTGTGATAGAACAAGGCGAAGCGGTCGAACAAAGGACGGCGACGGTTGACACGTTTTTCAAACAAGCAAAACTGAACGAGTTTTCAAATATACAGTTTGGCGAGGGCGGAGCGGGAACGTTTTCCGACGGTAAACTAACGACAAGGATAAACGATCCTCTTTGTGATGTCGTGCTTGAAACGCTTTGTGCTTTTGGCGCGCCGGAAGAAATTTTGTGGCAAGCAAAACCACATATTGGAACCGATATTCTAAAAAATGTAGTAAAAAATATACGAAACGAGATTATCTCACTTGGTGGTGAAGTTCGGTTTAACACAAAACTTTGCGATCTTTCTATAGTAGACAACAAAGTAAAATCGGTTAAAACCCAAAACGACGATATTAAAACCGACGTTGTTGTTGCGGCGGTTGGAAACGGTGGACGAAAGGCTTTCGAGCTTTTGGCAAACAAAGGGTTGATTTTGTCGGCGAAGCCTTTTTCGATTGGAATGAGGATTGAGCATCTGCGCAAAAACGTTGAACAAAGCGTTTTTGGAAAGCTAGCCGGACACCCGCTTTTGCCTTCGGCAGAATACGCGTTGTCGGCGCACGTCGGCACAAGATCGGTCTACACCTTTTGTATGTGTCCGGGCGGCGAGGTTGTCGCAGCATCAAGCGAACAGGGTGGCGTTTTAACCAACGGAATGAGTTTTCACGCACGTGACGGAAAAAACTCAAACTCTGCGGTGTGTGTGTCGATTTCAAAACAAGATTTCGGCGACGACCCGTTTAAAGCTATTGCTTTTCAAAAAAAACTTGAACAAAAAGCGTTTGAACTTTCAAGCAAAAATGGTTTTGGATATTCCGCTGTTGGAACCGATGTCAAAAGTTTGTTCGACAACAAAGTGGGGCTTAACATTAAAAGCATAACCCCGACATTTCCTTTAGGGGTCGCGGCGGTTAATTTACAAAACCTTTTTGGGGACGAGATAACAAAAACGTTGGGCGACGGGGTTAGAGCTTTCTCTAAAAAACTACGTTGTTTTTCGGATACCGAAGCCGTCTTGACAGGTCCCGAAACTCGAACCTCTTCACCCGTTAGAATAGAGCGCGGCGACGAGATGACCGCAACAGGGTTTAGCGGTATCTACCCGATAGGCGAGGGCGCAGGGTATGCCGGCGGAATCATGAGTTCCGCTATCGACGGCGTCAAAGCGGCGGAAAAGATAATCGAACGGTTTAAACCGATGTATACATAGGGTGTATACGCCCCCTGACAAAAACACATAAAAACGTTTAAAAATTCAAGCCGGATTTTAATTAGTGTTTTGTATAAACCATCAAAAAACATTCTTATGAAAGGAAACCGATATGTCGTTAAAGTTGTGGACAATTAAAGAGACCGACGACCAAAAGGTTTTGAGCCTTGCTTCAAAACTTGCGGTTAAACGAATAGTCGCAATGGTTTTAGTTTCGCGTGGTTTCGACAGTAAATCAACGGCACAAGATTTCCTTTCGGCAGAGTATAAAGTTCAAGATCCGTTTATAATGGCGGACATGGGAAAAGCGGTTGAGAGGATATCGAGGGCGGTCGAAGACAAACAGAAGATCGAAATTTTTGGCGATTATGATGTAGACGGAATAACCTCTACCGTTGTGCTTTATGAATATCTAAAAAAGATAGGTGGAAAAGTTTCTTGTTCTTTGCCGACAAGGGAGGGGGACGGATACGGATTAAACACTTGTCATATCGACCGAATGAAACAAAACGGAATATCTCTTATCATAACGGTGGACAACGGCGTTTCGGCCCATCAAGCGGTTGACTATGCGAACCAACTTGGGATTGACACCGTCGTCTGCGACCACCACGTCGTGCCGAGTACTTTGCCAAACGCATACGCCGTTGTAGACCCTCAACGTCCGGACGACAAAACGAGGTTTAAAGAGCTAGCCGGCGTTGGGGTTGTTCTTAAACTTATAACCGCGCTCGAGGGTTGTTCGTTTGAAGAAACTGTTAACATGTATGGCGCTTTTGCGGCGCTCGGAACGATTTCAGACGTTATGCCGCTTATATTAGAAAACAGATACATTGTAAAAAAAGGGCTTGAATCGCTACGCGAAAGCGAAAATTTTGGAATTAAAGCGTTGTGCAACTCCGTTTCGATACCGATTAAAAGCATAGATTCAAGAACCGTTGCGTTTCAAATAGCGCCGCGCATTAATGCCGCCGGCAGAATGGGAAGCGCGGACACGGCGTTTCGCCTTTTAACCGCAAAAGATATGCAAACCGCGACACAGCTTGCGCAGGAACTTGAAGAAATGAACGTTAAACGTCAGTTGTCGGAAAAAGAGATGATGGAATGTATAACGAAAGACATATCGGAAAACCCGGCGATATTGAAAGAACCTATCTTAATTTTTTCAAGTGAAAATTATAGCGCGGGTATTTCGGGGATAGTCTGTTCAAGGCTTACGGAGAAATATTCTAAACCGACGATAATCCTTTCGCTTACAAGCGACATCGCAAAAGGTTCGGGGCGAAGCGTTGGAAGTTTTTCGCTTTATTCTGCGATTAAAAACGGCGAGGATTTCCTTGAACGTTTTGGCGGGCACGACTATGCGGCGGGATTTACAATGCGCAGGGAAAACGTAGAAGCGTTTGTGTCGGCGGTTTTAAACTATTGCAAAACCGACACTATGCCGGCTCCGTTCTCGGAACAAAAAATAGACGCGGTGGTCGAGTTTGAAGATATCGGAGAAACGGCGGTTAAACAGCTTCTTTTGTTGTCGCCGTTTGGTTCAAAAAACGAAGAACCGACGTTTGCGACGCTTAATGCCGTTGTGTGTGAGATAACCGCGATTGGGAAACGACACAGCAGGATAACGTTAAAGAAAAACGACAGAATTTTAACGGGAGCGTTTTTTGGTTTAACGCCGGACAAACTACCGTTTACAGTTGGGGATAGAGTAGACGCGTCATACAACCTTTCTATCTATTCGTCCAACAAAGGGGATACCGTTTCGGTTAAGTTTAACGGTTTTCGTTGTCCCGAGTCGTCTGAACAAAGTTTTAATTCGCTGCTTCGATATTATTCTTTCAAATGCGGTTGTAAAAACAGCGAGATAGACAAAGAGATGTTTACCCCTATAAGAGAGGATATCTCGGTTGTTTATCGAGGGATAAGACAAAACCCTGTTTTGTTCGGAGATTACCAAGCGTTAAGTTTCAGGTTTAAAGAACTCTCGCTTGGAAAAGTAGCGGCTTCAATAGACATTCTGTCGGAACTTTCGCTTTTCTTGTGTACAGAAAACGAGAGTGGCGAGAACGTTGTTAAAGCGACGGAAAATCCCGCAAAAAAAGACCTGTCGGAGTCAGAGGTTTACCGAAAAATAAATGAGTAGTTGTAATGGAAAATGATTGAGACATTTAATGAACTTTTAAAAACAATAGAATATAGCGGACGACATTATGATCTTGCGGTTATCGACAAAGCGTATAAGATGGCGGAGCGAGGACATAAAAATCAAAAGCGAAATTCGGGTGAGCCTTTTGTGACTCATCCTCTTAACGTTGCGGAAATTTTAATTGATCTTGGAATGGACACCGAAAGCATAGTTGCGGCAATTCTCCACGACCTTGTAGAGGACACCGACTATACGTTGGACGACGTTAGTAATGTGTTTGGAAACGATATAGCGCTTTTGGTAGACGGAGTCACAAAACTCGGAAAGATACCGTTCTCTTCGATAGAGGAACAACAAGCGGAAAATCTTCGCAAAATGCTTTTGGCGATGAGCAAAGATATCCGCGTTATGATAATAAAGCTTTCGGACAGGCTCCACAACATGCGGACGCTTGACGGGCTTCGCGAGCAAAAACGCCGCGACAAGGCGCTTGAAACTATGGAGGTTTTCGCCCCAATAGCCCACCGTCTTGGAATGAGCGCGATTAAGGAAGAACTCGAGGATCTTTCGCTTAAATATCTTGATCCGGTAGGATATAACGAGATAGTAGACGGACTTAAAAATAACGATAAAAACGGAACGTTTGTCGAGATGATAGCGGACGATATAACGATTAGACTTCAAAATCTTAAGATCCCGAATTTTAAGATCGAAAGCCGTGTCAAGTCTATATATGGAGTGTATCGAAAGACGTATATACAAAACAGGTCGATGGAAGAGGTCTACGACATATACGCCGTCAGGATAATTTTAGATACAGTTGCAGATTGTTACAACGTCTTAGGGGTTATCCACGACATGTATCGGCCGTTCCCAAATAGGTTTAAAGACTATATCTCAACCCCAAAACCAAACATGTATCGTTCTTTGCACACGACGGTTATAGGACGCGGAACCATTCCGTTTGAGATTCAAATTAGAACATATGAGATGCATTATGAGGCGGAATATGGAATTGCCGCACATTGGAAATATAAAGTCGGAATAAGCGGAAAAGACAAACTCGAAGAGCGGATTTCTTGGGTTCGAGGGCTGCTTGAAAGCCAAAAGACTTCGGAGGACGCAACAGACCTATTAAGTAGCATCAAAAGCGATCTTTCCCCGGAAGAGGTATATCTTTTCACCCCCAAAGGCGACGTTATAAGCTTGCCGTTTGGGGCAACGGTGATAGATTTTGCGTATGCTATTCACTCAGCCGTCGGTAACAGGTTGATAGGTGCAAAAGCCAACGGTAGGATAGTTCCGATAAACTATCGAGTCAAGACGGGAGAGGTTGTCGAAGCAATACTAGGCCCAAAAGACAAAGGCCCTTCAAGGGATTGGCTGAGCGTCGTTCAAACAGGCGAGGCGAGAAGCAAGATTCGCGCTTGGTTTAAAAGAGAACGTCGCGACGAAAACATCGAAGAGGGCAAAGATCTTTTTGAAAAAGAACTTAGACGAAACGCCATTAATATTCCAAAAGCAAAAGAACAGGAATTTTTAGAAAAACTTGTCGAACGACAAAAACTTTTAAATAAAGAAGATTTTTTTGCCGCGATAGGTTACGGCGGTATCCAACTTTCAAAGATACTTCCGCGCATACGCGAGATTCATTCCAAGCTTATAAAATCAGACGAAACAAATCCCGAGATTATTCGTATTAAACAACCGAACGCAAAGTCAAAGAGTTCGGACGGAATAGTTGTCGAAGGGCTTGAAGGTTGTCTTGTGAAGGTGTCTAAATGTTGTACACCGCTTCCGGGCGACGAGATAGTCGGGTTTATAACAAGGGGACACGGCGTTTCGGTTCATAAAGCCGATTGCCCTAACGTTTTAAGCTCTAAAGGCGATATTGAAAACGAAAATAGATGGGTTAAAGTTTCGTGGGGCGAAGGTGTGGAAGAGACGTTTAAAGCGTCGCTTGAAATCGTGACGCTTAACCGAGACGGGGTCATAGCCGACATAACGGCGCTTATATTTAACATGCGAATACCAATATTTGATATGAAAGCGCGCATTGCAAACGAAAGGGTTATAGTTAACCTTACTATTGGAATAAACAATCTTGAACATCTACGAAGTTCGGTAGTTAAACTCAGAAAGATTAAAGACGTCGAAAGCGTAGAGAGAACTGCAAAATAAACTTAAATTAACGGAGTGTGATATATGAAACTTGTAATACAAAGAGTTAAGCGCGCCGCCGTCGTTCTTTCGAGCGGCGAAAGGCGAGAGATTTCAAACGGTCTTGTGGTTCTTTATGGCGCGTCGGGAGAAGATAGCTTGGAACTTTGTGACAAACTCGCCGAAAAAACAGCAAAACTCAGAATTTTTTCGGACGACGAAGGAAAGATGAACATTTCGGCGGTTGACAAAAATCTTTCTGTGCTTGTTGTTTCACAATTCACGCTTTTTGCGGACACAAAAAAGGGAAATCGTCCGTCGTTTATCGGAGCGGCAAAACCACCGTTTGCAACCGAGGCGTATGAAAGATATGTCGAAGCACTAAAAAAGTTTGATTTTAAAGAGGTTAAGACGGGCGAGTTTGGCGACGACATGGATATCGAGCTTGTCAACGACGGGCCGGTTACAATTATTATCGATACCAAAGAGTGGGGAATTTGAGATTTAGGAAAGAATTAATAGTTAATAGTGCAAGTCCGCCACTTTGTGGCGAATTTTGATTCAAGACATTAGAGGTTTTTACGATTTTTTTTGGCTTAGTCGCTTGAATTTGCCAAAAAAACAAACCCATCAAAAAGAAAGAGGATTATTATGCAACATAAAGTAATACCTGTCGGATATCTTTCAACAAACTGTACCATTGTTTGGGGAGACGATAAAAACGGAATTGTGTGCGACCCGGGCGACCGCGCCGATCTTCTAATCGACTTTATCAAACAAAACGAGATAAACGTTCAATATGTTTTACTAACCCACAACCATTTCGACCACACCGGCGCGTTACCCGATGTTTTAGAACAGACCGGCGCAAAACTAGCTGTCGGTGAACTGGACGCGGATGGAGTTCCGGTATCCCCCGACATACTTTTAAAGGACGGCGATAAAATTTCCTTTGGAGAACTTGAAATAGCGGTTGTTTTCACACCGGGCCACACAAGGGGCGGCGTATGCTACATAGTGGGGGATATCATGCTTTCGGGCGACACGCTTTTTTGCGAGGACATAGGCCGAAGCGATCTTCCGGGAGGAAGCTTTTCCGTTTTGAAAAAGTCACTTCAAAAGATAAAAAATCTGCCGTTCGACGATCTTAAAATTATCCCCGGTCACGAAGAGACAACAACACTTTCACACGAAAGAAAACACAACATGTATTTAAGATAGTTTATATGAAAGTTTTTATTAAAGGTCATAATTTCGAATATGAAATAATAAATGTAATAAGGCTTTTTTTTCAAGATGCCGCGGTTTTTGAACTTAACGAAAAGAAAAAGATAAAAAATCAAGACTATGTATACACTCTCGTTATTCAAAAGGCGAAAAAGGATTTTTTGTTTTGTGAAGTTTGTTACAAAGGAATAAAGGTAATCGGTTCAAGGCAGCTTGATAAGTTAGATGAAAAACTGAATGTTTCGGCAAAGTCTAACGAAAAAGAACTTGCGAAACTTGTTTTTTCTATGCTGTGCAACATTTCGGATAAAAGACCTCCGTATGGAATTTTAACAGGAATTCGTCCGGCAAAGCTTGCTATAGCGTTGCTTGAAAACGGCGCTACTATAAGCGGGGCGGAAAAAAGGTTGATGTACGACTATTTCGTCACGGCGAAAAAAGCGAAGCTTATTGTGTCGGTGGCAAAATTTTCGGAAAAGCTTAGAAAGCAGGATATGCCGTCTGACTATTCGCTTTACGTTTCAATTCCATTTTGCAAAACAAGATGTAGCTTTTGTTCGTTTGTGTCCAAAACGATAGCGAGCGAACAAAAACTTATCGACCCATATCTTGAAAGTTTAATACAAGAACTTGAATTAACAAGACAAATAGCTGCTAAAAAAAATCTTAACCTTAAAACGGTTTATGTCGGGGGAGGAACCCCTTCCGTTTTAAACGAGCAACAACTGGAAAAACTTTGCGAGGCGATAGAGCGCCTGTTTAACCCTAAAAAATGTCTCGAATATACCTTTGAAGCGGGGCGTGCGGACACGATAACAAAACAAAAACTTGCGATACTTAAACGTTTTGGTGTGACAAGGCTTTCGATTAATCCCCAAACAAAAAACGATGAGGTGTTAAAAAAAGTAGGGCGAACACATTCATATAAAGATGTCGAACGTTGTTTTTCGCTTGCTCGAGAGATTGGGTTTGACAATATAAACGCCGATTTAATTGCGGGGCTTCCGTTTGACACCGAACAAAGCTTTAAAGAGTCGGTCGACTGGCTTTCAAACATCGGCGCCGACAACATAACGGTTCATACTCTTACGGTTAAACGCGGTTCAGACTTTAAAGATTCCTTTGTTTTGGGCGAACAATCGGTGTCCGAGATGACAGAATACGCCATCGAAAAATTGGTTAAAAGCGGATATCTCGCATATTATATGTATCGCCAAAAATCAACCCTACAAAATCTTGAGAACATTGGATATTGTAAACCAGATAAAGAGGGGCTTTATAACATATTTATAATGGACGAGATGCACAGCATATTTTCTTGCGGAGCGGGGGGCGTGACAAAGTTTAAACAACCGCTTGGAACACGCATAGAACGAGTTTTCAACTATAAATATCCTAAAGAGTATATAGAAGGGTTGGACGAAATTCTTAGAAGAAAAAGAAAGGTTTTAGATTTTTATGATAATAAATTTTGATCCTAAACGTAAAATAGAGATAGGCGAACTTAACAAAGAGGTTGAAAAAAAAGGTTTTATAGAGCGTTGCGAACAACAATATACAAAACGCGTCGAGAACGTTTGCGATCATATAGAAAAAAGCGGCGCGCCGATAGTGCTTGCGACGGGGCCTTCCGCAAGCGGTAAAACAACGTCGTGTAAGCGAATAGCCGCCGAACTTGAAAAAAGAGGACGAAAAGCGGTTGTCGTTTCGCTTGATAATTTTTTCAAAAATCTTGAAGATTACCCAAGGGATGAAAACGGTGAAATAGACCTTGATAGTGTCTATGCCGTCGATATAGACCTTGTTAACCTTTTTATCAAAGAGATTATACAACACGGAAAAGCTCTCATGCCCGAGTTTGATTTTTTGAAGCAAGGGCGAAAGGAACATAAAGTTGAGATAGATATCGGAAAAGACGGAATAGCTATTCTCGAGGGTATCCACGCGCTTAATCCACTTTTATACGAAAATTCTGCGCCCGTTGACAAGATATTTAAGATTTATATCGGACTTCGCGAGGAATACTATATAGATGGCGAAAGGGTTTTTCCGACTAGAGATATAAGAATAACAAGAAGGTTTGTGCGTGACAGGCAGTTTAGGGGATATCCTGTAGAGGCTACTTTTAAGAACTGGAAAAACATTATGCGTGGCGAAGACCTTTACATCAGGCCGTTTAAAGACCACGCGTCGATAATTCTTGACACGTCGTTTGAATATGAACCGTCTGTTTTTTTACCGCTTGTCCAAGAGATAGTCGACGACCCAAACGAGGGCGGAATATACAGAGAAAAGCTTGAAAGAATATATAACACGCTTGAAAAATTTACCCCGATAACGGCCGATTGTGTGCCGCAAAATTCTGTGCTGCGCGAGTTTATCGGCGGTTTAGATATAAAATAGCTTGTAAAAATCCAAAGAAATTGATATAATTTTAATTCGATACGGTTTTGAATAAAAAACACGATGTAATTTAAAAATGGTGGGTATTTAATTTGAGCAGAACAAAACAAGGCATGTTAGAGGGGGCTATAATCCTTACGATTGCAATGGGAATTGTTAAGGTTCTCGGCGCAGTTTATAAAGTGGCTATGGCGGACATCATAGGCATTGACGGAAACGGTTTTTATAGCTACGCTTATTCTATATATAATCTAATCTATTCGATAGCGGTTTCGGGTTTTCCTGTCGCTATTTCAAAGATAGTCGCCGGGTTTGCCGGCGAAGGCAGATACAACGATATAAAAAGGGTTAAATCGGTAGCAACTATTCTGTTTACCCTTGTCGGATTGACCGGGTCGCTAGGTCTTATGGCGTTTTCGGGATTTTATGCCGAAAATATTATCCAACAACCTTTGGCTTATTGGTGTATGATAGCGGTAGCACCCGCCATCTTGTTTTGTTGTCTTATGTCTATCTATCGTGGATATAACCAAGGTTTAAGAAACATGACCCCGACAGCTTCGTCACAGGTTATCGAAGTGTTCTTTAAAGTGGCGACAAGTATCGTGCTTTCATATTGGGTTAAAATGGCGTTGTTCGCGGAGTATCGCGATTACGGAACCGTTTTTAAACAGGTTATACAAGACGAGCGAATAGCCGAGATAACGATCCTTTCGTATGCCGCGGCAGGAGCTATTTTTGGCGTTACAATCTCGACGGCGATAGGATTTGTTTATCTTTTCATACGTCAACAGATAGCGGGCGACGGGATAACAAAGGCACAGTATGAAACAAGCCCGGCGCCGTTTTCAAAAAAACACATACTAAAGATGATAGTCGCGTTTTCTGTGCCGATGGCTCTTTCGGCGGCGGCGGTTAACCTTACGAGCGTTATCGACGGCATAATGGTTCAAGACAGGTTGCGCCACGTATTTGCGACCGATATAAACGCGGTTTTCGCTTCGCATGGCGGGCTTATGGAGCTTGCCGACAAGACCCCCGACATGGACCACGAGTTTTTGGCAAACTTCCTTAACGGCGCATATTGGTTCGCTATGCCGTTTTTTACGATGGTTCCGGCAATAACCGGGTCGTTTGGAATGAGCGCCTTGCCACACGTTGCGACGGCTTGGGCGGTTAAAAACATCGAGAAGACACGCAAAAACATCGAGAGCACCATTCGCATGGCTATGCTTGTGGCCGCTCCGGCGGGAATTGGGCTTGCGGTTCTTTCGGGTCAGATTTTAACACTTATCTATGGTAACAGCGCTTCGGCGACAGGGTTCGAGATAGCTATTCCGATGCTAAGAGTTCTAGGGATTGCCGCGATATTCGTCGCGATAACGGGGCCTTGCAACGCGTTGCTTCAAGCTATCGGACGCGTCGACATTCCGGTTAAACTCATGGTAGTCGGAGGTTTAATCAAGATTGCTTCTAACTATATTTTCATCGGTATTCCGGAATTCAACATTAAAGCTGCACCTGTCGGAAACCTTGTCTCGTATATGGTTATCTCGGTTTCAAGCATCATAATTCTTTGTAAAATCACAGGGATTAAAATCAATTTTATCTCGGTATTTCTAAAGCCTATGGTTGCGGCGATTTCGTGCGGAATATTTGCGCTTTTGGCGTTTAATGTGTCCGACCTTCTCATGGGCGAGACTATCGCGACAATTATAGCGATAGCGGTCGCAGGCGTTGTTTATGTTGCTTCGGTTATGCTTCTTCGCGTGGTCACGAGGGAAGACGTCGCGGGGCTTCCGAAAAGCGAAAAGATTATTGCGTTTCTTGAAAAACTCCACGCTTTGGGATAGCTTATAATATTAAACTTTAACGAAAAATTTGTGTTCGGGGTAAGCTTAAAGTCTTGAACACAAATTTTGTGTTTTAGGTAAAAGATTAAGGAAAAATTATAATTTATGGATAATTTCGAAGTTAAAGCAAAATATAATGTTAACGACGTTGAAAAACTCATAAAACGTCTTTGCGACGACGTAGACGGTTGTCCTTGGGACAAGGTTCAAACGCACGAATCGATAAGAAAAAATTTTCTTGAAGAGGTATATGAGGCGTGTGACGCTATTGACAAAAAAGACACCGAGCTTTTAAAAGAAGAACTTGGGGATGTTTTGTTGCAAGTCGTGTTGCATTCTGAATTTGAACGCAAAAAAGGAGAATTTTCCCTTGATGATGTGGCAGACGGGGTTTGCAAAAAGCTAGTTAACAGACACCCCCACATTTTTTCAAGCGTCCAAGCAAACGACAGCGAAAACGTTTTGCAAAACTGGGAGGCGATTAAACGCAAAGAAAAAAGTCAAACGACCGGAACACAATCTATTAAAGACGTTCCAAGGGCGCTTCCGATACTAGCGAGGTCGCAAAAGGTTCAAAAACGCGCGGCATATGTAGGCTGTGATTTTAACGATGTTGGCGAAGCGGTTGAATCGTTTGAACAAAGCATAGCGAAGCTTAAACAACAACTCTTGGAAAAAAACGACGTTGAAGCCGCGATAGGCGAGATTATCTTCAAAGCTGTTGCGATTGCTAGACTTACGGACGTTGACGCAGAACAGGCGGTTGAAAAAACTTGTGAAAACTTTATCAAAGACTTTGAAACAAGTGAACAAAACGCGCTTAAACATGGCACAAAATTTAGCAAATCAAATATAGACATTTATTAATCACTGTGGTATAATTCTTAAAGCGCAATAAAAAAAAGAAAACGATGCTTTTATAAAGTGTTGAAAATAAGGAGATTTAATATGACAAAAGTAGATTTAATTACAAAGGTTGCTGAATCAACCGGAATGACAAAAAAAGATGCTGATGCTGCTGTGTCGGCAGTTTTCAACGAAATAACCGAAGCTCTTAAAAGTGGCGACAAAGTTGCAATTGCCGGTTTTGGTAACTTCGCAGTTAAAGAACGCGCAGAGCGTGAAGGCTTTAACCCTTCGACAAAAGAAAAAATCAAAATCGCGGCTTCCAAAGCTGCTACATTCAAATCCGGAAAAGCTTTAAAAGATAGCCTTAACTAGTCTTAACAGGACAAGTTTAAAAAAGTAAAAAATAAAGACCTTTTGAATTTTAGATTTTATCTAACGTTCAAGAGGTCTTTTTTTATGCTGAAAAATTGTTTAACGGTCAATCTTTTTGGGCAACGAGAGCGACCCAACCCTTTAGAAGCTTTTGCTCTATAATTGTAAAGCCGCTTTTTTGAACTGCGTCTATAACTTCATCGCTTCTTGTGTCGATAATACCGCTTGCGATAAGATATCCGCCTTTTTTGAGTTTTTCAAAATACATGTCGCTTTGCATCTTGATAACATCCGAGACGATGTTTGCAACAACTATGTCATAGCCTGTCGAAAGTTTTTGTTCAAGTTCGCTGTCGGTCGAGGCGTTTCCACAATAGACCGTCATGTCTTTCTCGTCAAATCCGTTGACCTTTCGGTTTTTTTCCGATACCTTAACGGCGTTGGGGTCAAGATCAACCGCTACGGCTTTTTTGGCGCCGAGAAGCAAACAAGCAACCGACAGTATGCCGCTTCCGCAACCCATGTCAAGCACCGTTTCGCCGCTTGAAACCCTGTCCTCAAGAAGCATCATGCAAAGCATCGTCGTCTCGTGTTCACCCGTTCCAAAAGCCATTTCAGGGTCTATTGTAACAACAAGGTCGCCTTGTTGCTTTTGATATTGTTCCCAAGACGGGCGAACTACCAACCTTTTTCCAACACGCTTGGGTTTGAAATATTTTTTCCAACTGTCCTGCCAGTCCTTTTCAAAAACGGTCTTGTCAGAAATGTTGTAACTTATGCCTTGCTTTGAAAATCGTTCGGATATATACGTTGTTATCTCTAAAAGCGAGATATCCTCGCCGAGGTAACAATGTATAGTTGCTTTTGTCTTGTCCTTGTCCAACAGGCTTTGGTCGATGTAATCGTAATAGCCAACAGTTGGGAGAACCTCCTCCATGTCGGAATAGTCTTCGATATAAAGCCCTCCCGACGAAATCATCGTCATTATGTTGGACGCTTTTTCGACGTCGTTTGAAGATATCTCGATAGATAGTTGTTTCCAATCCATTTTTATGTCCATCCTTATTAAATAAGTTTTGTTATAATCGCGTTTGATACCAAAAAACCTTTTGGTGTCAGTACTATGTGATTGTTTTTTGTTGTCAACAGGTTTTGTTTTTCACACAAAGATAAAAAATCAACCTGTTGTTGAGTTAATACAAAATTAAACTCTTTGTTTAATTTATCAAGATCTATCCCGTTTGAGGTTCTTAACCCAAGCATTATAAAGTCGTCTAAACCGACTTCTCCTTCCGGCGTATA
Organism: uncultured Oscillospiraceae bacterium; assembly: GCA_964368445.1. Classification (GTDB taxonomy): domain Bacteria; phylum Bacillota; class Clostridia; order Oscillospirales; family Ruminococcaceae; genus CAYJAY01. Next base: position 19,658 of record CAYJAY010000001.1, read on the forward strand.
TATACCGTCAAATGAAGACTTCAAAGACTTAAAACTCTCACAAAACTCTGATGCATTAAGCTTTGTTATATATCTTTTTTTGTCGATACAAGATGCCGCAAAACTGCCCGCGCCAAAGTATGGTTTTAAAGTCCAGTATTTAAGATTGTGGCGACTTTCAAAGCCATCTTTGCAAAAGTTTGATATTTCATACTGTGCAAAACCTTTAGAAGCTATATAACGTGTGGCATATTCATAGAGATCGGCCTGCTCGTCGTGGTCTAGAACATATTTTTCTTTGTTACAAAAAAAAGCAGATTGTTCAGAAAGCTTCATTATATACGCCGAGATATGTTTTGTCGAAACTAAGGTTATGTCATCGATAGTTTTTTTTACAACCTGTTTTGTCTGGCCTTGTATGCCAAGCATAATATCTGCCGAGATGTTTTGTATGCCGATTTTGTCGATAAGTTCGATAGTTTCAATCGCTTTTTTTGCTGTGTGTTTTCTTGTTATAAGCGAAAGAATTTTGTCGTCGGTTGATTGAACGCCGACAGAAACTCGGTTTAAACCAAAGCTTTTAAGCTTTAAAAGTTTATTAGTCGAAAGAAACCCGGGATTTGTTTCGACCGTTATCTCACAGTCTTGCGTTACGGCGTGTGACGTGTGGACGGCGTCTAGGATTTCAAAAAAATCCGCGATCGACAACAGTGACGGAGTTCCGCCGCCAAAATAAATCGAGTCGAACACTGATTTTTCAAAGCCTTTTATCTGGTTTGCGACAGCAAAAGCATAACGTTTGGCGAAAGACTTTGAAAACGGCAAAGAATAAAAATCACAATATCCGCATTTGGTTGCACAAAAAGGTATATGGATATAAAGTCCCTTTAACATATAGCACCTTAAAATATAATGTATTAAAATTATAAAGCAAGTTATAAAAAAAATCAAACTATTAAGACGTTTAGGTGCTAATAAAGCTGTTGATTAACTTTTTAGATATCTCCCCCGCCTTTGGCGGGGAGATATCTAAATCAACTCTTTTTTTCCACTCGCATACGGTTTTACATATTAAACCAATCGTCCAAAACATTGTTTGTTTTACAAATCAAACCGTTTTTCATCCTTTTTTTTACAAAACCTATCATAATTTATTTACCAAATAATTATAGCTACAAATAAATGCTTAATTACGACACAAACTATCTAGTACAGTAATTAAGCCGGGGGTGGAGAATATAAAAAAAACGGTTAGGAGAACGGTTTTAATAGCTATGATGATTTGGGTATTAATAATTGCTTATTTTTTTGTATCAAAGTTCTTGCTGCCCGAAGAGTTTTCTGTTTTCGAAGGCGAAAGCTTTTCATATCGCGACGGTTTGTTGACGGTTGAAAAAAAGCCGGACGCACAACAGGCGGTTATAACCGCATCAAAAGGAAGTTCGCAAACTGCGACGGTATATCTGTTTGATCTTATACCGATTAAAAACGTACGGTTGCAATCGATAGACCAAACATACCTTATTCCGGGAGGGATGGCGTTTGGCGTTAAACTTTTTACCGACGGCGTTGTGGTTGTCGGGTTTGGTTCGGTTGTATCCGACCAAAAGACATATAGTCCCGCGACAAGCGCCGGGCTTAAACTTGGCGACATAATCACGACGATAGACGGCAAAGAGGTTGGGGGGAACAGCGACATAGCCGACATCGTCGAGCTTAGCGAGGGGGAACCACTTGTGGTTGTGTTTATGCGCGATGACGACAGGATAATGACCAAGATAACGCCGGTTCAAGGGGAGGATGGCGAATATAAGATTGGGATGTGGGTTCGCGATTCGTCCGCCGGAATCGGAACTGTAACATATATAGACGAGCAAACCGGCGCATTAGGTGGGCTAGGACACGCGATAACCGACATAGACACCGGCGAGATTATGCCTATACAAAGCGGCGAGATTGTGGAAGCCGAGATAACCTCGATTAAAAAAGCAAAATCAGGCTCGCCCGGCGAACTTATTGGAAAATTTAACTCGCAAAACAAATACGGGGCACTTTTAGAAAACAACGAAACCGGAATATATGGCGAATATCACCAACAATTCTACGACGGCGCCGCAATGCCTATTGCGCTTCGCCAAGAGATTGAGAAAGGTTCCGCGAAGATAATCTCAACCATCGATGGAGAAGGGCCTAAGACGTTTGATATCGAGATCGAAAGCATACGCCTTTCGGACAACAACCCAACGAAAAACATGATAATCAAGGTAACCGACCCGGAGCTTATCGAAGCCACGGGAGGGATAGTCCAGGGCATGAGCGGAAGCCCGATTATTCAAGACGGAAAGATAGTCGGAGCGGTGACCCATGTCTTTGTCAACGATCCAACAAAGGGGTATGGGATTTTCATCGAAAATATGCTTGAGAGTGCGGAAAGTATAGATTAAAACCTAAGCAAGATTAAACATAAACATTGAGCCCATTAATCGAAGGATACTCAATTAATGAATAATCCCCAAAAAAAGTGTTAACTCTTTTCTGTTTTAGCGTTATTAAAGGAAAAGGTTAACTCTTTTTGTTGACACTCTGACAAAGCTAGATGTATAATTAATACTAATCTCAACTATAAAAGAAAGGTTCTTTTAGATGCATCTGGTTCGAGTGTTGGGCAACAAAGCTGTCGATTACATATTTATGGAAAGTGTCGTAGATGTTAGAGTATAATTTATTGGCTGAATATACATCGCTGTTTATTTTAACAGCAGTATTAATAAGTTTTAGACGTGACTATGAGGCAAGAAATCTACGATATAAATTTTTAAGGGCGATGTATTACTCGGCCTATATTTCTGTTGCTTTGACAATACTTTCTGTTTTAACTACAACTTCCCTTGTAGCATACTCAAACTATTTTTTATCATATACACTAATGCTTTTATACTTTGTGTTTTTGCCTTGTTTGCCCATGATGTTTATACTCTACTCGGTCACATTAACCGACTTTAACTCAAACGAAAAAGATCACTTTAAAAAGCTTTTACCATATAGTCTTCCGTATATTATATATGTACTAGTTGTTTTGTCTAATATATTCACAGACAAAATCTTTACTATTGACGAAAATCTTTATTATATAAGAAGTGATTGGTATCAATTGCCGTTTGTCGTCAGCGCATTTTATATATTAATGTTGCTGTACCTTGCAATTAAAAACTCGAAAACTGTTTACAAAGAAATAATGCAGATGTTAAGCTTTACCTTTATTTTTTCTTCGAGTATCACGTTGTTGCAATTTTTCATGGACGATGTTATCCTAACCGGTACAATCTACACTGTAAGCATTTTAGTCGTTCATCTGTATATTCAAAATGTGCGGAAATCTGCTGACCACTTAACAGGGGTTAACAACAGAATTGCATTAACACATAAAATTAACGAAAGCATAAAAAAGAATGAAGATTTTTCATTATACATTGTAAGTTTGCGCAACTTTAAAAGCGTAAACGAAAGATATGGGCTTGAAATAGGGGATAAGTTGTTAAGGCTAGTATCCGAAACTCTTTTAAAGAACTTTTCTGCTCAGCACATATACAGATATAGCGGCGATGAGTTTGCCATTATTTCAAAAAGTTTAAGCGAAGAATATTTCAACAGAGTGGCCGCTGTTGTTGATTTGCTAAATCGCCCAACTTCGATAGACGGTCTTGACGTGATTTTAGATCTGATTTTTGTCAGGGTTGACTATCCTGTTTTCTCCAAAAATTCTAAAGATTTAATCTCAGCGGCTGATTATTCAGTGCGCACTTTAAAAGAGCAATCGGGAGGTGAAAGATATTTATACGATATCTCTATAATGCACACCATGTCCGAGAAAAATTTAATGATACAAAAAATTAAAGATGCTCTTGCTAACGATGAATTTACGGTTCACTACCAGCCGATTTTTTCAATTGTACAGAACAACTTCCCTCAAATAGAGGCTCTTGTGCGAATGCATGACGATGGCAAACTGTTATATCCAAACAGCTTTATAAATCTTGCCGAAAAAACCGGACTTATAACAAAAATAACATATGCTGTTTTAGAAGTTGTGTGTAGGGATTTAAGAAATCTATTAGATAACAACCAATTAAGTCCACAGTTTGAATCGGTTTCGGTTAACTTCCCATATTATCAATTCACCTTGCCTGGCATGGTTGAAGACGTTGTGGCAATCCTTTCGAAATATGATATTCCGCCTTGTATGATTAAAATTGAAATCACAGAAAGAGCCCTTATTTCAGATATATCAAATATGAAAACTGTTATGAAAGAGATGCAGGAAAAGGGGTTTGCTTTCGAGCTTGATGATTTTGGAGCGGAGTATTCAAACACGAGTGTGTTTTTAGATCTGCCGCTTGACATAATTAAAATTGATAGAAGTCTTTTGCTTTCTGCTGCCAAATCACAAGAAAATAGACAATTCTTTGAACACCTTATACGTGGAATTAAAGCAACTAATAAAAAAATTATCGTCGAGGGAATTGAAGAGCAAGATCAAAAAGATTTTTGTGTTTCGTGCAAATGCGATTATATCCAAGGGTATTTTTATTCAAAGCCAACGACTATTCGAGAGGTGCTACCGTTTATAGGGGTTGATTAGTGCGTTGCACGAAGTTCAACAACCCAATAAGGAGCTGTCCTAAAACGGGCTGTCTATTACAAACGTTATTTAAGCAAAAGAAAAAGAACCTTCGACATGAAAAATCGAGGGTTCCTTTTGTTTTTTATAACGCTCTAAACAGCAAGCCGGCAACTTGCTTTGTGTTGCATATGCAAAATGCAAAGGAAGGCTATTGGTTTGGCGGGTATCTGTCATATAGCTCAAGCGCCTTATCGACCGAACAAACCCCTTCGGTTCCTCCCGCGCACGACAGCGACGCGGCGGCTGTGCACACGGCCAAACGCAACGCGTTTTGTAACGAATCGTTTTGATGTGCGCTGTATAGAATGCCGGCGCAAAAAGCGTCTCCGGCTCCTACCGTGCCCTTTATGTAATCTTTCGGAAGATTAAGGCTGTTTTGAACGAAATAGTTGCCGTCTTTGTCCAGACCAAATCCAGCTTCGGGGCAATGTATAACCGCCCAAGTCGAAACACCAAGCTCAAAAAGTTTTTGCAAAGCCGCTTTCATGTTTTCACGGTTCAATCTGCCGTCATCTTCACGAAGTGTAATGCCGGTTGTCTGTCCGGCTTCAAGCTCGTTTATTGTGCAGTAGTCGGTGTATTTTAAAGAAGGTGTAACAAGTTTTTTAAATCGAACACCTTTTTCCGAAACAACGTCTATCGATGTTTTCACACCGATTTTTTGGGCGTTGTGCAAAAGTTTTGCCATCTTTGTTCCAAAAATTTCATCTTGTTGGTCGAGTGCAGGCAACAGCAGGATATAACCAATGTGCAAAATCGACATATTTTTTAAAATATCAAAGTCTATATGTTGTTCGTTGTATGTCGCGTTGGACCCGGCATATTGAAAAAAGGTTCGCTCTTTTGTTTGGTTGTTGGACATTACGGCGGTGAACGAGGTTTTTCCTTCACGTCGAACCATCGAAAGATCTATGTTTTCGAATTTTTCAAGCTCTGAGATGATGAAGTCCCCTTCGGTGTCATGCCCCGCAAAACCGGAGATCATAAGATTTAACTTGCTATCTAATCTTGCAAGGTCGAGAACAGTGTTACATGCCGCCCCGCCTACAGATGACGTTATCCCTTCGGTTATGTGAACCAATTCGTTTTGGTTTGGCCAATTAGAGATGGGATAGGTTGTGTCAACAATTATATTACCCGCGCAACAGATGCCGTTTTTATCAGACATAAAAACCTCCAAATTTTTTTTAATAGTTTAAAGTGAGTATAAACCTTTTAATAAAGGTTTATTGTATATGGAAATTAAAACAAAATGATGTGAGAGGACACATACGTTGATGTATGCTTGATAAAGATATTTAAACGTTGGATATGTTTATTTCAAAACCGTTTTTGCAAAAGCAAAATAAGTTTCGTCGGGCGTTTTTGCGGGAATTTCACAACCGCAACTCAGCATAAAATTTTTGCCTTTTGCTTTTTCCAAAAGCTCCAAACCTTTGTTTTCGGCATGTTGTGGTGTGGCGTCCGCCAAGTCGTCCACAGGGCTTGCGTTTCCTTTAAAAGCCATGTTCGCGGCGGTGAACACTTCGCACGCCTTGTCAAAATCGGTCATGCTGTCGATGTTGACCAAGTCAACTCCATTCTGGGCCATTAGATGAATAGTTGCGTTTGTGTTTCCGCATATATGAAGTTTTGAATATGCTCCGGCGGCTCTTATGCCGCTTGCAACTTTTTTTTGATAGGGAAGAGCAAACTCTTCAAACAAAGCGGCAGAAATAAGCGAGGCGGCGGCATCGCCACACCCTATCAAATCCGCTCCGGCGGCAATTTGAGCTTTTGCGAATTCGATTTCGATGTCTGCGGCAAAATCCAGCATTTGATGAACAAATTCCGGTTCGTCATACAGCATGTACATCATCTCTTCAACGCCTAACCAATCGGCAACTTCGGCAAAAGGCATCTCCACCCAACCGGTAATAAGAGCTTTTTGTTTAAGATGTTTTGATAATCCTTCGATAGTTTCAATTCGGTTTCTCGTTCGAGAGCCTTTTTTCATAACATCCGGAAGAGAGAGCTTTTTAAAATCGTCTTCGCAACTTATTAAAGGCGTTTTAAGATGTGGGGTGGCGTTGAGCGGATAGTCCATCTCGCCGCCCAAATCCGCAGAAAGTCTGTATGAATCGGTGCTGACCGTTACCGCATCGACCATGTAGTTTTCATATAGGTTAAGTTGCGCTTCAATTAACGCGTTTGCGTCGGTCGAATAGGTTCTATAGTCAACCTTTGCCCTGTCAGCCGCAAAAAACATCATTAAAGGAAAAAACGGTGTTCTGTCGGGCTTGTTGTGGTTTAAAACCGCAAGGCATCTTTCTTTGCTTGTCATCATTTTGATTTACTCCCTGTATTTTTTTATAAATTTTTGTTTGCGTTAAGAATGATTGTATCTATAGATTATTTAATACGAAGCTAAGTTTTGTAAGTTGAAAAAGTTTTAATTTATCGTTTGTTTAAGCCTATTTTTACAATAGACAACAAAGTGATTTTAACAAAATAACTTTGATAAGTCAAGATATATATAATGTCAAAAAGAGCTAGTTTAATGCAAGAAATAAAGCTAACTTAGCAACATGATTAAAGAGTTTTTTATCATAAACAATAAAGGTTTTGTGTGTATAAGAGAATCAACCAACTCAATATGGTTGCATAACGAATGTGATAAATTTTTCTGAAAAAAATACTATTTTATGTGCTAATATGTTATAATAGAACTAGCAAACAAAGCTTCAAAAAGAAAGGAATTTATTTTATTATGATCAACAATATACCTGATTTAAAATTAGGCATAGTCGCAGTTTCTCGAGGTTGTTTTCCGGCTTCTCTTTCTAAAACTCGCATGCAAAATATAGCGAATAGCTATGGCGAGGATATCTATCAATGTTCCGTTATAGTGGAAGATGAAAACGATGCATTGTTAGCAGTTAACGAGCTTAAACAAAACGGAGTTAATGCTTTGGTGGTTTTTTTGGGGAACTTTGGTCCCGAAAATGCAGAGACTCTTTTGGGAGAATGGTTTGACGGACCTTTGATGTATGCGGCGGCAGCAGAAGGCGACGGAAACTTGGTTGACGGCAGAGGAGACGCATATTGTGGAATGTTAAACTGCAGCTACAACTTGGGGCTTAGAAACATAAAAGCATTTATACCGAAATTCCCGGTTGGCTTAGCTTCCGATGTTTGTGAAATGATTGAGAAATTTAAGCCGATAGCGAGGGCAGTTATCGGGATGAAAAAGCTAAAAATCATTACATTTGGCCCGAGACCGAATGATTTTTTAGCGTGCAATGCTCCCATTAAACCGCTTTATGATCTAGGCGTTGCTATCGAGGAAAACAGCGAGCTTGATTTATATGCGGCATATAAACAACATAACAATGATCCGCGCATACCCGAACTTGTTAAGGAGATGCAAAAAGAGATTGGTGAATCAAGTCTTTCGGGAATTCTTCCAAAGCTTGCGCAATACGAAATAACGTTAAACGATTGGATGGATCAACACAAGGGTGTATATGAATACATAGCTTTTGCAAATAAATGTTGGCCCGCGTTTCAAACAGAGTTTGGGTTTGTTCCATGTTATGTAAACTCTAGGTTTGCTGCTCGTGGAATTCCAATTAGTTGCGAGGTTGATATATACGGAGCGCTTTCAGAATATATCGCGATTTGCGTAACACAACAGCCGGTAACGTTACTTGACATAAACAACAGTGTGCCGGCGTCTATCTTTGAAAAAGGAATCAAGGGAAAATATGACGTTCGACTTAACGAGACATTCATGGGATTCCACTGTGGAAATACCTGTGCTTCTATGGTGAAGAATCCACATTTGGGATATCAACTTATCATGAAACGAAGTCTTGAACCGGACGCTGCCGAACCCGATATTACACGGGGAACGTTAGAGGGAGACTTAAAGGCAGGGGACATAACACTTTTCCGTTTACAAAGCACAGCCGACACATCGCTTAAAGCGTATATAGCACAAGGGGCGGTTTTGGATGTTCCGACAGAAAGTTTCGGCTCTATTGGTATAATAGCAATTCCCGAGATGGAGCGGTTCTATCGTCATGTGCTTTTAGAGAAACGGTTCCCACACCACACTGTTTTGGCGTTTGGGAAACAAGGAGAAGCGTTGTTCGACATTCTTAAATATCTAGGCATTACCGATATTGGATATAACAGACCAAAGTCGTTGCCATACGATACCGAAAATCCTTTTTAGAATATAAAAATGCTTATGTAGCTTTAACCTGTTAAAAAAGACGCCTCGATTTCAAATTTAACGAAATCGAGGCGTTATATTTATTGCCTTTTTTCATCAATTAAATAACAACTTACCTTGCTATTTCTTCTCTTGCCATCTCAACCCAACGAGATGCATTGCGTGGGCAATTTCCAAGAGTGTTATTATCTTTCATAATAATTTCCGGAACACAATTTTTTGTTGCATCAAGTGCACGGCGAAGATCTTTTCGCACGACATCTTCGTCCATATTAGCAGTAGCTAAATAAGAGGGCATCGGCTTAAGTGACGTTATATAATTCATGCCGAAAAGCTGTTCCGCTTTACTCCAGTCTGCCCAAGGTGAGAACGAAACACGGCGTAAACGAGGAAGCTGTTTAACGTATTTCCATCGAACATCTGACGCCTCGCAACAACCATAGCAGTTTAGTCCAAACCGTTCGGTGATCTTTTTGTGATAAGGCAACACAAACTCTGCGTACGAATCCGGACTTATTGAACTTGTTTCTTGGCTTTCAACAAATCCCCACATGTCCATAGTCGTTACTTTGCTAATATTTTGTGGGTCGGCAAGATGGTCGGTGAAACCAAATCCGCCCGAACCTACATAGGTGTTGCCGGTGTTTGACGAAAGAAGGTCGTTTTGTTGAAGAAAGTCTAAACGTTTAAGTTGACCTTCACACAACAGATTCATGAGAGCGTGGACGCCCTCCGGCTCGAGAATGGTATCCATCATTAGCTCTTCAAGACCGCGAAGGTTTATGAACTCCCATGTCATGCCTAATGTCCACCACCAGTTATGCTTGCGTCGAACATTAAGGATATCATCAAATATCGATAGCGCCAACTCCATAACCTGGTCTGACTCTGGTTTATCAATTATAATTTCGGGATAGTGTATGTTTGGAAGATCCTCTTCGTAGTCTTCGATTGCCTGCTTCATTTTATACGCGCCGCCGTGGTCACCGCCAACTTTAACAACATCTACCCCCCAACCTGTCGTTGAAAACGAAAAAGGTACATCAAAATTGTTGTCGATTACACGGTCGTCTTTCATAACCTCAAACCAATAGATCTGTTTGAGAAAATGCATCTCCCATACACGAGCCAAAGGGTCTTTGCAAGTCAACGTGTCTGCCGATATACACTCGTTCCAACCATTTTCAGGATCTATAAACACCAAAGGTTCATTTGTTTTAAGGTCGTTATGTGCTTTCCAAAGCTCTGCTTTTTTCTTTTGAATTGGAAGCTGTGCAATTTCTGCCATGCGAGAAGCCAAACTGCGAAGGCGCTCTTTTTCATCCGCATTAAATTTATAACTTGAATTAATCGTCTTAAGTTCGGGTATTCCTGCGGCAGTGTGCATTGTTGCCGGATCAACTTTGTTAAGTATGTCCATTTTTTTCTCCTATACTACATCTTTATTTGCCACATTAGTAGCCAACAACATGATTGATTCCTGTGTACAATCTTTTGCGTCAAGTTCACCTTGAATCTTTCCGTTTGCCAAAACAATAACGCGATCGGACATCGAGATAAGCTCGGGAAGTTCAGATGAAATCATTATTATAGCGATGCCCTGGCTAGCTAAGTCAACCATAATTTTATAAATTTCATATTTGGCGCCAACGTCAATGCCGCGTGTTGGTTCGTCCATAATGAGTACTTTGGGTTTACGCATAAGCCATTTACTTAAAACAACTTTTTGTTGGTTTCCGCCCGAAAGCTGTTGAATCGGAACATAAATAGAGTTGGCCTTAACCGACATCTTGTCCATATATTCTTGGGCAACCGCAATCTCTTGTTTGTTGTTTAACACACCGTGCTTTGATATATTTTGTAGCGATGCTAGAGTCATGTTCATTTTAATATCCAAAACCCCAACTGTTCCGTCTGTCTTTCGTTCCTCGGTCACCAAAGCTATGTCGTGGGCTATGGCATCTTTAGAGGAATTAATGGATATTTTTTTGCCATCCATATATATTTCGCCTGTGCTTTTTTGAAGCTTGCCGAATATACCTCCGACAAGTTCGCTTCTGCCCGCCCCAACAAGACCTGATATTCCCAAAATCTCGCCTTTGCGAACATTAAAAGAAACATTGTTGATTATGTTTTTATCTTTTGTATAGGGATGTGGAACGCTTATGTTTTCAACCGATAACGCTATGTCTCCGATTGGCACCGATTCTTTGGGATAATAGCTGTCGATTGTGCGCCCAACCATGTCAGAAACGACGGTCGATTCATTTGTGTCTGTCTTCAAATTAGATGAGATGCTTTTGCCATCGCGCAACACGGTTATTCTGTCAACGTTTGCAAACACCTCGTCAAGTTTATGCGAAATTAAAATACAAGCTATTCCTTGTTCTTTAAGCTTGTGTAAAATACTAAAGAGTTTTTCAGATTCGTTAATGGTGAGCGGTGATGTCGGCTCGTCTAAAACAAGTATTTTTGGTTTTTTTGACAGCGCTCGTGCGATAGAAACAAGCTGTTGTTGGCTGGTACTTAAGTTACGCAATGTGGAATGTGTGTCTATTTCCAAACCAACCATATCAAGATATTGCTTAGTCTCTTGATGCATTTTTTTCCAATCTATTTTGCGGTTGGTGCAAATCCAACGCCCTAAAAACAAATTTTCTGCTACGCTTAAATCGAGATGCATACTTATCTCTTGGTATATCATCGCAATACCGGATTTTTCCGATTGAGCGGTGTTGTTAAAAACGCATTTTTTGCCATTAATAAAGATGTCTCCTTTATAGGAAGAAGCAGGATATGAACCGCTTAACACCTTCATTAGGGTGGACTTTCCCGCGCCATTTTCGCCGCAAAGTGCCAAAATTTCACCTTCGTAAGCTTCGAAGCTTACATTGTCTAATGCTCTAACACCCGGGAACAGTTTTGTTATGTTAAGCATTTCTAACACTTTTTTGCTACCCATTGAACTACCCCCTGCTTCCAGATAGGCGTTTACGACGGTAGGTGTCGATGCCAACAGCCAAAATTATAATGGCGCCAACAACAACTTTTTGCCAATATATGTTGATTTGAACCATTGTCATTGCAACGGTTAAAACTTCCATAATAGAAACACCTATTACCGTTCCGATAATAGAACCATATCCACCAAACGTGCTAGTTCCGCCTATAACAACTGATGCAATAACAGTCATTTCCCAACCGGTTCCGGCGTTAGCTTGTGATGTTGAAAGACGAGCGGCGGTGATTATGCCGGCCCCTGCTGAAAGAGTTGCAAGCAAAATGTATGTCAGGATTTTTATCTTGTTTATATTAATTCCCGAAACACGTGCTGTTTCTTCGTTTCCGCCGATAGCCATTACGCTTCGGCCAAAAACCGTATGCTTCAATAAGAAATGAGCGATAATTGTTATGACAAAGGCGATGTATATCGAGTATGGTATGCCAAGAAATGAACCAATTCCAATCTCGTTAAACGCGTCAGGAAACCCTTGGTATGGACGACCCTTAGACATAACGTTGACAAAACCTCTTGCTATGTTCATCATACCCAACGTGACGATAAGCGGAGGTATCGAAAAACGAGTGACGATAAGCCCGTTTACCAATCCGATAATTGCACCTACGACTAGGCCTAAGATAATGGCAATTGGTATAGGAAGTTCGACAACGCTTAGAAAATAGCCGGTGACCATTCCGCCAAGAGCCAACGCCGAACCAACAGACAAATCAAGAGCGCCTAGAATAAACACAAATGTCATTCCGATTGCGCCGATTAGAGTGATTGAAATGTTTCGTGTTATGTTGATAATATTATCTACGCTTGCAAACACAGGGTTAACAATTGTTGTTAAAACACATATTAAAATCAACGGAATAAGAATACCTATTTCTCTAAAAGCAAGAATTTTCTTTAGAACAACTAGTATTCCTTTGTTCTTATTATTTGTTTCCATGTACCAAAATCTCCTTAAAATAAATTTACGCTATAAAATCGTCAGACAATAACAAACAAATTTTGCAATTAATGAAGAATTGTAAAAATTAAAGTTATACGCTAAAGATAGGCCGAGCTTAAACGCCCGGCCTATTGTTACTTAAACATTTTGTTAGACGTTGTAGACTTATTTGTAGCTGTCAACATTTTCTTTTGTTACAACAATAACGCCTGTGTCGATGATATCTTCAGCAGGGCCCGTTCCATCAATTGTTTCTTGAAGCAATTGGATGCCTCTATAGCCCATTTCACCGTTTCTTTGAACGACTGTTGCGTACACAACATCTTCACGGATGTATTTAAGAGTATCGTCCATGTCGTCGAATCCAACTAAGCTAACTTCGCCTTCCATTCCGCGCTCGATAACAACTTTTGCTGCGCCTTGAACGTCAGTTGCGCTTACGCCAAACATAGCGTCCATTTCAGGATATGTTTGAAGAAGTGTTTGAGCTTTTTGTGTTGCTTGTAGCAAGTCAGAGTTTGAAGGTTCTATAGCAAGAACTTCCATTCCGGGTTGATCTTTGATTGCATCTTTAAAACCATCTATACGTTGGTTCAAGCTTGCTTGGTTGATTTCACCTGTGATGATGCCTATCATAGCTTCGCCACCAGTTGCTTCAATCATTGCCATTCCGGCTTCTTGGCCGGCTGCGAAGTTTGAAGTACCTGCGTAATAGCTTCTTTTTGATTCAGGAGCATCTGTGTCTATGAGAACAACAGGAATTCCTGCATCAACAGCTTTGTCAATGACGGGGCCAAACGCTGTGGGATCCAAAGCCATTGTCAATATACCATCAACTTTTGATGCGATAGCAGTTTCAATTGCTTTGATTTGCTCGTCAACGTTAACTTCAGCAGGACCAGAAAGTATAAGTTCCACGCCAAGTTCTTCGGCCGATCTAAGTGCTTCTTCTTCAACTGTTACCCAATACGGATGGGTTGTCAAAGGCGACACAAATGCAAATGTTAAGCTTTCTGCCGGGGCTTCTGTGTTTTCTTCCGGGGCTTCTGTCGGGGTTTCCGCTTCGGGTGTACTCGCACATGCTACTAAAGTAAACATCAGTACAAGTGACAAAACTAGTGCTAATAACTTTTTCATTTCCTTTTCTCCATTTTTTGTTATTTATTTGATCGCTGTGTGCGATTAAATACTTCTTTGATTATTTGGACTGACTAAATTCACAAAAAAAACTGTTGACTTTGTACAAATAACACTGTAATAGGCTAAAGCGTTTTAAGCAATTATACAGCTACTTAAAACATATGTCAACTGATTAATCTTTCCACCATGAAAAGCTATCACAACAAGAGCAGTTAGGTGGCTAATTCTCGACTAGATCCATTCAATCCCCAATAATTTGCAAAGGTCATGAAGAGCTTCGGTTTGATCACCATATGTAACAATTACATGTTGCGACCCAACTACCTGGGCAAACTCTTCTACCGTGCAACTTTCAAGCTCGACTTCAAGGCTTGGAAGCTGTGGCGCCGGCTCGTCCCAACCATATTCATTCCATTCGGGAGGGGTTTTTGCTGTTCCGGTGTAGCTGTGCATGTAGTATTTCCCTTTTTTATACTGCAAACGTGAACAGGTAACTTTGCCGGTTTTAAGGGAGGATACGTTTAGAAGCGAACTGCTTAAAAGACCGAATGCCGCAGGAAGCACCTTAACATCACCATCTGTTGCTGCTGCCGGAATATAGTCCGGAACACCAATTAAAACGCTTTTTGGGAAAAATTCGTAATATTCGAGGTAGGGCACGGTTTGCCCTGTAAGGTAACGCATCATAAGTTGTGTTACATTTCCAAGAACATCATTTTCCGGCGTAGTTAAAACATTGTTATAGTGTTCAAGTAACATAAACACCATAGCCGGAGGAAATCCTAATAATTTTTTCATGCCGTCAACATCTACAAGCGTAACGGCTTCCCAACCTTGTTGATCAATTTTTTTACTTATAGCAAGAGCATACTTAACGCCCTTTATTATTGTTTCGTCAACACATTCCCCTTGGAATTTCCAGTTCTCTTTGACAAACTTTACGCCTTGTGCAATTTTGTCTTTATCTAGCGTCTCAACCGTTTGAACCATCTCTAACATCTCGTATGACTCAACCTCAACACCGATTTCTCGGCGTAGAGAAGAGGCTTCGTAGGTGGTGCTGTAAAGCAACATATCACGATAACCCATCGTTCCAATCTTTGCGTTGCGCAAAGCTCTTTCTGAATAGGCTGCTGATATGAATGCTTGGATTTTGTCTATTGGTTCAAGTTGGCCTATCATATTGTATACATATTTAAAGCGATAGTCTAAAGCTTCAAATGTCGGGCGCAGTGATGTTGTTCCGGCTTGTTCGGCTGTAGTTATAATTCTGCCGTTGCTTTTCCAACCACACAAACCCCAAAGAAGAATCGGCATCTTGCGATAGGTATCTGTTACACGCAAAACTGCATGAGCCGGAATCCATCCGGCAACACATACTATAAGGCAATCGATATCTTGACCATGAAGGATTGTCAAAGCACTGTTTGCTGTTTTGCTGTCCTCGTCGTCGATTACAACGCCGCCATCTATGATATCCATATCTATCGCCGAAAGGCTGACAATAGCGTTGTCGTGTTTTTCCTGAAGTTTTTCAAACGGTGTGTTGATTTCTCCAAAACATACAAATCCAACCCGTTTTCTTTTGTTAGTCATACCAGTTCTCCTTTTACTTTAGTAATAGATACCTAAAAATTTTGTTTTATAAAATTTCTTTAGTAAACTTAACAATTATTTTTAATAAAATAGCGTATTTTAGGTATATTTTTCTGTCATTCAAAAAATAAATGAGATAGCCTAGGTTGTTTTAAACAAAAAAAATTGAGTTACCCTGTTAAGTTTATGTATTTTATCTTAATACAATCAAGACAAAAAGTCAATAATATTTTTTATTTTCTTTCGATTGACTTTTCTTTTTATTACGTTTATACTTTTTATATTTCAACAGAGAAATAAATGAATGGATTTTATTTATGAAAAAACAATATAATCAGTTAATAGTGATCTCGTGCGGAATTATGTTTTTTTACGGTTTTCTGCTTGGAGGAATGCAGCTAATCATGTTACAACTTTCGTCGCATTTTGGTTTGGATATTGCGGGAATGGGTCTTTTGGTTTCCTCTCAACATATCTCAGCATTGATAATGCCTGTTATATGCGGGAACATTGCAGATCGAATTGGAAAAAAACCTGTTCTGTTGGTATGTGTTGGGGTTTTTGCTGTTGGATGTGCGCTTGCTGCGATTTCGCCCGGAATAGGGTTATATTTAGTCTCGGCCGCTTTAATGGGCACGGGGTACAGCGTCAGTGAAAGTTTGTGTTCTGCGGCTTTAAACGACATCGACCAACAAGCCGGTGTTAGATACATCAATCTATCTCAATGTCTTTTGTCGGTTGGCGCAATGCTAGCGCCACAGATATATCGTTTGCTTCAAACTTCGATTAATGCAAATTGGCGGGCGATCTTTGCGATATGTGCGGCCGGATATTTTGTGTTGTTTTTTCCGCTACTAAAAACTAAATTCCCGCCTTCGGTTGAAATTATAAAAACAAACACAAAAAAAAGTAATAGCAAGCTTTTAATGAGCCCGATTTTTTTGTGTTTGTTTTTTTCAATAGTGTTATATGTTGGATTGGAAAACGGATTTGGGTATTTCGCACAACCATATTTTGAAACGGAACTTGGTCACGAACAACTAGGTGCTTATGCAATTTCCGCTTACTGGCTGGGGATGGCAGCTTCACGATTGTTAAGCAGTATTATGCTTAAACGTGACAGATTAATATTGTGTATTTGTTTTGCGGTGACAGCTGTTTTGTTTGCTGTTTTGGCATTAAACACGGTTGCATATATATCTGTTGTTGTGTGTGGTATTGTGGGGGTTGTGTTTGGTCCGATTTGGTCAACTTTGGTTGCAAAGGCCGCCGGCGCCTTTCCGACAAGGGCAGCATCTGCGGTTGGGATGATGACTGCGGGCTGTGGACTTGGCGCCATAATATATCCTTCGTTGACGGGATTTCTTGCAAAAAATTTCTCGATAAAAAATTCTTTTTTATTTTTATCGTTATCCGCTATTGTTGCGCTTGCTCTTTGTCTTGTTTATTGCAAACTAAAAAAAGAGGATGACTAAATTTAAGTTTTTTTACGATAGAATCACACCGAAAATTGGTTTACCAACCATCTAAACAGCCTATTCTATCCCTCAAACTCTTCAATCATGGTGTAGAGTTGACAGAATTTTTTATATTTTTTTTCGTAATTCGAATTTTGTCTTGGGAGATATCTTTTTTCTTCCGATACAAAAGCGTCACAAGCTTGGGTAAAATTATCAAAAAGTTGTTCGGACACCGAGGCTATAATTCCGGCGCCATAACAAGCGGATTCTTTTTCCTTTGGCAATATTATCGGCAACCCCGTAATATCTGCTTGCATTTGACACCATACAGCGCTTTTTGCGCCACCGCCCGTTGCAATTATTCCGTTAATTTTCAAACCTTTTTTTGCGAGCAAGTCGCAGTTTTTCTTCAATATAAAAGAAACGCCTTCCATAACCGCCGCCGCCATATCAATCGCCCCGTGCTCGCTTCTCATTCCATAGAACAAGCATTTCATCTTTGCGTTAAATTCGGGGGCGCTTGTGCCAACAATATAGGGGAGACAGTAAACGTCGCTTGGAAGGTTGAGTTTTTGAACTTCTGTGTCTATTTCTTTAAAGCTCATGTCTTTTATACAGGACGTTTTAAACCATTCAAGCGCCGCTCCGCCACTTTCAACAACAGGCAAAGCTATGCAGTTGTTTGGTGAAAAGCCATAGTGCATCGGAATTCCGCTGTTTTTTTCTTTTATGTTAGCTGCCGTTGTTGCAAGGGCTAAAACAGTTCCTGTCGACATGCTAAGCATATCGCCCCTAACATTTCCGCACCCTATCATTCCTGAAAAATGATCAAGAATGCCATGGTTTACCTTTGTTGTGGGTGGAAGGCCGGAAAGTTGCGATATTTCTTTTGTGATGCTTCCGGCAACAGTGCAAGGTTCGACAAGTTTTGGAAGCTGATTTTTTGTTATGCCGATAGCTTCAAGCATTTTATCCCAATAGCATCTGTTATATATATCAAAATAGCAAGAAAATGTCGCTATCGAACAGTCTGCTTGCAACACTCCCGATAGGTAGTAGACCAAATAGTCCTTTAACAAAACAAACTTGTCCACATTTAAGAAGAGTTCCGGCTTATTTTGCTTTAACCAAAGTATCTTTGTTGCCGGCCAAGTAGGTATTAAAGTCAACTGACCAGTAACTTGTTCAACCTCTTTAAGGTCAAACATCTCTTTTAACTGTTCACATTGTTCCTTCGAACGTTCGTCCATCCAGGATATTATAGGCATTATAGGTTTACGGTTTTTATCGAGCAAGACTAAACTTTCCGCTTGGCCCGTAAAAACAACTTGTTTTATACTTTCGGCATCAACTGCGGAATTTGACACAAGATCTATTATAACGTTTAAAACCGATTGACAATATTCATCGGCATCAAACTCGACAAAGTCAAGCTTTCTGTTGTAAACAACCGCCATGCTTTTTTCGGCTAGGCATTTCATCTCATTATTGTAGACAACACCTTTTAAATTTGTGCTCCCTAAATCCAAACTGATCCACTGCATATGCACACCTCTTTCAAAATTAAAAATTAACTAAAATCGAAAACTTAAGTAATGCTGTTTTTCGCAATCGTTGTGTAAAATGGCGAACTAAAATTACAAAAAGAGCTTAAGACAGCTCTCGTTGGTATCAAATACGCTGAAAGTCTGTTCGCGAATTTTTTAATCGAGAATGTTAATCGGTTAATACGGTGATGTTTTTTTCTCTGAACAATGCTAACATTTCGGGGTCTGCTGTTTTTTCGGTGACGATAATATCAACCTTTTCCAAACCGCAAAGGTTCAAAAAACCCATCGCCCCAATCTTGCTTTTGTCCGCTATTATTATTTTTTTCTCGGAGTTTTCCATCATTATGTCGTCAACCAAAGCTTCGTCGGCGTTTAACGTTGTCACCCCTTTTGAGTTGATGCCGTCGACAGACAATATCGAATATTTCGCGTAGAATTTGCTTATTTGATCAATAACATCTTTGCCGTATGTAAACGAATCTGCGGAGTTTATTTGACCACCCAAAAGAACAACGTTAAAGGTTGGGTATGAACCCAGTTCAACCGCAACGGTAAGCGAATTAGTGACAACCTTTAAACCTTTAAATTTTTTCAAGGCGTTAGCTAGAAAATATGTAGTTGTACCCGAGTTAATAAACAGGGTGTCTCCGTCTTGAATGAGTTTACACGCAACGTCTACCAATGATTTTTTCGAGACTGCGTTTTTTTGCTTTTTGCGCAAAAAATCTCTGTTATAGAAATTCAACGCTGTTTGGACGGCGCCGCCCGGAACGCGTTCTAACAGACCATCTTTTTCAAGAACTCCTAGATCGCTTCGTATAGTGACGACGGTTGCCTTGAGCTGTTCGCTCAGTTCATCGACCCTAATCTTTCCTTTTAACTCAAGAATTTCGATAATTTTTTTTCGCCTAACATCTATTTTTAGTTTGTTGTTTTTCATAAAACCGACAATTCCTTTCTGAAGAAAACGACAAATGTCGTTTAAAATGAGTACTTATTTTTTTGAATTTTAAATGATGTGTTTTATTAATAAAGAATTTAGTTACTTTTTTCGTTTAATCTTTCGCCGACTGCGCCGCCCGGGTGAACCAACGCGAAATTTTCCAACGGAAAATCGATTTCTTCAATTATCGCTGTTTGCAAAATTTGAAATATGACACACAACGCCGTAGAGGAGGTTGTTCCTTGACAGCTATATCTGTCGAGTTCGCGGGTTACGAATTGCTTTATAACTACGTCGGCGCTTTTTGCAATCGTTGAATCTAGGTTTTCGGTGATGGCGATTATTGAAACTCCTTTTTTCTTGCAGATATCGATGACGGGCAAAAGCTCCTTTGTTTTCCCCCCTCTTGACGCAAAGACACAAACATCGCCTTTTTGCAAAAATCCGGTTGCCCCGTGAACTGCTTCGGCGGGCGAGATGAATCGAGAGGGTTTATCTATGCAACATAGAAGATGTGAAAAGTGTTGACACATAATTCCCGAGTGGCCACACCCGATTGTGCCAATTCGAGGGGCTTTAATCAATAGCTCAACAGCGTTTGCAAATTCTTTTTCGTCAAAATGGTTTAGCATCTGTGTGATGCAATCCGCTTCAACAGCAAAAGATTGGCGCGCAATTTCCAACGTTTCTTTTTTCATTTTTGCAACCAAGCCTTTCAACAATATACTAGTTTTTTTGTTTTAATGTTTACATCGAACAGTTAATTATTCGGTATGAATTAAATTATAAACGATAACAAAAACTTTTTCAATGTATAAAACGAAAATTTTTAGAAAATAATATTGACTTTTTTACTTTTCGATTGTACAATAAGTTAAAACTTAGGAGGTTTTTATTATGGATTTTAAAGTTGTTCAAAAAGAAATTGAGTTGCAATCTCGCGGGTGGATCCCGACCTTCCACGATATCTCAAAAGAAATATTGGAAATAGTTGAGCAATCCGGAGTTGTGAACGGAACGTGTAGCGTGGTGTCACACCACACAACCTGTTCGGTTATGATTCAAGAATGTTCGCACGACGTCGATTCGTTTGACCTTGAATATATCCAACATGACCTTTTGGATATAATGCGTAAGATGATCCCTGATTTTGCAGAAGAAGGCCAATATCGGCATCCGGGCCCAATTCATGCGCAGTTTGGGCGCTATGTAAACGAGCCGGGCAACTTCACAAGCATGAACACCGATGGTCATCTTCGTTCGGTGTTTTTCGGAAGAAGTGAAACTATAACAATTAAAGACGGAAAACTTGACGGAGGAGAGTTTGCACACATCTATTTCATAGATTGGGATCATGTTCGCGCTCGCCGTCGACAAGTTAACGTTACGATTATGGGAACATCCGAAGATGTCGGTTGTCGCAAAGTCAACAACGGTGAAGTTGTTGATACGTTGCGCAAGTTTACCGCTTCCGAAACCAAATACATGGAAGAGTTTGACCTGCAACAAAAAAGATAGGAAACATTATATATGAATAAAAACTGCACAATAAAGCCACCTTTTTTTGAAATTGGCCCTAAATCATATCTATATGGTGATGATATTATGCATCTTGCCCTTGCTATAGACGAGGTGGCAAAAAAATATGATATCGACGTCATATTTACAACCCCGATAATTGATATACAAAGAGTGGCTAGCAGCACGCAACGCATACATGTCTTTGCGCCACACCTTGACCCTATAAATCCCGGAAGAGGAATAGCAGACATTCTGCCCGAGTCGCTTGTCGCGGCGGGGGCGACGGGGGTTATGCTTAACCACGTTGAAAAACCGTTGACGCTAAATCAAGTTAAAGCTTCGATAGACAGGGCAAAGCAGGTTGGATTAACGACTATTGTGTGCGCGGATTCAATAGCCGAGGCTTCAGCAATAGCACATCTAAACCCAGACATTATCGTTGCGGAACCTTCCGAGCTTATCGGAACGGGGGACATTAGCGACATGTCTTATGTCGAGGCTTCGATGAAAGGGGTTAAAGATGTAAATCCCGATATAATGGTTTTGCAAGGAGCGGGCATAAAAAGCTATGACGATGTTTATCGCAATATTTTTGCCGGTTGTGAGGCAACGGGAACGTCGAGCGGAATTGTTGCGTTGCCGACAAGAGAGGAACGAGCCGCAATGGTAGAAGAGATGTTGCGAGCTGTTAGAGAAGCTTTTGACGCACGAAATAAATAGAAGCGTTGCATATTTTTTTCGCCGTTCTCTGTGTGGTTCAAACGAAACTAGTTATGAAAAAACGACCTGATTTTTTAAGTTGGGTCGTTTTAATTATTTTGTGTAGTGACGAACGACGTAGAACAAAGATACCTGTTAAGGCTTTCCCGCATACTGTCGTGGTGGGATTGATAGACCAAAAGAAGTGTTGGACGAGCTGTGGAAAATGGAAATGCTTGACTATTTTGATGGCGGAAAAATAAACAAATTAACTATTAATAAATTGTGAATGTAAACAAAATTGTTGAATTTTAAATCGATTTGACTAATTGGCACCAAAAATCACTTGAAACATAAAAAAAAGTGTGATATTATGACATAGAACCGGTGAGTTGCTAAAATCGTTTTAATAACTCCGGCGTGTCTATTGAAAACGGGAGGGAAAAAATGCGAGTGCCTGAACCAAACTACCGCTATTTTTTAGCGGCTATGCAAAACAAGCGACCCGACCGCATGCCAATTTACGAGCACCACATCGACCCCGGATTTATCTCTAAGGCGATAAATCAACCTATGATAGAGTTGCTTGAGGGAAACACTCAAGACAAAAAAAAGTATTTCAAGCTGTTTGTTGATTTTTGGGCAAACACCGGATATGATATAGTGACATTTGAAAGGGGAATCCCGCTTTCATGTCCCGGAAGCGGTTGTTTAAGAGAACATGCACCCCCCGTTATAACAAGTCAACAGGACATAGACAACTATCCGTGGGACAAGATATCCGATATGTTTTTTGAGCAAAACAAAGAATATTTTGAACTGTTTGCCGAGGAAGTTTTAAAACGAGACAACATTCGGGCGGTTGGCGGCCCTGGATATGGAATATTTGAGACGGTTCAAGATCTTGTTAGCTTTGAAGAACTTTGTTGTTTTTTATACGACGAGCCCGAGATGGTAGAAGATATATTTAACAAAGTAACCGATCTTTACATCGAGATATGGGGAAGATTTTTAAAGGAATATGCCGAACCGTTTTGTGTATGCAGAATGGGGGATGACCTTGGGTTTCAAAGCGAAACGTTGTTGCCTCATGATACAATTCGTAAACATATTATTCCGGGATATAAAAAGGTAGTTGACCTTGTTCACGCAACAGATCGACCATTTATATTACATTCGTGTGGTAAACTGTTTAACATTATGGAAGATCTTTTGGCGACAGGTATCGACGCAAAACATTCCAACGAAGACAACATAGCGCCGTTCCACGAATGGGTTATAAGATATGGCGATCGTATATGTAACTTGGGCGGCATAGACATGAACGTTTTATGTTTGGATACCCCCGAAGTTATTGCTCAAAAAGTCAGAAAGACGATAGAACAGAACATCGATTTTGGAGGATTTGCGCTCGGGTGTGGGAATTCTATACCCGATTACATACCGGTTGAGGGGTTTTATGCAATGAACAAAGCGGCTAACGAATATCGTTTGGAACAAGAAACCAAATGAAACAGATTAACAGTCAGGTGATGAAACACCTTAATGCGTTGACGATAGTACAGATGATTCAACGTCACGCGCCGATATCGCGAACAGAACTTGCCGCCAAAGTTGGACTCACGCTGGCTTCTGTCGCTAACATAACAAATGTTTTGGTTGAAGACAAACTTTTAGAGGAAGTTGGGCTTGCGGAACAAAACGGATATGGAAGAAAAGCCGTTTTGCTTGATTTATGTGCCGATGCATATTTTTCGATTGGGGTTTCGTTGAACACACAGTATTGCACAGTTGGAATATGCAACTTCAGAGGCGAATTGCTCTTTCATTCCAATAAAAAAATCGATGTGTTGTCGCCACCGTTTGAACTTTTAGAGATATTGGGAAATCAAATTAATGATGCAATTATCCAAAGTGGAATAGAACGAGATTTAATTTTGGGGGTTGGGCTTGCAATTCCGGGGCCTATTGATTTTGAAAAAGGCATCATTATCAACCCGCCAAACTTCCCGTATCTTCGCAACATTCCAATCTCTCAGATATTGGAAGAAAAACTAAATATTCCGGTGTGTTGCGACGTTGAAACAAACGCGGCAATGTTGGCGGAATATCTGTACGGTGAGGCGGGGAAATATAAGACAGCGGTTTTTTTGAGTTTATTTAAAACCGGCGTTGGAGGCGGAATCATCTCCAACGGAAATATATTTCACGGTTTTAGAGACAGCGCCGGAGAATTTGGACACATAACGATAGATCCTTTAGGGCAACAATGTTCTTGTGGGAACTATGGATGTTTGGAAACGCTTGTCTCACAACAATCGTTGGTTCGCCAGGCAAAACAACTTTACCGACAAAAAATTTCTCAGGACAAGGATATTGAATATATAACGGTTGAAGAGATATTTAAACGCGGTCAAAAAGGAGATTTGGTTTGCGTTGAGGTTATCGAAAGAACCGCATATAACATATCGTTGGGTTTGGGAAACATAATAAATTTATTTAGCCCACAGATGATTGTCATCGGCGGTGATTATGCCGAAGAATGCCCGATGCTTATCGATTTGATAAAAGAGCATATTGCAAAAAAACCCTACCCTTTACATTGTAAAGATATAATTGTGGAAAAAACTTCTTTTGGTGATCTGGTTTACGCAAAAGGCGGAATGGTTTTGGCTCAAACTAAGTTTTTGCCCGATAAACTAAAAGGGGAATAAAGTGATTACTAAGCTATCTGCTTGTAATATAAAAATTTTTGGAGGATTTAGGAAAATGAAAAAACTATTAGCATTATTATTAGCACTAACTCTTGTTTTAGCTCTCGCAGCTTGTTCAGCACCTGCTGAAGATCCGGCGACAGAACAACCCACAGAAACAGAACAATCCGCTGGCGAAGAAATCAAAGTTGCAGGTATCGTGTTCCAAGACGACCAGTTTATGAACATGCTTACACAAGGTTATGTTGACGCAGCTGCCGATGCAGGCGTTGAAATTCTTACAGACAACACAAACAACGACCAAGCAAAAGAAACAGAACTTATCAATACATATCTTGCTCAAGGCGTTAACGGCTTAGCAATCGCTCCGCTTAATGCAGAAGCTTCGACAGCAGCTTTGAAACTTGCTGACGAACAAGGCATGAAAGTTGCGTTGACAAACATCGACGTTAAAGGCGCAGATTTTATAGTTTCCGGTTACACATCGGACGACTACACAAACTGTGAAATCGTTGGTGAAGAAGCAGCAGCAATCATCAAAGAAAAATTCGGCGACAAAGAATTAAAAATTGCTATCGTTCAATTTAAATCTTTGCTTCCTGACAACTCGGGCAACCGCGTTAAAGGATACCTTGATCAACTAGACGCAGCAGGCATAGTTTACGAAATCGTTGCCGACCAAGACGCATGGTTACAAGACACAGCTCTTGAAACAGCAGGCGGCATCATCACAGCTAACCCCGATTTGGATGTTATCATCACAGTTAACGACGGCGGAACAATCGGTTCTGTTATGGCTGTTCAAAACGCAGGCCTTTCAGACCAAATCCTCGTGTTCGGACATGACGGTTCAGACCAAATCTCAAGCATGGTTCTTGATCCCGAAAGCCCGTTGCAAGCAGTTATAGCTCAAGATCCGTACGGCCAAGGTTACAACGCTATGAGCGATCTAATCAAAGCTATCAAAGGCGAAGAGTATGACGGAACTCCCGGACAATGCACATACCTCCCCGGAATCATCCTTTCATCACGCGATCCTGAAGCTGTTAACCAATGGCGTGTAGACAACGGTTTGGAAGAAATCAACTAGTTGTTGAATAAATTGAAGGGGCTCCTTCGGGAGCCCCTTAATCTTAAGGGTTTCGTTTCTTCAATATAAGTTACCGCTATCTAAAATAATTTTTATATTTTATATATTTAATGTATTATAAAGATATGCTTAATTTATATTGAAGGTACGAAACGGCACATTAAAATTTTACAGCGTTAAAGAAAGGTTTAAAGGTATGAGTGTTTTACATACACAGGATATTTCAAAACAATATCCCGGTTGCCTTGCTTTGGATAAAGTTTCGACATCGTTTGAAAGTGGCAAAGTTCATGCGCTTTTGGGGAAAAACGGTTCGGGTAAGTCTACATTGGTGAAATGTTTCGCAGGTGCAATTAATCAAACAAAAGGCAAGTTTTTTTTAGACGACAAAGAAATCTCGTTTAAATCGACAAACGAAGCAAACAAAGCCGGGTTTGCAATGGTCTATCAAGAGATGAGTTTGGTTCCGAGCCTTACGGTAGCGGAGAACATTTTTTTGGGTAGAATGCCAAAAAAGAACGGATTTGTTGATTGGACCAAAGCAAATAGCGAAGCAAACAAGTTGCTTGAACAGATGGGCGTCGATATCAACCCAAAAGAGATTGTTTCACGTTTGAGTATGTGGCAATGCCAAGTTGTTGAAATTACAAAAGCGATGAGTTATAATCCAAAAGTTTTGATGTTAGATGAGCCGACATCTTCGCTTGCTTCAAGTGAAGTTGAAAACCTTTTTAAAGTGGTTCGAGAACTTAAAAAACAAGATATTATAATAATCTATATATCGCATAAGTTGCACGAAATTCCGCAGATTGCAGACACTGTCACGGTGCTTCGCGACGGAATATTGATTGGAAAAGTCAACATACAAGATATCGACCACAAAGGCATTATAGACATGATGTTTGGCGATGTTCAAATTCGCAAACGTCCCGAAGATGTTGTGGCGCAAACGGAACCGGTTTTAGAGGTTAAAAATCTTTGCAGAAAAAACAAATTTAAAAACATTAACTTTACATTACATAAAGGTGAAGTTTTAGGGATTGCCGGAATGTTGGGCGCCGGAAGAACAGAGCTTTTGAAATCTGTCTTTGGCGCAGACAGATATGATAGCGGCGAAATATACGTTAACGGCAAAAAAATGCCGAAAAACGCAAGCATCATTAACATGAAAAAGCAAGGCCTTGGTCTTACGCCGGAAGATCGAAAGCATGAGGGACTTATACTTATACATTCAATTCGTGACAACCTATGTTACGCAAGCATGGACAAAACTTCAAAAGGTTGGCTTGAGATCCATAAGAAAAGGGTCGCGGCATCAGATAACCAAGTTGAAGATCTTCAGATTAAAATTCCAAACATTAACGCTGCGGTTAGTTCTTTGTCGGGCGGAAATCAACAAAAAGTTGTTGTTGGAAACTGGCTTAACACACAACCAAACATCATGTTCTATGACGAGCCTTCAAGAGGAATAGATGTTAATGCAAAGCAACAGATATTCGAGATTATGTGGGAACAATCCCGCAACGGTGTTTCTACTTTGATGGTATCTTCCGAGCTTGAAGAACTGTTAGAGGTTTGCCACCGCATTATCATCATGAAAGAGGGCGAGTTTATAGGCGAAGTTCGTCCGGAAGACGTTAATATCAATGAATTATATGCCATGAGCATGGGAGGGTAACAAAAATCATGAACACATTAAAAAATATAAATAAAAATCAGGTTAAGAACTTTATTCTTGACCATGTCATCGAAATATTATTGTTGTTGTTGATTTTAGCGATGACACTTACAAGCGAAAACTTTTTTACAGCAAATAATATTTGGAACATTCTCCGCAACCAATCGTTGAAAGGTGTTATAGCTTTCGGAATGACGATGGTTATCATCTCGGGACATATCGACCTTTCGATTGGTTCTCAAGTTGCTCTTTCCGGGGTTATTGTTGCTCGTTTTTGTCGTGATATGCCGGAAGCATTTGGCATAAGCGTTACAATGGCGTGTGTAATCGGTATGATAATAGCGATTGTTGTGGCTATTGTAATGGGCTTTATACACGCAGTTGCCCAACATAAATTTGGAATGCCCGCCTTTATCGTCACCCTTGCATCTCTTAACTTGATGTACGGACTTGCCGGCATGATATGCGAAGGTTTCCCAATTGCAAACGAATTTCCCGATTGGTTTATACAAATAGGTATCGGCAAAGTGTTCGGACAAATTCCGATTCCAGCAATCATTCTTCTGGTAGTGTTTTTAATCGCATTTTTTGTCATGAGATATACAACAACCGGTCGTGCTGTTTATGCAATCGGCGGAAACACAGAATCGGCTCGTCTTTCGGGAATTAACGTTTTAGTGACAAAAATAGTTGTTTTCTCGTCGGTTCAAGTCATGTGTGTTTTGGCTGCGTTCATGCACTCGGCACAGGTTGCTTCCGGTTCATATAGCTTCGGCAGAGGCTGGGAGGTCGACGTTATCTCGGCAGTTGTTGTCGGTGGAACATCGATGGCAGGCGGTATCGGTAAACCTTGGGGAACCCTCATGGGTGTTCTTTTCCTTGGTGTTGTTATAAACGGAATGACTATTCATAACGTCGATATATATGCGCAATATGTAATCCGTGGTTTGATAATGGCGTTTGCTGTTTTGATGGCAACATATCAAGCAAAAGCAAAAGCATAATCAATGTATGAAAAAAGGAGATAAAATAAAATGAAACGTTCAGAGATAAACAAAGCTATGAGAGACGCATTGGAGCTTTTTGAAAACTTTAAAACTCCGTTGCCTCCGTTTGTATACTACACCCCCGAACAATGGGACAAGATGGGACATGAAGCGGACGAAATTCGTGACAACATGATAGGTTGGGACATAACCGACTATGGGCAAGGGGACTATTCAAAGGTTGGGTTGCTTTTGATAACAACAAGAAACGGCAACCAAGCACATCCCGAAAAATATAAAAAACCATATGCCGAAAAGTTTTTGGTTATTGGCGAAAACCAAGTAACTCCGATGCATTTCCATTGGTCTAAGATGGAAGACATAATCAACCGCGGAGGCGGAGATTTGATTATCAAACTCTATAATTCAACAGAGGACGAACAACTCGCAGATACCGACGTTACCGTTACAATTGATGGAATTGTTAAAACATATCCGGCGGGATATGAACTTCGCTTAACTCCGGGAGAATCAATTACGTTGACACAAGGGTTATATCATCGTTTTTGGGCCGAGGGCGGCACATGTTTGGTTGTAGAAGTTTCAATGTGTAACGATGACAACATCGACAATCGTTTCTACGATCCTGTCGGAAGATTCCCCCAAATTGAAGAAGACGAAGCCCCGATGTATCTTTTGTGTAACGAATATCCCAAAGCTAAATAGTTAAGAGGTGTAATATGAAACGTTCTGAAATTAACAGTTATATGCGTGATGCGCTAGAGATGTTTAAAAAACACAATATTCCATTGCCTCCATTTACATATTTCACTCCGAAAGACTGGGAAACCAAAGGGCATGAAGCGGATGAAATAAGGGATAATATGCTCGGTTGGGATATAACCGATTTTGGTAGCGGAGATTTTTTAAAGATTGGATTGCTGTTGGTTACAACACGCAACGGCAACCAACTTAATCCCGAAAAATATCCAAAAACATATGCTGAAAAGCTTATGATCGTTAGGGAAAACCAAATAACCCCGATGCATTTCCATTGGTTTAAGATGGAGGATATAATAAATCGTGGCGGCGGAGATCTTGTGATTAAACTATACAACGCTACCGACGACGAAAAACTTGCCGACACCGATGTTACGGTTTCGATAGACGGAATACAAAAAACATTTCCGGCGGGATACGAATTGCGGTTAACGCCCGGCGAGTCTATAACGTTGACACAACGCCTGTTCCATCGTTTTTGGGCCGAGGGCGGCGATGCCGTTATAACCGAGGTTTCGATGTGCAACGACGACATCGTTGACAACTGTTTCTACGACCCCGTAGGTCTTTATTTCCCCGAACTTATAGAGGACGAGCCTCCATTATATTATTTGTGCAACGAATTTCCTAAAGCAAAGTAGTAAAAATTCAACTTTGATATCGAGGGGAGATACACAAAACATCTAGAAAGGAATGTGCATTTTTATGAAAGCGGGTTATCTTAAAGCCCCAAATCAATTTGAGGTTAGGGATGTTAATCTCCCTGAGATAAAGTCAAATCAAGCTTTAATCAAAATCGAAGCTTGCGGATTTTGCGGACATGATAAAATTATGGCGGGCTATGCCGCTAGCGACTGGGAGCCGTTTGGTCACGAGTTTTCAGGGGTTGTTGAACAGATTGGAAAAGATGTTGAACATCTGAAAATTGGGGATAGCGTCGTTATCGAGACATCTACGTTTAACCCTTTGTCGCGCGAAGCACAGGGCGGACACCCCGAGTTTGACACCAACGGACCTAGCTATATGAACATTAAACATGTCGCAATGGGTTTTTCGGAATATACTATTGTGCCGGCCGAGCTGTGCGTGCCTTTTGAAGGCATTACGTTTGAACAAGCGAGTTTTGTCGAACCTATGGGCGTTGCATATGATATGGTTTTAAATTCCGATATACGCTTGGGACAGGATGTAGTTATAATGGGTTGCGGAGCTATCGGACTCATGGTGTTGCAGATGGTTAAAGCTTCGGGTGCTCGAAATATCTATGTCGTAGACCGAAGCTATAACAAAAAAAAGACCGACCTTGCTTTAGAATACGGCGCAACCGAAGTTTTGTTTTCGGATAAAATCGACATAACTAAATTTGAATTCCCCAACAAAGGGGTTGACAGGGTTTTGGTAACAACCCCGCCCTCAACTATAGATGTCGCAACAAGACTGTGTAATGTTGGCGGTATCGTGTCGTTTTTGGGTATTACTTATGGCGAGGGGGCTGTTGTTTCGTTCGACTCTAATATAGTTCATCTTAACAAAATACAAATAAGAGGAGCTAACGCAATTCCGGCAATGTATTTCCCTCAATGCTTAGAACTTTTATATAGCGGAATGGTTGATGTTAAAAAACTTATATCACATAGACTAACGCTTGACAATTTAGAAAGCGGATTGATAGATTTTTTAAACGACAAACAAAACGGAGTTAAAGCCGTTATGGTAAGGAAAGGGTAATAGCTATGACATCATTAGAAAGAGTGCAAGCCGTATTAAGAGGGGAGATGCCGGATAGGTTGCCGGTTGTTCCCCAAGCATTTATGTTTTGCGCTCATGCTATCGGCTACAATATCGGAGAGATTAACAGAAACCCGGCAAAACTTGCCGAAAGCCATATATTTTCTCAGGAAAAATACGGATACGACGGTTGCGTTATCGACGTTGACGACGCAACTCTAGCAGAGGCTTGCGGAGCAAAAGCCGTATTCCGTGACAAAGATGTTGCGTCGATTGACGAACATAATCCTTTGTTAACCGATTTAAGACAGATAAATGATCTTAAACTGCCTGACCCGAAAAAGAGCGGCCGTTTGTCGGAATGGTTAGAGGTGTCCGAGCGGTTGGTGGACAAGATAGGGAAGGATGTTTTCATAATGGGCAGGGCAGACCAAGGTCCGTTTGACCTGTTGTGTTTGCTTCGCGGTGCACAAAATTTAATGCTTGATTTAATAGACGAAGACGAAGAGGTTGTTTTAAACGCTATGGAATGGGCAACGCAAGCTCATATTATATTTGCAAAAGCCCAACTTGAAACGGGTGTCCACGCAACAAGCATGGGGGACGCTTATGCAGGACCTAACCTCATATCACCCAGCATGTATCGTCAATTTGTTTTTGACTTCGAGAAAAAAGTTGTTGAAAGCCTAAAGGATTACGACGGCGCATACTCTATCCATATTTGCGGAGATACAACAAAAATAATTGAGGATATGGGAAAAACGGGAGCGGATATTTTGGAGATTGATTGGAAATCGGACATGGGTAGGGCGAGAAGCCTTGTTCCTCAATCAACCGTATTAATGGGCAACATCGACCCCAGCGATCCTATGGTTCTTGGAACTCCCGAAAAGGTTAAGTCGCAGGTTAAAAATCTTATAGAAACGACAAAAGGAAAAGGTATAATTATAAGCTCGGGATGCGCTTTAGGTGCTAATACAAAACCCGAGAATATGGCGGCGTTGGTTGAAGCGGCAAAACTATACGGTACGGCGGAGCAGTTGATGCAACTGCAAAACTGTTAAGATAACTCAACATCGTTCGATTGCACGATGTTGAAGTTAAAAAAATAAACAACTTTAGGGGACGACGTCCCCGATGCCCTGATTGATGGACAACAGGTTGTCGGGGAGGTTGTTTTCTTTATGTTCAAGAGGCTGCTCGAACCGTGTTGTTGACTTAACGCGTCAGCACAGAGAAAACGTGACAGGAAGTATTTTAATATTTATTTAAAAGGGGTAGAACATGCTATACACAATATCTAATCAAGCTTTAAACGTAACAGTTAATTCAAAAGGTGGGGAACTGTGGTCGATTAAATCTCCGATAACAGAATATCTTTGGCAAGGCGACGAAACGTATTGGGGAGATCGTTCGCCGAATTTGTTCCCGATATGTTGCAGGTTGTGGGACGGGAAATATATCTATGACAATAATACATATGAAATGGACATACATGGGTTTGCGCAATACTCCGAGATGGAAGCGGTTATGGAAAACGAAAATTCGGTTAAGCTTTCGTTTAAGCAAAACGAACAGACGTTGAAAAAATATCCTTTTAAATTTATATATTCAATAACGTATACCTTGCAAGACAACAAAATAACAGTTGAATATTGCGTGCAAAATACCGATGATAAAGATATTTTCTTTTCGGTTGGCGCACATCCCGGGTTTAACGTTCCTTTCGACGGCGGAGATTTTGATGACTATGTTTTGGAATTTTGCGTGGATAGTGGAATAAAAGCATTAGGGCTTTCAAAGGAATGTTTTGTTACCGACAGTTATGTTTTGCTTCCGCTTGAACAAGGAAAAATAATTCCGCTTACACACAGCATGTTTGACAACGACGCTCTTGTGCTTGCGGATTGTGGAGAGAAAGTTAAACTTTACAGAAAAGACGGGGAAAAATCAATTGTCGTAACATATCCCAACATGCCTTATCTCGGACTGTGGCACGCAAAAAAAACCAAGGCGCCATACATATGTATAGAGCCTTGGGTTGGGCTTCCGTCAAAACATGGGGTTGTCGACAAGCTTGAAAGCAAGATTAACATTACAAAACTTGAGCCAAACAAACAATACAGCGTTTATTATACGATAGAGATAAACGAATAATATGTTTTAATGAAAGTAGGTATAAAATAAACCGCGGTTGATTACACCACATCAAAAAGCGATGAACTTCGCATAGAGATACATTCTTTTTGAATTAGCGAAAGCGATTGGTCTTTTAATAAAAGTTCGTATATTTTTTTGGTGGTGCTTAATATAACAGGATCTATCGAGACTTCGTTTGTTAAAAATTCTGCGACACAATCCAAATTTTGTTGTTGCCCTTGTTCTTTTAACAGGGCAAATATGGCACAAGCCAGCCCGACACATATATATACAGGCGTTATTCCGTGTTGGGCTGCGTTTAGCGAAGCGCCAACCAAACGGTCGTGTTGACCGAGTTTTCGTTTTGGATCAAAACCGACACGCAAACAAGTGTCTGCAAGTTGTTCGTTGAAAAAACGATCTACCAAATCCCAACTATGCAACGTCAGGTCTTTGAGCGGCGCGCCATATTTTGCCGACAATGCCAACGAACTTTCTGCCATCGCATTTTCCACAATTAATCTAATTTGAGGGTCTGCTATCGCCTCGAAAATGTAGGTGTAGCCCTTTATTAGTCCGAGGTATGCACAGGTTGCGTGACCCATGTTGTGTAAAAAAAGTTTACGTTTAATATAAAAGTCAAACGGTTCAAATGGTTTTAATCGAGGGTTATTCGGAATCGAGCCTTTGAAAGCAGCTTTATCTACCGGTAAAAAGCCATATTTCTCAACACAGATACGAAGGTTGTTTCCGTCTTTCATTTCTGGGGTTTGAATAGGAACCATTCTGCCAATAGAGGCTTCCACAAAACCGACTTGTTTTTTTAGTCTTTCAACCTCGCTGGGCGTCATTAAATTTGATATATATCCTTCTAGAATGACGTTGGCGTCCATTAAGTTTTCACATATTAAAATATCTAGAGGGGGCTTGTTTTGCTCAAAACGTTTTCGTATTCCTGCCACTATGTTTGGGACGATGAACGGCAAAACACGGCTTCCGACCGAGGTCGCCAAAATGTCGCAATCGGCTATCGCGTTTGACACCGATTCAACGTCGTTGCCGTCGATGGCCGAAACATTTTTTATCCATTCGTCTGTAGAGCCTTCATTGGAAATAATGCGTATCGGATATTGGTTTTCTTTATTAAGTTGATCCACAACATCTTTTGCAACATCTATAAATGTTACGTCGTAACCGGTTTGTGAAAACAAAGCCCCAATAAAACCTCGACCGATATTACCGGCACCATACATTACCGCTTTCATTGTACACATCTCTCCCTCAAAACATTTTATAGCATTCAAGCATAATTTTATTGTTGATATGTTTTTAAATAAACAATAAATATCTGCAATTATTTTACCAAATTTTCGCCTAAAAGTCAAAATTGCCAAAGGCTGTTTTTTTAAAAAAGACCATGTCAGTTTGACAGAAAATCATGTCAAACTTAAATATTATTCTGTTAGCGGTTAAGCGAATGTATTAGGATTGGAATTTTGAAAAAATATTAAAAGAAGAAAGTTGAAAATATCGGTTGATTTTATTTTAATTTTAAATTAAAATATATATTGGCAGATGTTGTTGCTTAGATTTTTATAATCGAACCTTTGAAATTTGAGGCGATAGTAATTGACAGACACGACAAAACAGTTGCGGGTATGGCGGAATTGGCAGACGCGTTAGATTCAGGTTCTAATGGTTGCAAGACTGTGCAGGTTCAAGTCCTGTTACCCGCACCAGTATGGTTGTTCTTATAGGATTTCAGTATCCAAAGTGATGTAAATCACCTTGCTGATTACATCACTTTTGTAAGGACAATCATTTTTTTATGCCTTTTTTACTAAAAGTTTACGGCTTCATGCAACAACCTTAAATTAGAAATTTAAGGCGGGCGTGTAAGTCACTGCAACACCCCGTCTTGTCGGTAGTGTAATTTGGGGTATCATGAGCGGCACTTCTTTCGGTATTTCGATAGAGCCGATACAGTTATAATGAATAGTGATGTTTTGGGTCTGCACTCCATTTGCTAAATTGCGTGAATAAGGCAAACAATTAATGAAGAGAAAAGCAGATACTATTACTTTTTAGCTAAGTCAGTGCTCGTGTTTTATGCAAGAAACAGTGGTCGCAAAATGGTTGATTAACTTCTAGTAATGCGATTTGGGTGAGCAACTCTAAATCGGGGTTATCCAAACAAGAAATACATAACTAGCGGGATGGTCACAACTGAAAGAGCTGTGGAAAAAAACACGCCTGAAGATGCAAGTTTTGTGTTTCCGTTATAGATAACAGACAGAATGGTTGCGTTAGTTGCGCAAGGCATTGCTAAAATAACTACTAATATTCCGTGTACAAGAGGATCGTCAATCAAGTAACCCAGAATCCAATATGCCACAACAGGAACGACTACCATTTTAATGCCGCACAGTACATAAAGACTTGCATTTTTAAATATATCACCGATGGGGATATCTGCTAAAGTTAGACCAATCAATATCATGCTCAAAGGTGTTGTTATGCTCCCTATGTAATTGATTGGTTCAGCGATCACTGTGGGAACACGTATGTTTACAAGATATATGAGATATGCCATAACTGTGGCTATAATAGCCGGTTTCATAAAGGTTTTTATGGAAGGCGCGATGTGCTTTTTATCATTTGAAATCATGAAAGTACCAATGGTGAGTACAAAAGGATGGAAAAACAGCAAGAAAATCGTAACATAAATCAGGGCATCGTCCCCAAACAGGCTACCCACTACAGGGTATCCCATAAAGCCTACATTAGAAAAAGCGAACAAGTAACTATACAGTTGCTTGTCTTTTTTTATATTGAGCAAGCGAGGGACGACAATAGACAAACCAATCATAGTCACATACATAATCAATGAGATGCAAGTAATAAACAAAAGCTCTGAATTGCTCATGCTTCTCTCCTTGCCAAGCACAGACGACAAAACAAGAAATGGTTGTGCAAAATACAGTATCAGATTTGAAAGATTGCGCGAAAAACTTGTGTCGAGCAGCCCGATTTTTCTGCCACAAAACCCTATGCCGATGGTTGCGAAAAGTGTGAGCATAGTGAGGTAGAGATTGGATAGGTTCATGTAATAGATCTCCTTTTACATTGATGAATGAGTCCGAGTTGAGTCGAGACATAATACAGTGATAAAAGCCTATAGTTTTGTGTTTTGTTTGCGATATTGCTATAGCGAAAACAAGAAAGCTGCGCCTTGTCTGAATTTCGGCACAGCTTTAATTTAATGAAAGGTGTTTAATTGATAATTTATAGTTCTCCTCTCATTTTAGCAACTTTATCAATTTCTTCAATAGCTTCTTCAAGATGTCTTTTCATAAGAATAGACGCTGTTTCGTCATCTCCTTTTTTAATAAAGCTCAAAATTAAATCATGATATTCAAGCCCGATTTCAGGGCCTATATAATCCGTCATTATATGAAGATGTGTACTCATTAAATCGCCTAAAAAATCTGTTATTTTTATTATTATGGGATTTTTAGTGCCTTTAGCAATTTGATTATGGAACTTAACGTCATACATGAAAAATTGGTCTTTTTCTTTATGATGATATCTCATTTTTTTTACAACTGCTTCAAGTTGCGCTATATCTTTATCAGTTGCATTTTCAATAAAAAATTTCACATTTCCCGGCTCAAATGTAGATCGAAACTTTAAAACATCTATAATATCGGTAATGGACATATTATATGTGGGGGGAGTAGTAAAAGATATTATCTTTGTTTCATTTACATAAGTTCCGGAGCCTTGTATTTTTCTTAATATTGAAGAGTTAACCAATTTTTCCACCGCTTCACGCACCGCAACTCTACTTACTCCAAGAACAGTTGATAATTTTTGCTCGGTCCAAATTTTATCATTGGGTTTCCATTCTTGATTGCGTATTTTTTCGCAAATTAAATCATACACAATCTGCGATGCATTATTGGTGTACGCCATAAGTAAAGTCTCCTAAATTAGAATTCAATTGCAATTGCCCTAATGGGAAATCCGTCCGCCTCTTTAAGAGGGATTGGAGCTCCTACAAAAAATATTTCTTTGTTTTCAAGTTTGTCAAGGTTTGTCAAGCCTTCAACAACCGCGATGTCTGCACCAAGTAAAATAGCATGAACTTCTATATAATCTGCCGGGTTTAAGGACGGCGGTTCTACGCCAAGCATAACAACGCCCATTTCAACAAGCCACTTTGATAATGCTACAGTGATAACAGGGTAATCTGTATAATAAGCATCTTGATCTGATTTTTTGTCCCAACCTGTTTTAATTAGCACCCTTTTGGTGCGTTTAATTGCTTCGGTTTCTTTTATTAAATCTTCAACATCAATTTCAGAAAATGGAGCCGATTTATGGGTGCAATCTATAATAACAGCGTTCCCGACATACTTTTCTAGTGACACATCACCAAGAAATGCTCCATCTTTCAAGAAATGTGCCGGAGCATCAGTATGTGTTCCGACGTGAGAATTTACACAAGCAATCCCCAGTCTATAACAATCTTTTTCTATTGTATGACTTAGCTTATAATCCATTTTTGGCGTTCCAGGAAAGACTGAACTCCCAACGTTTAAAGGATGAGTTAAATCGTATATTTTCATATTTACCACCTATAATTATACCACGAATCATTTAAATTTGTAATACTGTAAAATATAAAAAATGTTAGGGTCTTAAATTACAAGACCCTAAACAACTTATTGGAGCTGTGAACTATTAATACGCTCCCGCAGAATATGTGAGTTCATAGCTGTGGCTATAAACTTCAAATACAATACCAAATGGGTCTTCTACATAGCACATACGATAAGGTTTTTCGCCTTTGTAATAATAACGAACAGGCATCCTTTGTTTTCCACCTGCAGCAACAATTTTCTCTACAAGCCCCTCAAGATCCGGATCTTGAACACAGAAATGGAACATACCGGTTTGTTTATAATCGAGATTGTTTTGGGGCTTATAGTTTCCTTCAAACTCAAACATCTCTACGCCGATTTTATCTCCGGTTGACATATGCGCAATTTTGAATTTGCCCCAGCCTTTTCCGAATACGTCGTCACACATAACTCCAATATCACTGTCGTCCTGCGTTATAACAGATGGTTGCATTATAACATACCAACCAAAAACCTCACTGTAAAACTTAATTGCCTCCTCAAGATTTGGAACCGAAAGACCGATGTGCGAAAATGTTCTTGGATATACCATAATAAAAACTTCCTTTCAAATTTTGTTTTTTATTTTCTATGCTGATTTAATTTTGTTTTTTTCAATCAGCTTTCCAACCGATTTAGCTGCATCGCCTCGCCACATATCAATTATAACCGCTATCATAATAATTCCTCCGATAGCAATCTGTTGCACAGCAGTTGGCACAGCATTGAGATTAAGCATATTGGACACTATGACTATTGTTGCAGAACCAATAAATGTCGCAATAATATTTCCTTTTCCACCGGCAAGTGAAACACCACCGATAACTGCCGCTGCAATTGCATCCATCTCCATTCCGGGACCAAAGTTTTGCGAGCCGGAATTAAGTCTTGCCGAATACATAAACGCTGCAATTGCAGTCAACATCCCAGCCAACGCATAGGTAACTACCATTACTTTTTTTACGTTAATTCCCGAAAGCATTGAAGCTGAAGAATTTCCGCCAATTGCATATATACGTCGTCCGGTTTGTGAGTACTTCATGAAAAAATAGAATATTGCATATAAAATTAAAACATAAAAGAGCGGATATGGTATGCCGGCTAACTTGCCGTAAAACAAGTTTTGAAGCTGTGGAGAAAGAGATTGTATGGGTGAGCCATTGTTCATCAGGTATGCTAAACCTCTAAATATGCCTTGAGAAGCAAGCGTTGCAATAAATGCAGGTATTCTCAAAAATGCAACTAAAAATCCATTATATGCTCCTAAGATAAAACCGATGATCAAGATCAAGACAAATGTAGTCAAAATATTGAAGTTAAAATTTTTGATGAAACTGGCAATTAACATCGTTTCAAGAGCAATAGCGGCTCCCGGCGAAATATCAATTCCACCCGTTAATATTATCAAAGTGGCACCAATTGCAACAATCGAAACGATACACACTTGTAATACTTGGTTTGATAAGTTGCTAAGCATTAGAAACCTTGGTGTAGTTACGCTCGCAATTATAAATATAAAAATAAACGCCATCAAAGGTCCAATAACTTCGCTTTTAAGTATTTTTTTCATTTTCAACTCACCTCTTGTATATCTATAGATTGTTTGGCTAAAACGAGTTGCATCAAATTCTCTCTGTTCATGCTTTCGGCCTCGTATATACCCTCTATTTTGCCATCGTTTACAATGGCTAACTTGTCGCTCATAGCGATAAGTTCAGGAAAGTCCGAACTTATTAATAATACAGATTTTCCGTTTTTGGTTAATTCGTTAATTAGTTGATATACTTCAATCTTTGCGTTTACGTCTATTCCTTGCGTAGGCTCATCCATAATAAAAAGTTCCGCTTCGGAATAAAGCCATCTTGCAATAACAACTTTTTGTTGATTGCCTCCTGATAAAAACTGAACAGATTTTTCAAGGCAAGTTGAGGTTATCTTCATTTTGTTGACATACTGTTGTCCAAATTCATTTTCTTTTTTAAGACTTAATACAAAGTTTTTCAACATTTTTTTTAATTTAACTATTGTTATATTCTGTTGTGCAAAGAATTGCATAAAAAGTCCATCAGATTTACGATTTTCACTAATAAACCCTATACCGTTTTTTATTGCGTGTTCAGGAGATTTCGATTTGATTTTTTTTCCGTTTAAAACAATCTCGCCGCATGTAACTTTATCTACCCCGAAAATAGCTTTAGCTATCTCTGTTCGTCCCGAACCTATAAGTCCGGCAAACCCTAAAACCTCTCCTTTTTTAATATCGAACGAAACATTTTGAGTTCCGTTTTCAGATGTTAAGTTTTTAACTTCAAAGCAAACTTGTTGAGTAGAATTTCTTTCTTTTGGATAATGCTCTTCAAGGTCATCGCCAATCATCAATCTTACTATTGTATTGATATCAACTTGATTTTCGTCACAATATCCAATTACTTTGCCGTCTTTCATAATAGTTACACAGTCAACTAGATCAACCACTTCATCTAACCTGTGGCTGATATATATAATCGCACATCCTTGATTTTTCAATTTCTTAACTAGCCTGTGCAAGTTTTCAATCTCGCTAAGTCCAAGGGCAGCTGTTGGCTCGTCCATAATTAGTAGTGTTGCATCAAGGGAAAGTGCTTTTGCGATCTCGATTAATTGCTGTTGTGCAACAGATAGTGTTCCGACAATGCTTTCAGGATCAATGTCTATATCGAGTTCTTTAAGTATTTTGCTAGATTCTTGGTTCATTAATTTCCAGTCTATTTTGCCGTGTTTTTTTGGTAGTCTACCTAAAAAAATGTTTTCTGCTACTGAAAGGGTTGGGACAAGCGAAAACTCTTGGAATATAGTCGCTACTCCATGACTCCTTGCATCAATAGGGCTTTCAAGTGTTACATTTTTACCATTGTGTGAAATGAAACCTCCATCAGGTTTATGTACTCCTGAAAGACATTTAATTAGCGTGGACTTTCCGCA
This sequence comes from uncultured Oscillospiraceae bacterium, assembly GCA_964368445.1. GTDB lineage: Bacteria > Bacillota > Clostridia > Oscillospirales > Ruminococcaceae > CAYJAY01. The sequence continues at coordinate 60,166 of CAYJAY010000001.1, forward strand.
GCCGTTTTCGCCCATAAGAGCGTGAATCTCTCCGGGATATATTTTGAGATTAACTCTATCCATAGCTTTAACAGCAGGAAAGATTTTCAAAACTTCTTTTAACTCCCAAAGTGGAGTGCTGTTTTTACACATAAAAGCCTCCGATATTTTTATAATGTTGCGTTTCTTTTATTAAAAGAAACGCAACGTATGGCTTATTTAATAAATATTAATATTCTTTTGATGGTGCGGGGACAGTGTTTGGATCTTGAAGATATCCAAGAACATTTTCTTCATTTGTCACAACGCCCGGAGATTCAGCAAAACCACCAGAGAATTCACCGTAGAGTGCGTCTACAGCTGCTTGGCAAGCAAGGCGTCCCATTTCAAAAGGAACTGTATTTAGTGTTGAATATGCTTTTCCCTCATATATAAGTTCTAAGAAATTTGTGTCACCGTCATTACCGATTACAATGATATCAGAGCGACCAAGCCCTTCGAATGCTTGAACAGCACCGGTTGCTTCTTGATCGTTTGCACAATAAATCATGTTGATTTCGGGGTTGGCTTGAAGCATATCCATAGCGGCTACATTTCCGCCGTCAACATTCCATCCGCCGTTTATGCTTGAAATTACTTCATAGCTAGGATGGTCTTTGATTCCCTCTAAAAATCCGCCGGTTCTCATGTCGTTGTGATAACCGGGAAGTCCTTCGATAACGCCGATTTTAAGATCAATATCAGCAAATTCTGCTGCGGCTGCTTGAGCTTGAGTAACATTGCCGTCAAATTGATTGTAGCCAATTACACCATGGATGGGTGCTGGGAAAGATGTGCTGTCTGAGTTGATATTGAAAACAACGATTCCTGCTGCTGTTGCTTGTTCGACAAGAGGAGCGGCCGCGCTATCATCATGCGGATTAAGAAGAATTGCATCAACGCCCATAGATATAGCATCTTGAATCATTCCCATTTGTCCATCTATGTCAGATCCCGATTGTGGTGCTAACGTAACAACTTCAACGCCTAGTTCTTCCGCCAAATCATAGACGCCTTGTCCGAGTGCTTGGTAAAATGTAAATTCAAGTCCGGAGGGCATATAAGCAATAAGTGGAACTTCGCCTTCTGCATAAGCCAGGTTGTCAAATGATGCTTGATTTTCAATTGCGGTAGCTTCAGGGTATTCGACAACTTTTTTGTATTCAAATGTGCTTTCTCCGGCTTCCGACGCTGCGGGGTCGGTGGTTTGAGTATCGGTTGGAGCGGCACATGCTACAAAACTAAATGTTACAACCAATACTAGAATCAACGCTAAAATTTTTCTTTTCATATTCTTTTCTCCATTTTTTATATTGAACCGACTAATGTCGGAACGTTACATTATTTGATCTTTAATAAGTGAAATGCAAACCCGCCAATTTCTTCGTCAAGATAAATCGCTATTATATTTCCTTGCATATCTTTTTTCATGGTGCTTTCGTCAAATGTCGCGCCTTTATTGCCCAAATCCAACATTGCTTCTTCAATGTTATTGACGCCGATAGCAATATGTCCGTGGGTGCCTTTAAAAGGAGTTTTCATAATTTCAATATCACTGCTTGTGAAAATCGAACTTTTTCCATCTTTAATTTCAAGATCAAAAAGCTCAGAAATTCTGTTTGCAATATCGACCGCTTCAATAGCATCATTAGAATTTATTCCGATATGTCTAATCTCATAGCTCATATCGTCACCTTTGAACCCTTCCCGATCCGTCTCCTCCCATTAGTTTTTCTACTTCATCTTTTGTAACAAGATTAAAGTCAAACTCTATGGAATGTTTAAGGCAACTTGCGGCAACTGCAAATTCAATCGACTTTTGGCTTTCGTAGTTGTTCATTTGGGTATAGATAAGAGCGCCGCCAAAGCTGTCTCCGCCACCAACCCGGTCGACAATATGAATTAGATAGTTTTTTGAAAAATAGTATCCATCGCCGTCATAAAGCATAGCTGCCCAGTTATTGTCGTTTGCCGAAATTGAACCTCTTAATGTAATTGCCACTTTGTCAAAATTAAATTTATCCGCAAGTTTTTTTGCAACTTGTTTATATCCGTCGTGGTTTACTTTTCCTTTTGTTAAATCGGTGTCATACGCTTTTATTCCAAAAACATCTGAAGCGTCTTCTTCGTTTGCAATACAAAGATTTACATACGGCATTAACGTTGTCATAACATCGTTTGCTTTTTCTTTAGACCAAAGATTTTTTCTATAGTTGAGGTCACAAGAAACGGTAATGCCCTTTTCTTTGCATTTTTTAATTGCGTCAAGAGTTATAGCGGCAAGGGAATCTGAAAGCGCAGGTGTTATTCCTGTGAAATGAAACCATGTTACATCTTTCAAGATATCGTCCCAATCAAAGTCCGAATCACTCGCTTGAGCAATAGAAGAATATTTTCTGTCATATATAACTTTTGAGGCTCGTTGAGATGCACCTTTTTCAATAAAATATGTGCCTACTCGCTCTCCTCCACGAACAACTTTTGATGTATCTACGCCTAAACCACGTAAATTGTTAATCGCCATTTGACCTATATCGTTTTTCGGTAGCTTTGAAACAAACTCCGCTGTTTCACCAAAGTTATTAACCGAAACAGCAACGTTTGCTTCGCCGCCGGCAAAAGAAATTTCCCAATTTTTCGCTTGTAAAAATTTTAAATATCCTTCAGGATTAAGGCGCATCATAATTTCGCCGAAACAAACTAGTTTTCCCATTTTTTCTCCTTAATCATTTAGTGCACTAACATATTTTCGTGCATTTTCAGTAATTTTTTCAAAACGTCCTTGTTTAACTAATTCGGAACTGACAAGATCTGAACCGATGCCAACACCGCTTAGACCCGCTGCAAAAAAATCTTTAATGTTCTCTGTGCTTACTCCGCCGACTGCTATAAAAGGTATGTGGCTTAACGGGGCGCGCACGGCTTTTATGTATCCGAGTCCAAGGCTGTTGCTAGGGAATATCTTCACAAAGTCAGCACCGGCATTATAAGCTGTCACACACTCGGTAGGTGTCATTGCTCCGGGCATAGACACTATCCCGTTTCTTTTTGCGAACTCAATTATCTCGACATTAGTATCGGGTGAAACAAAAAACTTAGCTTTGGATGATGAAGCAATTTCTGCTTGTTTTAGGGTTAAAACTGTACCGGCTCCAATAATCATCTTTCCCTCAAACTTTTCCGAAACTTGTTTTATCATGTCGCCCGTTTGCTCATCGGTTATCCTTCCTGATTGATCAAAGGTTATCTCCATAACGGTTACCCCGCCTTCATATATAGCGGTTGCAACATTAACTATGTCGTCTTTTTTGATGCCTCTTACAATAGCAACTATTCGAGAGCCGATTATTGCGTTAATAATTGATTCTTTCATATTTAACACTCTCTTTCTTAAGTATCATTAAACCGCTTAGATTCTCCCGAATTCTTTTAGCAGATCTTCTGCGGTCGCACCTTTCAAAATAGCCTCTCTGCTTGCAATTTCGTTATCGGCTTGCGAGCGAGCTTTGGGATAGATTTCTTCTAACATATCGTATGGAACAACCGAAACGCCGATTTCATCCGAAACAACTAAATCACCCGGGTTTACGATAATCCCGCCGCAAACTACCGGAACGTTAAATTCAACAGGATCTTTTCTTCCAGAAGTTGCAGTGTGTGCTGCTCTTGGCCCTACATATTTAGAGGTTACTGCGAAATCTAACATTCTAGCTTCGTCTGTGTCCCTGCAACTGCCGTCGATAACAGCGCCTGCGATACCAGCGTTGCGCGCTAGTCCGCTCATAAGTCCGCCCCAAATAGATGTATGCATTTCTCCAAAAGCATCTATGACGACTACATCTCCTGGTTTTGCAATCTCGAAAACGCCCAAGCAGTCTACTATATCGCCTGCAGTCAATTTAACGGTAATCGCAGGACCGATGATTTTTTTATCAGCTGCCCTTGGTTTCATATCGGGTGTCATTGTGCATTCTCTTCCCATGGCGTCGCTTATAACGCACGATAGCGAAAGAACATCATCCATATCTCTGTAAGGTTTGATTAATTTTTCATCAATTTCAGGGCGTGGATTAACTATGTATTTCATTTGTGCTCTCCTTGTTGATTAATTTCTTGATAAATTTGTATGATGAATTTGCTTTGTGTCATCATTTTATCATGATTAAATCCTTTTAATCAATTAACAAACCACATAAAGATTTGACAGGAATTTTGTTGCCCTTGAACAAGTAGTTGTGAAAAGCCTATATTTTATACAAGAAATTTTATCGATTATGCTATCTAATTTTAAAATTGATACTACTAATATTTGCGATTAAACTAATATTTTAACAAATATGCGTGAATTATATTTGACATTCGCTAAAAATATAGTATAATTGTCTTATCTTTTGTATATTTGATGAATCGCTTTGCAGTGTCACAACAAATTTGTATTATTTATTTGGAGGTGTATTATTTTTGAAAAAATTCAAAGTATATGTAAGCGACTATGATTACCCCGATCTTTCCATTGAAAAATCAATTCTCGAGCCTATAGGCGCTGAAGTGATAGGACTTCAATGCAAAACAGGAGAGGGACTCGCAGAGCTTGCAAGCGATGCAGATGCGATTTTGCAGCAATATGCAAAAATATACAAACCTACCATAGACAAGCTAAACAATTGTAAAATTATAGCCCGATATGGTATAGGTGTTGATATTGTTGATGTAAAGGCAGCTAATGAAAAAGGTATCATTGTAACCAATGTTCCGGACTACTGTATAGATGAAGTTGCAGATCACGCAATAGCCATGAGTTTTATGCTCATGAGAAATATTCCTTTTTATAACACTAAGGTTCATAACGGAAGCTATAGTTGGAGCGATTGGAGGGCGCCTCTTCCAAGAATTCGTGAAGCTAAATTTGGATTGTTAGGATTTGGAAGAATAGCTCAAAATGCATCTCGTAAATTAATGGGTTTCGGAAGTTCTTTTTTAGCTTACGATCCTTATATTTCTGAAAGTTACATGAAGTCTTGTGGCGTTAAAAAATGTGCACTCGATGAAATCTTTACCGATTCTGATATTGTATTGGTTTTCACGCCATTAACCGACGATACTTACCATATAGTAAATGAAGAACGTTTAAAGCTAATGAAGCCCGAATCATATCTGATTGGAGTTTCAAGAGGCAAGTGTGTAGATAATGCCGCGCTTTACAAAGCTTTATCCGAGAAATGGATTGTTGCCGCCGCACTTGACGACCCTGAAGAAGAACCTATGAAAATGAAAGATTGGTCACCAAACAACAACCCTTTGTTTTCGCTCGATAACTGCTTTTTTACCCCTCATACTGCGTATGTAAGCAAGCAAGCACTGGAAGAATGCCGGTATGTAGCTGCAACGAATGTCAAATTGGCATTGTTAGGAGAAGTTCCTCTTGATATAGTTAGATAATTTTTAACAGTAGCGTATTTTCTGAACTGTTTTTTTGACATCAGAAAAGTGCTACTGTTTTTTTATGTCTAAAATTAAGTGCTTAAAAGTGTTTTCTTGCTTAATAATGATTATTTGAATCGGGCATACTTTTATGCTTTTTACAAATATTCTATGCAATTATTGAAAGTTATTGCGATCGGCTTGTATGATTTTATTATTTGCGTTAACGATAACATATACTTTTTCTCAAACGTTTGGAGTTGTATAAATTTAAAGTTAAGAATAGCTATTTGATGTAAATACTGCTTTTGACAGTCGAAAAACCCTTTGTTTAAGGGGGGGCGTTAAAATCTATAACGCCAACTGTACCAAATAAAACCACAGCACAATGCAGAAATAAAGCATTTGTGCTGTGGCTTTTTCTTATTTGATCCTTACAAATACCCTTTAATCACCTTGAAGGGTATACGACAAAGACTGCATATTACATGTGGATAATGTAGTAGAATTATACCTAACAACAGAAGTGTCATATGGGGAACTTGCGTTAAGCCTAGGGATAGATAATCCATCAATAATCGAAAAATGGATAAACGACTTTCGTGTATCAGGTTCTGATGCACTTCGAGAAATAAAAAAGGTCGACAGTTAATCGTGCGACAACCTGAAAAACATCAACAACTAACAACAATATTACAATAATGGCGAAAGTCAACGTGATATATCATACCGCAGGATCATGGCGTGCATTTTTTTGTCTGCAATTTTTGTTGCGATTTTGGTGTAGAACTTCAGTTTTCTTTTTAGGTGTTTTGAAATTTTGCCGAAAAAACCATTGGTCGATATAAGTGTAATCTTTGCTTTGTCGGCAAATTCTTTTGGGTCATTTATGTAAAAGCACATCATGGCATTTTTGTTGCCTGTTTTTTGAACATACCTATTTGCATATTTAATTCCAAACTCGTCGGTAGCGTCAAACAGAAGCTCGGCATTATTAAACTGTGTTTTAAGCTTTGATATAAGTGTCAGAACTTCATGCTCCTTAAAATATTGAAACACTCCGGCAACTACAAATATAGTAGGTAGCTCACAGTTAATATACTGCGAAAAATCCAGAGTGTTTGCGTTGCCTTTTATCAGCGTTTCGTTTTCAAGAGTGCCCAAAACCGCTATTCTGCTTTCTATTACCTCTGGGAAATCGACCTCATAAAAACTTGCGCCGTGCAATAATTCTTTAAGCCTGAAAGCCATTGTTTCAAGTCCGCAACCGATGCAAACAACGTTGCATTTTCCGTTTTGTTTAATAAAATCGGAGACGACGCCGTCCATAACAACCGCCCTTGAGGCGGAAGCTATCATGGTGTATTCACTGCTTTTTTCGGTGATAATATTTTGGGGCATGACATGCTCAAGGCTTAAAGCTTTTTCATCATAAAAATATTCGGGAAATCGCTTTGATATGTATATACGAGCCATAAGAGGTATAAACAAGGTGTCCGGGACACCGCTTAAACTTTTGTTATTCATAAATTTTTACCCTACCTTTGTTGCACAAAAATAAATTAAAGATCCGTCACAATTTAAAAACTCCAATTCAAATTCTTTTGACAACCTTTCTTTCACAGACTGTTCGGTGTCAAAAGGGGCGGTAAGCCATCCCTTTTTCGCAAGAATGTTTTTTGCTGTAAAATCGGTTAGTTTGCTTTTGCCCTCGACATAAAAACTTGCAAACAAGCGACCGTCTTTTTTCAAAACCCGCGATATTTCACAGAAAGCCTTGTGTTTGTCGGGGAAAACGTGAAAGCCGTTCATGCTTAAAACTATATCGAAGCTTTCATCTTTAAACTGCAAGTCGCCGACATCGCCCTGAATAAGTTTAATATTTTCGCCGTTCAGTCTTTTTCTTGCAAGGCTTAACATATCCTCGCTGTAATCTAGACAGGTTATATCTGCGTTTTTCATCTTGCTGTATTTTTCAAAGACAAAAACCCCTGTGCCAACAGGAACTTCGAGCATTTTGCCGGCGAAACTGTTTGGGATTTCGTTTAGTAATCTCTGCGCTATTACGTTGTTGTCTGCGCCTTTCCAAACTATCTTTGAATATATTTTGCTCCACCACGTGCTGTGGGTGATTATTTTATCATAGAATCCTTTCGAGGACTTGTATGAATTTTGTATTTTATCCGCCATTATATCTCCTTAAACAATTAATGAAACTATTAAAGCCACAACGAATGACACACCCGCTCCGATTATCGTGCCTTTCAAGAAACCGATAAAATGATAAAACTTGCTGTTTAGCTGTTTTGTAAATTCTTCCGTGCCTTTAATTATCCACCTTTTGCTGCACGGAACCCATATCCAGTCTATTATAACAAGGTCATATAAATTAACAACGGAAAAAAGCGCAAAGGTATAAACAAAGCTTTCTAAAAAGTCTGTTTTACCTAATAGAATTAATATCAAGACGATAACTACAATAAAGATTATAACAGAGATTATCTTTTTTAATATATGTTTTTTCTTGGTGGTTTTGATATGACTTTTGTATTGTGGTAAACTGTCCACCTTATCCCGTATATTTTTCGGATAGCTCATAACAACATTAATTGGGTCTTTTGAAGCAAAGTATATAGCAACGGTAAAAACCGCACACATGACTATACTTAATATCATAAACTCAAGCATTTTTTCTCTCCTTTATAACTGTGATAGGTGGACAATCCGTTGTCGACTGTCCACCCGCTAAAATAGATTTTTACGAAAGAGCCCAGTTCATGCTTTCGGTTTGAAGTTTAATCATGTTTTCGTAGTCGGGGGATTTTTTAAGCAGTTCGCTGTGTGAACCTTCGGCGGAAACTTTGCCCTCTTTTAAAAGCACAATCTTGTTTGCTCCTGCAATTGTCCGCATCCTGTGGGCGATTACAATGACAGTTTTGTTTTTAGTAAGTTTTGAAATAGCCTTTTGAACAGCACTTTCGTTTTGTATATCAAGCGAAGAGGTGGCCTCGTCCAACAAAACTATCGGCGCATCTTTAAGAAGAGCCCTTGCAATAGAAAGTCTTTGCCTTTCGCCACCCGAAAGTTTCGAGCCGTTCTCGCCGATAAGCGTGTCGTAACCGTTTGGCATGTTCATAATAAAATCATGGCACATTGCGTTTTTTGCCGCCTCGATAACCTCGTCGTCGGTTGCGCCCTTTCTTCCTATTCGTATGTTTTCGATAACCGTGTTGTTGAAAAGCGTAACATCTTGAAAAACTATCGAGATTTCTTTTAGAAGCGTTTCTGGTTCAATTTCGGATACGTCTTGTTGTCCTATTGAAATTTTGCCACCATTAACATCCCAAAATCTCGCGGCAAGTTTCATTGCCGTTGTTTTACCGCCCCCCGACGGGCCTACAAGCGCCGTAACCTCGCCTTGTTTGGCGGTGAAACTAACGCCGTTTAAAACTGTTTCGCTTGTGTTTGCCGTGTCATTTTGCGACAGATAGCTGAAGTTAACGTTATCAAAGCTTATGTCGTACCCATTTGGCGACATTTCTCGTTTTCCTGTTTGAACTTTTGTGTTTTCAAACTCTTTCATTCGCTCAACACTTTTAAGCGAGATAAAAATTCCCGCAATGTTTACAAGTGCACCGGCAAGCGGGTCGTATATACGTGACGCTATCATTAAAAATATTAGAAACGTTATAACGTCAATCTCGCCGCTAGAAAGAAGCGCAACCCCTGTCAACATAGTCGTTGCAATTCCAACCTTTAAAATCATCTGCGACAAATTAACAAACGTTCCCATGATAAACTCCGACGTTACGTTAGCTTTTTCATGGTTGTCGAAATGCGTTTTCATTATCGTTAAATGTGCATCTTCTCTGTTGTTAGCTTTGATGTCTTTAACGTTTTCAAGGCATTCTTGGATTTTATCAAGATAGGTAAACTGTATTTTTTGTGTTTTTAAAACGTAGTATCCTTGAATTTTTCTTGTTGTAAAACAAAGAAAAAATGAAACAGGAACAACCCATGTAAGCGAAAGCGCAAGGCGCCAGTCAAACACAAACATACCAATACCCATGACGATTGTTGAAATTATCGAGCCGATAAAGTTTGGAATGAAATGTGAAAAAGCGTTTTCCATCATCGTCACATCGCCCATAAGGGTTGTGGTAAGGTCGGACAGATCTTTTTTCCCAAAGAACGACAAAGGTAGTTTGCGAAGCGTTTCCGCCAGCGAAATCCTCATGTTTGCGCTTTCTTCATAAGCCGAAATAAAGCAAAAATTATATTGGAAATAGTACAGCACGACTAACAATATAAAGATAAAAACCGCATATATGAAATAGGTTAAAACTGTGTAGACGGGAGCCATGTCGTTTAAAATCGGCATTAATGTTTGTTGTATAAACAAATATGATATACCGCTTAACGCCATTATAGCGATGTTTATAAATACCGTTATAATACTTGCTTTTAAAAGCTCGCTTGCGCCTTTTTCGGTAAGCGCAAATATATTTTGCAGATATTTTTTCATTATACTGTTACCTCGTTCCAAATAAATGCTCTGTTGTATTCTTCCCACATCGAACTGTATAGCCCCTTATTTGCAACCAATTCATCATGAGTTCCGCGTTGTTCAACTTTTCCGTTGTTTATAACAAAGATTTGGTCGGCGTTTTTTATTGTTGAAAGCCTGTGTGCTATCATAACAACGGTTTTGCCTTTGGTTAATTCGTTAAACGCAAGTTGAATTTGATGTTCGTTTTCCGGGTCGGCAAAAGCCGTTGCTTCGTCCAGCAACACTATCGGCGCATTTTTAAGTATCGCCCGTGCAAGCGCAATTCTTTGCGCTTCGCCTCCCGAAAGGTAGACGCCTTTTGTTCCGTAAATAGTGTCTATTCCGTTTGGCAGTTTTTCTATAATATCTTCACACCTTGCGGTTTTTAGAGCTTTGTTTATTTCGTCAATAGTCGCGTTTGGTTTGCCCTCTTTTAGGTTGTCTTTAATGCTCGCCTTGTAAAGATTGGTGTTTTGGAAAACGAACGATATATTTTGCATGAGCTCTTGATTTTTTATATCTTTTACATCGACGCCGCCTATCTTAACCGCTCCGCTATCAACGTCCCAAAAGCGTGGGATAAGCGTTGCAAGGGTAGTTTTGCCCCCTCCCGACGGGCCGACAAATGCAACAGTTTGACCTTGTTTAATGCTAATCGCTATATTGTCTAACGCTTTTTTATCTGTGCCGGGATATGTGAATGAGATGTTTTCAATTAGTATATCGGCGCTTTGTGGCGATTTTGGAATCGGCGGTTTTGCAAGTGGCTTTTCGTTTAGCAAACTCTCGATACGATTAACCGCATCGTTAGCAAGCATCGAATGTTGCATGACCCACATTATCTTCATGAGCATGAGCGAGGCTATCGGCGTAAAGATAAGATAAAAGAAAAAGCTCAGGAAAAAGTCGGTCATATTGCTTTCGCCGAATATAATAAAGAGAGAACAAAGCACTAGAAATATCGGTGTGCTTGCAAGAAACACCTGGAAAAATGTCATCGGCATTCTCATTCGATATGAATACTCCGAGACATATTTTTTATAGGTGTTGATAACACTATAAAACCGCTCGAAAGAAAAAACCGATTGATTAAACGTCTTAACAACGGGGATGCCCCTAATATATTCCGTTGCCTCATTGTTCATGTTTTCAAGTGCCGATTGATATTGCTTTATCCTTTCGGGTTGGTCCTTTCCCATTCCCGACATCATGGCAACTGCCGCAAAAACTAACGGCGCAAGACTTATAAGCCCCAAACGCCAATCGAACACAAACAAAACAACAAGCACCGCAACAGGTGTTGTGTATGCCCCGACAAGGTCGGGAAGTTGGTGGGCAAGATATGTTTCGGTAGCTCCTGCACTGTCGTTTATAATTCGGCGAAGTTTACCGCTCCCCATGTTATCAAAAAAACCGAGTGGTAAAGTCATAATGTGGTTTAGCGCGGTTTTGCGCATGTTTTTTGCAATTCTAAACGCCGCAATGTGGGTGCACATAAGCGCCGCCATGTAAACTACCATTGCACCTATTGCGCTTGCAACCGCAAGCCAAGCATATCGTTCGATGTTTTCTGTTAATGTTACGTTGGGATAAACGGCGATTATCTCGCTTACTCCAAGCCAGATAAATATTATCGGGAACAACGTCATAACAGCGCTAACGCCGGACAAAATCATGCCTGTAGTTGTTAGGTGTCTATATCCTCCGGCAAAGGTGTAAAGCCTTGCGAGAAGCGATTTTTGCTTTTTCACTAAAATTCTCCTTTAAACTAATTAGTTAGCATAAACTAACCAAACTTTATTTTAATCGAAAGTTTAACACAAACTTTAATAATTGTCAACTTTTTAACTAACCCGTGTGTGGATAAAGGCGTTGATTAACTTTTTAGATATATTAAGGAAATTTATCTAGACATTCGTTGTGGTTATGCTTGGAATCATTCCACCCATCGAATTCAACCGCCTTAAAATTTGGGGTCGACACTGTTGGCATTAGAATATCTTTTTAAAAGGTCGTTTCCTGTTAGAGGGGGACAAAAATAGACTCGATTTGAGAGGGAGGCTGGCATATCAAGTCTGACAGAGCGAGTTCGGCCGATATAAGCATTATTACTTTGCAATTTTTTTACCAAACTTATCAAACATGTTTCGTAAAAATACTTGACAAGTTAATTTGAAACGTGTATAGTTTGAATTGAGTTAGTGTCATCTAACTTGCATGTCTGTTCAGAGTGGGCAGATTTATTTTTAAACTACAGTTAGTTTTAGCTAACTAAATATTTATATCGATTAAAGGAGATGAAAATATGAGCGTAGTTATAGTCGGCGGAAACGAATGCATGGAACGCAGATATATAGATTTGTGTAAACAATATGGGTGCAAAGCAAAGGTTTTCACCAAGATGAAAGGCGATGTTAGGGGGAAATTTGGTTCGCCAGACATGTTTATTCTTTTCACAAACACGGTGTCACACAAGCTTGTTGCGTGTGCAAACTGTGAAGCAAAGCGATGTAAGGCTCGTGTTGAGCGTTGTCACTCAAGCTCGATAACCGCGCTTAAAGGCATTCTTGAAGCTATGTAGGAGATTTTTTTTGATGAACAGTGTAATTTGATAAACGAATTCTTTTCCGCATCTTACGCAACAGCACTCCCACGAGACACACATTATCCGAACCCTCTCATCGACAAGCAACTACTGTCGGCGTGAGGTTCGGATTTTTGCTGTGAATAAAACACACTAATAAACCAAAAACCTTTTGTTTGCTATGATAAAAAGTGTACAAGCAAACATTTTGTTTTGACAGAGTCACCTTTGTTCTGTACAATATAAATTGCTATATAAGAACATTTAAAGGAACAGAGATTTCTGAATATGTATAGTGTGTTTGAAAACATTAACGATTACTAAAAGTAGGTTATAAATGATAAATAAAAGGTTGATTAAAACAGTACCGGACGCGGCTTCACACATTGCTAAAAACGTTGTTTTACAGATAATTGGGCTTGTCTCAAACATAGTTTTGATGATAACTATTAGCGTCTTCATCGGTAGATTAATAGATAATACTGTGTTTTTCGCTGATTTTTTTCGGTATGCCGTTATAATTTTAATTTGTATAACAGTAAAGGTGGGTTCAATATATTTTGCAAGCATACAAAGTTATCTTGCTTCAAAATCTGTAAAAAATATATTAAGGAATAAAATCTACGAAAAAGTAATTAAACTCGGTAGTAAATACACAAAAAAAGTTTCTTCTGCCGAACTTCTTCAAATGTCGGTCGAGGGCGTCGAGCAACTTGAAACGTACTTCGGAAATTTTTTGCCACAGTTTTATTATTCAATGATTTCACCTATAATTCTATTTGTTGTGGTGTCGTTTATCAATGTAAAAGTCGCTGTGATTTTATTTGTGTGTGTTCCGCTAATTCCAATATCTATTGTACTTGTACAGAGGTTTGCAAAAAAATTGCTTGCTAAATACTGGGGGGAATATCTTGGGCTTGGAGATAATTTTTTAGAGAATTTACAAGGTTTAAATACTCTTAAAATTTATAGCTCTGACGCATATAAGCACAATCAGATGAACAAACAAGCCGAACGCTTTAGAGTTGTCACGATGAAAGTTCTGTCTATGCAACTTAACTCGATAATAATAATGGATATAGTGGCCTACGGAGGGGCGGCTCTCGGGATAATTTTTGCGTTGTTTGAATTTAACTCGGGCAATATTCCTTTGTACGGTATGCTAGCTATAATGATGCTAAGTGCTGATTTTTTCTTGCCGTTAAGAATTTTAGGCAGTTTTTTTCATATTGCGATGAACGGAATTGCCGCAAGTAAAAAGATATTCACGTTGCTTGATATTGAAGAGGACGAGCCAAAGACGCAAACTATTCAAGAAGTTGATATTAAAATTAGCGGGTTGAATTTCGCATATGACGAAAAACAGATTTTATATGATATTAATATCGAAATACCAAAAAACAGCTTTGTTTCTATAGTAGGTAAAAGTGGGTGTGGAAAATCCACAATTGCAGGGATTTTGACACAATCAAATCAAAATTACGGCGGAAACATAACTGTCAACGGGATAGAGCTTTCGCAAGTTTCAAACAATAGCCTATCGCAAAAGATAACTTTAGTTTCGGCTAATTCATATATCTTCAAAGGAACTGTACGCGAAAATTTACTAATGGCAAACAAAAGTGCTACCGATAACGAGATGTGGCAAGCACTTAACAAAGTGAATTTGTCCGACTTTTTGCAAAGTGAAAACGGGCTTGATACCGCATTGCTTGAAAAAGGCAGTAATTTCTCGGGCGGACAATGCCAACGGCTTGCGCTTGCACGGGCTCTTTTACATGACAGTGAGATGTATATTTTTGATGAAGCGACAAGCAACATCGACGCCAACAGCGAAAACGAGATAATCAACGCGATAAAAGAATTGGCCCAGTCAAAAACAATAGTGTTAATCTCTCACAGGCTTCTAAACGTTGTGGATTCCGATATGATCTATATGCTAAAAGACGGCCGGTTGTCCGAAAGCGGAACACATGAACAGTTGCTTTTAGACAAAAGTTACTATAGTGAACTTTGGAACACACAGCAAAGTCTTGAAAAAATGGAGGTGTAAAGATAATGAACAGTCGATCTTCATTTAATGTGATGTCAAGGCTTATAGGGCTTGTAAAACCCCTTGCCCTTATAATGATAACGGCGATTACTATGGGTTGTTTAGGATATTTCTGTGCAAGTTTTATTACCGTTTTAGGAGGATTTGCGATAGTAGATATTATCGAAAAAAGCGGCCAAAACCTCGGTTTAATAATAACGATAATTGCTGTAATATCTGTTTTACGTGGAATTTTACATTACATAGAGCAATATTGCAACCATTTTATTGCGTTTAAACTTCTCGCGCTTATTCGTGATAAAGTTTTTTCTGCGCTTAGAAAACTAGCTCCCGCAAAACTTGACGGCAAGGACAAAGGAAACCTTGTATCCGTTATAACCTCTGATATAGAGCTTTTGGAAGTGTTTTATGCGCACACAGTCTCCCCAATTTGTATAGCTTTTATAACCTCTTTTGTCGTCATATGCTTTATTGGAAGTTTTAATATCTTGCTTGGAACAATTGCTTTGCTTGCCCATGTTGCGGTGGGGGTGGTTATACCTATAGTCGTTTCAAGCAAGAGTAAAAAAAGTGGCGAGAATCACAGGGAGCGAGTTGGTGGGCTTAACACATTCTTTCTTGACAGCTTACGTGGGATAAGAGAAGTTATACAGTATCGTTATACAAACGAGCGAAAAGATAAAATAAGCGAGCTGTCGGAGCAAATAGAACTTTCAAACAAAGAGATAAAAAAATATATAGGTAAAACTTATTCGCTTACTAATTTGACAATCCTTGTTTTTTCGGTTTTAATGTTGTTTGTGTCGGCTTATTTGTACACAAATAATATAGTCGATTTAACATCGGTCATAATTCCTACAATTATGTTGTTTTCTTCTTTTGGTGCTGTTACCTCTGTGGCAAATTTGGGCGCAGGGCTGACTCAAACAATAGCGTGCGGCAACAGGGTGCTTGATATTTTAGACGATGTACCTGTCGTTGAACAAGTGAGGGACGGCAAAGATATTATATTTGAAGATGCACAGATTAACAAAGTAAGATTTGCTTATGACAACCAAGATATATTAAACGACTTTTCGCTAAATATAGAGAAAAACAAAATTTTGGCTATAAGCGGAAAAAGCGGTTGCGGAAAGTCTACGTTGCTTAAACTTTTGATGAGATTTTACGATGTGCAAAGCGGCGAGGTTTTAATCTCGAATGAAAACATCAAAAGCATCAACACCAAAAGCCTTAGAGACAACGAAAGTTTCGTGACACAGGAAACACATATCTTCCACGACACAATAGAAAATAACATCAAAATAGCCAACACTAACGCAAGCCACGAGCAAGTTGTAAAAGCGGCGCAAAACGCTTCGCTACATGAGTTTATAGAAAGTTTGCCAAACGGATATAATACGCAAGTAGGCGAGCTTGGCGACACAATATCGGGCGGAGAAAAACAGCGAATAGGAATAGCGAGGGCGTTTTTACACGATGCAAATTTAATTTTGCTTGACGAGCCGACAAGTAATCTTGATAGCTTAAACGAGGCTGTAATTTTAAAATCGCTAAAAGAATGTAAAGATAAAACTGTTGTCTTGGTGTCACATAGGAAATCTACTGTAAAAATTGCGGATAATGTTTTGAACATGGAAACGGCGAGGCAAAGTTAATGGATAAACTTCAAAATGAAAAACATATAGTTAAACTGATGATAGAGATTTACTGCAAAAAGCAACACGGGACTAAGAGGATATGCGATAGATGCGAAAAACTGTTGCATTATGCACATGAAAGAGCGGAAAAATGTCCGTTTAAACAAAGCAAAACTTTTTGTTCCAACTGTCAATCGCTCTGTTATCAACCAGAGATGCGAGAGAAAATTCGCGAAGTTATGCGATTTTCGGGACCTAAAATGATGTTTCATCACCCAAAAGAAGCGTTAAGACATTTGTTTTTCACAAAGAAAAGAGTAAAAAAATGAACATAAAAAAAATAACATTTCTTTGTATCGGATTTGTTGGGCTAGGTCTTGGCGCTGTTGGAGCAGTCGTTCCGTTGCTGCCGGCCTTCCCTTTTTTGCTAGTTGCGGCATTCGGTTTTGGTAAAAGCAGCGAAAAACTTGACAGATGGTTCAAAGGCACAAAGCTATATAAAAATAATCTGGAAAGTTACGTAAAAGGTCAAGGAATGACGGTTAAAACTAAAGTTAAAATTATGATAACTGTCACTGTTTTAATGACAATAGGTTTCATAATGATGGATGCCGTGCCGGTGGGGCAAACTATTTTGTTTTTTGTTTGGCTTTTTCATATAGTGTATTTTTTGTTTATAGTTAAAACAATGAAAAATTAGAAAGCACAAAACTTTACGCGGTTCACAAAGAAAGGATAGGTACGACATGTCAGGACATACTCATTCACACGGTTGCGGTTGCGAGGCTCAGTCACACCACCACCACGATCACCACCATGAGCACCACCACGCTTGCGGTTGCGGCTCTCAATCACATCACCACCACGAGCACAACCACAATTGTGGTTGCAACCCACACGAATCTCACGATGGTTGTTGCGAGAAACACAACAACGTAGCAATAGAAGATTTAAACGAAACAGAACTTCTTTTTTTAAGGCAGCTATTAGAATACAAACTGTTGCCGGTTTCAAGATTTATTGTGACAAGCAGTAAACAACATGATTTTAACAATGTAGTTCTTTCTCCAGTGTTTATTGTTGATATTAAAGATAGCATGGAACAAATAAAAAATATCGGAAAACTTCTTAACTTTCTCCAAGACTTAGGATTGGTTACATTAGATTATGATATTCCGCTAGAGGGATATGCATATAAAGAATTCCATGACTCGGAGATTTTCGCCTACTTTAATGCTACAGTAACCGAAGCTCGGGAAAAAGGCGGTTTTTTAGGCGATATACCTACAATGGAATGCGGAAGTATTGCGCCAACCGAAAAATGTATAAAATTGCTGGAAAACTAAAATAGAATATGGGGCTGTCGCTTTTTAAGACTTATCATGATGATTAGTACAGATATCTGTAGGGACTTCAGGCAAACCGTGATCCTTTACGACCTGTGCAACATTACCTTAATGCGACAGTCCCATTTAATTTGCGTTGAGAAGACGGTTGAGTGATGTGGGAATGGGCAAATAGAGTTGAGTTAGATATCTCCCCCGCCGGTGGCGGGGGAGATATCTAACAAGTTAATCAACGCAATTGTCCACACCTAGCGATGCTATATGTTTGAAAAGAAAGACAGAATATGCTATGATATAATAGATATTTTATACAAATAATTATTGGAGAACCTAATGCTTTTTACATCAGTTTCTTTTTTGTGGTTTTTTCTTCCGACCGTTATATTGTTTAATTTTATATTAAAAAATAAGTATAAAAATTATTTTTTGTTTTTTGCAAGTTGTGCTTTTTATGCATGGGGAGAACCTCGACACCTATTAATAATGTTGTTCTCGATAGTTGTGAATTATCTGTTTGGGATGGCTATTGCTCATTTTAAAAATAAAAAGCTTTGGCTAGCGCTGGGGATAGTTTCAAACGTAGCAATACTTGGATATTTTAAGTATTTTAACCTCCTGTTGGACACATTGGCAAACGGATTTGACTTGGATGTAAATTCGATTTATTATGTTGCGTTGCCGATTGGAATAAGTTTTTATACATTTCAAGAGCTGTCCTATCTTATAGATTTATACAGAGGAAAATTTAAAGTTCAAAAAAACATTATGAAACTTGGGCTTTATGTATCGCTGTTTCCACAACTTATAGCGGGGCCAATCGTTCAATATGCAGATGTTGTGCACGATATCGACGCTAGGACTACAAGCTTGCAAGACCTAGCCTATGGAATAAAACGATTTATTTACGGGCTTTCAAAGAAGATGATTTTCTCAAACACGTTTGCTCTCGTGACTGACTCGATCTTTGCTTATGATGTTGAACATATCAGTGTTATGGCGGGGTGGCTTGGCGTTATATCGTATGCATTACAGATATATTATGATTTTTCAGGCTATTCGGATATGGCCATTGGCCTTGGCAAAATTTTGGGCTTTACATTTTTAGAGAACTTTAACTATCCATATATATCAAGCTCGGTTACAGAATTTTGGAGAAGATGGCACATTTCGCTTTCATCGTGGTTTAGAGACTATGTTTATATTCCTCTTGGTGGAAACAAAAAAGGGGAATACAAAACGATTGTTAATATTATGATAGTGTTTGCGTTAACCGGTTTTTGGCACGGTGCTGCGTACCAGTTCATGTTTTGGGGGATCTATTACGGTATTATCCGAGTGTTTGAAATGAAGCTTTTTAAAAAACAAAATGCAACCGGTATAAAAAAAGTTGCGTTACATTTTTATACGATAATAGTTGTTTTGATAGGCTGGGTAATATTCCGCTCACCCGACATTAACTATGCTTTATCATATATTGTTAACTTGTTTTCGTTTTTTGACACAACACAAGTAGCTTGTACATTTGCTCGATTTATGGATATGCGGACAATAGTTATGTTGATATTGGCGGTTTTGCTTTCAGGCCCTGTTCAATTGATGTTCCCGAAACTGAAAAAACAACTGTTTGACAAACAAAACGTAAACGGTTTTGAAGTTTTGTTGCTTGTTGTTTTGTTTTTGTACTGCATCGTTTTGATTGTTGGAAATACATACAGCCCCTTTATTTATTTTAGATTTTAGGAGAAATGATGAAGCTAAAACAAATTTTATTTGCAGTAATATTTTTGACATTGATATTTTTGATGCCTGTATTATTTTTAATTAATCAAAATTTTGTTCTAGATGGCAAGAATTCAACCGAGATGTTTGAAAAAAGGTCACCCACGTCTTTACCAAACCCTTTGCATACCTCGGTTTCACGTTGGCCGGCGGCGATGGAAGAGTTTTTTAGAGATCATCTTCCTTTTCGACATTTTATAATAGGATTAAATTCAGATATTAATAAACAACTTTTTAACTCAACAACATCAACCCAAATAATGATTGGGCAACAAGACTGGTTGTTTTTAAAAGATACAGAAGAAATTAAAAACGTTTCTGATTTTCAAGGGATAGTTCCGATAAGCGAACAACAGCTAGAGAACTATTATAATAATATAAATTCATTTGCAAAACAACAAGCTTTGGAAAATCGAAAAACAGTGTTGTTTGTTGTTCCAAACAAGGAACAAATCTATGGACACTATATGCCGGTTGGCATAAACAAGATCGACCAGCAAAGTAGAACAGATAAGCTTATAGATTATATTAATCAACAAGAGACGTCTGAAATTATTGTTGCTAATCCGAAAAATATGTTGCTTGAACAATCGGTTCAAAACGACAGACTATACTATAAGTATGATACACATTGGACGGCGGAAGGCTGTTATATTGGGATTGAAAGTTTGCTTTTAAGTTTGGGTGTTGATATAAGTCCGTATAATTCAAACGACTTCTATTTTT
The DNA here is from genome assembly GCA_964368445.1 of uncultured Oscillospiraceae bacterium. Taxonomy (GTDB): domain Bacteria; phylum Bacillota; class Clostridia; order Oscillospirales; family Ruminococcaceae; genus CAYJAY01. Next base: position 80,282 of record CAYJAY010000001.1, read on the forward strand.
CGGGCGAATATTTCTCCGGAGATATTGGCGCACTGGGAGCTCTTTTTAACCTTGAAAGCGAGCAGGTTTTTGTGAAAAATTATCAACAAGATATCGAGATTGTTCAAACGGTGGATGAGTTTAACCCCCAAGTTAAGATATACAACAGTGGAGCGATAAATCAGCAAAAAGTCCTTTTTCTGGGGGACAGTTTCAGGTATGAAGTTGAAAAACAGCTCCCGTATTATTTCGCAGATATTCAGTTTGCGGATTTTGAAACATCTAACATTAACAGCATAATAGAACAGTATGACCCGGACATAATAGTTATTCAACAAGTTGAAAGAAACATTGAGAATTTTGGAATTAAACTGGTAAATTAATCGGTTAATAATAAACAATAAACAAAAAAACAACCCCCAAACAGGGGGTTGTTTAGCGTATTGCCGTTTTCTTATTTAAGCTCTACAGTAGCGCCAGCGCCGGAAAGTGTAGCTTGAATTGTTTCAGCATCAGCTTTTGAAACGCCTTCTTTGATCGGCTTCGGAGCGCCGTCAACGAGTTCTTTCGATTCTTTAAGGCCAAGACCTGTGATTTCTTTAACAGCTTTAATAACTGCCATTTTGTTTTCGCCTGCCGAAGCAAGGATAACATCATAAGATGATTTTTCTTCTTCTGCTGCGCCGCCTGCTGCGGGGCCTGCAACTGCAACTGCTGTTGCTGCTGCCGAAACACCGAATTCTTCTTCGATTGCTTTAACGAGTTCCGAAAGTTCGAGAACTGTCATGCCTTTAACGTCTTCAATAATTTTTTTGATATCTGCTGCCATTTTAGATGACCTCCAATTTTAAATTTTTAATAAGAATAAATGTAGTAGCGGTTAAGCCGCTTCTTTTTGTTTTGCAACTTCCGAAATAGCTCTTGCGAAAGAAGCGATAATGCTGTTGAAAGAGCCGGCAACTTGAGCGATGAGGGCTTCTCTCGGGGGTAGTGTTGCGATAGCTTTGAGTTCTTCCGTTGTGCAAACTTTTCCTTCAACCGTTCCAATTTTAATATTGAAAACTTTTTTAAGTTTGTCGGAATACTTTTGCAAAACCTTTGCAGGAGCAATTGCATCTTCTTTTGAAATTGCAACAGCGGTGCTGCCTTGAAGAGCCGGTAGGAAATCGTTGAGACCCGCTTGCTCGAAAGCATATTTAAGGATAGAGTTTTTTACAACGATGTATTCAACTCCTGCCTCGCGAAGTTCCGAACGAAGAGTTGTGTCATCCGCCACGTTAATGCCGATATAGTCAACTAAAACTATCGAAGCAGCATCTTTAACTTTTGCGGCAATCTCGTCTACTAACTGTTTCTTCTGGTTAAGAATTTTTTCACTTGCCAATTTGTTTCACCTCCATTGTTATTTTTGTGAAAACAAAAAACCTTCCCTAGTTTTACAACCGGGGAAGGAAACCTATCGAATTAAATCCAAAAAAGGATTAATGATTAGTTTTTTCCTCGGCAGGCGAAGCGTTACCGCTTCATTATGTTTTCACACCTGCTGTCTTTGGTTAAAACAGCTTTTATATTTTACCAAACAAACAAACTCTTGTCAATAGTTTTGTGCTATTGAGCAACGTTTTGCAGCGTTTTGCAGCGTTTAAAGCCGCAGCTTAACTTTTTTGTACTCTTGTTCTCTTGTACTATTGAGCAGCGTTTAAAGCCGCAGCCATGTATTTGTTTGTGCTTACGCGAATTCCGGGGCCCATCGTTGCGGAAACAGCACACGATTTTATGTATTGACCTTTTGCAGCGGAGGGTTTTGCGGCGACAACCGCTTCAACCAACGCGTCAAAGTTTTCCGCGAGTTTTTCTTTTCCGAACGAAACCTTGCCGATTGGGCAATGGATTATGTTGCTTTTGTCAAGACGATATTCAATCTTACCGGCTTTAGCTTCTGTGACTGCTTTTGCGGCGTCGGGAGAAACGGTTCCGGCTTTGGGGTTAGGCATAAGTCCGCGGGGACCTAGAACTTTACCAAGACGTCCGACAACGCCCATCATGTCGGGGGTTGCGATTACAACGTCGAAGTCCATAAAGCCTTCTTTTTGAATTCTGTCTGCAAGATCGGTGTCTCCAACGATCTCTGCGCCGGCTTCTTTTGCCGCGTCTGCTGCGGGGCCTTTTGCAAACACTGCTACACGAACATCTTTGCCGGTTCCGTTAGGAAGAACAACCGCGCCGCGAACTTGTTGGTCTGCGTGGCGAGAGTCAACACCTAAGCGAATGTGGATTTCAACCGTTTCGTCGAATTTTGCTTTTGCTGTCTTACAGCAAAGTTCAAGAGCTTCAACAGTTTCGTATTGTTTGAGATGTTCGACAAGCTTAATGCTTTCTCTGTAATTTTTTCCGTGTTTCATAATTATTCACCCTCCTCAACTGTAACGCCCATGCTACGAGCTGTTCCCGCGATCATGCTCATTGCCGTTTCAACGGTAGCGGCATTAAGGTCGGGTTTTTTAAGTTCCGCAATTTTGCGAAGCGATTCTTTTGAAATTTTAGCAACTTTAGTTTTGTTTGGAACTCCGCTTCCGCTTTCGATGTTACATTCTTTTTTAATAAGAACTGCTGCGGGAGGGGTTTTTGTTACAAACGTAAAGCTGTGGTCAGCGTAAACCGTGATAACAACAGGAATAATCATTCCGATGTCGTTTTTTGTGCGTTCGTTGAATTCTTTTGTGAACGACATGATGTTAACGCCGTGTTGACCTAGAGCGGGTCCTACGGGGGGCGCTGGGGTTGCCTTGCCGGCAGGGATTTGAAGTTTAATATAGCCTGAAATTTTCTGAGCCATTTTTTCTATTACCTCCGTATGTGGTTTAAAACGGAACACATGAAATATTTATGTCCCTCCCACATTGTCGGGAACACCCCGACGAAAGCCTTGATGTTTTCGCTTTGTAACTTGAAACTACTCGAGAGGGGAGACCTCTGAAAGCTCAAGCTCGGCAGAGGTTTCTCTTCCGAACATCGAGACCTTAACTTTAACTTTTTGATTTTTCTTGTCAATCTCTTCAACCAAACCAATAAAGCCAGCAAGCGGACCTTCGTTGACTTTGACGCTGTCGCCAATGACATAATCAACGATGATTTCCTTGATGTCAACGCCTAAAGCGTCTATCTCGGATTGGGTTAAAGGAATTGGCTTTTGCGACGTTCCGACAAAACCGGTTACTCCGCGTGTGTTGCGGACGATATACCAAGACTCGTCGGTCATCACCATTTTAACCAGAACGTATCCCGGAAAGATTTTGCGTTCAACTTCTTTCTTTTTTCCGTCCTTGGTTACTTCGACTACCGTCTCAAGAGGTATTGTTATCTCTTGAATCAAATCTTGAAGACGACGGTTATCAACCATCTTTTCAAGGTCGGTAGCGACTTTGTTTTCGTAACCCGAATAGGTATGGACAACATACCACTTTGCGGTTTCTGACATTTACTGTTCCCCTTAAAAACTGTTAATGAGAAGGTCGCGGACAAAAGAAAGGACAAAGTCCAAGCTCCATACAACGACACCAAAAGCCAATACCGTTACAAAAACAACGATAGTGTTGTTTATAACCTGTTTACGGGTAGGCCAAACAACTTTTTTGAGTTCCGCTTTAACGTCCCTAAAATATTTTCCGATCCTTGAAAAAAAGCCGGGGCCCTTTTTCTTTGGTGGGGCTTTAGGCGGAACTTTCAGAATGCTTGATTTATCTGCCATTTTTTCCGCCTCCTATTTTGTTTCTTTGTGCTGGGTGTGTTTTCTGCAAAAACGACAGTATTTGCTCATTTCAAGCCTATCAGGCGAGTTTTTCTTGTTTTTCATCGTGTCGTAGTTGCGTTGCTTGCAATCTTGGCAAGCCAATGTAATTTTGACCCTCATTCGGCACCTCCATGTATTAAGATAGCCTCCCTCGTACAAGGCGTTTTTTGCTTTTTTTTCGCACAAAAAAATAAACCCTGCAAAAGAGGTATAGTTATTTTACTATATCTAGCGTTCAAAGTCAATCGTAAATTACAGATATTTCATTTTTTTGTTCCGATAATTATTTTATTATATAGTAATTATATAGTATATAATAAAATACAAACAACTAAAAAGCAATTATAAACAACAAAATATCTGTAAAAATGCCAAATTTTTTTTAAAATATTCTACAATTCGACAAAATAAGTTAAAAAAAATGTTAATATTAGTATTAATCTATGTTACAATAAAACTAGCGGAAAAAGGAAGTTTGCGGCATGTAGAAAAAATAAGAAAAAGGGGAAATATATGGACAAAAATTTAGAACAGATAGTTTCTCTATTCAAAGACAGCATATCTAACGTTGAAATTACCGATAAAGAATTTAATCTTCTATGGAAAAACGACGACCAAAGCAACACTTCGTTTTTCGCAAAAGGTTCGGTGCTCTATGACTTATATGACAAGCAACAGATAATTGCAGATATCAAATCTAAAGGAAGCATTAGTCTTTCAGCGTTTTCTTTTCCCCACAACCAAGCTAGCGTGAGCGTAGTTGAGATAGGGGAGTTTTTTGTAGCATTATATTCAAACAACGCAAAAGATATCCGAATGATAGAAAACCTCGACGGGATAGACATTTTTTCGGCAATTACAAGAGAGGACATAACCGATCTTTTTATTCGTTTATCAAGAATATCAAATATTATAGAGGACAAGCAAACGTCGGAGGATATCGACGAGATAATGCGGACGGGATATAAAATCCTTAAAAGATCACAAGACGCGGTTATGTTTTCTCGTGTAACGACGGGCTCGTTAGTTCTTAACAGAAAAATGATCGATCTTTCAAGCTTAGTATCGTCGCTTTGTGAAGCAGCCAAGATTATTGTTGACCTGCCTATCAAAATGAGATGTTTCGTGCCGGAAAAAAGTATACCTGTTTTTGTCGACTGTGTACTTATCGAACACGCGATTATAGCGGTGTTGTTAAACTCATATAAATACACACGCGACGACAACGAAATCAAAGTAACATTGAGGGAAAAAGGTTCTAACGCCGTTATAACTATAACAGATAAGGGAGCGGGTATTAAACCGGAAAATCTTAAAAAAATTTTCAGGCCGTACTTTTCAACCTCGCCGTACAGCGAACAGGGCGAACTTCGCCCTGGGCTTGGGATTGGCCTTTCGATTGCGGTTGCGGTAGCACGGCTTCACGGAGGCACGCTTGTCGTTTCAAGTGAATTCGGGGTTGGAACAAAGGTGGTTATGACTGTTCCGCTTTTCGACCGAACGATGGACGACGGTATTCTCAAAAGCAGCAGCGCAAACTATGTGACCGACAAATTTTCAGCCGCGTTTGTAGGGCTTTGTGAAATCTGTCGAATGCCTCATTAAAATGAATAAAAGCAAAATTGAACTAATGAATTATAACATATTGATTTATTGCGCAAATTTGCGATTTATGTCGCCCGACATAATCTGTTTTTTTATAGGACATAAAAAATCCATTAATTCTATGCAACATCAACATATCATGTTGATGTTGCACTATTAATGTGGTGCAAATATAGAACATTTGACGAAGTGGTTGACAAAGTTGCACAAATAGCATACAATATGATTGTGCAAAGCGACAATGACTTTGCAGTTGATATAAATACCAAATTTGTAGGAGGTAGTGACAAATGGTAAAAGAAATCAAAATTAACGGAATGAAAGACATTCAAAAACTAAACGACATGGCAGTGGCTTTTCCGGGAGACATCGGCATTCACACAGAAACAGTTATCGTAGACGCTAAATCGCTTCTTGCGCTTCTCGCTCTTGATTATTCGCAAAAAGTTCTTTGTGTTACAGAGGATAGCGATAGCTCTTTCTACAAAAAGATCGGTGAACTAATCGCTGAATAGTTCACGGTCTTTGAAAGAAGTTAATAATTAAAACGCCTTTTGGCGTGATTTTAATAATATGATTTAACGCTTTGTTTAAAGCTTGAAAACCGACGAAGTTTTGGTGTTTCCGAAACAATGTCGGTTTTTTGTGTTTTTTGTTTGACATAGGCAAAGGTTTAATGTTTTTTGTAAGTTGACTTGACTAATCTTGCAAGTGATATTGTCTAGCCTTTTTTACGTATATAATACCATATTTTACAAAATCAGATGAATATATCTACGTTTCGTGTCTATTTGCCCAAACCTTGTTGATTTTGCTTGAAATAACATAATATTAGTGTATAATTTATAAGGTTGAAATATAAGGATTTTATTTAATAATTAGGAGTTTAAATGCTAAGAGAAGATTTAAGAAATATTGCAATTGTCGCACACGTTGACCATGGTAAAACAACGCTTGTTGACGAGATGCTTAAACAAAGCGGAACATTCCGCCAAAACCAAGTCGTCGCCGAGAGGGTTATGGACAGCAACGACCTCGAGCGTGAAAGAGGAATAACGATTCTAGCAAAAAATACGAGCGTATATCGTGACAACACCAAGATAAACATTATAGACACACCGGGACACGCCGATTTCGGCGGAGAGGTTGAGCGAGTTTTAAAGATGGTTAACGGGGTTGTGCTTTTGGTCGATGCCGCCGAAGGCCCAATGCCCCAAACAAGATTTGTTCTTTCAAAAGCCCTCGAGATGGGCCATCGTGTCGTTGTTGTAATCAACAAGATCGACCGTCCGGACCAACGTATATATGAAGTTGTGGACGAGGTTTTGGAACTTCTGTTCGACTTAAACGCGGACGACGACCAACTCGACAGCCCCGTAATCTTTTGTTCGGGACGTGACGGAACGGCGTCGCTTTCCCCAAAAGGTCCTTTTGAAAACCTAGATCCACTGTTTGACACGATTTTGTCACATATGACGCCGCCGGCCGTTGATATCGACGGCGCGACCCAGATGCTTGTAAGTTCTATTGACTATAACGAATATGTCGGCAGAATTTGTATTGGAAAGATAGAGCGCGGAACTATAAAGAAAAACCAAGAAGTAACGATAACCGAATACCACGGGGCACACCCAAATTATAAAGCGAAAGCGGTTAACTTGTATACAATCGAAGGGCTTGAGCGCGTTCCGGTTGAAGAGGCAAAAGCCGGCGAGATAATCTGTCTTTCGGGGGTTTCCGATATAACAATCGGGGACACTATCTGTTCCCCCGACGCCGTCGAGGCGCTTCCGTTTGTTAAGATAAGCGAACCTACCGTCGAGATGACGTTTTCTGTTAACAACGGTCCTTTTGCAGGGCGTGAGGGTAAATACGTAACTTCACGTCATCTCCGTGACAGACTTTATAAAGAACTCCTTAAAGACGTTTCTCTGAGAGTTTCCGAAACGGATAGCACCGAGAGTTTTAACGTGGCCGGACGCGGAGAGATGCATCTTTCGATCTTAATCGAAAATATGCGCCGCGAGGGATATGAGTTTATCGTCGGCGCTCCAAAAGTTTTATATAAAGAGATCGAAGGCGAACTTTGCGAGCCTATCGAACATGTTGTTTGTGACGTGCCAAGCGAAAGCATGGGAAGCGTCATGGAGGCGTTGGGTTCGAGAAAAGGTGAGCTTGTCGAGATGACTCAACAGGGAAGCCGAATGAAGATACGATTCCTCGTTCCGTCAAGGGGCCTTTTCGGATATCGAAGCGAGTTTCTAACTTCGACACGCGGCGAGGGAATTATGAGCACTGTTTTTGACAAATACGCTCCCGTTAAAGGTGCTATTACAAAGCGTCTTACAGGTTCGCTTGTTGCATACGAAAGCGGTGAGGCGACCAACTATGGCCTTTTTGGTGCGCAAGACAGGGGTTCGTTGTTTATTGGAGCGGGAACTCCGGTTTACGAAGGAATGATTGTCGGAGAAAACCCAAAAGCCGAAGATCTTGCGGTTAACGTTTGTAAGAAAAAACAGATGACAAACATACGAGCTTCCGGTTCGGACGACGCGTTAAGGCTTACCCCTCCGCGAGTTTTAAGTCTTGAAAACTGTCTTGAGTTTATAACAGACGATGAGTTGGTTGAGGTAACACCAAAAAACTTGCGTCTTAGAAAAGCAATTTTGTCTAACCAAGTCAGGTCTAAAAAGAATAAATAATAAACAAAAAAAGAGCAGAGGCGGTTTGCCTCTGCTTTTTTGTGTTTTTTTATCCAATACCAATCTCGGTGACGTTTGTTTTGGGATATAACTCATCAAAATCCGAGGGTTCGCAAAAATTCGTGCCGGATTTTCTAACCGTTCCGGCGGCAACCGCGAGGGCATAACGCAAAAGTTGGGCATCGGACACCTGCTTTTTAAGTCCCAAAAGAAACCCCGAAACCATTGAATCTCCCGCACCTTGAAGGCTTTTTACCGTTACGTCGACCGCTTTACCCTCGAAAATCTTGTCCTTTGTGAAAAGAATAGCGCCGTCTTTTCCAAGCGACAGACAAAGATATTTAACACCGCCTTGGACAATGAGCCGGCATTGTTCGATCATGTCTTGGCGGTCCTTAATCTCTCGGCCAACTATCTCGGAAAGCTCCAAAAGGTTGGGCTTTATTATAGTTGGTTTTTTCTCAATGCCAAGACGCATAATCTCGCCACGCGCGTCAAGCACCGTCACCGCGCCTAATCGGTTTCCAAGTTCCACAAGCCGCGCATAGAAATCCTTTGGCATGTTTGGCGGTGCGCTTCCGGTTATGACAAACGCAAAGCTTCCGTCAACCGCACGTTCGCACAGTTTGAATATCTTTTCGAAATCTTCAAGAGGAGCTTCGTTTCCTTTTTCGTTAAACTCGGTCATCTCGCCGAAACTTTCTTCAAATATCTTAACGTTGGTTCGCGTCGCTCCGTTTTGTTTGACAGAGACAAATCCGATGTCGTGTTGCTCCATTCTGTTAAGATGAAGCGAGAAATCGTCATATGAAAAACCGACAACCTGTGTTAGTTGATCAAAATTGCGCATGACAAGGGAAACGTTAAGCCCCTTGCCCGAAGCGTCGTTACAAACGCTTTTTGCAATGTTTGTGCCCCTATGGCTTATATCGCCCGAAAAAACCATCGTTTTGTCAATGCAGGGGTTTAAAAGTAACGTTGTAATCATGAAGTTCCTCATCTATTATTAAAAATTTAATTTATATTTCAACACTGTTTTCATACAAAAATTCAGGAGCTATATCTATTTCATCATTCCATATAACGCTATCGCCGAAAACTCTAGCAGTTAAAAAGAAATCTATATCGTTTAGTTGTTTATATATATCTTTGAATATTAATTCTTTTGCGTCGTATATTTTTTTAACATCATCTTCAAATGTAATAATCATGGTGTAATCGTTTTTTGCCTCAACGTTTTTAACTTTCCATTTGGGTTTTGATGATATATAAATATAGTCTTTTATCTTTTCATCGTAAACGATGTCCATAGCTACCTCCTTATTTTAGCGGTTCGATTTTATATAGTGGTTGTTCTGCTATGGCAAGTTCCCAGTTTGCCAACAGTTCGTCACAGTGTAATGTTGCCCAAGCTGCAATAAGTTTAACTTGTTTTTTTGGCATATTGCCTTCTAACATATCGCCTTCCATATTAAATGTTGCGTTAAATCCTTGATAGGTAGCGTGGAAATGAGGAGGGTTGTGTTCGTCATTGTTATACATCTTTATAATGATTCCGTAAAACATACTAATTGTAGGCATAGCTTTCTCCTTGAAAAGTCAAGATATTTAATCAATCTCCACTAAACAGCATTTTATTTTATCCTCAATCTTTTCGATGCAAACCGCGAACGCTTCAGAGAAGCCGCCGTAACACGCCGCTCCCGGATTACAAAGATAGATGCTGTCTTCAAAACTTATATGGGAAACGTGAGTATGTCCGAAAAGGACTATGTCTGCCCCTTTTTTCTTTGCTAAAGTTTTAAGACGCTCGAGGTTTCGTTTAACGCCATAACCGTTTCCGTGAAGCGCCAACAGCTTAACGCCGTCAAGTTCGAAAAAGCGAAGGTTTGGCTGGTCGCTTGAAAAGTCGTTGTTACCCGTCACAAATACAAGATTTGGATAGTCGTTTTTAACGTGACAATAGTCGGAATAACCATCCCCCAAATGGATAATGACATCCGCAGTTTTAAACTTTTCGCAAAACCTTTCAAGTATATTTTTGTTTCCGTGGGTGTCCGATATGGCCGCTAGTTTCATATATTAGTTCCCTGTTTCAATATTTGTTCAATAATCATATTATTGATCGCTATCACGCAGCTTTGACACCGCTGTGTATATTTCATTTTTTGAAAAAGACGTTTTGCCGGCAATTATTTTGCAAGCCGTTGTCATGCCTTCGCCGGCACTTACAAGTTCAAACGCTTGTTGTGCCGCGTCGTCTAGCGTAATTTCTTCGCTTGAAGCAGTGTTTTTTTCGATGCTGTCCAGCACAAGAACAAATTCACCTTTTGGTTCTTTGTCTTTGTACATATTATTCAACTCAAAAAGATTGGTTCGTATAATCTCTTCGTGGAGTTTTGTAAGTTCCCGTGCAACGGTAACACGTCGCTCGCCGCCAAAAACCTCCAAGAGATCTTTAATTGTGGCTTTAAGTTTGTGTGGCGCTTCGTAAAAAACAATGGCTCGTGTCTCGTTTTTAATCTCGTCAAGTCGTTCGAGTCTTCTTCTTTTGGAAACGGGTATAAACCCTTCAAACACAAACCGCCCTGCGTTTAACCCACAAGCGCTTATCGCGGTAACGGCGGCACACGGCCCCGCAAGCGGAACTACCGAAATCATCTCGTCAAGAGCCGCCGACACAAGTTTTTCGCCCGGATCGCTTATAGCGGGCGTTCCCGCGTCGGAACAAAGCGCGCAACTTTCGCCGTTTTTAAGGCGTTCGATAATTTCTATTGTCTTGTATTGTTCGTTTTGGCTGTAACAGCTTATGATTTGTTTTTTAAGCCCCAGATGGTTAAGAAGTTTAAGCGTGACCCTTGTGTCTTCTGCCGCGACAAAATCAACCTCGCGAAGGGTGTTTTCAACACGCTTTGAGATGTCGTTTAGGTTTCCTATCGGCGTTGGGGTGATGTAAAGTGTACCGCCTTTAACGAAAACCTTTTGTTTATTATTTGTCATTTTTCTCTTTTTTTATTCTGCCCTCAATAATATTTATAACGGTTTCTTCGCTGTTCATAAACATCTCTTCAGTTGTTCTTTCGGCTTGCTTAAATTTTTCGGTAATTTCGACAAGCGCGCCGGTGGTGGCGTCAAGCGCATCGATAGCGGTTGCCATTCTTCCCGCAAGATAGTAATACATAGCCTTGTAATCTGCCATTGTTTCCTCCGAACTTTTCGTTTTTTTAATTGTACATTATAGGGAGGTTTTTATCAAGTTTGATTTGTTTCGGTTTTGAAAACATATTGTGTGGAGTGGCAAAATAGAGTTATCTAAAAAGTTAATCAACGCCATTGTCTACACCCATATTGTGTTAAGGGTTGACAAGCTTGGTTTACATGTGGTAGACTTAACAAAATTCAGTCTACACATTGTAGACAAGTTGAAACAACAAGACGGTTTACGGAGGAAAGATTATGGCAGAATATCGATTAGGGGAAATTGAAATGAGGTTTGCCGAGATTATTTGGGAAAACGAGCCTGTTTTATCGGGCGAGCTTGTAAAGCTTTCAGAGCAACAACTTAATTGGAAAAAATCTACCACATACACCGTGTTGAAAAGATTGTGTGAACGCAAACTTTTTGTTAACAACGGCGGCATGGTGACCTCGCTTGTTTCTAAACAAGAGTTTGTCGCGAGGCAAAGCGAACAGTTTGTCGAGGAAACTTTTTCCGGGTCTTTGCCTAAATTTCTTGCGGCTTTTTCGCATAGTAAAAAACTTTCCAAACATGAAATCGATGAGATACAAAGCCTTATCGACAGATTTAAGGAGGGCGAATAATGGCTTTTGAAACTTTGTTTTTGACCTTTTTTAATATGAGCATAACCGCAAGCTTTGTTGTTGTGGCGGTGTTAGTGTTACGCTTGTTACTTTCACGGATACCCAAAATTTTTTCATATGCTCTTTGGGCGGTGGTTCTTTTTCGACTGCTTTGCCCTATAAGTTTTGAAAGTGCATTAAGCCTTTTGCCAATTAATCCGGAGCCGGTGCCACCCGAGATTTTATATCAAACGGTTCCCGAGATTACAAGCGGACTTGAAGCGATTGATGTAACTATAAACCCGGTTTTGCCCGCCCCCGCGGTTGGGGCTTCGGTTAATCCGCTTCAGATAATAACGTTTATTTTTGCGGTGGTTTGGATTTTAGGTGTTGCGACGATGACGATTGTTGGGTTAATAGGATATTTGAAACTTCGCAGAAACCTTGTAGGGGCGCTTTGTTTTAAAGATAACATCTTTCTTGCGGACAACATTCCGTCACCTTTTGTGTCGGGGATTTTTCGTCCGAGAATTTTTCTTCCGTCGTCGCTTAGCGAAAGCGAGAGGGTATATATAATAGCCCACGAAAATCACCACATAAAACGCCTTGACCATATAACAAGGGCGGTTGCCTTTCTTGCGCTTGCGCTTCATTGGTACAACCCGTTAGTTTGGCTTGCGTTTCACCTTTCCGCAAAGGATATGGAGCTTTCGTGTGACGAAGCGGTTATAAAATCGCTCGACAAACAACTTCGAGCTAACTATTCCGAATCACTTTTGCGGTTTTCGACGGGAAAACGGCTTAAAGTTATGACACCGCTTGCATTTTCCGAAAGCGATACCAAAAGCAGGGTTAAAAATATCGTGAGATATAAAAAGCCTATTTTGTTGATAACAGCGGTTGCGCTTGTGGCGGTTGTATTGGTGGGGTTTTCGCTAAGCTCTAATCCCATCATCACGATTAAACTTGTCGACGCCGAAACGGTACATCTTACGGAACAGTTTATTTCGGGTATAACGTCGTCGGCTGTTAGTTTTAACGGAAACGAGACCGATTTAAACTCTTCACAGACGGAAAAACTATTGGAATTTGTCCGACAAATTGAGGTTGAAAAAAACGAAAAATCAAAAGATTTAAGCGAAAACCGAGATAAAGAGAACGTGTTAACGCTTTACTTTGGCGACAACTCGAAATACGACCTTAACTTTAACAGCAATTTTTCCGAAGTTTATCTCGATAACTTTGTTAAACCGAGCTATAGCTATTACGTTATAACCGAAGCCGGTGAAATAACAAACGCTTTAAACAGCATTGTTTTGGGGTTTGACATCGAAACGGCGTGGAGTAACAGAACAAAATATATAGGCGATAATTCGGCTGTCATAAACATCGTTTCGGCGTTTGACTTTGGCGAAGGGGTTGTTTATGATGGGATTTCGCTCGAAACGGCGGAGCAACCATATAGTTTAACCGTTAACCTAAAAGCTACCGAAGACATCGTTGGAACCTCCGATGTCGGGGGCACAGTGGTTGGAACAACAAACTATGACCTTTCGGATACCGAGAAAAAAGCCGACGTTATGTTTTCGCTAATCGAAAACGTCGACAACATTTCGTTTAAGCTAACCGACAACGCCGGTTTAAGCAACACCCAAACGTACTACCGAAACGAAAGTAACGTTTTTTTTGAAGATGAGGAGCAAAGAGAAGATTTCTATGAATTTGTTTATAGTGTTTATTCTGTTCCTATCATACTGAGCGAACAGGAAATTTCGGGGAATTTCGGGGTGTCTACCTTTAAAGGTGCGGAGCTTTATATATGGAAAGACCAAGACGGTGAAACATTTTTCACCCTTTTAAGCGGAACAAACGCGCTTAAAACTCCCGAACAGATATATGACAAGGCAGTGGCCACAGACGATATAGACGACATAATCGACGTTATGAAACAGTTCGAGGACGGCACAGTTATCTTTATCAACCAAGTAAACGAACAAGACTTTACAATAGACGAGATATCGGAGTTTAATGACTATATAACAAAAGCAATAGGCGACGAGGTTCAAGGGTTTAGCCTATCAATAGGGCAGTATCAACCCGTCGTAACGGGAGACGAGACGGCGGCAGAGGTTGAACCGCCACAAAGCGACCTTATCCCAATGGTTATGATAGACGGAATAATATATTTTGACACGGGCGAGCTTTTAAGCGGCGGAAGTTTAGGGCATGATAGCAGTTTCGATGGATTTATAACGTCGAGCGTTCCGCAAAGCGAAAGGCCAACGCAAAACGACCAATCCAACTTCGGAATAGATATAGGATACAAAATAACAGCCGACGGCTTTGCCGCGCTTTATTTAAACGAAGAATGGTATCGCTTTGCGCCACAAACGGGAGAGGTGGTGCATAGCTATTCAACGGTTGTTGAGCCGGCGGTTTCATACGAGGATATAGAAGAGCTTGCCGAGCAAGCAGAAATTATTGTAATAGGAACGGCAAGCGAGATATCCCCTATGGTTCATGAAGGGGGAATTGTTCCTGTAGTTACGTTTACCGAAAAAGAGGTTTTAAAGGGCAATTTTTCTCAACCGCTTTTGGTTCAAATACATGGCGCTTATATCAACGCCAACGAGTTTTATAAAGCACAAAATGAACATCTGTTGTCGATGGAACAAGTCCGTTTTGAATTAAATACGACGGAATACAAGCCGACGGATCTTGTCGAACATGGAGTATCGGGGCTTCAATCGGTTCGCCTCGGCGAGGAGTTGGTTTTGTTTTTAAACTATGACGAAGTTTCGGGATATCATTACGTCACGGGAACGGAGTTTTTGGGGCTTTTCAGATACTACGAACAAAGCGACACGATGCTCAGAACGACGAATAATCAAAAATCGGAAGATATTTTGGTTGACAAATTAAGGGAATATTTATAATTCGTAATTCGTAATTCGTAATTCGTAATTAAGGTGTCGGCTTGCGCCGAAATTAAAATAACAAAGGCAAAAAGTTTTTGACGTTTGTTTATTGCCTAACAAATTACAAAAAGTACTACGACCGCATATTTTGACTATGCGGTAAAATCTATAAATCTTTGTCATTCAAATAACGGTGTAAATACCGTCAATTCGCCCCGACGAGCGAACCATAATTACGAATTGCGAATTTCTTGACCTCATCATGTTCCTTTCGGAATATACTAAAAAACAACAACGTCACAAAATTTTATTCAAAATCTCGCCACAAAGTGGCGAACATAAATTACGAATTACGAATTACGCATTACGAATTACTAATTAAATAAAGGATGGTTTTATCCATGAAAAAGTTTTATTTGTTCTTTATCATTTTATTAGCAACCTCGCTTTTTCTCGTCGGTTGCTACAGCGAACCTGTCGACACGCAAACGACCCCCGAACAACAAACGGAAAGCACCGTCAGCGGTGTTTCTTCCCCAAAATATCCTATGACGTATAACGAGGGACCTAGAGTTTCAAAGCCTGATATTGAGCCTACTCTTACGCCGGAACTAATGGAACCGGGCATACATAAAAACGACCCGCGGTTAGACGAATTCTACGATAACATACCGCAGAATAGGACAAGCGTTTTTGACAATGAATTTTTGAATTCGCTGTCGCCCCTTGTTGAGCCGTCGATTGTGATAAAAGGGGAAACATATTATCTTGTAGCACAGTTCGAGGACAGCGAAGCCGCCTATCAAAACATAACGGAACTATACCCCGGCGTCGTTGATGAGTTTATGGAGGGCAAACAACTCAGCACGCTTTTTTCCGATGAACTTTCTGAATTTCCCCACCCCGAGAACCTCTCGGTTATAACAAACTACAACGACATAAAAGCCTACGAGGCGACGAGCGTAAACGGAACGATTATGGATATCAGTTCACCGGAACTTGTTGATTTTTTGCAATTTATGGACGTTTATATTAACGACCAAAAAAACAAAATCTTGGTTGCCGAGGTTGAAAAAGCAGACCCCGATAATTTAGAGGGGGAAGATTTCGCCGCTTTTATAGAGGGTTTTAAATCAAAACTTCCGAGAGACGGAATGAGCACAGAACAGTATTTTGACAGCATTGAATGACAACAATCAACAGCTTTTTTAATGTAGAGGGCGAACACCCTCTGCATTTTTTTATTCCTCAATTCCAAGGTTGTTTCGCATTAAAACCCTTGCTTGTTCAATAAGGATTTTCCCTTTTTTGTGATATTCTTTTGCCTCTTTTTTGGTTTTAGGGGATATCATGCAAAAAAGTTTTGATGAGATTTTTCGGATATCGTCATTAAAATATAGGTCTATCTTGCTTTCGACAGTTTCCTTTAATGCGAAAATCTCTTCGCTCATCTTTAGTATCTCTTGTTGTTTTCCGAATTGATACAAAAGATTAAATGTGTCTATCTTTTTATTAAGTAATAAAAATTCAAGATATGCCTCGTGGTTTTTTTCGCGTATATACATCTTGTTTCGGTGTTTGTTATTTTGCTTGTTTGAAAAATAGTTTGGCACAAACCCAATCAATGTGCCGATTATAACCATTGCAACAGGGCTTTCAAGAATTAAAGAAAGGTTTTCCAACGCCGTTCTCCTTTTATTAAGCAAGATTAAAGTTTATTGTTTAAAGCATTATATACTATGTTTTTTTGTTGGAACATGTGCGATTTTATTTTTAGATAAAAAACCCGAAGTATATTTTACCATTTCTAATCGTTTGAAAAACTTATTTCAACGGATTTTGTAAAATATACTTCGGGTTTGGAATAAACTTTAGTTTGCTGTTATTTCTCCAATGCGCTAAGCGCCGCTTTGTCTGCAACCAAGATGACGTCGCTGTGTAGTTGTAGAATCGAAGCCGGAACATGCGGAGTTATCGGGCCGAACAACGCTTTTTTAAGTATCTCTGCTTTGCTTTCCCCTGTTATAAGAAGAAGGATTTTTTTTGCGTCCATGATGTTTTTGATACCCATAGTAAGCGCAAATTTCGGAACATCGTCTTCACTTTCAAAAAATCTTTTGTTTGCGTTAATCGTGCTTTCGGTTAGCGCCACACAGTTTGTCCCTTTTGAAAAGCTGTCGGAAGGTTCGTTAAAGCCTATATGCCCGTTGTGGCCAATCCCCAAAACTTGAAGGTCGACGCCTCCCAAATCCTCGATAGTCTCGTCATACTTTGCGCATTCGGCATCGGTGTCCTTTGCGAGTCCGTTTGGCAGATAGGTGTTTTCCGGTTTGATGTTAACGTGGCTAAAAAGGTTTTGGTGCATAAAATAACGATAACTTTGGTCGTTGTCAGGCGCAAGCCCTTTGTATTCGTCGAGGTTAACCGTGCGGATTTTTGCAAAGTCAATCTGTCCGTCTTTGTTTTTTTCAATCAAATATTTGTATGCTCCGATAGGGGAGGACCCCGTCGCAAACCCCAACACCGAATTTGGTTTAAGAATGATTTGGGCGGCCACAATTTCGCCCGCTTTAACCCCCAATTGGTCATAGTTTTCTACTTTAAAAATACGCATATCCTCTAGTTCTCCTTATATATATTTTTTTAATCAATTATAAATTGTTTGAAAAATTCGGGGCGATGAAAATCCGGCTTGTCGCTTTCGATTTTGGCAAAACTTAAAAAATGGGGATTAACTTGGTTTTCTCCTATTTTAAAAAAGTTTCCTTTAAGCGAACAACCTTTTGAAAACGTATCAACTTTATATATATCTTTTATCATCTCAAGCGGGATAAAAAGTGTCGCCGTCCAACTTTCCGCCTGTACATTTGTTTTAACGGTTGGCATCTTGTTTGTTAAAAGATCTATGCTGACGGCGTCGCTTCGGTCTGTTCGATATTTTGCCAAAAACGCGCCGTTCGAGTTAAACTCGAAGTTTATGTATTTTGGACTGTCGCACAAAGGGTTAAAGTCGATAAACGCTTCCATTGCGCTGTCGGTGTAGACGGGGTCGTTAAACTCGGTGTAACGCGCAAGCGGATTTTTTTCTTCGCAAACCATCTCGACAACAAATCCGAAGTTTTCAAGATATCCCATTCGTCCCCATGTTTTGGGACGATAGCGATATCCCCAACCGTTGTCGTTGTCCACTGAAAATTTGTTGCACAGGTGTATTTGTTCGATTGAATTAATCGTTTTAATGTAATACGACATATTGTTTTACCTTTTAAATGAACCTTCCTTTTAACATAATCTTTCTAAACTCAAGGTTATCGTCAAATAAAATAAGGTTTGCAATTTTTCCGTTTTGTATGCTTCCATATTTATCAAAGATACCGACTGCCTTTGCGGGGTTTTCCGAGGCAGCCTTGACGGCAGACACGAGAGGAATTTTCATGTCGACAACGGCTTTTTTAAAACATTCCGCAAGGTTGGTCGCAGAACCCGCAATCGTTCCATCCGCAAGGGTGGCTTTTTTGTTGTTAACTTGAACTGTAAGATCCCCCAAAAGATATTCTCCGTCTGAAAGGCCGGTTGCGCTCATGCTGTCCGACACAAGAACCATCCTGTCGTCTGAAAACATCTTGAACAAAGCACGAACCGCTGAGGGGTGTACGTGAATTCCGTCTGCTATGACTTCGGCAAAAACATGTTCGCTGTCGAGGGCTGCGCCGATAACCGACGGGTCGCGATGTAAAAATGGCGGCATCGCGTTAAACGTGTGTGTGACGTGTTTCATTCCTTCGTCAAACGCTTGTTTTGCTGTGTCATAGTTAGCGCTTGTGTGCGCAACCGAAAGGGTTATTTTGTCTTTATATTTTTCGATAACTTCGCTTGAACCGGGAAGTTCCGGCGCGAAAGATATAATTTTAATCTTGTCGCCCGAACTTTTTATCAGCCTGTCTATATATGATACCATTGGGTTCACAAGGTAATCTGGGTTGTGTGCGCCCCTTTTTTCCGGGTTTAAAAAAGGTCCTTCTATATGCACGCCGACGAAGTCGGCGTTGCCGACCAAATCCGAGCCTTTGTCGTCGCTGTAGTTTGCAATCATTTTGACAACGCTTTCGAGCTTTTCGATAGGCATCGCAACGTTTGCGGGACAGACGGCACATATGCCGCTTTTCGCTTGATATTCCGCTATGCTTTTAAGGTCGCTCGCTGTGCAAGAGGAATAGTCAAACCCGACAGCCCCATGGCTGTGGATATCCACCAACGAAGGGATAGCTTTTAATCCCTTGGCGTCAAACACTAAGTCGTCGCCCGACGTTTCGCTAAAAAAACCGTTGTCTGTATAGATATCTTTTGTAACAAAATTTCCGTCACAATAAACCGATGCATTTTTGATAATCATTTTCGTTCTCCTTATAGGTTGAAAATTATTTTTATTATAAAAGAAATTAAATATTAAATAAATAACATTTTAGTTAAATTGTTTAATAAAGCGATTATTAAGGCGGATTTTACAGGTTGAATTAAAATATGGTATAATGACAAAAAAATCACAATAGAAAACGGACGAAACGTTATGAACAAAAACCAAAAAATAGAAACGATTGATTGTTTGGGGGACATCTGTCCTGTGCCGATTATGAAACTTCAATCAAGTTTAAACAAACTTGAGCAAAGCACACAATTAATGTTGGTAACAGACCACAGTTGTACATTGGCCGCCGTTTCGGAGTTTTGCAAACAAAATAAACTTAAACAACATTCGACAGAGGTTATCAACGGAGTTTGGGAGATAACAATCAGCAGATAGTTTGATTTAAAATCTTTTCTATATATTTAATAGCTTTATCTTTGCTCATACAAACGTTGTTTGTGTTTTGTTGTTTAATTGAATAATAACTGCTTTCCAACTTCAAATCGTCACACTTAACTATCCTGAGTTGTTTATAATACAACTCTTTTTTTATTGCCATATAGGGCAACAAAGCGATACCAAACCCATTGATAACCGAAAGTTTCATCGCCTCTGCCGTGTCGACCGAATACAAAACGTTCAATTTTTGGGCATCTATATCGTTATCGCCAAGCTGGTTGATTAAAATTTGTTGGGTTCGATAGTGTTTTGCAAGCATGACAAATTGATAGTTATAGATATCTTGTTTAGCAATACTTTCGGGAATGTCAAACTGGGGACTGCAAACAAGGAGAAATTCATCCGAAAAAACTTTTTGACACGCTAGCCTTTTGTCGCTTGTTTTTCCGACTATAATTCCCATATCCCCTTGGCCTTTTAAGATTTTCTCTTCGATAATAGCGCTTTGAGCCGTTTCGACTTCGAGAGAATAGTCGGGATATTTATTTTTTAGATAATAAAAAGTGCAAGGCAGGGCATATGCGCAAGCGAACGCTGTTGAGATTATTTTAATCGTCTCACAGTTAGAGGTTAATTTGTCTATCTCTTGAAAGATGTTGCCATATGATTCCATTATAGATATAAAATGATTATATGCGATTTCACCTGTGTGGGTTGGAACAATGCCTTTGTGGCTTCTGTCTAGCAGTTTTGTGTTGAAGTTCTTTTCGAGAACCCTAATTTGTTGGCTCAACGCCGATTGAGTCAAGTTGCATTTTTCCGCAGCGGCAGATATGCTTCCGAGTTTCACAACTTCTATAAATGACGCGATGTGACCGATGTTCATCTGTTCCCCTTTTCGATATATCATACTAATAAAATATTTTCATATCTTAAAAAACATTATATCATGCTTTTTGTATAATGTCATAAGTTTTTCTAATGTTTCATTAAATTTTTGATTAACCTAATCAAAAAAAGTTATGATATAATTTTAACAAGCAAAGAAAGAGGAGGGATTTTTATTTCAGAAATTAATCAAACAGAACAAGCCACGCAAACCAAGCGTGCGCGCACACCAAGAAAACCGAAAAAAAGCCAGATACCATATGCAATTATATTAATTGTTGCAATAGTAGCTTTTGGATATTATCTTTCGGTTGGAAACAGCAAACTTCCGGTATATTGGGTTTTCGGAATTATATTCGGGTATATCTTGCAACGTTCGCGGTTCTGTTTCACGGCGGCGTTTCGCGATCCTTGGATAACGGGGAGTACATCGGTTACCAGAGCGGTATTGGTAGCGTTGTCTCTTGGGAGCGTAGGATTTTTTGCGCTTAAGCTTGGTGCAGAGCTTTCGGGCGACCAAAGCATCAACATGCTGAGTGTTGCGCCGATAGGAATTCCGCTTTTGCTTGGAGCAGTCATGTTTGGCATCGGAATGGTAATCGCGGGCGGTTGTGCCTCGGGAACTGTTATGCGCGTTGGAGAAGGCTTTACTATGCAGATGTTGTCGCTTGTCTTTTTCGTTGCAGGAACCCTGTGGGGAGCCCACGATGTTGGAGCGTTTTGGAGCACGCTAAATGAAAACGCACCTAAGGTGTTCTTGCCCGATGTGTTCGGCTGGTTTGGAGCTCTTGTGGTTCAATTTGCAATTATAGTTCTTCTATACATTGCGGCGATTAAATGGCAAAAGAAAAAAATGGGTAGTGCAGAATAAAAATGAAAAAACAAAAAATATTTATTTAATGAGGAGATTAGAAAAATGGCAGAATTCACTTTAGATTGTTTAGGCGAGGCTTGTCCGGTACCTCTTATGAAAACGGAAAAAAAATTGGCGGAAATTGCGGTTGGCGACGTTCTTTTAGTTGCTATTGATCATAGCTGTGCTATGAAAAATGTTCCGGAATGGGTTAGAAAACAAGGACACAACGTAGAAATCGAAGAAGTAGACGACGGCGAATGGGAAATCATTATCGAGAAAACAAAGTAGGGGGGATTTTCTTTGAAACAATTTTTTATTGATCTTGGAAAAAATCCAATCTATAAAAAGATATTGTCAGAACCGTTGACATATGTTGCGGGCGCGGTTTTGCTTGCGGTTTTCCAAGTTGCACACATAGCCTCTCTTGGAAGCGCATGGGGCGTCACAAGCACGTTTGCAAACTGGGGCGCTTGGGTTTTTGAACTGGTTGGAGGAGACGTGAGCACATGGGCATACTTTGCTTCGGAAAAAGCACAAAGCACCCTTGCTAACGGTTTCTTTGCGGACGGCGGTTCAATTCGCAACGTTGGGATTATCTTTGGCGCGCTTCTTTCAACACTTCTTGCTTCACAGTTTAAGTTCAAAAAGATTAAATCTGTTAAACAGGTTGTTGCCGCTGTTCTCGGCGGGTTACTTATGGGTTATGGCGCACGGCTTGCGCTCGGTTGTAACATCGGTGCATTTTTCTCGGCGATATCGGCGTTTTCGTTGTCCGGTTGGGTTTTTGCTCTATTTTTATTAATAGGCGCTTATTTCGGTAGTAAACTGCTTGCAAAGTTTTTTATGTAAAAATGTACAGATATCAGGTAGACAAACGGTTGTTATAATTTAATTTAAAGCAACCTGTGTTTACCTGATATAAGTATCATACAAAGAAAGGGACGACTCATGGAAAAGAAAATAGAGCAATATGATGTAGTGATTATAGGCGGTGGCGCCGCGGGCATGACTGCCGGAATATATTGTGGGCGCGCGAAGCTTAAGACACTTTTAATCGAAAAAGCGCTTGTCGGCGGACTTGCAACCTATACATCCGAGATTGAAAATTATCCGGGATTTCCCGAAGGCTCTTCTGGAATTGAATTAATGAATTCTTTCCAAAAACAAGCGAAAAGATTTGGGGTTAAATTTAAACTTACCGACGTAAAATCGGTTGACCTTTCGGGAGATATCAAAAAGGTCGAAACGTTTAGAACTACGTATGAAGCGAAGGTTGTAATAGTTGCAAGTGGTGGAAAACCGCGTTTGACCGGTGCAGACAACGAAGACAAGTATCTTTATGATAAAGGGATTTCGTTTTGTGCAACGTGTGACGCCGCCGCAAATTCCGACAAAACCATTATGGTTATCGGAAGCGGAGACGCCGCAATCGAAGAAGGCATGTTTTTAACAAAGTTTGCAACAAAGGTTATTGTTTCGGTTATGCACGACACCGGCAAGATGGACTGCAACGAAATTGCAAAAGCTCAAGCTTTGGCAAATCCGAAGATGGAGTTTGTTTGGAACACCGTTGTGGACAGTTTCGAAGGAGACCAACGTCTTGATACCGTTGTGTTGAAAAACGTTAAGACAAACGAAAAGATACCTGTAAAAGTTGACAGCTGTTTCTTGTTTATCGGTTACGTTCCTAACACCGAGATTTTCAAAGGTATGCTTGACATGGACCGTGCGGGGCAGCTTATAACAAACGAAAAGATGGAAACAAACATTCAAGGCGTTTTCGGAGCGGGCGATGTCAGGGCGAAGTTCTTGAAACAAGTTGCCACCGCAGTTGGCGACGGAGCGATTGCCGGATATAGCGCCGAAAAATATATAGCAGAATCCGAGATTTATGAAGAACAACTTTTAAACCACGGGAAACCTTCTTTGGTTTATATCTACAACGCGTCGGACGCTGCTTCTCGCGAACTCTTGCCAGTTTTTGAAGAGTTTGGAAAACAAAACAACAGCATCAAAGTTACCCCGATTGATACATATAAATCGGACGGGTTAGCAAAGAGACTTGGGGTTACCTCGTGTCGTTGTGCTGTGTGGATTAACGATTCAAAGATAATATCGGTTTTAGAAGATGGCATAACAAAACAAGCTTTAGTTGATTTGTGTAAATAAACTCCGCCTTAAGGCGGAGCCGGACTGTCAAAAAAGGTGCAACTTAAAAAATATTGCACAAAACTATGCGTAGGGGCGGATACCATCCGCCCGCCATTAGTTGCACAAATTATATAAACCGCTGTTATTATGATAATTAAACGGCTAAATAGTAACAAAAAAACTCATTCTAAGTTTTTTTTGCTACATTGTGGGTTGTGTCGGAACGGGCGGATAATATCCGCCCCTACATTCCACCAATTATGTTTGTGCAAACGGTATACAACCGTTTTTTTGACAAAACACAATTTTGCAATAGAGGTTTTTTGACACCCTGAGCGGACAGATTTTTTTAAATCTGTCCGCTTTATGTTTTAACAAAAAAACCGTAATTAAATCAAAATAACAAGGGGTTTGTAACGCTTTGTAAAACCTCAAAAAATACGTTTGCTAAAACTCTTTAAACTTGTCACAGTTTCGGTGTGCCAAACTTGAAGTTCAATTTCTTGATATTGGCTGTTTGCGGTGTTATACTTCAGTCAACGGATATGTTGGCGCGCATACATATCGAAAAAAGATAATTTTGGAGTTTATGACTTATGAAACAAAAAGTGCAATTATTCGGACGTTTTCTAAGCGGCATGGTTATGCCGAACATCGGAGCATTTATAGCGTGGGGAATTATAACGGCTCTTTTCATCCCAGATGGTTGGTGGCCCAATGAAAGCATGGCGGCGCTTGTCTCCCCAATGCTTACATATCTTCTTCCGCTTTTGATAGCGTACACCGGCGGTAAAGCAATAAGCGACACACGAGGCGGCGTCGTTGCGGCGATAGCAACGTTTGGCGTCATCGCCGGAACATCGATACCAATGTTGCTCGGAGCTATGATAGTAGGACCTTTGAGCGGTATTATAATTAAGAAATTTGACCAAGCAACCCAAAGCAAAATCCCGGCAGGGTTCGAGATGCTTGTTAACAACTTTTCCGCCGGAATAATCGGCGTTATCCTTCTTGTTATCGGCTACTACGGAATGGGTCCCCTCGTTGCGGCGGGAACCGAAGCTCTTGGCGCAGGGGTTGCGTGGCTTGTTGAATACGGCCTTCTTCCTTTAACTGCTATATTTGTTGAACCGGCAAAAGTTCTATTCCTTAACAACGCAATCAACCACGGCGTGTTTACCCCGCTTGGCGCAGAACAGGTTGCTGAGCTTGGAAAATCGGTGTTCTACATGATCGAATCAAACCCGGGACCCGGTCTTGGACTTCTCGTAGCATTTATGGTTGCCGGAAAAGGAAGCGCACGAAGCAGTGCTTCGGGAGCGGCGTTTATCCACTTTGTCGGCGGTATACATGAACTATATTTCCCGTACGTTTTGATGAAACCAATAACAATTTTGGGACTAATTGCGGGCGGTGCGACAGGAACATTTATCTTCTCAACGTTTGGCGGCGGCTTGACGGGCGCTGCGTCTCCGGGAAGCATCATTGCTCAAATGCTTATGACACCATACGGATCTTATCTGCCGAATATAGCTGGCATAACGCTTTCCGCTGTTGTAACATTTTTAATCTCGGTTGTTTTGTTGAAAAACAGCAATAAAGGCGAAGACGACCTTGAAGCGGCTCAACAAAAGATTAAAGATATGAAAGCCGAATCTAAAGGACAAAGCGTTCAATCGACAGAAACCACAAACAGCTTTGCAGATGTTTCGCTCATAATCTTCGCTTGCGACGCCGGAATGGGAAGCAGCGCTATGGGTGCTACGAAACTTCGCAAAAAGATTAAAGACAGCGGAATCGAGGGTATAACGGTTAAACATTCCCCCGTCAGCGACATTCCAAAAGAAGCACAGATAATCGTGACACATGTACAACTACAAGAAAGAGCGAAAAGCTCCAATCCCGATGCACATCTTGTGACGATAACCGACTTTTTGTCGGCACCGGAATACGACGAACTTTTGGCAAAATTAAAACAAGACAAAGCTTAAAAAAAATTTTAAAAGGTTGAAATAAATATGAAAGAAATTAAATATACAATAGTAGATGAACACGGTATCCACGCACGACCAGCCGGAGAACTTGTTAAACTTATACAGACTTTTAAATGTGATGTAACGATTAAAAAAGGTGAAAAGAGTGCAAGCGGAAGAAAGTTGTTCGCGCTTATGGGGCTAGCGGTTAAAAAAGGCGACGAGATAACGTTGACGTTTGACGGCGAAGATGGGGACGCGGCGGCGCAAGCGGTTGAACAGTTTTTAAGTAGCAACCTTTAATTTAAAACGCTAAGTTGAGAAAGGGGAATTATGTATACGATACCACAGCGACTTGGAAAGATATTCACTGTGTTGCTTGAAAGAACAGGTCCCGTGAGTATCAAGGACATTGCCTCTTTTCTCGGCGTTAGCCGAAGAACTGTTTTTAGAGAACTTGAAAGTGCATCTGTTGTACTGAAAAAGTTTAATATCTCAATTGAAACGACGGTTGGCGAGGGGCTTTATCTCTCGGGCGAACAAACAGATATAGAGCGACTTAAAGAGGTTGTTGAAAAGCAAAGCGACGACGTTTCAAACGACAAGGACAACAGAAGAATTGCGTTGGCTCTTCTCATACTTGGGAGCACAGAGTGGCAAAAATTATATTTTTTTTCAAGCACCCTCAAGGTGAGCGAGGCTACCGTAAGCCTCGATATGGATATACTGGAAAGCGAATTAAAAAGCTATAATATACAACTTTTGCGAAAAAAAGGCATGGGGGTTTTTGTTAACGGAACCGAGCTTAACATTAGAATTGCGTATGTAAACTATCTTTTGAAAGATCAAAAAGGTTTTGGTGTGGCAACGTCGTTCGACGACATGTTGTCCCCCGATATAATAGCCGGAGTTGAAAAGATTATCTCGGAACAATCGGTTTTTCTTAACTGGATGACAAAAGACGCGGTTTTGATTTTATCCTATCGTTTGGCTGTTCAGATATCGCGGCTTAAAAACGGATTGACTTTGGGAGCGGGCGAGGTTCAAAAACAAAAAACTCTCTATACAGAGGTTGCAAAAAATCTTGCGTTGGAACTAAGCTATACATTTAATGTAGAGATAGAACACCAAGAACTTGATTACATAGTTGAAGTTTTACGTGCCGCAAGGACAAAAACAAAAAGCGAATTTTACGAAGACGAAAGCTTATCTTTTGCGAGGGCACAAAGTCTTGCGTATAGAATGATCGAACGGTTTGACAGCCGACTTGCTCCTACCCTTAAAACAAACGAACATCTCGTTCGAGGGTTAAGCGTTCATCTGTGGTCGGCTATTGTTCGAATAGAGAACGGATACAGAATTAAAGACCCATTAAGCGGACAGGTAAAGACAGAGTACCCCGACATATATAGAAGTACCGAAAACGCCTGTACCGTGTTAAGCGAACAGCTTGAAAAACCTATTCCGGAAGAAGAGATAGCGTGTGTTGCAACACATTTTGGCGCGGCAGTTCTCGAGATTGGACAAAACCGACCCAAAAGGCGACTTAAAGTTGGAATTATCTGTCTTGGCGGAATTGGAGTTTCGTATATGATGGCGGGGCAGGTTAAAAAGTTTTTTGAAAAGGAAGTTATAACCGAGATAGGGGAGCTTAACCAGCCACACAGCTTCAAAGATTGTGACTTTTTAATCGCGACAACCGCAATACCGGACACCGATAAACCGGTTGTAGTAGCCCATCCGCTTCTTACCGACACGGAAAAAAGAGAGATTCAAAACACTATAGACAAGATTTCAGAGAATAGTTACAAAGCGGTTAAACAAGAAAAGACAAAATCATTTAAAGAAAACGTTAACGCCGCACTTGTACATCTTAAGAACATTAATGATATACTTGAAAATTTCGAGACGGTTGAGATCCAACCCGATATGACGGTGGACGAGCTTTCGAAATTTGTTGGATATCGCTTTTCAAATAGTCTACAAGAGGGCGAAGTTATATTTAATAATCTTAAACAACGCGAACAAATGTCGTCGCAACTTATAGAACCTCTTGAGATAGTGTTGCTACATTGTTGTACATCTGCAATAAAAAGTCCAATTATTGCGGTTTTACATCCAAAAGAAGGATATATAGTAAACGAAAGCAAAGAAAAGGCAAAAAGCTGTTTTTTAATTCTTCTGCCGCAAAATTCTTCGCCAAAACTTAAAGAGGCGATAGGTTCGATAAGCGGAGCTTTTGTAGAGGACGAGGAGTTTTTGACAGCCGTCGTAAACGGCGAAAGCCAAAAGGTTTTAAACACGATTGAATACCTACTTTCAGTTCGACTTTCGGAATATCTTACCGACATTCTCGGAGAATAGGTATAAGGCCAAACAACAAAAGATATAAGGAGTTATGTTATGTTAAACAAAGATCAAATAGTATTAAACCAAACACCTATCGATAAAGACAGCGTTATCAAAAGATGTGGAGAACTTCTCGAACAAGGCGGTTATGTAACAAAAGAGTATACCGAAGGAATGCTTAAAAGAGACAAAAGTTTTTCAACAGCGATTGGAAATTTGATAGCGATTCCCCACGGCGAAAAAGACTATGCCGAATATATCAAAAAGACGGGGCTTTGTGTTTTAACCTATCCCGACGGCATAGATTGGGAGGGGACAACGGTTAAACTTGTAATCGGAATAGCGGCGCTTGGCGAACAACATCTTGATATTTTAGAAAACATTGTCGAGGCTCTCGAGGATGAAGAAGCGGTTGAACAACTTGTTAACGCGTCTGATGCCGACAAAATAATGGCGGTTTTCACAGGTGAAAACAAATGATTATCACGGTTACTTTAAACCCTGCTCTCGATAAAACGGTTACGGTCGAAACTCTTAAACCGGGAGGGTTAAACCGTATAACCTCTACGACGGTGGATGCCGGAGGAAAAGGGATTAACGTTTCCAAAATGTCAAAAGTTCTAGGGATTGAAACGTTGGCTACCGGCTTTTGCGGAGGAAACGGCGGACGAGAACTTATTTCAAAACTTGACGATCTTAATATTAAACATGATTTTGTAATGGTTCAAAGCAACACGAGAACCAACACAAAGGTCTTGGACAAAAATTTTGGGATAACGGAACTTAACGAACAGGGAGTTGTTGTGACAAAACAAGAACAGCAACAGCTTGTCGAAAAACTTTTGTCGTTTGCAAAGAGCGATACGATATTTGTTTTGTCGGGAAGCACCCATGCAAACGCACCACAAGATTTCTATAAACAACTTATAAGAGAATTAAAAAATAAAGGGTCGTTTGTGCTTTTTGACGCCGACGGAGAACAGTTTAAACAAGCGTTGTTAGAAAATCCAAACTTTATTAAACCAAACGACCAAGAACTTATTGGTTTTTGCAACAAAAAAGATATGACAAAACAAGAGATGTACACTGTTTGCAGACAGTTTATAAATGACGGTGTCGAGTTTGTCGTTTTGTCACAAGGTAGCGACGGAGCCGCTTTTATAACAAAAAATGAAGCGTACTACGCGCCGCCTATAAACGTTGAAGTTGCGTCAACCGTCGGAGCGGGAGACAGCATGGTTGCGGCGGTGGCGTGTGCAAAACAGCTGGGGCTTTCGCTTGAACAGACTTCAAAACTCGCAATGGCATGTAGCGCGGGAGCGGTTACGACAAGCGGAACTAACCCGCCGACCAAAGAGCTAGTTGAACAACTTAAACAAAGCGTCATACTTGAAGCTATTACATTTTAGTTTACGGAAGGAATTACTTTAGATATGAAAACAAGAGCGATAAGAATGTACGGAGCGGACGACCTTAGGGTTGAAGAATTTGAACTTCCCGCAATTAAATCGGACGAAATATTAGTTAAGATTATTACGGACAGCGTTTGTATGTCGACACATAAACTTTTAAAACAGGGGAAACAACATAAACGTTGCCCCCAAAATGTTGATACAAACCCGATTATTATCGGACATGAATTTTCGGGCGAGATAGTCGAGGTTGGCGAGAAATGGTCGAACGAATTTAAACCCGGAGAAAGATTTTCTCTTCAACCGGCGCTTAACTACAAAGGAAGCCTCGCATCCCCCGGTTATTCATATGAATTTGTTGGCGGCGCGGCTACGTATGCGATAATTCCACAAGAGGTTATGGAGCTTGGCTGTTTGCTACACTACGACGGAGAGGGTTATTTTAACGCTTCGCTCGGTGAACCTATGAGTTGCATAATCGGCGGATATAACATAATGTATCACACAAACAAGGTTAATTATGACCATTCCAAAGGGATTAAAGAGGGCGGAAATGTTTTGATACTTGGCGGTTGTGGACCTATGGGACTTGGAGCAATCGAATATCCAATAGTTGCTGGAAACAGGCCAAAACGAATCGTCGTGACCGACGTTGATAACGGTAGAATTGAACGCGCAAAACAACTTATATCCCCGGAATTTGCAAAACAAAATGGCGTCGAACTTTATTATATAAATCCCAACGATGTAGACGATCCATATAAACACCTGTTGGATATATCGGAAGGCAACGGATACGACGATGTTTTTGTATATGCTCCGATAAAACCGCTTGCGGAACTTGGCGATAAACTTATGGCTTTTGACGGTTGTTTAAACTTTTTCGCAGGTCCTACAAACAGCGACTTTACAGCCGAGATAAATCTATACAACGTTCATTATATCTCGACCCACATTTTAGGAAGCACAGGCGGAAACACAGATGACCTTAAAGAGGCGCTTGAACTTTCGTCTAAAGGAAAAATACGTCCATCGGTTATGGTAAGCCATATATGCGGTCTGTCCGAGATAGTAAACGTAACGGCTTGTTTGCCCGAAATCAAGGCAGGAAAAATTTTGGGATATACCCAGTTTGACATGCCGCTTGTAGCCCTTTCGGACTTTGAGCAACTTGGCAAAACAGATCCGCTTTTCGCAAAACTCGATGAAAGCGTAAAAAAACATGACGGTCTTTGGAACGCCGAAGCCGAAACAATACTACTTCAACATTTTGAAGCTAAGTAGAAATTAGGAAGGAAACAAGTTGTATGTTAACTTTAAAAGGTATAGGGGTGTCTTCCGGTGTTGCCATAGCAAAGATACATTTTCCAAAAGAAAGGGTTATCGATGTGCCACTTGAGCACACCGACGACACCGAAACCGAGATTAAGCGTTTTGAAAGCAGTCGCGCAATGGCGGTTACCCAACTAGGCGAACTTGCGGTTGTTACGGCAAACTCGCTTGGAAAACAAAACTCGTTGTTGTTTGAGATTCATCAAATGATGCTTGAAGATCTCGATTATTGCGACACGGTCAAAGAGATTATTGTAAACAAAAAAATTACCGCAGAATGCGCGGTTAGCGAGACGGCAAAACAGTTTGCCGAGATGTTCTCTAATATGGAGGACGAATACATGCGCGAGCGCGCGGCAGACGTTAAAGACGTTTCGATAAGAGTTATCGAGATATTAACCGGCAAACAAACTCCTCAAGAGCATGTGACAGAATCGTTTATCTACGCAGGCCTAGATTTCACACCAAGCGAAACGGCACAGTTCGACCGCGCAAAAACTCTAGCGCTTGTAACAAGCTATGGGAGCAAAAATTCCCACACAGCAATCTTTGCAAGAACGCTTGGGATTCCGGCAGTAATTGGGCTTAAAGACGACCTTACAAGGGAACTTGACGGAAAGTTAATAATTCTTGACGGGGACACAGGGGACGTGTTTATCGAGCCGGACGAGCAAACGCTTTTGTCATATAAAGCAAAACAAAAGGAACAACAAGACGTTACAACGATGTTGGGTAGATTTAAAGGAAAGAAAACCGCAACAAAATCAGGAAAACTTATCAAACTTTTTGCTAACATAGGTTCGCCAAACGATGTCGAGGCGGTTCTTGAAAACGACGCGGAAGGAATTGGCCTTTTCAGGAGCGAGTTTTTGTATCTTGAAAGCGAGGATTATCCAACCGAAGAACAACAGTACCGAGCATATAAAAAAGTGGCGGAAAAGATGGAAGGTCGACCGGTAATTATAAGAACCCTCGATATCGGAGCAGACAAACAAGCAAGTTACTTTAAACTTCCCCACGAAGAAAATCCGGCAATGGGTATGCGCGCTATAAGAATTTGTTTGACAAGACCTGAGGTGTTTAAAACACAATTAAGGGCTCTTTATCGGGCATCTATTCACGGCGAGATAAGCATAATGTTGCCTATGATAACATCTGTTTCAGAGGTTATCAAAGCAAAAGAGATAATAAAAGAAGTAAAGGCGGAACTTTTAAGCGAAGGCCACAAGATAAGCGAATATCTTTCGGTTGGGATAATGATCGAAACCCCTGCCGCCGCCGTCATAAGCGACCTTTTAGCAAAAGAGGTAGACTTTTTCAGCATAGGCACAAACGACCTTATCCAGTACACTCTGGCAACCGACAGGCAAAACGAAAGCATCTCATGTTTTTGTGACGACCATCACGAGGCGGTTAAACGCCTTATCGAGATGACATGTAAAAATGCACATAAACACGGAATTTGGGTCGGGGTTTGCGGAGAACTTGCCGCAGACAAAGAGATGACAGAATTTTTTGTAAAAGCAGATGTGGACGAGCTTTCGGTTTCCCCGTCCGCGATACTTCCGTTAAGGGAACGTTTAAGCAGAATTTAATTGTGTTACATATTTTAAAATTAAAAAAAGGTGCTGTGACGAAACGGAATAAAATTCGTTAAATTGACCAATAAATGTAGGGGCGGTCCTGCGTGACCGCCCGAAACCTTGGATTTACCATTGATTTCGGGCGAACACATAGGTTCGCCCCTACAGATTTTGTGCATTATGACAATTTCGTCACAGCCCCTTTTTTGTCGATAAACAATATTTTAGGTGGTAACTTGTCAGATGCTTTTTTTCATTCGGTCTTCAAAGCTTTTTCGTTGCTCATAGTTTTTGTCGATTTTAAGCGATTTTTCAAACGCCGAAAGCGCCGCTTGTTGATCTCTCGAAAGTTTTTTCGGAACCTCAACGTTAATAGTTACGTACAAGTCGCCTTTTCCGCGACCGTTAAGGTATTGAATACCTTTTTCTTTAAGGCGGAAGATAGCGCCGCTTTGCGTTCCCGCCGGTATGTTAAGGCTTATCTTGCCTTCGACTGTCGGAACCTCCATTTTTATTCCGAGAGCCGCTTCAGAAAATGTCAGAGGAACCGTTACAAGCACATCGAAACGTCGTCTTTCAAACAGAATATCGGGTCGAACCGATATGACAGCGATAACATCGCCCGAAGGTCCTCCGTTAACTCCGGCGTCCCCTCTGCCCCTTATCTGCAAGCTTTGGTCGTCGTCTATGCCGGCCGGAATCTTAACTTCAAGCCTGCGGTTTGTTTTAACCCGTCCGTCTCCCATGCATTTGGAACATTTTTTTTCGATAGTCTTGCCTTTGCCGTTACACTTTTTACACGGCTGTGTGCTTTGCATTGTTCCAAACATCGTGCGTTGTTGAACATAGTTAAACCCACGTCCGCCACAATCGGAACAAACGGTTGGGCTTGTGCCTTTTGCCGCGCCCGTTCCCGAACAATCGGGACAGTTTTCCATGACGTTGACTTGAACCGTTTTGACGCAACCTTTCGCCGCTTCCATGAAGCTTAGCGGAATCGATATTCTTATGTCCGAACCTTTTTTGGGCGCGTTGGGGTTTGCTTGTCGCGACGAACGTCCGCCGCCAAAACCGTCGCCAAAAATCGACCCAAAGATGTCGCCAAGGTCAAATTCCATTCCACCTGCCGAACCGCCAAAACCACCAAAACCGCCATAGCCCCCTCCGGCGCCATACGACGGGTCTACCCCCGCATGTCCGAACTGGTCATAGCGTTGTTTCTTTGTTCCGTCCGACAAAACCTCATAAGCTTCCGAAAGTTCTTTAAACTTTTCTTCTGCTACCTTGTCGTCGGGGTTTAAGTCGGGGTGATATTTTTTCGCATTTTTACGATATGCGGATTTAATCTCTTGTTCCGAGGCGTTTTTGTTAACCCCCAAAACCTCATAGTAATCTCTTTTTTGAGCCATTATAAAGCCCCTTTATGTTAATCATGGCTTTTGCACAAACGATTTAACGTTTGTGCAAAAGCGGAATGTTTTAATTTTTGTTACTCTACTTCGGTGAAGTCTGCGTCTACTACGCCGTCGTCGGGAGCCGCGCCGGCCTCTGCGCCTTGTTCGGGAGCACCCTCTGCCGGAGCCGCTTGTTGATAGAGTTTCGCCGAAAGTTCATAAAGTTTCTTTTCAAGCTCTTCTTTTGTAGTTTTGATGTTTTCGATGTTGTCTTGTTTAATCGCTTCACGAACCGCGTCTATTTTTGCTTGAATATCGGCTTTTTCTTCTTCGGTTATCTTGTCGCCAAGTTCTTCGATAAGTTTTTCTGCTTGGAACGCTGCGGTGTCTGCCGAGTTTTTGGTTTCGATTTCTTCTCTTGCTTTTTTGTCGCTTTCCGCAAACTGTTCTGCGTCTTTAACAGCTTTCTCGATATCGTCTTTTGACATGTTTGTCGAACTTGTAATTGTGATTTTTTGTTCTTTACCTGTTCCAAGATCTTTTGCCGAAACGTGTACGATGCCGTTTGCGTCTACGTCAAACACAACTTCGATTTGGGGAACTCCGCGCGGTGCTGGGGGGATTCCGTCAAGGTGGAACATGCCAAGCGTTTTGTTGTCTTTTGCAAGGTCGCGTTCGCCTTGAAGAACATGTATTTCAACCGAGGTTTGGCCGTTTGCCGCCGTCGAGAAGACTTGTTTTTTGTTGGTTGGGATAGTCGTGTTTCTTTCGATTATTCTTGTGTTAATTCCGCCTTCGGTTTCGATTCCGAGCGAAAGCGGGGTTACGTCGAGAAGCAAAAGCCCTTTAACGTCTCCGCCCAAAACTCCGCCTTGGATAGCCGCGCCAATAGCAACACATTCGTCCGGGTTAATTCCTTTAAACGCTTCTTTTCCGATTAGTTTTTTAACGGCTTCTTGAACTGCCGGAATACGAGTAGATCCACCAACCAACAAAACTTTGTCGAGGTTAGATGGGTCAAGACCTGCGTCTTTAAGTGCTTGGCGTGTCGGAGCCATTGTTTTTTCGACAAGATCGCTTGTGAGCTCGTCAAATTTAGATCTTGAAAGAGTCAAGTCAAGGTGTTTCGGGCCGCTTGCGTCCGCTGTTATAAACGGGAGGTTAATTGCGGTTGAAGCCACGCTTGAAAGTTCAATTTTTGCTTTTTCAGCCGCTTCTTTCAAACGTTGAAGAGCCATTTTGTCCTGTCTTAGGTCTACACCGGTGTCTTTTTTGAATTCGTCCGCAAGGTAGTCTATAACTTTTTGGTCGAAGTCGTCGCCGCCAAGACGGTTGTTTCCGGCTGTTGCGAGAACCTCTTGAACACCGTCACCCATCTCGATGATAGAAACGTCGAACGTTCCGCCGCCAAGGTCGTATACCATGATTTTTTGGTCGTTGTCTTTGTCGATTCCGTATGCAAGCGCTGCCGCTGTTGGTTCGTTGATGATACGTTTAACGTCGAGGCCCGCGATTGTGCCGGCATCTTTTGTTGCTTGACGTTGTGCGTCGTTGAAGTATGCCGGAACGGTTATGACCGCTTCGGTTACCTTTTCGCCGAGATACGCTTCCGCGTCTGCTTTAAGCTTTCCTAGAACCATTGCGGAGATTTCTTGTGGAGTGTATTTCTTTCCGTCGATATCCACTTTTTTGTCTGAACCCATGTCTCTTTTTATCGAGCTAATTGTTTTGTCGGGGTTTGTGATAGATTGGCGTTTTGCAACCTGTCCAACCATTCTTTCCCCTGTTTTAGAGAACGCGACAACCGACGGGGTTGTTCTCGCTCCCTCTGAGTTGGTTATGACGACGGGTTCTCCGCCTTCCATAACCGAAACACAGCTGTTAGTTGTTCCGAGGTCGATTCCTATAATTTTTCCCATGATATATATCTCCTTAATTTTTTAATAACAAATTTATAAAGTAACAATAAATATAAAACAACAGTATAAATATACTTTCTTAAAGTCGAAAACTTTGAGTGGTTTTGGCTTTAGCCAAAATCGGGCGATACTTTTTGCTTGAAACTCAAATTTTCCAAAGTAACAAAAAATATAAAACGACAGTTTTATATTTTTTGTTATTTAGCTACAACCACCATTGCATGGCGTATAACCTTTTCATCCAGTTTATAACCCTTTTGAAGTACGTTTGCAACGATTCCGCTTTCGTATTCTTCGGTTTCTATATTTGAAACGGCGGCATGTAAATTTGGGTCGAACTCTTTTCCAACTGCTTCTATCTCTGTTATGCCAAGCCCTGAAAAAGCTGTTTTGAAAAGAGAAAGCGTCATCTCGACACCTTTTTTATATGTTTCGTCGGTTGTTTCGGCACCACACGCCATCTCAAGCGCATCAATTGCCGGAAGCATCTTTTCGATTGCGACACCCATTCCGAACGATATCGATGATTTTTTTTCTTTGTCGGTGCGTTTACGGTAGTTGTCGAACTCTGCCGCAGTTCTTAACATCTTGTCATTAAGTTCGGCGAAATCTTTTGCGAGTTGGTCGTTTTCGTCAGAAAGGTTTGCGTTTTGTTCCTCTTCTCGAATTTCGTTTAAAATTTCGCTTATGAGTTCGTCTTCTTCCTCTGTCGCGGTTTGTTCGGTCACGTCGTCCGAAGTTTTCTCGAGTTCCTGTTCGATTTCGGAAATCTTGTCAAAGATCTCCTTCTCGCGTTCGCTCTCTTTGTTTGTTGCCATTTCTACCTCCATGATATAAATACAAAATCTATCTGTTTATTAGCAGTTCGCTCATTGAATCGCAAAATGTTTTAAGTCGCGGGATTATATAAGCATAGTTCATTCTAACGGGCCCGGTTATTCCGAGAGAACCACGAAACCCAGAACGCCCCGTATAACCAGACGAAACCAGACTTATGTTGTTAAGCGAGTATGCCGAGAGTTCTTCGCCTACCAAAACCGAGATGTCGGGTCCTCGCTCCATTCTTTTTAAAAGAAGGGTTGAGTTAGAAAAAAGTTCAAGCAGTTCTTTCATCTCGCAATCGAGTTCGCGAAACCTTGTTAGATAATGCAACCCGTCATAGTAAAGCGATTTTTCGGTTATCGATTCCGCAAGGATAACTGCGCCGCTTAGTATGTCACGCGTTAAACTTCGGTTTGCATTACAATCGGAAAACACTGCCTCAAGTTTTTCGCTTGTTATGTCTTGAAACGAAACAAACGCAAGATGCTTGTTTAATGCGTTTTCGGCGTCAGAGAGTTCGTTTTGCGTTGGTTCTATTTCAAGCCTTGTTACACGCGTTTTGACCGAACCTGAATCGGTAACCGCCAAAAGCGCTATGTTAAACCGCCCAACCGAGATGAGTTTATAATGGACAACGCTAGACACCGTTCGCGTCGGCGTTGTTGAGGCTACCGCAAGCCCGAAATATTTCGCCATAGTCTTTGCGCAACTTTCCGCGGCCTTGTCCGGGTCGCTGTCAAACGCGAGCACAGTTTTGCGTATCTCCAACGCTTCGCCCCTTTCCAAAGGATAGGAGTTTATTAAGTTGTCGATATAATATCTGAACCCCAACATGGTTGGGACACGCCCGGCGGAGGTGTGTGGCTGCATAAGATATCCCAAAGCCGTAAGTTCCGCCATCTCGTTTCGAAGGGTAGCAGAAGAGACCGATAGATTGCTCAAAAAATTCGCAAGTATTGCGGAACCTATTGGGTCGCCCTTATCCTCGTGCAATGTTACTATTGCGGATAGTATCAACTTTTTGCGGTTGCTTATATCCATTTCGCCGTCCCTTTTTGATTTGTTAGCACTCTATCATTTCGAGTGCTAACTATATTATGCACCTTTTTTTTAATTTGTCAACAGTTTTTTTGAAATGTTCAAAAATTATTAGTATTTTCTTTAATACGTATTATATTAAACATTATAAAAACAATAGTGAGAAAAACGTCGAGAACGTTTTTTAAGCTTGAATAGTCTTTGTGTCAAACCGCTACCGTTCAAAAAAATACAGCCTTAAATTCATATATGAATTTAAAGGCTGTATGTTATGGTAAAATAAGGACACGGCAAAGCCGTGTCCCTGTGTTGTCTACGATATTATTGAATTATGACAATTTTGTCACAGCCCATTGCTTATTTGTGTTATCTAATTTCACGCATTCGACCGTTTTTCTTTTTGACCCATTTTTTCGACAACTTTCTTTTTGAGATAGAGCAACAACAGAGTGATAACAGCAAACCCGCCCACCGTCACGATATAGGACAGTGCGCCAAACAAAACAGGGTTCATGCTGTGGAAAAACGGACGTTTAACTTGATAGAAATAGTTTCCGCCTGTAAGCTGGTTTGCGATTAAAGCTATCGGAAAATATACCGTAAACCAGATAACCGCCCTTTTGTATCCCTGCCACGAATAAAACCAATCTGTCGTTATCATTGCGAACAAAGGAACTAAAACCATCATGAGGTGGCTTATTATGTATGATATACCGCTCGCGTGCGAATAGTTGTATATCTGCATTGGATAGAAAAAAGATATAAGCGCAAAGATACAAAAATAACATATCGGATCGAGCAGTTTCTTGTTTTTGTTTAAAAGATAGACTATTGAAATTAGCGTTGCTAGCCTACAAAGATGGAGCGGAAGCCCCTCGGACAAAAAACTCGGTGTCGCAAAAAAATACCAACCATACATAAGCACGGTTGATTGGAAAACCAACAGAACCAAAAAAAGCAACCTGATTTTGTTTTGATGTTTAATTATTATATCTTTTCGTATTATAAAAAAAGCTATAATGGCAAAACAAAACGCAATAAAAGTTAGATGTGACGCGCCAAAAATCTTGACATACTCCGCGTCGTACGACCAAAAATCCAAAAACATGAAAATCCTCCGAAAACTAAAAAACTATAGCAGCTATGTTATAGATACAAATCAAGACAATCGCGACAAGAAGGACAAAAAACAACTTATCTGTCTTGTCGTCGTCGATGTATTTGTCGAGAAATGCCCCAATAAAGCCGCCCGAAATGCCGCCTATTACCATAGACAACATCATATATATATTAAACTCGGGAACTCCCGAAGTTATCGTTATTAAAAGGTTGCTTCCTTGTGAAAGCATGATTACAAAAATCGAACAGTATGCCGCCATTTTTGGGGTCATCGAAAAAAAGAACGACATGGCAACTAGGTTAATTGGTCCTCCGCCTATTCCCAAAAACGCTCCCGAAACGCCAAGGCCTGTTCCGATTAAAAAAGTTAGAAGAGAACTTCGGACATCTTTTGTTTTTATCTTTGACTTGTTTATAAGATACATAAAGATGCCGCCGATTAAAATAGCTAAAGCGGCGTTTTGAATTATCTTTATCGTCTCGGGATTTTTCAAAAAGCTTGAGACAAACCCAAAAGCATAGTTGCCGACAACCCC
Source organism: uncultured Oscillospiraceae bacterium (assembly GCA_964368445.1). Classification (GTDB taxonomy): domain Bacteria; phylum Bacillota; class Clostridia; order Oscillospirales; family Ruminococcaceae; genus CAYJAY01. The sequence goes on from CAYJAY010000001.1 coordinate 119,253, forward strand.
TCCAAACGCTCCGCCAAGCGCCAAAAACATCAGTATTCGTCCGCTAACGTTTGGAACTTTTCCTCTGCTTTTTGCTATCGACACAATAGTCATAGAGAAGACGGTTAATCCCGACATAAAGTTCATCTCTAAAGCCGATATGTCGGACGCGACGGCGTCCATAACCGGTTTGATGATAACTCCGCCGCCGGCTCCGGTTAGAGAACCTAGCGAGGTTGCGACTATGCAAACCAAAAATCCAATAATAACTTGAACCATTTTTTCTCCAAAAGTTTTTAATTTCAGCTAATGCTAATCTCGACTAAAAAAGATACAAAAAATCAAACTCGCAACCTTTACATGCGGTTTTTAACAAAGCTTTCTTTTAAATCTTTTAAGGTGGGATTAATCTTAAACACCAACTAAATACGCAAGAAGCATAGTAGCCGAGTAGTATGTTAAAAGATTTAAAAAGGTAAGTATCTTAATTTTTCTTGTCGAAAACAGTATAAACAAAAGAATGACGTCGGACACAAAAAACAAGGTTGCGCCTAAAAACGCGATTATCGCAAACTGTGTCGTCCCAAAATCAACCAAAACCGTTATGCCTTTTGCCATTAAAAGCCCAAGAAAAACCGAATAGGCAAGTATAAGCGCCTTTTTGTCTTGGATATCGATTATTTTGAGTTTTGTTATGCCAAAACATAAAATCGCGATGACGACGGCGGTTAAGATGTCAACTATCGTTATCGGCACGACGGCGCCAAACGCGACAAAGAAAATCACGTGTGCTGCGGCAAACGAAACGACGCCCAAAACAAAAAACCACGAATCGGAGCGGCCGGAAACTATGCTTAAAAAGACATCGCCTACAAGACAAAAAAACAGCGCTATACACATAAGAATTTGAAACAGATTTGAAAAGGGTCCCGAATAACCAACCGCAAAATAAAGAGCGGTTGATAAAAATATAAAACTCGTCAAGCCTTTAAAAAAAACATGATATTTTTTAAATTTCTTATTATATTCAGTTAAAATTAAAATCGAAAAAACTAAAACATAAATAATCAAAACAATAAACATCGATTTGCTCTCCTATGTTGTTAATTTATAGTTCTAACAAAGATTGTTTTTTAACTAAATTCTTTTTTAAGTTGTTCAAGGCTTTGGGTATCGTTTGTGTCAAGGCTTTGTCTAACCTGCTTTTGTTTTTTTGCGTCGATACTGTATTTTTTTGAAACCAACATCCCAACCGACATAACAATAAGCGGCGAAAGACAAAGGATAACTCTAATTGCAAGTTGTGCCGAAAGCGGTTGCGAAAGCACGGGGTCTTGGCCGGCCGGGCGTTCGGTGAAACCAAAAAACCCAAGTGCCGCCATAACTATCGAAAGGCCTACCGCTTGCGCTATCTTGTTTACAAAGTTAACAAATCCGCTCATAGCGCCTTCGCCGCGCTCTCCTACCACAACCTCGGTTGCGTCGACAACGTCACCGAACATAGCGTGGGGTACAAGCCCTGCTCCGCTTATGCCAAACCCCATGACAAGCGACAAAAGTATAACCGCAAGGTCGGAAACGTTTGGAGTTAACATAAACAAGGATATTCCGGCGATTATCCATACAATTGAGCCTAAACGATATGCAAACGCTTTGTTGGTTTTGTTTATAAGCCAAAGATAAAACGGAAGAGCAAAAATTTGTGTCATGAAAAATGTTGCCGCGCCTATCATGCCAAGCATCGAAGTTTCCCCCGCCGCCGTTACGTCGCGTCTTATGTAGAAATCTATATAGAAAAAATAGAGTGAACTCATTATAGACATCGTTATTTGAAGAGCAAGATACATTCCAAGGTATTGTTTAAACGGGCGAACGGCTAAAAATCTTGTGAATTCATCAAACCTAAACTCGCGTTTAACCGCCGGAGTTTTGATCTGTTCTCTTGTGAAAAGCCCGGTTAACAAAACCGAAACGGCAAAAAGCGTTCCGAACATCAAACTCATAACGATATATCCGCTGTCGTCGCCCACCGTTGCAACAACAATGCCGGGAAGCGCTACGCAAAGTATAGAGGAAAATATGCTAAAAGCTAAACGCAAAGAGTTTGCGGACGATCTGTCCTTGTAGTCGCTTGAGAGTTCGCTTGAAAGGGAATAGTATGGGATCATCACGGTAGTTTGAACGGTGCAAAAAAACATGTATGACAACGTTACCGCCGTAACCCTTAAAGCGAGGCTGCTCATAGAGTACGGAAAGAACACTAAAAACAGCGACAACAGCACAAACGGCGACGCGACAACAAGAAACACCCTTCGTTTGCCAAACGTTTTGTTGGACGAAGCGTCGGAAATTCTCCCCATAAGCGGGTCGCTAACCGCGTCCCAAACGCGTGCAACAAACATGACAAAGCTAATCCAAAACGGCGGAAGCCCAACCGTCAACGCAAGAAAGCCGGGATACAAAAAGTTTATGATGTTAAACGAACCGCCTCCGTATAGGTCTGCGACCGCAAACGCTAACTTGTTGCCTAACGTTAGTTTTTGATTGTTTTGCATTTTTGTAAACCTCCGCATGTATTAATGTATTATATAATCTATCCTAAAAAGACCTACAAAAAATCTTCATTAAAAACATATATCAAAATTGAAAGCTCGATTTTTGTATCTTTATGTAGTAATAAAGTTAATATAAGTATACTCTATTGACGGCGTACACACAATTGTTTTGTATATTTTTTTTTGCAAAGCGTTTGGCGGAACCGAAAATATGCATGTTTATGCAGATTTTCAGTGTATATACAGGTTAACCATGCATCGATTCAAGCAAAATCACATGCAAAATATCGTTAACGATATAATAAATTGTGCACAAACACACATTTTATTTAACATACAAATAATTATTGCATAATAATACAAAACATGTTAATATATATTCATAAACTAAAATTGAAATAAAACGGAGGATTTCTATTATGGATAAATCTAAAATCAAAAAAGTTGTGCTTGCATATTCGGGAGGACTTGATACTTCGATTATAATACCTTGGTTAAAAGAGAACTACAACAACCCCGAGATAATTGCGGTTAGCGGAAATGTTGGACAAGCTGACGAGCTTGAAGGGCTTGAAGAAAAGGCAATTAAAACGGGCGCTTCAAAGCTTTATATTGAAGATCTTACAAAAGAATTCCTCGATGAATATGTTTTCCCTTGCGTTCAAGCCGGCGCGTTGTATGAAGACTATATGTTAGGCACGGCTTTTGCTCGCCCACCGATAGCAAAAAGGGTGGCAGAGATTGCGCTTCGTGAAAACGCAGACGCCGTGTGTCACGGTTGCACAGGAAAAGGAAACGACCAGGTGCGTTTCGAGATGGGTGTCAAAGCCTTTGCGCCCGACATGCATATAATTGCCCCGTGGAGAGAATGGGACATTAAATCGCGTAACGAAGAGATAGACTACGCCGAAAAACATAACGTTCCGCTTAAGATAAGCCGCGAAACAAACTACAGCAAAGACAAAAACATCTGGCATCTTTCGCACGAAGGCTTAGACCTTGAGAACCCCGAAAACGAACCACTCTATAACAAACAAGGGTTCCTTGAAATGGGGGTTTCCCCCGAGATGGCGCCCGACAAGCCGACCTATGTCAAGATACATTTTGAACAGGGCATACCGACAGCGGTCGACGGCAAAGAGATGGACAGCGTCGGGATAGTTACAACGCTTAACAAACTTGGCGGACAAAACGGAATAGGCCTTCTCGACATCGTTGAAAACAGGCTTATCGGAATGAAATGCCGCGGAGTGTACGAAACACCGGGCGGAGCAATTCTCTACAAAGCCCACAGCGTTCTCGAAAGCATCTGCCTTGACAAAGACACGTCACACTATAAGGCGCTTGTTGCGCAAAAACTTGCGGAACTCGTGTATAACGCACAGTGGTTCACGCCGTTAACCGAGGCTATCTTGTCGTTTGTCAAGACGACGCAAAAGACGGTTACGGGGGATGTCACGCTTAAACTTTATAAAGGCAACATGATAAACGCCGGGGTTTCTTCCCCCTATTCGCTATATGATTTCGAGGTTGTTACGTTTGATGAGGACGAGGTATACGACCAAAGCGAAGCGACAGGATTTGTAAACTTATACACACTTCCGACCAAAGTTTATGCAAAGATGAAAGAGAAAAACAAACTTTAATAAATGAGGAATTAGGAATGAAGGAGCCGTCTACGGCGGGATTTGAATATTTAGGGTTTTGAGTTTCTTCTGTGTTAAAAAGGACATAAAATCCCTAATGTTATATTATTAAATTTTCGCCCGAAGGGCGCACCAACATTCCTAATTCCTAATTCCTAATTCCTCATTCCTAATTCCTCATTCCTAATTAAAAAAGAGGTATATATGTCCAAAATGTGGGCCGGGCGTTCGCTCGGCGATATAGATAAACTTGCGGACGATTTTAATTCGTCTATACATTTCGACAAAAGACTTTATAAACAAGATATTACCGGCTCGATTGCCCACGCCGCGATGCTTGCCGAAAAAGCGATTATCTCGAAAGAGGACAGCAAAGAGATTATAAGCGGACTTTGTGACATTCTCGACGACATAGAAAACGGAAAACTAGAGTTCGATTTAACGGCAGAGGATATCCACATGTTTGTCGAAGCGGAACTTACCAAACGCATTGGCGACGTCGGAAAAAGGTTGCATACGGCGCGAAGCCGAAACGACCAAGTGGCGGTTGATCTGCGGCTTTATTTAAGGGAGCAATCTGAGTTGCTCACAGACCAATTGAAACAACTGCTGGCCGCCATACACGACCAAGCAACAAAACATAAAACCACCATCATGCCGGGTTATACCCACCTTCAACGCGCCCAGCCGATAACGTTTGCGCATCATCTTTTGGCGTATGCAATGATGTTTATGCGCGACATCGGAAGAATAGAGGACGCGGTTAAAAGAATGAACCTTTCTCCGCTTGGTTGTTGCGCGCTTGCCGGAACGACATATGAAACCGACCGCGAGATGACCGCAAAAGCACTGGGCTTCGACGGCGTCATGCTCAACAGCCTAGACGGCGTTTCAGACAGGGATTTTTGTGTCGAACTCGTCGGCGCATATGCCGTTGTTATGATGCATCTTTCGAGGTTTTCGGAAGAGATTATATTGTGGTCGTCGTGGGAGTTTAAGTTTATCGAACTATCAGATAGCTACACAACCGGTTCAAGCATAATGCCCCAAAAGAAAAACCCCGACATGGCGGAACTTGTCCGCGGAAAAACGGGGAGGGTATACGGCGATTTGATGGCGCTTTTAACCACATTAAAAGGTCTGCCGCTTGCGTACAACAAAGACATGCAAGAGGACAAAGAGGCGGTTTTCGACGCCCTCGACACCGTTCAAAAATGTGTTGAGATCTTTGTCCCGATGATTAAAACGATGACAGCGTTGCCCGAAAATATGTACAAAGCCGCCGGAAAAGGCTTTATTAACGCGACAGATGTTGCGGATTATCTTGTTAAAAAAGGCGTTGCGTTCAGAACGTCTTACAAGATTGTGGGCGAACTTGTCGCACACTGTATTTCAAACAACGTTGTGCTTGAAAAACTGCCGCTAGAAAAATACAAAGAGTATAATGAATTGTTTGATAACGATTTGTATAACGAGATTTCGCTCGAGACATGTGTTCAAAAGAGAATTTCTTCGGGCGGAACGTCGATTAAATCTATTGAAAAGCAACTTGCGGTTTTGGCGGAGTTTATAGCGTGAAACTAGTAACATTAGCGATTAACACCCTGCATTATAGATAAAAAAGGGATTTACCATGAAAAAAGTATTTATAGACGGAAGATCGGGAACAACAGGTCTTCGTATATTTGAACGTCTCGAAGCTAGAGACGACATACAGCTTGTCACGCTTTCGGACGAGTTGCGCCGAGACATCAGCGCGCGCAAGCAAGCGATAAACACAGCCGACATTGTTTTTTTGTGTCTTCCGGACGACGCCGCGAGGGAGTCTGTCGCGCTTTGCGAAAACAAAGACACCGTGATAATCGACACCTCGACGGCGCACAGAATTTCGCCCGACTGGGCATATGCCCTGCCCGAACTTTCGGCGGAACACCGGCAAAAACTTTCGGTTTCAAAGAGAATTGCGGTTCCTGGCTGTCACGCAAGCGGATTTATAGCTCTTACTTATCCTCTTGTTGCAAACGGAGTTTTGCCAAAACAAGCTTTGCTTAACTGTACCTCGATAACCGGCTACAGCGGAGGCGGAAAGCCAATGATAGCCGATTATCAAAACGAGCATAAAGACGAGGCTTTATGTTCCCCAAGGCTTTATGGCATTTCACAACAACATAAACATCTCCCCGAGATGAAACTAATAAGCGGCCTTGTAAATGACCCTGTGTTTTGTCCGATAGTCGCGCCGTACTACAGCGGAATGCTTGTGACGATTGGGCTTTTTTCCGACATGTTAACGCATAATAGCACAAAACAAGAGTTAATTAATATATACAAAACGCACTACAAATTCGATATTATACGATATGTTGATGTGATTGACGAGGGTGGCTTTGTCGCTTCAAACTCGCTTTCGGGAAAAGACGGAATGGAGATAGCGGTTTTTGGAAACGACGAAAGAACAGTTTTAGCGGCGCGGTTTGACAACCTTGGAAAGGGAGCTTCGGGCTCGGCTGTCCAAGCGTTGAACATAGCGCTTGGAGTTAGAGAAGATAAAGGACTTGTTGTTTAAATTAGGAATGAGGAATTAGGAATTAGGAATGTAGGTATCGGCTTCGCCGATATATTGAAAATTATTTTTGAAACTTACCATTGTATAAAGCAAACGTTATGTAAGAGCAAAAGATTAATTTAAAATATTTAAAATTCGCCCGAAGGGCGCACAAACATTCCTCATTCCTCATTTCTAATTCCTCATTATTTTTAAAAATCTGGAGGTTTTATGAAACAGATACCCGGTTCGGTTACTGCTCCGCAAGGTTTTTTGGCAAACGCCATACATTGTGGAATACGCAAAAACAAAACAAAGGAAGACCTTTCCTTGATATATAGCAAGGCTCCGTGTACCACCGCTTCGGTTTACACAAAAAACCTTGTGAAAGGCGCGCCGCTTGTTGTAACAAAAGACAACACGCAAAACGGCGTTGCTCAAGCTATAATCTGTAACAGCGGAAACGCAAACACCTGTAACGCTAACGGGATTGAAGTTGCGAAAAAAACTTGTGTTGCCATCGCTGAAAAACTTGGCATCGACAAAACAGATGTTGTAATAGCGTCGACCGGTGTTATCGGCCAACCGCTTGATATAACCCCAATAGTAAACGGCATACCTAACCTTGTGGACGGTTTAAGCGAGGACGGCGGAACGCTTGCGGCGCTTGGCATAATGACAACCGACACGCGTCCGAAACAAGTTGCAGCAAGTTTTGATATCGGTGGAGTTGAATGCAAAATAGGAGGCATAGCCAAAGGTTCGGGAATGATACACCCCGACATGGCAACTATGCTTGTTTTTATAACAACCGACTGTAACATAACAAGCGACATGCTACAAAAAGCGCTTTCGGTCGACGTTGAAACGTCGTTTAACATGCTAAGCGTAGACGGCGACACCTCGACAAACGATATGGTGACAGTGCTTGCAAACGGGCTTGCAGATAACGATGTTATCGACAAAGAGGGCGAACACTTTAATAAATTTATGGTTGCTTTAAATTCCGTCACAATGGCGCTTTGCAAAGAGGTTGCGGGGGACGGCGAGGGCGCGACAAAACTGCTTGAATGCAACGTGAAAAACGCGAGTGACTTGCAAACCGCAAAGACGGTTGCAAAGTCGGTTATCTGTTCTTCGCTTGTCAAAACCGCAATGTTTGGCGCAGACGCAAACTGGGGCAGGGTTCTTTGTGCTATTGGATATAGCGGCGCTAACGTTGACGTTACAAAGATTGATGTTTCGTTTGTTTCAAACAAAGGCGAGATAGTCGTGTGTAAAAACGGCGCAGGCGTTGATTTTTCCGAACAAAAAGCAAAGGAAATACTTGTTGAAAACGAGATAGAGATTTTAATCGATCTAAATAGCGGCGAGGCTTGTTCAACCGCTTGGGGTTGCGACCTTACGTATGACTACGTTAAGATAAACGGAGATTACAGAACTTAAACAACAAAAGGACGGTAATTAAATGGAGCTTTCTAACTTTGAACGCGCAAACATCTTGACACAGGCTTTGCCGTATATACAAAGATACTACAACAAAACCGTCGTTATTAAATACGGCGGAAACGCCATGATTAACGAGGATTTAAAACAACAGGTTATGGAGGACATCGTTCTTTTGTCGCTTGTCGGCGTTAAAGTCGTGCTTGTCCACGGGGGAGGCCCCGAGATTACCGAGCAACTTAATCTTGTTGGGAAAAAAACCGAGTTTGTAGACGGGCTTCGCGTAACCGACGCCGAAACCGCCGAAATAGTCCAGATGGTGCTTGCCGGAAAGATTAACAAAGGACTTGTTAACCTGCTTCAAACCAAAGGCGGAACGGCTATGGGCATTTCGGGAATAGACAGCCACATGATTAAAGCAACACAAAAAGACGAGCGTTTGGGTTTTGTCGGCAAGATCTGCGACGTTAACATAAAACCAATCATCGACCTTTTGGACAAAGGATATATACCGGTCGTGTCGACACTTGGGTGTGACGAAAACGGAAACGTCTATAACATCAATGCAGACACAGCCGCGGCGTTTATAGCAGGGGCGATGAAAGCCGAAAACCTTATAACGATGACCGACATCGCCGGAATACTTCGCGACAAAGATGATGCGACTTCACTGATACCGAAAATAGACACAAAACAAGCGGTGGAACTTTTTGATGCCGGCATAATCTCGGGCGGAATGATACCAAAGGTTGAATGTTGCATCGAGGCGATAGGACGAGGGGTTAAACAGGTTATCATTATGGACGGGCGCGTTCCCCACGCTCTTTTAATCGAGATGTTGACCGACGAAGGCGCGGGAACGCTTATAGTCGACAGGCTAAATCAAACACACGAGGAATAAGTAAATTATGAATAACATAAAACAAAAAGATAAACAGTTTATAGCGGATACCTACGCGAGGTTTGATGTTTTAATTGAAAGCGGAAAAGGTTCACTTTGCTACGACCAAAACGGCAAAGAGTATATAGATCTTACGACCGGAATTGGTGTAAACGCTTTCGGGTTTTGCGACGACGTTTGGAAAGACGCAGTGACGGAACAACTGGGAAAACTTCAGCACATATCAAATCTTTATTACACTGAACCTTGTGTGGAACTTGCCGAAACGTTAATAGGAAAAACCGAACACATGAAAAAAGTTTTTTTCTCAAACTCGGGGCTTGAAGCAAACGAATGTGCAATTAAAGCCGCAAGAAAATACGCCGCCGATAAAAAAGGCGCCGACTGTTACAAAATCATAACGCTAAAAGACAGTTTCCACGGCAGAAGCATAACAACGCTTGCCGCAACAGGTCAAGACAGTTTCCACAAGGATTTCTTGCCGCTAACCGACGGCTTTATATATGTGAACGCAGACGACATCGACGGCTTGAAAAAAGCAGTGGATGCAAACAAGATTGCGGCTATTATGTTTGAAACGGTTCAAGGCGAGGGTGGAGTTCACACGTTAAGCGGTGCTTTTGTGGATGAAATTCAAAAACTTCAACAACAAGATATAATTTTAATTGCAGACGAAGTCCAAACAGGCAACGGCCGAACAGGAAAATATTTCGCTTATATGCATTTTGGAATTAAGCCGGATATCGTTACAACCGCAAAAGGGCTAGGTGGCGGGCTTCCTATCGGTGCGACGCTTTTTAATGACAAAACCAAAGACGTTTTAACCAAAGGAACACACGGCTCAACGTTTGGCGCAAACCCAGTGGCTTGTGCCGGAGCGTTAAGCGTTGTCGAGCGAATAGACGAGCGGTTGATGTTTGAAGTAAACGAGAAGTCGAAGTTTATTAAAGACATGCTAAGTGGTACGAGTGGCGTCAAAAGCATTAGCGGAATGGGGCTTATGCTTGGGGTTGAAACCGAGAAAAACTCCGACGAGATAGTTAAACTATGTATGGAACAAGGGGTTCTTATCATAAAAGCAAAAACAAAACTCCGGCTTCTTCCGGCGCTTAACATACCACTTGAACAGCTTGAAAAGGCGATGTTGATAGTTAAAAAAGCGATAGAGATTTAATGTTTAATTCGTAATTCGTAATTCGTAATTCGTAATTTTGGTGGTCGGCTTTCGCCGACAAAATTTGAATGACATGGATTTGCAGTTTTCTCGTTTGTTTGTGCTAGCTATTTTCGACTATGCCACAAAAGGAAAATCGTAGGGATAAGTTGCCCGTCCCGATTTATCATACGTTCCGCCGTTGCCATAATCGGCGAACGAACTAATTAAAAAATAATCATAATTTCAGGAGAAAACAATGTTTAAAGGAAAAAGCTTATTAAAACTTCTAGATCATTCGGCACACGAGATTGAATATCTTATTGATGTTGCGATAAAACTCAAAGCCGAAAAGAAATCGGGAATAGCCCATAAAACCCACGAGGGCAAAAATATTGCGCTTATCTTTGAAAAGGCGAGCACAAGAACACGATGTAGTTTTGAGGTTGCGGCGTTTGATCTCGGAATGCATTCGACATACCTTGACCCTGTGTCAAGCCAGATAGGCAAAAAAGAAAGCATAGCAGACACGGCGAGGGTTCTCGGCCGTCTTTATGACGGGATTGAATATCGCGGTTTTTCACAAGAAATAGTCGAACAACTTGCAAAACACGCCGGTGTTCCTGTTTGGAACGGCCTTACAAACGAGTTTCACCCGACGCAAATTCTCGCAGATTTTATGACTATAAAGGAACGTTTCGGCAAGCTTAAAGGAATTAAACTTGTCTATATGGGCGACGCGCGATACAACATGGGCAACTCGCTCATGGTTGGGGCGGCAAAGATGGGGATGGAGTTTGTCGCATGTGCTCCGAAAAAATATTTCCCGGAAAACGCGCTAATCGAACAATGCCAAGCGATAGCGAACGAAAGCGGCGCGACACTTAGTTTTTCGGAAGATGTAACGACCGCTACAAAAAACGCCGATGTTATTTACACCGACGTTTGGGTTTCGATGGGTGAGCCTATCGAAGTTTGGGAAGAGAGAATAAACGAACTTTCGCCCTACCAAGTCAACAGCGCCGTCATGAACAACGCGGGTCAAAACGCAGTTTTCATGCACTGTCTGCCGGCATTCCATGATCTTAACACAACGATAGGAAAAGATATGGGCGAGAGGTTTAATCGAGACAGCATGGAGGTTTCAAACGAAGTGTTTGAAAGCGAACAATCGATTGTTTTCGATCAAGCAGAGAACAGAATGCACACAATCAAAGCGGTCATGCAACAAAGCTTATAAAGAAACTCCGCCGAAAGGCGGAGTTTTAGCGTGTAGCTTTAATTATATTGCAATCGAAATCAAAAACAAAGCGCCGTTGGCAGTGTTTTTTGCTTCAACCGTTCCACCAAGTTGCTCGACAGCGGATTTAACTATCGAAAGCCCAAGCCCATATTTTCCGCCTTTACCTTTGTAAAAACGCTCGAAGATGTGCTCAAGATCTTGGCCTGAGATACCGTCGCCGTCGTCCGTAATTGAGATTTCAACAGTGTTGTCGTTTTTGCGAAGCTCCAACAAAACAGTTTTTTCGGCATATCTTAACCCGTTGGACAGGATGTTTACAACCGCTTGCCTTAAAAGTTCGGGCGAAAGATTTAAATATAGGTTGGTTTGTTCAAAATTCGTGACAATCTTTTTTTGCTGTTTTAATGCAGCTCCATTAAGGGATTTTACAATATCCTCTAAAAATTCTACAATGTCGATGCGTTCCGCCGGAAGCGTGACATCAAAGTTATCGATTTTTTCAAGTGTTAGAAGCTTGTCCACAAGTTCTTTTAATCTTGCTGTTTCGGTCATTATAACGTCGGAGGCAATCTCTTTGGTGAAAACTCCTTGAACCATTCCCTCGGCGTAACCGCCAATATTCATAAGCGGCGTTCGCAGTTCATGGGAGGCGTTGTGTAAAAATGATTTTTGCGCCTTGTCATAGTGGTATATCCTGCTGCTCATAGCGTTTATCTCACGCGAGAGTTGTTGCAGTTCATCGCTGTCTTGTTCTTCGTCTATGCTTAACAGCTCATTAGATTTCATGCTTTTAACGATACCGGTTATGTTTTGAATGGGGTTTGCTATTCCTTTTGCAAGCTTGTTTGATACAAAGATGAAAATAACAAGAACCATAACCGAGATTAAACTTAATATAAGGTTTATAGTTTCGACAAACCCGTCTACAAAAAATCCAACCGAGACATATATAACATTGTCTCCGTTTAAAATGGTTTGATCCTCTATCTGCATGGCGTTATAGTACTGCCCTGCGTGATAAAACGAAACAATCTCACCGGGGGACACGGTTTCTATATTTTGAATAGCTAACTGTGCCGCTTGTTCGGGCAGTTTGACTTTACCGGGCATATCGGTGGCGGTGTATTGGTTTTGGCTGTCGACTACTATGACATGGATGTTATCATTTGTAACCATCAAGTCGAACAGGGGTGGATGGTTTCCGTCGTTTCTGCCACCCACACCATTGCCGTCATTGTCGTTATTACCGCCATTACCGCCATTACCTCCATTACCTCCATTACCTCCATTACCTCCACCCACGCCATTACCACCATTGGCATTGTAATAAAACTCAAAACTGTCTTCGGAAAAATAACCCGAAGATTTAATATTGTTTTCAATTCGTCTAACCGATTTTAAAAGCTCGTTTTCGGCTTGGGCATATGAATAGAAAGTTACGGTTATATTAAACAATACGATAATAATAACCTGCATTATAACAGTTAGTATAATGTACGGTCGTGTAATCTTTTGTTTAATCGAGCTCATTTTGTGCTTCAACCTCCAACTTAAACCCGAACCCCCAAACCGTTGTTATTCTAACAGTGGTTGAAACAAGTTTTTTTCTCAATCGTTTTAAAACGTCATCGGTTGCCCTTGTGTCTGGTTCTCCGTCAAATTTCCAGACATTTTTAAGAAGCTCTTCTCTCGACACCGCGCGCGCCGAGTTGTTGAACATATATGCAAGAAGGTCAAACTCGGTTGGCGTGAAATCTATCTGCTGTTCGCTTTGATAAGCTGTTCGCATGTCGGTGTTAAGCGTGATGTCTCCAAAACCCAAAATAGCGGGGGAGGCTGACATGTGCTCAAGGTCGATACGTCTAAAGACAGCTTTCACCCTTGCTACAAGTTCCATTGGGGAAAAAGGTTTGATTAGATAATCGTCGCCACCCATCGTTATTCCGGTAACCCTGTCAAGCTCGCTGTCGCGCGCCGAGACGATGATGATAGGGACGTTGTGCATCTGTCGTATTGCGTTGCATATAGTAAGACCGTCGCGCCCCGGCATCATTATGTCCAAGATAACAAGGTCACACGGGTTTTTAATAAACTCTGCCAACAACTCGTCGCCCGTCTCAAACGCGAAAGTCGTATATCCCTCTTTGGCAAGAAACCCGGTTATTATATCACGTATGTTTTGTTCGTCATCCGCGACATAGATTGTTTTGCTCATCTTGTTACCTCGTAATTTTTTAATTGTTTTAACCTGTGTTAATCACATGACTTGCGATGTGGTTTTCCCATGTGGACGACTTGCCCTAAGGGATAGGCTATATAGATTAATTATATAACTTTTTTAAGTGCCGTCAACTGTGTTATTTGACTTATGTTTCCGTCGACGATTTTCACGACACGTTCGGCGTGCTCGGCAATCTTGCTATCGTGGGTTATCATGACAATCGTGTGTCCAGCGGCATGAAGCTTTTGGAACAGTTTCATGACTTCGTCCCCCGTCTTTTGATCGAGAGCGCCTGTCGGTTCATCCGCAAGAAGAATCGAGGGTTCGCCGACAAGTGCACGAGCAATTGCGACACGCTGTTGTTGCCCACCCGAAAGCTCGAAAGGACGATGTTTAAGGCGTTCTTTAAGCCCCAACATTTCGATAGTGGGCAAAGCCATTTCAACAGCTTTTTTGTGGGGGATTCCCCGTGCCAACAACGGCATGATGATGTTTTGTTCTGCGTTATATGTTGGGATGAGCTGGTATCTTTGAAAGATAAAACCAATCTTTTGGTTGCGTATCTTTGTTAAAGCTTCCCCCTTTTTTTTGTGAACGGGAACGCCATCGAGAAAGTATTCCCCCTCGTTGCACACGTCCATGCAACCAATAATGTTCATCAGGGTAGACTTTCCGCTTCCCGAAGGGCCGAGGATAGAGACAAATTCCCCCTCGTTTACTGCAAAATCTATCGACTTCAAAACGGTTAACTGTTCGCCACCCGTTATATATCGTTTAACTATTCCTTGCATTGTAATCATGAATATCGACCAACTTTCCTAAAAAGCAATGGTATGTGTGTTGTTTGAACTATTAAATTAAATAAAATTAGCCTAGAATGTTGATGGACAAGACGTTGTCCTCGTCGTCGGTTCTAATAGATATATACATATCTTCCGTTATCTGTGAAAACGTCATCTCGGTTCCGAATTGGGTTACGGGTGTTGTGACCGGAATGCTGTAACTTTTGATTTCGTCGGTTAGCGTTACCTCTTCGGAATAATCAATAGACGACATCTGTTCCCCCGACATACCGCCGCCTTGGTTCATGCCACCGCCTTGGTTCATGCCGCCGCCTTCCTGTGTTCCCTCAGTGCGCTCACCGCCACCCTCTGTCATCCCTTCGGGGCGTTGTCCACCACCCTCGGCACCACCCTCGGTCATTCCCTCGGGGCGTTGTCCGCCGCCCTCTGTCATCCCTTCGGGGCGTTCCCCATCACCCTCTGTCATCCCTTCGGGAAGTTCTCCACCTTGGAAGCCACCCTCGGAACCACCGCTTCCCGACATGCCGTTTTCCATCTCGCCGACGTTGATTGTTAGTTCATTGCCGACAATATCGGTGACAAGCCCGATAGTTTGCTGTCCTTCCGGTTGCCTGTTTCCCTCGGATTGATTACCGCCCTCGGGTCTTTCGGAGGTTGTATTGCTTTGAACAACAGTTTCGTCCGCCGGTTGTGAGGTTTGATCTTCGCTTGAACAAGAGGTTAAAACCCCTGCTAGTATAATTGTCAGAATTAAGATTAATATTTTTTTCATTGTGTTTTCTCCTAAAAATGTTTTTATATTTAATTTTTATTTTAAAACAAAGATTTTATTCATTGTTTAACGCTTCTATAGGTATAAGGTTAGAGGCTTTAAAAGCGGGGTAGAACCCGAACACCGTGCCCGTTATCATTGCGAACAAAAAAGCAAGAACAATCGACGGAACGGTCATTACCACCGTCATGTCGGTGTATTCCATAAGTGGCATTATTGCGAAACTCAACGCCACACCGGCAGAACCGCCCAAAAAACCAATCATAGCGGCTTCGGTAAGAAACAAAAGCAGTATATCGCGTTTTTTTGTTCCAAGAGATTTCAAAATTCCTATCTCTTTTGTGCGTTCCTTAACCGAAACGAAAAGAACGTTCATAATTCCAATTCCACCTACGACAAACACGATTACCGCGACTGCCAAAAGTAGAATCGAAAGGGTGGTTGCCGACTGCATAGCGGCGTCCATCGTTGCTCCCGCGTCCTCTATGGTGTATGTGCCGTCTGGGTTAGATTGTGCCAACACAAGCTCGATGTTTTGGATAATTGTCGAAACGGCGCTCACGTCGCTTGCAAGCACCGATATCTGTGGTGAGGTGTTGCGTTCGAGAAGATATTTATCCGCCGTTGAATATGGCATGAAGATGCTGTCATCGGGATTGACGCCTGAAACAACCGTGCCCATTTGAGCCAAAACTCCGTTTACGACATACGTTCTTCCGTCTATTTCAAGTTTGCTGTCGTATGCGTATTGCGCCGAACCAAAGATATCGAGCGCCGTGTTGTATCCCAAAATTACACAACGTGTTTCGTTTTGCTCGTCGCTTTCTGTTATAAAAGACCCAATAATCGGGGTAAGGTTTGATATCGATGCGTATTCACTTGTCGTTCCAACTATATCGAACGTTAACGCTTCTTCGAGGTCGGCGCCAAGTACATCGCTTTCGACCGTTGCAAAGATAGCCCCTGTCGTTATATCAGGTACGAAAAACAATATATCTTGAAGGCTTTCTTCGCTTAATGACAACGAGTTTTCAGAAGGAAGAGCCATCGTTGCTCCGCCGGAGCTTCCGCCACGTCCCGAAGAACCGCCGCCGCTTGAAGGACCACCGCCCCCAGAGGGCATTCCGCCACCCATCGACATTCCGCCACCCGGCATCATGCTGCTTGAACCACCGGACGACACCGTTATTGTTCCTGCATTAAGCGTTTTAAACTGTTCGGCGACATCTTGTTGTCCCCCCTCGCCGATAGCTATTACCAATACTATAGTTGCTGCACCAACTATAATTCCGAGAGATGTCAAAAAAACTTTAAATTTGTTTTGCTTTATATTTATCAAAACAAGCCGCAGTATCTCACTAAACCGCATTGTGTTTCACCGCACCTTTATCGAGTTTAAGTGCTCTTTTTTTGATGAATTTTGCAAACTTTTTGTTCTCTTGGCTGGTAAAAGACATCGACGAAGGTAGAAACATCGAAAAATCAGTGGCTTCGCCGACACTGACCACTGTAATAAACCATCGTAAGTTCCATTGGTTTTTGTTAGTGTTCAGTAATATATTGTAAAGGCTAAACATATTGTTAAACCGCATTAGCCGTCACCGCGCTTTCTATTAAAACTATATCCCCATCGGAAAGTCCATACGTTATCTCGACATCAAAGCCGTCGGAAAACCCCGTTTGAACCTCGACGAGCGTCACGTTACCCGTGTCATCATAGACGTTAACATACTGTTTTCCGTCTTGTAAAATAATGCATTTGTTTGAAACGACCAACACGTTTTCGACTTGTTTTTCTACAAAAGTAATGTCAGCAGTCATGCCTTGATATATAACAATGTCTTGATATGCGGACATGTCACAAACAATCCCGACGGTGTAGTTAACCGAACTTTGCATTCCCGAAGCAGGAGTTATCGAAATGCTGTCTACCATCGATTTAATAACAACGTCGTCATATGCGTCAAAAACGATGTTAACCGGCATGTCAATCGATATGTCTGCTATATCTTCTTGCGGAATGCTTACATATACGTTAACAACTTTGCTGTCTGCTATCGTCACTATCGAAGAGTTAGCGTTAAGGTTGGTTCCGGTGTCTGCCACCGTCATGACATATCCTGAAACGGGGGAGACGATAGTTCCGTCAACCGTCATTTCGTTAAGCAGTTCGAGCTCTTGTTTAAGTTCCTCAAACGCCTGTTCCGATTGTGAAAGCTCGTTGTTTATAAGTGCAACTGTGTTTTCATATGTCGCAAGCGCTTGGTTATAGTCGTTTAAATTTCCGTTATAGTCCGATTGGATTTCGATAGTCTTAAGTTCCATCGTGGCGCTATAGTTATCGCGTTCGATATATTGATTTGAAAGTTCCGTTTGGTCTTGAATATATTCCGCAATAGTTTTATCATACTGTGCCGAAGCGGTGTCAAGTTCATTTTTTTTGGTGGCAAGGTTTGGATCCAGTACGGTAGTTATAAGATCGTTAAGATCGATTTCGGTAGCGTATACGGTGCCGTTATATGTGTATGGCGTTATCACGCCTGTTGTTGCATAATCTGCTAAAAGTTCCTCAACTTCGGTTTTAGCAAGGGCAATTGCGTCATATTCAGCTTGAAAGGTGTTGCGTATTTGTGCTTCACTGTCCGCTTGGGCAAACAGCACAGGAAGGCTTGTTTCGAGCGCGGTTATCTCGGAAACTATCTTGTCGTATCCCGTTTGAAGTTCCGAAACACTGATGTTATATAACGTCCCGGCATTGTTGCCGTTTGAGATGTCGCTGTTATACTGTTGTTCGGCGGCAAGCTTTTCGGTTGTCGAGTTCAGTCGCTGTTGTTCAAGCTTAAGCCACGCTTGATCATATGCTAGCTTTGTGTCGGTGTACAGTTGGTCGTAAGTAGATGGGTCGATAGTTGCGATTGGGTCACCTTCGTTTACAAAGTGTCCGGGTTTTACGTCAATCTCGATTATCTCGGTTTGAAACGAAAACGAAACCGCGGTAGCTTCAAGCGTTGCGCTTCCCATCTCGGTGACCCCAACAACGATGTCAGAACGCAGCACCTGTTCTTCCATATAGCTGTTGTTGTTGTTCGCAGAAGCCGGCCTGTTTGTTTCGTCCTGTGTGAAGAAAATTATTAAAACTACTGTAATTACTATCACCAGCACTGCGCCTAAAAGGCAAAAGAAAACAGCTTTTTTGTTGTTGGAAACGTTTGATTTAAAGTTATTAAACTTTTGTTTTTTCATTTTGCCGTAATCCTCCAAATATCCTGAGGTAAATTATATTATAACTGCGTTCGGAAAAAATACGGATAACATGTGGCGAATGTGTGGCAGAGTAAAACAGACGAGGTTGGAAAAAACCAACCTCGTCTGTTTTATGATTGTTGTACTAGTCTCGACTAAAAAAAAGATATGAAAAATCAAATTGAATAGCTTGATATATGATTTTCAACAAAGGGATTTTGTTAATCTTTTAAGGAGGGATTAGTATTAATTGTCGTCAAACTGTGAATTATAAAGTTCTGCATAGAAACCTTTTTGTGAGAGCAGTTCGCTGTGGCTTCCTGTTTCGATGACATCGCCATCCTTCATAACCAAAATGAGATCGGCGTTTTTGATCGTTGAAAGCCTGTGTGCAATTACAAAAGAGGTTCGGTTAGACATAAGCTCGTCCATTGCATTTTGTATTTGAAGTTCTGTTCTTGTGTCGATTGAAGAGGTAGCCTCGTCCAATATCAACATCGGTTTGTCCGCTATCATCGCTCGCGCAATCGTAATCTGTTGTTTTTGGCCGCCCGAAAGTTCGAGTTTGTCGTTTAAAACGGTGTCATATCCCTTTTCAAGGGTCTTGACAAAATGGTGAAGCCCAACCGCTTTGGTGGCGGCTTTTAGCTGTTCGTCCGATACATTTTGTGTTGCATAGATAAGGTTTTCGCGAAGCGTCCCCTCAAAAATCCAGGTGTCTTGTAAAACCATGCTGAACTTAGAATGGACATCTTCTCGTGGGACATCGTTAATTGAAACCTCGTCTATCAAGATATCGCCCGAATTAACTTCGTAAAAACGCATAAGCAGGTTAACCATAGTTGTTTTGCCGGCGCCGGTAGGCCCTACAATCGCTATCTTTTGTCCGGCTTTAACGGTGGCGCTAAAGTCGTTTATAATTATCTTTTCGGGGTCATAACCAAAGCGGACGTTTTTAAATTCGATGTTTCCTTCAATGTCACCAAACTGTTTTGTTTTCGCGCTTTCGTCGCTCATTTCGGGTTGTTCAAGAAATTCAAACACCCTTTCGGCCGCCGCCGCGCCCGATTGAAGGTTTTGCATAGATTGTGCTATCTGTCCGAGAGGTTGGGTGAAAAGACGTATATAAACCATGAACGCAACGATAACGCCGAAAGAAATCTGACCGTTAAGCGCTAAAAGCGCCCCAACTATGCAAACGCAAACATAGCCAAAGTTTCCGATAAACGTCATCATAGGCATCATAAGCCCCGAAAGAGCTTGTGCTTTAAAGGCGCTGTTTCGTAGTTTATCGTTGGTCGAATTAAAGATTTCGATTGCTTTTTGTTCGCCGTTATAGGCTTTAACCACCGTGTGTCCGGCATACATCTCTTCGATATGTCCGTTAATCTCGCCGAGATGTTTTTGTTGTTTCTTAAAATATCCTTGTGAAGTTCCCATAACCGCCATCATAAAAACAAAACCAACTAGCGCCGAAAGAACGGCGGTGGTCGCCAAGATATAGTTTGTTATATACATCATCAAAACCGAGCCGACAATCAAAGTGACGGCCGAGATAAATGTGCCGACAGATTGCGACAGCGTTTGTCCTATTGTGTCGACGTCGTTTGTAACGCGTGAAAGCACGTCGCCTTTAGAGGTTTTGGAATAAAAGCTCATCGGCAGGTTATTTATCTTGGATGAAATATCGGTTCTTAGATTTCTAGCGGTGTTTTGCATAACGGTAGATATTATAAGACCGGTTAATATCGAAAGGGCATAGCTTACAAGATACACAACCCCTAGGAAAACTCCTATCGAGACGATGGCGTCCATGTCTATTCCGCCGCCCGTTCCCATCATGGTTGACTGTATTCCCGCCATTATCTCGTCGGTTAGGCGAGAAAGAGTCTCGGGTCCTACAAGGGTGAATATCGAGCCTAGCATAGCAAACATGACGGCAACAAACATCAATTTATTATATTTTTTAGAAAAGATTAAAATCTTTTTTATCGAGCCGATAAAATCCTTTGCTTTTTCGCCGCCCATTCCGCTGCCGGGGCCTCGGTTCGGGCGTTGCGTTTTGTCGGATTGACCCAATTTATAATCGTTTTTAGGCATGTTTAAGTTCCTCCTTAGAAAGCTGGGATAGGGCTATTTGTGAACAATTGTCGCTTTGTTCTATGATAAAAACATTATTAGGCATGTTTAAGCTCCTCTTCTGAAAGCTGGGATAGGGCGATTTGTGAACAATTGTCGCTTTGTTCTATGATAAAAACATTATTAGGCATGTTTA
>CAYJAY010000001.1:140134-156528 GCA_964368445.1 uncultured Oscillospiraceae bacterium
AGCTCCTCTTCTGAAAGCTGGGATAGGGCGATTTGTTTGTAGACTTCACAGTCTTTAAGCAGTTCGCTGTGCTTTCCAAGCCCCACGATCTCGCCGTCCTCAAGCACGATAATCTTGTCGGCGTCTTTAATTGTTCCTATTCTTTGGCCGACGACAAGCGTTGTGGTGCCTTTGCATTGATCTTTAAGCGCCTCACGCAGTTTGCGGTCGGTCTTGTAGTCAAGCGCGCTAAACGAGTCGTCGAATATAAAGATTTCAGGTTCTCGATAGATAGCCCTTGCTATCGAAAGGCGTTGTTTTTGGCCGCCCGAAAGGTTTTGTCCGCCTTGGGCGATGTGGGCTTCATATTTATCATCGAGATTGGTGACAAAATCGAGAGCTTGTGCCGCCTCAACCGAGGTTACAAGATCGGCGTTGTCTGTTGAAACGTCCTCGTTGTCACCAAAAATGATGTTGCTTTTAACCGTTCCGCTAAAGAGAATTGCTCTTTGCGAGACATAGCCAATGATTGAATTTAACGCATTTTTTGTATAATCTTTGACGTTGATTCCGCCAACAAGAACCTCGCCTTCGGTGACGTCGTAGAACCGTGGAACAAGGTTTATAACGGTTGACTTTCCACAACCTGTAGAGCCGATAAACGCGACAGTTTCGCCTTGTTTCGCTGTGAAGCTGATGTTTTTAAGCACATAATCTTCGGCATCGGGATATTTAAAGCAGACGTTTTTAAACTCGACTTCGCCCGTTTTATCTTTTTCTCCGTCCGCAACAGTACCCTCGATGATACTTTGTTTCGTGTCGATAACTTCGTTTATACGTTTTGCTGAAACACTTGCCCTTGGAAAAAGCATAAACACGATTACAAGCATCATAAACGACATAATAACCTGCATGGCATAGGACGAGAACACGACCATGTCTGAAAAAAGTGTCATCTGTTCTACCCCAACAGCTTGGCTTATGATTACCGCACCAACTAAATAAACCCCAAGCACCAGACCATTGCTTACCATTTGGATACTGGGCATCAAAAACGACATCGTCTTTGCGGTGAAAAGGTTTGTGTCGGTGAGAGTTTTATTGGCTTGTTCAAACTTTCTTTCTTGATAGTCTTCGGCGTTGTATGCTCGCACGACGTTAAGCCCGTCGAGGTTTTCTTTTGCAACTTTATTTATGTTGTCGGTTAAAACCTGTAATCTTTTAAATCTCGGAATTGCAAGCGAAAGACATACGCTTACTATCGAAAGAAGAACAACTATAGCTACAGCGGTTACAACTGTCCACGCAGCGTTTTTGTTTGAAATTTTGATAATTGCCCAAATTGCTGTCAATGGCGCTTTTATAAGCATCTGCATACCCATGACAATAAACAGCTGCATTTGTGTGACGTCGTTTGTCGTTCTTGTTATTAAGCTTGCAGTTGAAAAAGAGTTGACGTCTTTCATCGAAAAAGACATAACTTTTTTAAACAGTGCGGATCTTGTTATGAACGAAAAGTTAGAAGCTATCTTTGCCGCGATTATCGCGACAACTACCGAGATGGCAAGGCTTCCAAATGCACAAAGAAGCATCATGAACCCTGCGGAATATATGTCGCCCATGGCGCTGCCCTCGGTTTGGACAAGCAGAGTTATCTCGGACATATAGTCGGGCAAAGTAAGGTCTAGGAACGTTTGCAGACAGGTTAGAATTATGACTGCAATTGCAAACGCAAAATCCTTTTTTGTTAGATTTTTGAGTATTTTAATCATTATTTTCCTCCGTGTTAATCGGTAACGTTTCGTGTAATAGTGTTTTTATTCTGTTTAGTTTGTTGAAGATGTTTTGAAGTTCTTCAATTCCAAATTCGTCAACTATTCGTTCCATAGAATTATACATTTGTTTTTTGATTTTTTTTGCCACAACTCGTCCTTGTTCGGACAAAGTCACAACGACCGACCGTGCATCGTTTTTTGAAGCTTGCTTTATAATTAGGTTTTTACTTTCAAGCTTTTTCAAAAGTATAGCCATCCTTGCGGAGCTTATGCATAACGCTTCGCTTATATCTTTCGAGCGAACCTCGCCATTTGTTGTGTAAAGATATTTAATAACGGCAAACGTCCCTAAATCGCTTTTATTAATTTCGTTAAATGATTTATGAAGTTGATTTTGGTGAAACAAATCAAGCGCAAACTTAACATCTTGTTCAGTTGCCATAAGTCTAATAGTTCCTTTCTTGTTAGTTAGGTAATGTTACAGTTATCGGGGTTAAGCAAAACGAAAAATGACTAACCCAGTTAGCATATTAACATAGCTAACTGGGTTAGTCAAGTGTTTTTTGCGAGTTCATAATTTGTTTACAATTTATTATATCACCAAGAATACTTGAAAAACAGAGAAAAAATGAGAAGAGATAATCTAAAGCTCCCATTCGTTAAGTGATTTTAAGCTTTCATAAAGCGAGACATAACTTTCGTGGCGAGTGGGCTGAATCTCTCCGTCGTCAAGCGCCTTTAAAACTGCGCAGCCTTTTTCAACGGTGTGGGAACAACCGACAAAGCGACAGCTGTCGCGGTAGTTATTAAAATCACTAAAACAATTACAAAGTTCGTTTTTTTTCATCGGCTCAAGTTTTTCTATTTCTAAAGCAGAAAAGCCGGGGGTGTCCGCGAGATATCCATCTAAAAACGGAAAAAGCTCGACAGCTCTTGTTGTGTGCTTGCCGCGTCCTAGTTTTTTGCTAGTTTCCCCTGTTTCAAGCGAAAGGGTGGGGCAAAGCGCATTGATAAGCGTGGATTTTCCGACGCCGCTGTTTCCCTCGAACATCGTCACACCCGTCTTGATATGTTGCTTTAATGCTTCGAGTGAATCTGTCTCGCTCATTATATCAAAAACCAAAAAACCCGACGAACGATATGTTTTTATCAAGTCGTCATCCTTTTTAAGATCGGTTTTGGTAACCGCTATAAGTGGTTTAATATCTTTTTTTTCCGCAACCGCAACAAGCTTGTCAATCAAGAGCCGATTAGGCAAAGGTTCAACAGTTGAAACGACGATAACAAGGTTGTCGACGTTTGCAATCGGCGGGCGTTTAAAGTGGTTTTTGCGGTCGAGTATCTTTGAAACTACGTTGATGTCGTTTTGCTCATCTTGCTCGATTAAACAAAAATCTCCCGGGGCAGGGGTTAGTTTTTCTTTTCTAAAGATTCCTTTTGCCCTACATTCTAAAATGCCATAGGCGGTTTTTACATAGTAAAAGCCGCCTATTCCTTTTAGTATTAAGTTTTGTTGTAAATCGTTGTTCATAAACTTGTGTTTTGTATATCCCTTAAGTTGTTGGGGTTTCAGTAGATATCGGCGTTGGTTCGGGAGTTGGCTCCGGGGTTGGAAGCGGAGTTGGGATAGGCGTTGGAACAGGAGTTGGAATAGGAGTTGGTTCCGGGGTTGGCGCCGGGAATGCCCAGACAATGTTGTTGGTTTCTTGAATGGTGCTAAACGTGTTCGCTTGATAGTTAACCGTTACCGTCATAATCTTGTATTTTGCGCCGTTGACCGTTGCGAAGATCTCCATGGTCGATTCAGACAATCCGGACGTTACAAACGACCAACCTGTGGAGGTGCTTCCGTCTCGATCGGTGGCGGCAACCGCCGCTCCGCCTACTTCAGCAGTTGCGTGGTATTGTGTCGAACCGTATACGCTGTATGGCATCGCTATATTTACGTTGGCATCTTTCGGGGTTGCGCCCGAGCTTACGACAAGCGTTATAATGCTTCCTTGTTCCACCGTGTCTCCGGCGGAAATGTTTTGCGAAATTACAATTCCTTTTTCCTTTTCGTTGGGTTCTTCGGTGTACGAAACGGTGAGCCCGCTCGATCTTAACATTGTGCTAGCTAGCGTGAAATTAAGATCCACAACGTTTGGAACTTCGGTCATCTGAACCGACATGTTCGAGTTGATATAAAGTGTTACAATGTCACCGGAATTTACCTCTGAACCTTGTTCCGGTTCGACGTTTACAACCTCGTTGTCGTTGTATTCGTTGTTTTGTTGAATAGTGATCTTAACCGCAAGTCCGAGGTCTTGAAGCATCTTTGTCGCCTCGCCGTTGGTGAGCCCGATTACTTCGGGGATTGTTACAACTTCGGTTCCTTTACTTACGTACAAAGTGACCTTGCCGTTATCCTTGATGGTTTTGGGCGGAATAGGGCTTTGGTCGTATATAATTCCGAGCGCGTGCTCGTTGTTATAGTTTTCTTCGATTACAAAGTCGAAACTATAGCTGTCGTTGTTTTCAACATCAAGGTAATCTTGACCGATAAAACTCGGGAGCTCAACATCGACAGATTGTGCAAAGATTGCGTTGTCGCCTACGCTGAATATCATAAAGATCATGATGCCGGAACCTAAAACGCAAGCAAACGTAATGCCTAGCATTATAGCTATCGAAAGCCAACCAAGGTTTCTCTTTTTGCTTTTCTTGCCTTTGCGGACAGGGCCGCTCGACGAGGCTCTGTTACGATAGTTTTCGGGCACTTCGACATATTTTGTCGCTGAGTTGTCTTTACCCACGAGATGGCTATATTGAAAACGAATGCTCGGATTTTTTTTGAAATCCTCAATATCACGAAGCATCTGCGCCGCCGATTGATATCTTTTTGCCGGATCTTTTGCCATTGATTTAAGCGTTACTTCCTCAAGGGCTTCGGGGATGTTCGGGTTAACCTTACGCGGCGCGGTTGGGTCGTCTGAGATCTGTTTAATCGCAACCGAAACGGGGCTGTCGCTGTCGAACGGAAGAGTTCCGGTTAACATCTCATACATCATAACGCCAAGGCTGTAGATATCCGCCTTTGCGTCGGTAGCGTCGCCTTTTGCTTGTTCGGGGCTAATATAGTGTACCGAACCTATCGCCTTGTCGGTTATCGTGCGCATCTCGCTTCTTGAAAAACGCGCAATGCCAAAGTCCATGACCTTGATAGAGCCGTCGCTTAAAATCATTATGTTTTGTGGTTTAATGTCGCGGTGGATAATTCCACGGTCGTGGGCGTGTTGAAGCGCGCGCAAAACCTGTTCCGCGAAGAAAACGCTGTCTTTCCACGAAAGCTGACCTTTTTTGGTTATATACTGTTTAAGCGTCATGCCTTTGATGAGTTCCATAACGATGTATTGAACCCTGTCTGAAAAGTTAACATCAAAAACTTTAACTATGTTTTGATGAGACAAAAGGCCAATAGCTTTAGATTCGTTTTTAAATCTTCTGACAAAATCTTCGTTGTTAAGAAACTCTTCGCGAAGTATCTTGACAGCCACTTCTTTGTTTTCAAGGCGGTCGATGGCGCGGTATACGTTGGCCATTCCACCCATTCCTATCATTTCGACAATTTCATATCTGCCGTCTAGACGTTTGCCGATAAAGTTATCCATAGTTCCTCCAATTTTTCTTACCGTGTTTTCCTTTTTATTTCGGTGCAAAACCACTGTTTGTGGTTATTGCTATAAAACATAGCCGATTTTCGGCGATTTAACTTTTATGTCAAAGACAAGAGAATTGCGGTTATATTATCAAGTCCTCCGTGGACAATTGCTTTTTCTATCAATAAATCCGCGGTGGAATAAAACTCGTTTTTGGTTATAATCTCCGCCATTTCGGGGTCGCTCACCATGTTGGACAAACCGTCCGAGCAAAGCATAACAACATCGGTGTTTTTTAATTTAATCTCGTTGTAGTCGACCCTTAAGTTGAAGTCAACGCCAAGAGCACTTGTGATGATGTTTTTATTGGGGTGGTTTTGGGCTTGTTGTTCCGTTATCTTGCCACTGTCCAGCATGTCTTGCACCATCGAATGATCTTTAGTCAGTTGACGAAGTTTCTTTTTTGTCGCAAGATAAACCCGACTGTCGCCCGCATGCACAAACTGCGCTAGGTTGTTTCGGACGATAAGTAAAATAGCGGTGGTGCCCATCGTTATATTTTCGCTTTGACCCAAAGCAAATATCTTTTTGTTTCCGTCTTCAAGTGTTGTGAAAAGAAATTCTTCGACATCTTCGGGGTCGGTTATGTCGCAAAGCTTTGTTTTAATCTGTTGTTCGATATAGTCCACAGCAATCTCGCTTGCCTCCGCGCCCTTTGACGTTCCGCCCATTCCGTCACAAAGAATGGCGAAATAGGTGTCGTCCGCAAGACGCCCCGCCTTAAACCTGTCTTGATTTTGCTTGTACCGACACCCAATGTCGGTTTTTCCGGTTAGTTTCAACGCTTTCTCCCCCAGAGTTTTAAATTCTACATAGAGTTGTCTAATGTGTCTCGTCTAAGCTGGCCACATGCGGCTTCAATGTCTGAACCCAACGTTCTTCTAATCGTTGCATTAAGATTTAAATCCAAAAGAAGGTTTTTAAATCGCTCGGCGTTTTGCCTTGTTGAAGAGAAGTTTTCGCCTTTTATTCGATTTATCGGTATAAGGTTAATATGTCCGCCGAGAGGAGCGACAATTCTTTTTAAATTCTCAGCATCCTGTTTTGTGTCGTTTTGACCTTCAATTACGGCATATTCAAACGAAATTCTTCTTTTGGTTTTTTCAAAATAATACCTTAAACTTGCAACAAGTTGTTCGATATTATGTTTTTTGTTTATAGGCATTATGTTTGAACGCGCCTCATCTGTCGAGGCATGAAGCGAAACCGAAAGTGTCAACTGTTTTTCAAGCTGTGCTAGCTGTCTAATCTCGTCGACAAGCCCACACGTTGAAAGCGAAACATTTCGGTTACTTATATTCTGTCCTAAATCACTTGTTATTATATCATAAAACTTAACGGAATTTTCAAAATTATCGAGAGGTTCTCCGATTCCCATCATAACAACGCTTGAAACGTCGACCGAAAGAGAACTTTGAACCTGATAGATCTGAAGCAAGATCTCGGATGCGGTTAGGTTTCGCACAAATCCGCATTTGGCCGACGCGCAAAATCTGCACCCCATTCGACATCCGACCTGTGTCGAAACACACACCGAAACTCCGTGGTTATAGTTCATCACTACGGTCTCGATGGTGTGTTTGTCAAAAAGTTCAAACAACAGTTTAACCGTTCCGTCTTTAGACACCAACTTGTTTTTAATCGTTATTTTTTGGATAAACGCCTTTTCACAAAGTTTTGCCCTCAAATCGTTTGAAAGGTCGGTCATCTCGTTAAAATTAAAAACATTTTTTTGATGCAACCATTTATAAAGTTGTTTCGCCTTAAATTTAGGTTGACCTAAATCGTTTAGAAAATGCTCGACTTCTTTAATATCAAGCGACAAAATATCAACGCTACTAATCATTTTAACACAATCTTTCAAAAGTTGCTACAAAAAATCCTTCGCAAAATCCATTATACGGCAAAAATTTTATGCAATTTTGCTCGGTTACGAAATTTTCAAAGTATTTTTGGATTGGATTTACAATTGAAAACGACCTAAACTTTTCGCTAAGGTGCCTTACAATCTCTTCGTTTTCGCGTCGGTCGATAGTGCAGGTAGAATACACCACCCGTCCGCCCACCTTGACATAGCGAAATGCGTTTTCCGCGATCGCTTTTTGTATAGCGAAAAGTTCGCTGTCGTCCGGCTCGGGAGGCTTAAGCCGAAGTTCAGGTTTAGAGGCTAGTTCGCCAAACCCCGAACATGGAACGTCACATATAACACCGTCCGCAGAGTTTTCAAACTCGGGGTTAAACTTGGCGCTGTCGCAAACGGTCGTCTGAACTGTGGTTATCCCTTCTTTTTTTGCCGTTTGTTCAACAAGCGAAAGGCGAGTTTTAGAACGGTCACACGCGAGAACCGTTCCGTCGTTTTGCATATTCATAGCCGCCGTCAACGTTTTTCCGCCGGGCGCGGCACACAGGTCTATTATTGTTTGTAACGGCTTTGGTTCAAGCGCCGCTACCGCAGCTTGCGCCGAAAGGCTTTGTATCCTTACATCTCCCGAAGCAAACGCTTTGCTGTTTACTATGTTTCCGCTGACAACTTTTAAACAGTTTGGCAACACAGAGCTTTCCATTTCGATTCCCTCGTTTTTTAAAAGCTCGATTGCTTGTTTTTCGGTGTGTCTCAACGTGTTAACCCTTATGTAAACATCTTTTTGCCCAAAGAAACCGTTTAAAACTTGCTCGCTGTCTTGATTGTAATCCTGTTCAATTCGTCTTAATAGCTGTTCATTTACCGAATATTTAACAACTCTTTGTTGAACAGTCTCTGATTTCTCCAACGAGTTTAAATCGAACGAGCCGACTTTTCTTAAAATGGCGTTAACGAAAGAGGAGGCAGAGGTTTTTTTAAACTTACGGCAAAGTTTAACGCTTTCGGAAACCGCCGCAAAATTCGGAACTTGCTGCATATAAAAAATTTGGTAACAGCCGGTTTCGAGAATGGCTAAAATTTCTGAGTCGAGTTTTTTAAATCGTTTTTCGGTTAGCGTTTCAAGTACAAAATCAATCGTTATCTTTCTCTCAAGTGTTCCGTAAAAAAGTTTTGTGAAAAAACTTTGGTCTTGTTTAGAAAGGTTTGAATTTGATAAAAGCTGTTTTACCACAAGGTTTGAGTATCCGCCTTTTTGCATCGAAAGTAACGCAAAAACGCAAGCTTCACGTGGATTGTTCATCTCGTCTCCTTGTTATCTGCTACGGGTTCTTGCAAGCAGGATATAACGGAAAAGTGTTGCAAGCGTTGTTAGAAGCGCCGCGACATAAGTAAGCGCCGCCGCCGAAAGCACTTTTTTTGCGCCGACTAGTTCTTCGTCATACAAAAGGTTGTCGGATTCTAATATATCGAGGGCTCTTTTGCTTGCGTTAAACTCTACCGGAAGTGTTACGAGTTGGAACACGGCGACAAACGCGAAAAGGAAAATCCCGATATATACAAGTTGTCCATATCCTAAAAAGAACCCAAGGAAGATGAGTGGGACAGAGACGGCGTTTCCGAAAGTTGTTGCCGGAACCAACGCGTTGCGCAGTTTTATTGGGGCGTATCCCGTCGCATGTTGAACGGCGTGCCCCGCTTCGTGCGCCGCAACGCCCACCGCGCCCACCGAACTGCTAGCATATGTTGAATCTGAAAGGCGGATAACCTCGTCTTTTGGGTCGAAATGATCCGAAAGCTCGCCCGGGACATGTTCGATAGATATATGTCCAAGGTCGTTTTGGTCCAAAATGTGCCGCGCTACTTGCGCGCCTGTCAGACCACCAAAAGTTCTTGTTCGGTTATATTTTTCAAAAGTGCCTTTAACTTTGTGTTGCGCCCAAAACGAAAGAAAAATTGCCGGCAACACAAGAATAAGGTATATAGTGTCTATACCAAATAAATACATAGAATAGCTTCCTCCTCTTTATTGAAAATATGAGCGTTAAAAATTTTATTATTTTTAATAGTTTTCAAAGATATCTCTAACGCCTTCGAAAACTTCAGAAAAATTGTCGGGGAACATGTGTGACCCGCTCGCGATTATCTCGTTGCCGTTAGAATAAATAATGCGCAGGTTAAAACCGTTTGAGTCGTCGTAAACTTCGAGATATTCGTCATATCCATTCCATTCGTATAGGTTGTGTTTTTCGACAAGCGCCAAAACTTTCGCCTCGAGTTCAAGATATTCGCTAGCTGAAAGTTCCGTTTTTCTTGATTTGTCAGGGGTTGTTATATAAAGTTTGTTGGAAAAAAACATGTATGAAGAGCTTGAACTTGAACCTTCGGCCAAAGCATTGCCGATTGAACGGCTAAAGTCAAACGTAGTTATTTGTTTTTCAAAATCGACCTCGTTCTCTTTGGGTGCGTTAAAGCGATTGTAAAAAAGCATAAGAAGAACTACTGCTAAAACTATGTTTATGATAATCAATGCTACGATAAAGACAATTCTCATAATAACCTCAATTTTATATAAGTGTTTATTTTGCGAATTTCCTCCTGCAATTTGTGCGCTTTTTGCACTTTTAACCCCGTTTTTAAATTATGTCGCAAGCTTTTAGTCTTTTTCCCACCGCAAAAGCCGCGCCGCTCATCTTACCTTTGCTTTGCGGAGAAAGTTCCAAAAGTTCGACCGCTCCGTTTTTTGCCGCAATTACAAGGGGTTTTGTAGACAACACCTCGCCAGGGTTGCCAGAAGCCTCGACAAAGGCGGCTTTGTGTACCTTTATGACGGTGTCGAATGTTTTAAAATATGCAGACGGCCAACCGACAAAAGCTTTCACTTTTTGCACAATTTCTTTTGCGTCGTCCTCAAAACTAAAAGCACCATCGTCTTTTTTAATAATGGGAGCGCTTGTCGCCTCTCCTTGTTGTTTAACAAATTTCGCTTCGCCGTTTTCTATAAGTTCAAACGCTTTGACAAACGAACTTGCCGCAACAAAGGAAAGTTTTTCAAAAAGCGTTTGGGCGTCGTCGCTAGTTTCGATTTTAAGTTTTTCAACCAACATCACGTCGCCGGTGTCCATGCCCTCGTCCATACGCATCATCGAAACACCCGTTTCATCGTCGCCGTTTAACAAAGCTTGTTGGATAGGGGAGGCGCCGCGATATTTTGGAAGGATAGAAGCGTGGGCGTTTATACAGCCGTGTTTTGGTATGTCTAGTATCTCTTTCGGAAGTATCTTTCCGTATGCTACAACCGCAATGATGTCGGGATTAAGATTTTGTATCGTCTCTTTTGCTTCGTCGTTGCGTAGCGTTTTCGGTTGAAAGACCGTAAGACCCAGCTGCTGTGCTTTTTGTTTTACCGGGGGAGCGGTTAAAACCATCTTACGTCCGACAGGTTTGTCGGGTTGGCAAAATACCGCAACGATCTCGTGATGTTTGCAAAGCGCTTCAAGCGAAGCTACCGCTATTTCGGGGGTTCCCATAAACAAAACTCGCATTAGTCGTACTCCTCGTCGTCGTTTTGTTCGCAATATTCTTCAAATTCTTGTTCTGTCATGACATTGTCCGAACGGTCGATAAACAGAATTCCGTCAAGGTGGTCGATCTCGTGGCAAGCTGCCCTCGCGGTCATGTCTTCAAGCGTCAACTCAAACGGTTTTCCGTCCCTTGACAACGCGGATACCGTTATTTTTTGCGGACGTTTGACAAACCCAACTTCGCCGGGACAGGAAAGGCAACCTTCGGCAAGTTCAACCTCTCCTTCTTTTTTGATTATCGTCGGGTTAACAAGCTCTATTATTTCGCCTTTGTCGTCCACTATAACTGCGGCACGGCGCATAATTCCAACCTGTGGAGCGGCAAGACCTAGGCCGTTGGCTTCGGTAACGGTGTCTATTAGGTCGTCTAAAAGATCAAACAAACGACTGTTAAAGTCGGTTACTTCTCGGCATTTTTTGTGAAGAACTTCCTCTTGCTTTTTCAAAATTGTTCTAAGAGCCATAAGCGCTATACTATTCCTTTCTTGTGTGGCGAATAAAGAGTGGTTTATATTTATAACCATTCCGTTTATATTTCGGAAAATCTTCCAAAGTCTATATATATATTTATATCATTTGTTTTAACTGCTTGATAAACTTCTGTTAAAACATCGTTAAGAATTTTTTTTATGTGTTTGTCACCGTTGGTTTTAATAGTCAGTTTGTAACGAAACTTGTTTTGGATAACCGAAACCCTCATCGGTAAGGGGCCTAGAACCCTTATCGGTATGTTATGTTCGCTTTTTTTTACTGCTGACTTTAACTTTTCTAAAAACATCTGGGAATACAACAGGCTGTCGTTTTGTTTGTTTGCGGTGACGCCGACTGTGCAGATTTTACAGTAGGGGGGATAAAGCCTAAGCTTTCGCGAGATTATCTCGGAACTATAAAAGCTCTCGTAGTCTTGCGTTTTTGCAAGGCGAATTATGGGGTTTTTCGGGTCTAGCGTTTGAATGATGGCCAACCCTTCTTTTGTTCCTCGTCCGCTACGTCCAACAACTTGGGTAATCATTGAAAAGGTGCGTTCGTTTGCATAAAAACTTGGGCTTAAAAGAAGCTGGTCTACCCCTAGAACTCCTACTAACGTTACATTTTTAAAATCTAATCCTTTGGCAATCATCTGGGTTCCGATTATTATATCATATTTTGCCGCGGCAAAATCTTTTAAGATAGTTTGCGCCGAGTTTTTTGTCGAAACTGTGTCAAGGTCAAGCCTTGCCGTTCTGGCGGTTGGGAACAACAAAGAAAGTTGCTCTTCAATCCTTTGCGTTCCGACTCCGGTCATTCTAATTGCTCCGCCACACGTTTTGCAACTTAACGCTAGCGGTTCAAAGTATCCACAATAATGGCAGTTAAGCCTTTCTTTGTCTTTATGGTAAACAAGCGCACAGTCGCAGTTTTTGCATTTTACAACCGTCTTGCAATCGCTACACAACGCTATCGTGTGATATCCTCGGCGGTTAAGCAAAAGAATTACCTGTTCTTTGTTCGCAAGGCGTTTGTCTATCTCTTGTTTAAGCAAAAGGCTAATTTTAGTTGTGTTTCCGCTTAAAGCTTCTTTTGTCATGTCAACGACGTGCACCTCGGGGAGAGGCATGTTCATATATCTCTCGTTTAGCGTTACAAGGTTAATTGCGTCTTGTCGAGCGAGAAAAAAGCTTTCGACAGAAGGGGTGGCGGACGACAAAACAAGATGTGCTCCGTTTAGACTTGTGCGAAATTTTGCAATATCTTTTGTGTCATACCTTGGGCTTTGTTCGGAAAAATACGTTATCTCTTGCTCTTCATCGATTATAATAAGACCAAGATCTTTAACCGGCGAAAACACTGCCGAACGTGTGCCGATTACGACACAAGCACCCTTGTTTCGAATGAGTTCCCATTGGCGCAGTCGTTCGGTGGCCGAAAGTTTACTGTGTATAATAGCAACGTTTTCGCCAAAATATCGTTTGAATCGTTCGATTGTTTGCGTTGCAAGCGTAATTTCGGGCACAAGAAGTATCGAAGATTTTCCGGTATTCGCCATCTCTTTAATCAAGTTGGCGTATATTATCGTTTTACCGCTTCCCGTTATGCCATGCAAAAGTGTGGTGTTTGGTTTTTTGTCGTTTTTTATGTTGCTTAATATCTCACAAAAAGCCTTGTCTTGAGCGCTTGAAAGACCGTCGATGTTGTGTGGGCCTGTGTTAGCAAAGCTATCAACTTTTTTTTCTCTTAAACTCTTGGATACAACGCCTTTTTGTTCAAGTCCCTTGACAACACCGGAAGAAATATTTAAATTTTTTTCGATTTCTTTAGCCGAACTTCCCCCCGAACCTTTTAAAAAATCATAAAGAAGCTGTTGTTTTGGGGTGAGCTTTTTGTCGGTTTCGGGTTTGTTTATTTTATAGCAAGTTTCGGTGTAGTGGGACGACCGCAAAAGAGACGTTTCTCCGTTTTTTTGTTTTGCAAAAAGACGGTTGCTTTTTGGTATAACCGCTTTAACCGCGTCAAAGTATGTGCAAAATGTGTTTTGTTTAAGATATTTAATTATCTTTAAAAGCTCATCGTCTATTAAAGGAGCTTGTTTTTCGATGTCCGATATAGGTTTGATTTTGTGATACAACGGGTCTTGTTTAACAATATCGTCCGAAAGAGTTTCGATTATAATGCCGACGCGGGGTTTTCCGTTTCCGAAACTTACCGCCACGCGAGCGCCCGGGACGGCGAAAGATTCAAGTTCGCTTTGAACTTTGTATGTATAGAGCTTATCAAATTTAAAGGCGGCGTTTTCAACCGCCACTTTGACGTAGCAAGACAAACACGCCACCCCCTAGGTTGGATAGTTAGTTTAATGAGAAATCAGGAATTAAGGTGTCGTCAAAGCTAATTGTTAGTTGGCTTTGACGACTAATTTAAAAGGTTTACTTAATTTAATTGCTTGTTACAAATCTTCTTGTTGCTCAAATTCAACTATCTTTAATTTGTTGGTGCCGAACTCGTCAATGGCGACGTTTATCGGTTTATCGTACAGTTCTTCTTTAGCCTCCTCGGCTTGTGCGGCGACATCACGCGAACGTTTTGCAACAGCAACAACAAGGCTGTAGGAACTTTCACATTGTTCTAAAAGTTTTGCTATTTCGGGTTTTAACATGTTTTTTGACCAATCCTTTTTAACGTTTTACTTAATTTATTGATTTATTTTAATTATCTGTGTATTAATCTTTGGTTTGCCATTCGTCAATAGCGTCCGAAAGCCTCTTCGCACATGATGATACCACATCGTTTTCGATAACTATGTCGTAATCCGCAAGCGATTTAAGCTCGGTTTTGGCTATCTCAAGGCGTTCTTCAACCTGTGAAATGTCTTCGGTTGCTCGAAGTTTTAAACGTCGTTCAAGTTCTTCAAGTGAAGGAGGAATTATGAAAACGAGCAACGAATCGGGGTATATCTCTTTTACTTGTTTTGCGCCGTTAACTTCGATTACAAGTATAACCGTTTGGTCGTCTGCTAGTTTTTGTTCGAGCTCGTCCATCGGCGTCCCGTATAGATTGTCGGCATACTCGGTATGTTCGAGCATGCGCCCTTTTGCAAGGCGCTCGTTAAACTCTTGCTTTGTTATGTAATAGTAGTTAACTCCGTGTTGTTCGCTTCCTCTAACCGCGCGCGTCGTACACGACACCGACACCGATACGTTTTCTTTTATTTGTATAAGCTCTTTAACAACGGTGTCTTTTCCACACCCGGAAGGACCCGAAACGACAACCAAACGTCTTTGATTAAACTTCATCATTACCTCCGTTTTGTACAACATTTTCCGAAAGTCTCGCGCCGACAGACTCGGTTCCAATGGCAGAAAGCACGACATGGTCGCTGTCGGTTATCATAACCGACCTTGTCTTTCGTCCGCAAGAAGCGTCTATAAGCATCCCTTTATCGGCAGCTTCTCTAATCATTCTTTTCACGGGCGAGCTGTCGGGGCCTACCACCGCGATTACACGTTGTGCAGAAATCATGTTTCCATAACCAATGTTGATTAGTTTCATTGAGTGCTCCTATTCAATGTTTTGTATCTGTTCTCGTATCTTTTCAATCTCGCTTTTCATCTCGACCACGACGGCGGTGTTTTCAACTTCGGAAGATTTTGAACCAATCGTGTTGGCTTCTCGGTTAAACTCTTGGATTAAAAAATCGAGTTTTCGTCCAACTCCGCCTTTCGATTTTAAGATATCGCGAAACTGAGATATGTGGCTTCTAAGCCTCACCGTTTCTTCTTCAACGGCATACCGATCGGCAAATAGAGCCGCTTCTAACATAATTCTGTTCTCATCGAGGGTTTTGTCTTCAAGAATCTTTGTCATTTTGGCAAACAACTTTTCACGATAACGTTCGATGCGCCCTTCGTTGTCCGCTTCTATTCTTTCGAGAAGCTGTTCAAGCAACTTGAGCCTTGAGAGAATGTCGTTTACAAGGCGTTCACCTTCAATTTTACGCATATCCAAAAACTGTTCCAACGCCTTTGACGCAACTGAACTCACGTCTTTCCACAGTTCATCCTCGTCGGGCAACGACGAAGTTACGGTGAAGATGTCGGTGTATTTCGAGATCAGCGAAACGCTGGGGTCCATTTTAAGACCAAGCTCATCTGATATGGCTTTAAGCGCCTCATAGTATCCTTTGGCGGCTTGAAGATTGGGCTCGACCACAAAGCCGGTGTCTTGTTTCGTGGTAATCATAAGGCCGACATCAACTTTTCCGCGCGCAATTTTAGATTGTAACAAGGTTTTTAGCTTGTCTTCAAGAAAACTGTAACTTCTTGCTGTTCGTATCGAGGCTTCAAAATATCTATGGTTGACGCTCTTTATCTCGACCGTTATGTCACGCTCGTTTACAGTGTCAGAACTTCGCCCAAAACCCGTCATGCTGTTAATCATGATAGTGTACCGCATTTCTAAATTCATTATTTTTTGATAGCGTGCATGTTGTCGCAACGTTGCTACTATGTGATATATAATTTTACAATTAAATTGTGTACAAAGTCAATGGATATATATGAATATAATAACAAAAATTCGATTATTATGGGTTTTTGTTTATTTTTTGAACTGTTATAATATTATTGAAGCTATTGTTTATCTTGTCTTTTTTATACAAAACATTAAAATCCAAGCAACGCAAACGGAAACCTGATTAAGATAACATTGTAGAGACCGCCATTCAGGTTGTCTCTACAATGTTTTTGTATTTGTTTATTGTCTAGTATTTGTTGACGCGAGAAGAATGTGTAGGGGGGAATTGCATATTAGTCATTCGCGAGAACTATAATATAATCTTGTTCACCAAACGAGACCTTGTCAGATTTTTTCGGGTTGGTAATGATCTCAAAACTGTCTTCCGTTTGCTTTTTATAGCCTAATGCTATCTCGCCTTTGTCAAGACAAAAGCTGAAAGTCGCAATTTAGTGCATATTAGTCATTCGCGAGAACTATAATATAATCTTGTTCACCAAACGAGACC
>CAYJAY010000001.1:156628-213096 GCA_964368445.1 uncultured Oscillospiraceae bacterium
TCTCAAAACTGTCTTCCGTTTGCTTTTTATAGCCTAATGCTATCTCGCCTTTGTCTTTTACTAGTTCGGTTACGGTGTAAAAGTCTGTTTGCTCGTTAAGTTTTATGTAGTTTGCGGCGTTTCTGAGATATATTTCGGAACCGTCAACATGTAAAATTTCTTTAAACACCGTTGCAAGATCACGATTTTCCGAAATCTGCGAAAGTATCAAATTGATTATGCTTGTGCCAACAACGAGGTCGTTGACCTTTGCAACTCGTGCTAGCTTTTGGTTTGTTTCGTTTTTGATTTCGCTTGTTATGTTAAAAGCTTTAGATTGTTTAACCGAAATGTCACGAAGATGTATAAGCTTCATTAAAGTCATTGCGTCACATGTCTCGGAGTCATGCATGTTAGAGCTTAAGAGAAGAATATGGTCTAACTCTTTGTCAGTGAGCTTGTCAAGAATCTCTCGTGAGTTTGTGTCACATTCTGTCCAAACGAGGCTTATGTTTTTGAAGTTTTGGTTAAAGTCTTCGGGGACTTCGACGATGTCTTCTGTTGCAACCGTGACAGATGAACCTTTTGCAAGGTAGTTGTCAAGCTCGCATAATATAGATTTTATCTTGTCGTTTACGCCAAGTATAAGGATATCCTTTTTTGATATCTCGATAGTTTGATTTGAACGGAGTTTTTCGGCGTCGCTTGTCATTGGAACGTCTTTGAGTGGTTTTGCCATCCCGTCGTCTTCGACCAAAAGTAAAAGTTGATCGTCTGCTTTAAGGATTTCGGAATTGTTCGGATTAAGGAAAATTTCACCATCTCTTTTAAATCCCATAACTATTGCTTGTTCAAACATTTTAAGCGCGTCCGCAAAACTTTTGTTTTCAAGAGCAGAGAAACTTTCAAAATAAAGTTCCGCGCCGTCATAGTTGAAAAGCTCTATCAAGACGTTTGAAATTCCGGGTTGTCTACATGTTTGGGCGATTATCCTTGAAACAGCGTCGTTGATAAGTATAAGTTCGACGTTGCCTTCCCCCGCAATCTCAGCCGCCGCGAAGTTTTCCGCGTTGCTTAAAGTTGCGACAATGTGGGGTTTTGAATTGGTGTTTACAGCTTCTTTTAAAAAGCTGTTGATGGCGAGGATCGATTTTGTTACGATAAAGTCGTTTTGTTCGTTAACTATTATCGAACGAGCTTTTGAAGCGGAACATTGTCTAAGCATAAAACTGTCGGTTATGCTTCCTGTCCTTGCGATAACCCGCGTGGTTTTAAGGTCGCCTACTTGTTCCGCAATCGCAAGCTCAACAGTTTCTTTGTCTTGCTCTGAAAGAACAACAATACAAGAGTTCTTCTTGTTTTCGTTTGCTATCACAAGTTCCGAAATTATCGTATAGATGCTGTCGTTAAATCCTAAAATTAAAACATGGTTTTTTTCGATAACTCTTGAGTTTCCTTTTCGTAATGTGTTGAGTTTTTCTTCAAACCCTGTCGTTATAATACCGATTAAAATGCTTGTCACAAAAAGCCCGCACAGCGTGACTATCGACATTATGATTAAAAACGGTAGGTTTCTTGTTTCGGTTCCGGTTATTGTTCCGGCGTCGATGGTGTGCATAATGCTGGCCCAAACATTTTCAGAAAGTGTTCCGTTTCCAAATAAAACAGCAATAACTCCAGCCAAAAATATAACCCCTGCCGTGACTAAAAACAACATTCCGACAAGAGCAACTGCGCCTTTTGACATAAGATTATCAAACTTATATCGTAGCTTTTCGATGAATTGTCCTTTTTCCATAGTAATTTAAACTCCCTTTTATTTTTAATAAGTGTTTTCATTTTTTATTTATTAGTGCTTAGATAAAATTTTAACACATTTTTTATTAATAGTGCAACAAAAAAATAAAACTTTTTGTTTTCAAAAGAGACAAGGAAAGCGGGTGACTATAATTGCCACCCACTATTTGCGAATTTATACTAATTTTCTTTGTCTTTGTCTATGTCTATGTCTTTGTCAAACTGTAACGTCATTTGAGAAATTCGAGCATCAATTCGAGCTTGTTTAAGCTCTGACTTGTTGTAATACATCTGTTTATCTACTTCTTTGAAAAATTCGTTAAATTCATCTTTTGTGTATCCTATGAATAGGTCGTAGCCAAACGCCAAAGAAAATTGATGTTCTTTCTTGAAATTCGCCTTTTCTATCTTTTCGGTTATATCTTTAATGTTTTTTTCCAACTCTTCTTTGGTGCAGTCAAAAACCAGCGAAACAAATTCGTCTCCGCCTATGCGGAAAGTTTTTCCGTATTTTGAAAGGCCGTCGTTCAAAACCGTATAAACTTTTCTTAAAGCGTTGTCGCCTTCAAGATGCCCGAGATAGTCGTTTATAATTTTAAGGTTGTTCATGTCAGAGATAACACACCAAAACTTCTTTTTGCTTTCTTGTTCCAAAAACAGGTCGTTTATCTCTTCATGGTACGCTTTGGCGTTGTAACCGCCGGTTAGGTTGTCGTTGAAAGAATATTTAAGCAACATCGATTTCATGTCGTTAACCACCGTTGCAATGCGTCCGACTTCGTCTTTTGTGTACAGTTCTTTTGGAATTTCGATCTTCATGTTTCCGGTGTTTGCGATTTTAGAAACCGATTTTTCAAGTACAACTAAGCTTGTGCTCATGTTTTTAGAAAAGAACTTGACAAACACGATGACTCCCAAAATGGCAAGCACGTTAAACACAAAGCCTATAACCAAAACGGATAGCACGAGACGGTCGTTACGCAACAAAACTTGATCCATAAGCAGTTGTTCCGACTGAAGGAATTCATCGATGCTTCCGAAAAAATCGTTTGCAATCGGTGTGACCACCTGAAGGGCATATAAAGCGTCATCATAACTGCCGCCACCAATCCAAATGTCGGCGGACAAAATCATGCTTTCTTTATAGATGTTTTTTTCTGAAATAATGCGGTTGAACTCCTCAAGTTTTTCGCCGCTCAAAACCTTTGCAAACTCATCCATTCGGTAGTCTAGCTCGTCAAATGCTACAATATATTGCTCGTAAAGCTGGTCGCGAACAGTTTCGTCTTGCTGCAACAGTATGTCACGACCCAAAACACGACAGATGTACATGTTTCGTATAATT
Organism: uncultured Oscillospiraceae bacterium; assembly: GCA_964368445.1. Lineage (GTDB taxonomy): Bacteria > Bacillota > Clostridia > Oscillospirales > Ruminococcaceae > CAYJAY01. The sequence goes on from CAYJAY010000001.1 coordinate 159,750, forward strand.
TCATATAACTGTTCCTTATGGTCAACGTTTATGTCGATGACATCTTCTGAAAAACTGTTAACCAACGTCACAGAAACGATGGAAAACAAACTCAACAAAACCACAATAGTTATTATAAACCACTGTAATGGAGTGAATTTCTTGTTAATTGGTGTGTTAGACAACCAGTTTCTAAATTTTTGCATTTAACTCTCTCTATTAAAAAAATATATTTGGATTTATAAGATATGGCGATTTAAAACGATTAGCAACTATCACATTTATCGAAATACATTGGTAATGTAATAAAAATTATTTATAATAATAGCAATTTTTTCTGTGCTTTGCAATGGTTTTTTTTGAAATTTTTAGAAAACAATATATTAATTAGTTATTAAAGCTTTTTATTTTATATATAAAATAAAATTGTTGGACATGTGACAAAAGTAAACGAATATGTAACTTTGTGAATTTTTTATGTCGGTGTTTTAAAAAGACTATTTAAAACCTGTAAAATATGGTAGAATAAATCTAGTTAGCTATAAAAAATAAATGTGTTGAGAGGTATTGTATGAAAGGCAATCTTAAAGATAAAAGGATATATCGTTTTATGTTAGCGGCGGCAGCACTTGTGTTTGTTGTTTTGAATTTTAACACAGTTTACGATGTGATTGGAACGCTTGTTGGTGTGACAGCTCCGCTCCTTGCCGGAGTTGCGATAGCTTATATATTAAACATTCCGCTTATGAAGTTTGAAAAGATATATTTTCCAAAATCAAAAAACAAGTTTGTTGCAAAGACTCGTCGCGGAGTGTGTTTGATTTTGTCAATTGCGGTTATAATCGGGATAGCGTTGGCCGTTATTGCGGTGGTTATTCCGCAGATAACGATTGCTTTTTCTGTCGCGCTTGAGGGGTTGCCCGCTCTTATTGAGGACATAGAACAATGGATAATAGCAAACAGAGAAATTTTTCCGAGCATTGCGGAGTTTGTTCTTGAACAGGTCGGACAAATTAACATTCCGGCTGTTTTAAGCAGTGCCGGTTCGTATCTAACAAGCGGAATAGGAAATATATTCGATTCATCTATATCTATAATATCCTCAATTACAAGTAGTTTATTCAACTCGTTTATGGCGATTACGTTTGCTATATTTTTGGTTTTTGCAAAAGAAACGATTTTAAGACAGTTGACAAAAGTTCAAAAAGCGTATATAAAACCGCGCACGATTAAGACGACAAATTATGTTTTAGAAACTCTCAACGAGTCGTTCCACAGTTATATCATAGGCCAATGCACCGAGGCGGTTATTCTCGGTTGCCTTTGTACGGTGGGCATGATGATATTCCGCTTCCCCTATGCCGGGGCGGTTGGAATGTTTGTGGGGCTTACGGCGCTAATACCGATCGTTGGCGCATATCTTGGGTCGATTTTGGGGGCTGTTCTAATTCTTTTAAGCGACCCTTCAAAGGTAATATTTTTTATTATATTTATAATAGTGCTCCAACAACTTGAAGGAAACATCATCTATCCGAAGGTTGTCGGAAATACCATTGGGCTTCCCGGTGTTTGGGTGCTTGCGGCGGTTGTTGTCGGCGGAGGGCTTGGCGGAGTGCTTGGAATGATACTGAGTGTTCCGATAGTTTCGGCGGTATATAAATTGGTTTCATATTATACAAACGAACGCCTTGAAACACCACATCCCGAGGTTTCGGTGGATTATGATTTTAAAGCAAATAATAGTTAATGCGTAATTCGTAATTCGTAATTCGTAATTAAGGTTCGTCGGAACGACGAATTGGCGTCATTTACGCCGTAATTTAAATGACAAGGGTTAAAAAATGGCGGGTGTGGTCAATTGCGTTGGTTAATTTTTTTTGACACCCGCTATTTATCATCTAAAGGTTTTTTTCAAAAATATTTTCAAAACATATACTAACCAAACAATAAAACATCTGTCTTTATGTATGAAGGCACAAAAAGGAGAGCGCTATGGAAGATGTAAAAATCATTGATATGTTCTTTGAACGTTCGGAACAATCGATTGCCGAGACTATAAAAAAATATGGCAGACTTTGCAGAAAGATAGCCAACAACATTCTTCGCAACGACGAGGACACCGAAGAATGCGTAAGCACATCATATCTAAAGCTTTGGAACGCAATTCCCCCGGCAAGACCGGAAAACTTTTCCGCTTATCTTGCAAAGATAGTGAAAAACACCGCACTTTCTACATATGAAAAACGCTATGCACAAAAACGCGACAACTCGCTTTCTGCTTCGCTCACGGAACTTGAAGAGTGCCTTTCGACGAGTGACGATGCAATTCACGACGGTGCCGAGATAACGGAATCTATCAACAACTTTCTTTTTGAGCTTGATGAAAAAAATCGCAACCTGTTTATAAGGCGATATTGGCACAACGAAAGCATTCGTGACCTTGCTGTGTCGTTCGGAATAACCGAAAACAACGCCAAACAAAAACTCTTCGCAATAAGGGCGAAACTTAAAACACACCTTGAAAAAACGGGGGTAAACATCTAATGGATGCAAAGCAACTTTATATGGCGATTAACGATATCGATGAAAAACTAATAGAAGGAGCAAACATTTCTATGAGTACACAAAATAAAACTAACATAAAATCTTTTTCTAAAAAAACTTGGGTTAAATGGGCAGCAGCGGCGGCTTGTCTCGTGGTTTGCTTGGGGCTTGGGGCGGTTACGTTAAGCATGACGGGAATGGGTTCATTTGACATGAACTATGCGACAGCGGAAAGCGCAACACAGTCTCCAATGGCGGCACCCGAAAGCATGGAATACGCGGCAGAGACCGAAATGATGGTAGAAGGAGCCACATATGACATGGCGGCAAAAGACGACGCAGGCGCTATAACAAGCAACTCGTTGACAACATCGGGAACAGGAAAATCCGCACAACACGGGCTTAAAATAGTGTATAGATATGACGCGCAGATCGAAACAAGAGATTTCGACGCCACTGTAGAACTGCTTAAAACACTTTCAGAAAAACACGGTGGATACATTGAATATTCTGACCTTAGCGCCGGAACATACTATGGCAGCGACGTTTCTGAGCAAGACAACTACCCGAGATATGCTTATTATAACTTCAGAGTGCCGGTTGAAAACTACGACGCATTTATTGCGGAATTAACGGCAAACCAAAACATAACACATTCAAGCGAAAGCGCCGACGACATAACGTCGTACTATATAGACACCGAAGCACGCCTTGAAGCGCTTTATGACCAAGAACAACGCATTATAGACCTTGCGGAACAAACCACCAACATTAACGACCTTTTGATAGCGGAACAACAACTCTCGCAGGTTCGTTACGAGATAGAAAACTTCGAGCGTCAAAAATCTTCTATGGACGACCAAGTAAGTTTCACATACATCTCGGTTGGCATCGACGAAATCACCACCCCTTCGATAGCAACCGGCGACAGCTTTTTGGTTGTTCTCGGCGACGCGGTCATGGGATCGCTTGTCGGAGTAGTTGACTTTTTCAAGAATGTTTTAATAGTCGTTATATACGCTGTTCCATATCTTGCGATTGCGTTTATAGTCTTGTTGATAATAAAAAAAGTTGTAAAATCAAAAAAATCAAAACAAGCAAAACAAGCAAAACAGAATAAAACAGATTAAGAGCCAAAAAACGTATCTTTGAAATCGGGATAATAATTAAAGTTAAACCGACAGATACTATCAACACCACTTAAAATGGCGGCTCGTTGTGTGGGTCGCCATTTTTAAATAAAACATATATTTTTAAGAAAATTTAGAGAACAAGAAAAGGAAAATAAAATGAAAAAATTATTAATGCTTATGCTTATTGCTACGTTGGGCCTAGGGCTTGTGGCTTGTGGAAACACAGTGAAAATCCCCGACGCCGACCCCGACATCATTGGCCAGATAACCGAGATAACGGAAGACGGCGGAAGCACACAACTTCACATAACCGCAAACGACCAAAATGTTGGAGCAAACGACCAAGTAATCGTTATTGTCGGCGAAGACACGGCGTTTTTGCAATCGGACGAACAAACTAATTACACCGGCAACTTTATCGTAGGGCAAACTGTTAAGGCATACGGCAACGGAACAATGACTATGTCGCTTCCTCCCCAAATGCCGGCTACCGTAATAGTAGTACTTGATGCCGAACCCGCAACTATTAGTAACGATGGAATTGGCTCAATGCTCCCCGAAGAAGGCGAAGGCGGCCCCGTAGCGGATATCCCCGAAGCGGCGCACCAAGAACTTGCGATAACCGGAACGATAACTGAAATTACCGAAGAAAACGGCTACCCCGTGCTTTTGGTAAAAGCACAAGATGAAGCAGACACAATTAACCCTGAGATGAAAATTATGGTTAACGCAGACACCGTTATTAACAACAGCGAAACTTTCTTTGAGCCGGAAGCATATGAGTTTGCGGTTGGCGAAATGATAGACGTATATACAAACGGAATAACGACAAGGTCGATTCCTCCCCAAGCGACTGCTATGCACATCGATTTGCTAGATATGCCGGCTAACTAATATGTTACATGCCAGCTAACTAACATGTTGATGCGCCTGTTGGCTAAATAAAATATAGCTTAAAAAAGAAAAGCTTTCTTACGCTATACTGAAAAGCTCCTATTTGTACGGACAGTGCAAATAGGAGCTTTTCAAAAATTTCGGGGGAGTTGGTTTTATGCACAAGTCTTTAACATTTTAAACAATTACCCCTTGTATTAATTATTTTTAGTTGATACAATATTAAATGTAGAAGACCCTTGATAATTAAAATATTTAAGGAGTAATAATGTTTTATGGACACAAAAATTCTTTGCATCAACCCCGGTTCAACCTCGACAAAGATTTCGTATTTTGAAAATGAAACCAACGTTGTAACCGAGAACATTGAACACGACAAACAAGAGATCTTGAAGTTTGAACACGTCATGGATCAGCTTGAGATGAGAACCAAAGCGGTTAAAAACTTTATAGAAAAAAACAACATCGACCAAAATTCTCTAAGCGCGGTTGTCGGCCGTGGTGGGCTTTTGCCTCCTGTCCGCTCGGGCGCATATGAAGTTAACCAAACGATGATAGACCGGCTTAAAGACCCGTCGACAGATCCCCACGCTTCCAACCTTGCGGCTATCATAGCAAGTTCGATTGCAACACCGTTGGGCTTAAAGTCTTATGTATATGATCCTGTTGCGGTTTGTGAGTTTGTTGACGAAGCAAAGCTTTCGGGAATTCCCGAAAACCCGAGAAGAGCGTTGTCACACGCATTAAACACAAGAGCAATGTGTCACAAATCCGCCGAAAAAGCCGGAAAAAAATATAACGAGATGAACTTTATCGTTTGTCACATGGGCGGAGGTCTTTCGATGAATGCACACATGAAAGGCAGAATGATAGACACTATGGACTATGACGAAGGCCCGTTTGGAACCGAAACCAGCGGACGTTTAAGCCTTAGAGTTTTCCTTAAACTTGTTGCAAAATACGGCGCCGACCACATGAAAAAAAGAACCCGCGGTTTAGGCGGTGTGATGGGACACCTTGGAACGAGCGACATGCGCGAAGTTATCAAGATGATTGAAAACGGCGACGAGAAAGCACAACTTGTTGTTAAAACAATGGCATATCAAATTGCAAAAGGAATTGGCGAACTTTCGACCACGATGTACGGAAAAGTAGACAGAATTATCTTAACCGGTGGTGTTGCAAGGGCAGAGTGTCTTTGTAATTGGATAAAAGAGCGTGTCGAGTTTATAGCTCCGCTTGAAGTCTATCCCGGAGAGTACGAGATGGAGTCGCTCGCCTTTGGAATTCGAAGGGTTATACTCGGAGAAGAACAAGCAAGAGAATATATTGAAGAGTAATAGCAATATTGTTTTCAAGGGGCTGTGTGAAACAACAGTCCCTTGTTTGCAATTTATGTGAATTGTGTATATAATAATATTTGAAAAAACAAGGGGTGTTTTTGGAACTTGGAGTCCGTTGAGCAGTATTTGTTAGAATATGGGGAAAGATCGGAACTTGTTATAGAAGAATGGGACGGAACAGCAGTATATTTAAACCCGTTGTTTGACGCGCAAACAACTATAGATTAAACTTTTAGAGGTAAAAGAATGATAACACTATCTAATAATAAGCATAAAATTCTCAAACGAATTTTATGGGGGCTTCTAATAGCCTCGCCACTTGTTTCGGTATATCTGCTATGCGCCGTCCAAGGTGGAAATCTTTTTGAAGTATACTTGCCAAATGCAAACAACTTGCTATGGAACGACGAAGCATTCTACTATAAGCAGATAGAGGCAATGGTGCATTTTGGAATCCCTCAAGGTTTTTTCGGATATAACGAAACACATGCACACCACCTTACGTTTGGCACATGGAGCCCGTTTTTGCTTGCTCCGTATATGGTTTTCGGTTGGATTTTTGGTTGGACATTTTCGTCGCCCGTCATTGCAAACATATTGTTTGTTACGATATCGTTTGGTATATTGGTTTTTGTTTTGCGCCCTACAACATCGTCCTCTCTTTTTTTGATTTTGTTTAATATTCTTTACACAGCCGGTTCAAGACATATAGTTTCCGGCATGACCGAAGCGCTTTGTTTTAGTTTTGCTATTGTTCTGACCGTGCTTTTGTTGTATATGATAAAGGAAAAAGCGTCGGTTGTTTATGTTGTTTTTTTCATAGTAATATCGATGTATGCTATCTTAATGCGTCCATATTTTTTGATTTTTCCTATAGTTTTTGCCGTATATGGATTTATCGAAAAAAAACGTATCCTTAGCGTAGTAACTATTATTTCGGGAATTGTCGCAATATTGGTTTATTTTGTGCAAACAAACTACCTTAGTGCGCCGTATCTCGTTAACATGATAAGAATAGATAACTACCTGTATTTTTTAAGAGAAGCCACAGTGTTTCATTTTTTCGAATATCTATTTAAAAACTTAGGGCTAGGATACGAAGCTATAAGTGGCAGAATTGTTAATATATTAAATGGAGATTTTTATTCTGTTATATTTGCACTTTATCTTACGGTGATAGTTTTATGTATAGTAAGGCTTTGTGTTTCGATTAAAAACAAAAATAAAAAGTACATCTATTGTTTTTCGTCAATTCTTTTTATACTTATAGCTGTAATGTTTGCGCTGATTTTGTTGTATGAAGTTTTTCTTGGCGGAAGGCACATGCTTACGTTTGTCTATGTTGCGGTTATTGCATTATCTTTTGGAAAGTTTAAGCTTGATAAAGTTTTGTTGTTGGCTTTGATGTTTATGCTTACATTTATATTCAAAAGTGACGGAAATTTTTATAGTATACCTATGAAAAACCACTTTGATGTAACGGTTTTGCAAGAGGTAGAGCAGATACTTGAACGTGAAATGCCGCCGGCAGGGGTAACACACGATAGATTTGAAAGCACAATAGCGATGGTTGCGGTGGATAAAAATATACAAGATGAAAACCATATAATGTACGCCAAGTGGCAAGATATATATTATTTCCCAAAAGGATATGGTATAAATTACGTTCAAGATCCGACAGGGGTTTTTAGATCGAAGTTTATCTATACAATAAAGGGCGGGAAAATGGAACAGGCTATACTTGAACATGGGAAAAAGGAAGACCTTATTGTAGCAGAATGGGAAGGCCGGGTAATGTACATTAACCCCCTTTTTGAGCCAACAGTGTTTTAAAAATTTTGATACCAAACGATTTAAAAGCAAGCTTTTCGTTAATTAATATAGTAATATATACAAAACTCAAGAGGTTTTTTTATGTTAAAATTATTAAGCGAAAATCAAAACTTGATAAAACGGATTTTTTGGGGTTTGCTCATAGCTTCGCCGTTTGTTTCGGTATATTTGCTGTGTGCTTTTCAGGGCGGAAACTTGTTTGACATATATCTTCCAAACTCGCTTTGGAACGACGAGGTGTTCTATTATAAACAGATAGAAGCGATGGTGCATTACGGAATTCCGCAAGGATATTTCGGATATGACGAATCACGAGCAGCCTATCTGACGTTTGGAGCGTGGAGTCCTTTTATGCATGTGCCGTATGCTGTGTATGGTTGGGTTTTTGGTTGGAATTTGCTTTCGCCTATTTTGGTAAACATATTGTTTATGACTATTGCATTTTGTGTGTTGGTTATAGTGCTTAAGCCGGATATAATAGCCTCGTTGTTTTTGATTTTGTTTAATCTTTTTTTCACGCCGGGTTCAAGGCATATTGCCTCCGGAATGGCAGAAGCATTTGCTTTTGCAGTTTCAATAGCTTTAGTTACAATGTTAATTAAAATTTTAGATAGTGAAAAATCTAGGGTTTACGATATTATTTTTTTCTTAATCTCAGCATACGGAATATTACTGCGTCCGTACTTTGCGATATTTTTAGTTGTCTATATAATTTTGATGATTTTTCGTAAAAAATATGTGAAGAGCATAGTTGCCGCAGCTACGACAGCAGTTTCGGTTATACTATATTTTTGGGTTGAAAATAATTTAAGCGCGCCATATTTTAAACCGATTACCGAAATCGACAACTTTCTATTTGTTTTGCAAAATGAGACATTCTCAAGACTTATAGAATTTACAGGGGAGATTTTAAACCGAAATTTAACAACGGTATATCTCTATTCGTTTGGCATGTTTCGTTCCGACAGCCCAATAGTTCCGGACGGGTTAACGTTTATTTACATGGTCTTTTTTGTTTTGCTGTTGGTTTTAATTATTAAACTTGTTTTGTCGTTCATATTAAAAGAAAAGGAAAACAAAAAAATATGCGCCGTTGCAATTTTCATAATGGTCTCTGTTTTTATTGCAACGATTATACTGTATAATAACGGACGTCACCTGATGTTTTCAATCTATACAGCCATAATAGTTTTGTCTTTGATGAAATTTAAAAGTGGAAAGATATTTTTTATATTAACTTTGGTTGCCTGCATTTTTCTAACTGTCAATGATCCTTTTTACACGATTGTACCGATGAAAGATAGCGGCGAACAACAACAGGCACAACATCAACAGTTAGAACAAACGCTTGAACAAAATATGCCGCAAGCTGGGTTGACACATGACAGGTATGAAAACACGGTAGCAGTTGTTTATGTAGACTTTAACCAACAACAAGGAATAACCACTAAGTGGCAAGACTTATACTTTTTCCCAAAAGGATACGGATTAAACTTGATGGTTAATCTGCCCGAAGTTTACAAGTCTAAGTACATCTTTACCCCGTTGGGCGGCAAGGTTGAACAGTCTATCTTGGAACATGGAAAAAAAGAAGATCTGATGATAGCCGAATGGAATGGTAATGCTGTATACTTAAACCCCCTTTTTGAATCGACTGTAATTCCGATTGAGTAATACATATTTAATCTGGAATACAATATATTAAAAAACACGAGGTATTTAAAAATGGTTCGACACATCGTAATGTGGAAACTTAAAGAAACCGCCGAGGGCGGAACAAAATTCGACAACGCTGCAATAATGAAACAACGTCTTGAAGCGCTTGTTGGGGTAATCGACGGGCTTGTAAGCGCTACCGTTTCGCCGGTGGGATACAGCGAAGGGTTTAACCTTTGCCTTGATTCGACATTCGAGTCGAAACAAGCGTTGGCTTTCTATCAAAAACACCCCGAACATCAAAAGGTTCGCGAGTTTGTACATAAAGTTATTGAAAATCGTTCGGCTTGCGACTTTGAATTTTAACATAAATCCCCCCGCCTTTAGACGGGGGGATTTGCTTTTATCATTTTTCTCTAGAACACCAGTTGTACCAAAAGCATATAACACGCCGTTCCCGAGATTATCGATAACAACGTGTTGTGCCTTAATTTGTGCACGACTACGACTATTATGACACACAAGGCCTCGGGTATTCCGAACGGCGATGACACAAACGTTACGCCTTTCAAGCAGTACACAACAAGCATCGCCATGATAGAATAGGGAAGAACGTTTCCAAGGTAGATAATAGATTTTGGGGTTTTGTTACGAAACAAAACAAACGGCAGGAACCGCAAAAATGCCGTAACAAGCGCTACTACTGCGATTAAAAGCAAAGAATGTGTTACGTTAATCATTATTAGACATCCTTTCGTTATACCCGCGCTCGGCAAAAAGCGCAATCGTTATTCCTGCCATAGACGGGATTAAAAAGTTATCTGCTCCGAAGATTAAAAGACAGATTATCGAAATGACGAGTCCGCTTATAGCCGGAACGTGGTTTTTTGTTTTTTCCCATTGTTCGACAAAGATAATGACAAACAAAGCTGTCATCGCAAAATCAATTCCTGCGGTGTTGAAGTTTAGCGAGCTTCCGAGAATTCCGCCAAGCACGCTTCCCAAAACCCAATAAAATTGGTTGAAAATCGAAACAAAAAGATAATAGCTTTGTTTGTTCACATCGTTCGGGAGTGTTGGAGAACAAACTAAAGAATATGTTTCGTCGGTGAGCGCAAAGATAAGATATGGTTTTTTTGCGCCGGTCTTTTTATATTCCTCAAGCATTGTAATTCCATAGAAGATATGGCGAACGTTTATCATAAGCGTCATAAACGCCGTGACGATAAGCGACGCGCCGGTCGCCATAAGGTCTATTGCAACAAATTGCATAGAGCCGGCGAAGATAGAAAGGCTCATGAGCCCTGCCCAAACAAAGCTGTAGCCCTTGCTTTCAAGCAACATTCCAAACCCAATTCCAATGACGATGTACCCCGCCATGACAGGGATAGACGACTTAAAAGCAAATTTAATGCTGTTTTTTAAATTTGACATCTTTCAAATATCCTTTAATATAATAATATTTTTAATACATAAAAAAGAGAGGGCAAAATACCCTCTGCATCTTTTTGTTATACAGTCGAAAATTCCGTGGCGACGTTTTGGACACGCCTTAACATTAAACAATCGACAGTTATAATTGAACGTTGATTGTTTATGTTTGCTTTTAGCGAATTACCGAGGCAATTTGACAAAATCATTTTAAACACAAAGATTATTTTAAACAGTAAGGTTGGAACTTTCAGCAACTACATATTGCGGAGAATCGTTTATGCTTATAAACATACGCCCAAGATATTCCCCCAAAAGCCCAAGCATCAGCATCAGAAGACCGTTGGTGAACAGAAGGACCGACATAAGGGAACTCCAACCGTCTGCGCTTGTCGGAAGACTTCCCGAAAGAACAAGCCTTCTTATTATTATGTATATCCCAAAGATAAACCCAAAAACAGCGACAATTCCGCCCACAAGCGTGGCAATGCGCAACGGTTTTATGGAAAAAGAAGTGAATCCATTAAGCCAAAGGGAAAGCATCTTTTTAAACGAATAGTTAGAGGTGCCGATTTCGCGAGCACGGTGGTTTATGTTTACGTTTTTAATCTTGGCGGTCGAACGAATCAGAAGACCTTGCATATAGGGATAGGGATTTTTATATTTTATAATCTCGTCGCGAACAAATTTTTTACAAACAAAATAACTTGACAGATAAAGATCTTTCGGTTTTCCGATTAGATACCATGCCATCAAATCGTTGACGCGACTACCGAAGTTTTTAAACAAGCTGTGTTTTTTGTTGTGGTATTTTGCCATTGCGACGTCACAGTCATCGCCCAAAGCGTCGATTAAACCGAAAACTTCACTTGCCGGGGTTTGTCCATCGTCGTCGAGACAAACAACTATATCGCCACTGGAATTGTTGAGCCCCGCCATTATCGCCCCGTGTTGACCAAAGTTTTTGGAAAGGTTAATGCCCTTTATCTTTGTATCGTTTTCGCAAAGTTGTTTTATCTTTTCAAACGTGTTGTCGGGCGACTTGTCGTTGACCAAAACAATCTCATAGTCGTAGTCGTCGCGCGAAGATATCGTTTGTTTGATTTCGTCGACAACAATCGGAATTGTTTTTTCGGAGTTGTAACAGGGGATTACAAAAGAAACTGTTTTCAATCTAGTCAACCCCTTTAACAAATTCATTTTTTAACATCGACATGATGACAACATCTTCGTATTTTCCGTTGTCGTAGACTTCTTTTCTCAACGTTCCGTCTATTGAATATCCAACACGTCTATATGTCGCAACAGCACGATGATTGTTGGCTATGACGCGAAGATAAACCTTGTTAAGACCTAAAACATCAAATCCGTATTCCGTTATAAGCCTTGTTGCCTCGAACCCGACGCCTTTGCCGCGTTGGTCTGTCTCACCTATAAAAATTCCAAACTCGCCTTTTTTATTTGTGAAATCAATATCTTTTATAAACGTTGTTCCAAGTGAAACCCCGGTTGAACTAAGCGTTATGACAAACTGTGCAACCTCACCGGTGAAGACTTTGTTTTTAAGCCAGTTGTTGTGGCTTTGTTCCGTTATGTCGGAACGGTCGAGAAAATACTTTCTAACCTCTTCGGAGTTTCGCCAACGTACGATATCTTTGGTGTCTTCGATTGTAATCGGACGCAACGTGACGTTTTTTCCGACTAGACTTTTCAAGTTTTCATTAGACAAAAAATTCACACACCTTATCAACAATTTTTTGATTTTCGCTTTGCATACCAAACCAAAGCGGCAACCGCACAATTCTTCCCGAATATTCTTCCGTTATAGGAACGTCTTCAGGCTTGTATCCAAGCGACAACCCGACAGGCGCAGAATGAAGCGGAATATAGTGGAACACCGACATGATTTCGGCTTTTTTCAAAAATGCTATAAAATCATCCCGTGTTTTTCTGCTGTCAAGCATAAGATAGTACATGTGCGCGTTGTGTGTTGCATAGTCAGGTATAAACGGGCGACTTAAAATTCCTTTTTGCTCAAGATGTTCAAAGCCGCTGTGGTAGGCGTTCCAAGTTTCCATTCGGCCGTTAAGTATCTCGTTAAAACGTTCAAGCTGTCCGCAAAGCATCGCGGCAAGTATGTCGGACGGAAGGTAGGACGACCCGGGACTTCTCCAAGTGTATTTATCAACCATACCGCGCATGAACAAACTTCTGTCCGTTCCTTTTTCGCGCATAATTTCGGCGCGTTTCATGTCTTCAGGGGCTTTAACAACAAGCGCTCCGCCCTCGCCCATGACATAGTTTTTTGATTCGTGGAACGAAAACGCCGCATGGCTTGAAAGCGTTCCGCAACCCCTTCCTTTATAGGTGCTGCCAACCGCTTGCGCCGCGTCTTCCGACACGATTATGTTATGTTTATTAGCGATGTTGTTAATCGCGTCCATGTCACACGGAACGCCGGCATAGTGTACCGGGACAATAGCCTTTGTTTTGTCCGTTATAAGCGGTTCGATTAAGTTCGCGTCAAGGTTCATCGTCCTTTTATCTACATCACAAAAAACAATCTTTGCACCGCGAAGCAGATATGCGTTTGCGGTTGAAACAAAGGTGTACGACGGCATTATAACTTCGTCGCCTTCTTTGATTTCGGCGAGCATAGCGCCCATTTCAAGGGCATGGGTTCCCGACGTCGTCAGAAGAATTTCGGGCTCGTTCCCGTTCATATCTTTGCCGATGATTTGTTTGAGAAGTTCGGTGGCCTTTTTTGTGAAAAAACCGTCTCCGCAAAGAGTTTTGTCCGCCGCTTGCGCCATGTAATCTTTTTCGAGAGCGGTTATTGAAGGACGATTGAACAAAAGCATAATGCATGTTTCCTTTGTGATTATTTGTTATTATAAGTTATCATAATAATACAATAATTATAGGTGTTTTGTCAAACTATTAACTCTTTTTTATGTTGACTTTTACAATAATAAAACAAACTGTGATTTTTGCAAGTTTTCTCAAAACAGGCATATTTTTCATTCGAAGTATCATATAGTTTTTAAAAAGCTAAAAGGATTATTTAATTATATGGACAAAAAAAAACACTTAATTTTTATAAAAGCTATTGTGACGACTTTATTTATATCTATTGGAATTGGTGGTTTTGTTTTAAGTTGTTTAAACAATCCCGAAAGATGGCTCTCGTATCTTACGATTATCGGAACGGGGACAAACGTTCCATATGCAACGCTTATTTCAACCAAGCAAACGCTTGAACAGAAAAACAATTCCTCGATGACCCACAGTTCCCAAAACGGAATAGAAAACGACAGTAGTCTTTCGGTGTACAACCCTGAACACGGTTATGTTATAGAACAAATAGAACAGCTTAAACCTACGGAAGAGATGGTTGATAACAACTCTTCGTTTTTTGCGGACCAAGAAACCGCCGACGCGCTTATTCCGATTGGACAGCGAAAACCAACCCTTGAGCTTTCGCTTAATGTCACACAAGAAAACGAGCAATATTTAAAGTTTGGCGATGGCATAACGCTTAACAATACGTCGATAGATAACGACGAAGCAAAAAAACAGCTTGAACAACCATTGTCCTATGCGATTGAGTTAAATTCAAGCGAACCGCAAGTTTTAATCTTCCACACCCACACAACCGAGAGTTTTGACAGGTTTGATGTGGATTATTACGACATAAACTATCCGACGCGTTCGACCGACAGCAAAAATAATATAGTCAAGATTGGGGAGACGATAACAAATGTGCTTATTTCAAACGGAATTAACACGGTTCATGCGACCGAATACCACGACTATCCTGCTTTTGACGGCGCATATTATCGAAGCGCCGACACCGTAACAAAATATCTTGAACTCTACCCATCGATTAAAGTGGTGCTCGACGTCCACAGAGACGGTTTAGAGCGTGAGGACGGAACAAGGCTTAAACCGCTTGTGACTATCGACGAAAAAAAGATAGCCCAGATTATGCTTGTGTGCAACGCCGACGACGGAACAGGATATCATCCCGATTTTTATGAAAACTTTCGTCTTGCCGCGCGAATACAAAGTGACATGGAAACGCTTTTCCCCGGAATAACAAGGCCAATTCTTTTTGATTATCGTGATTATAACCAGTTTATGCACCCCGGAATGTTGCTTGTCGAGGTTGGTTCCCACGGAAATTCGCTTGAACAAGCCGTGCTTTCGGCGGCATGTTTCGGAACAGCTCTTTCACAAACATTGGAACAGCTTTCCCAAAGTTGAGCGCGTGTTTAACGGTGCACGATGTTGTCGATTGTCAACAAAATATCTTGATCGATACAAATCGAACGTTGCTCGATCTCTTTTGGACAGCAAGCATTTTCGAGATTGATTGTCACATAATTTGCGTTTTGGTTTTGATATACCATCTGCCAAAAGGGAATTTTAATAATGGTAGGCGTATTATACCCAACCCCGAGTTCGATAAATAAAACATTTTTACCGTTTGCTTTTTTTAAAAATTCTTGATATAGTTTGGCGGCTTTGTGCCAACCTTCGGTCTCGACAAACGTCTCGTCCTTTCTAAGGTTGGTTGTCATCTCTGCGCCACAGACGGGACAGGTTGGAACAAGTTTGGATGGAATTTTAAAATCCTTTTGTTGTTCAATCATCTTGGTGACCGATTCAAAATTATCATAGGTTTTGTTGTGGCAAGGTTTTGAACATTGGAAAAGCCCATAATCGCCTTGTGTGTAAAATAGGCGGTTTTTATCAAAACCGTTGCGCACAAAAAGCATGTCGACGTTTGTTGTTACCACGAAATAATCTTTATCCTTCACAAGCGAAAAAAGGTCTTGATATAGCGAGTTGTCCGATTTTTCATATCGGTTGCAATGGATATGGCGGCTCCAATATGCCCAATGCTCTTCCGGAGTTTTATGGTTGTAAAATGCCGCGGAATACATGTCCGAAAGGTTGTATCTTTCGATGAAATCGGAAAACAGCGAACTAAACCGCTCTCCACTGTATGAAAGACCGGCCGAGGCCGAAAGTCCGGCGCCGGCGCCGACAACAACAAAGTCGCAGCTTTTTAAAAGCTCGTTTATTTTTGCGGTTTTTTGTGAAAAACTCTCGACGTTCCGTTTGGTTAAATTTGAGTTAAGCATTGTGATATCCTCTAGAGTCATTTAAAAGTTTGTTATAGATTTTAAAATCGTTGTCTGTGAAAACATTGAAAACTACCTTTAAATTGGTGTGGTTGTTTTGTAAAAAATTAGACACTGTGTTAACTGCAATTTCCGCCGCTTGTTGTGCCGGAAAACAAAAAACACCTGTCGAGATGCAACAAAAAGCTACCGACTTTATGTTGTTTTCCACTGCGAGTTTCAAACAAGAGTTATAGCAAGACGCTAACAGATTTCTATCTCTATTTGTGAGCTTACCGGAAATAATCGGACCTACAGTGTGTAACACATATTTACTTGGCAGATTAAATGCCGGCGTTATCTTTGCTTTCCCCGTTTGTTCCTCGTGACCTTGGGTTTTCATTATCTCGTTGCAAGCTAACCTTAATTGAACGCCCGAAAGAGTATGGATAATGTTGTCGATACAATTGTGGAGAGGGGAGAAACACCCGAGAAGCGCCGAGTTTGCGGCATTAACTACCGCGTCTATTTTAAGCGTTGTTATGTCGCCTTGCCAAACAAAAAGATTTTCGTTTAAACTAGTTGGACAAAGTGTCTCGCTATCAATCGTTCCGCGCGCTTCAATTTCCGATTTTAAATAGGCGTCTTGAACTTCTAAAAATTCAGCACTTATCGGCTCGGGAGGTCGCACATTAAACAAAGATCGAAGCAAATTTTTTTGCTCATCTTGGTTTGTCGGTATTTCTATTTTGTTGTATTTTGGGTTTTCTCCCAGTAGAAACTTTATTAAATAAAGTCTTTGCTGTTCTCTTGTCATTATGTGCGTTTCCTATTTCATATGAGTTATAGCGTCCACGGGGCAGTTTATCAAACAATCCCCACATTCGTCACATCTGTTTATGTCGACCGAATATTGTTCGCCCTTTTGATTTATGGCAAGGAAAGAACATTTTTGCTTACATACGCCACAAGAGATGCATTTATCTTGATCTATCTTTAAACCTTTATATTTTTCTGTTGCTCCACCGAAAGAAAAATATATCCTTTCGAGCTTGTTGTCCCTTGTCTTTTTTTCAAAGTCATAATCAAATATATCGCCATAGCCCGATGTTATGCAGATTACAACCATTGCTTTATATATTTCGTGGTCTTTTATGCAAAAGTCGAATACGGGATTGTTTTTTGCTTTAAGCTCGTCGATTGAGATTTCTTTAACAGCGCCCGTCATTCTAATTGCATAGCCACCGTCAAAGACAGGGAAACCGTTTTGGTCGTGCTCCACTTTTGAACTTGCCGAAAGACCACACACCGAAACATGTCCGTTATTAATTAAATCTTTGTAAAAATCCTTTGTGTACATCGTCATAAAATAGATTCCGTCGTCGTCGTAGCCGCGAAGATGGGCGATTCGAGTTTCGGGCAAACCTTGTTTTGTTACCGTTGCAAACGTTAAACATCCGACGTTGTCAAACTTTTCGAAGATCTCTTTATTAGTCATTTTTTTGTTTCCTTTACAATTATATTTAAAGGGAGTGGATAAATAGAGCCCGGTAAGAAGCGCTTTGCATATAACCTCTCGATAGGCGGGGGAGATATACAAAAACCAAATCACCGCAATTGTCCACACCTTATTTGAATGTTGACTTGACAAAATGATTGTTAATAATATAATAGGGTTATAAATACATTTTGTAAAGTAAGCACTTATTTGTAGTATAGTTTCCGTTTGGAAACTAACAGTAATAGCTGCTTGAATTTGATTGGAGAACGTAAATAATGGTAGAAATATTGCCGGCTTGCCCTGTAGAAACGACGTTAACACTTATAAGCGACAAATGGAAGATATTAATAATCAGAGATCTTCAAGACGGGACAAAGCGTTTCGGTGAACTTAAAAGGTCGGTTAATGGCATATCGCAAAAAGTGTTGACCGCAAACCTTAGACATATGGAAAGCAACGGGCTTGTTAGCCGCAAGGTATACGCCGAAGTGCCCCCAAAGGTTGAGTATTCGTTGACAGAACTTGGCGCTAGCTTGGAGCCAGTTATATCGGCTATGGCGGCGTGGGGGACAGACTATAAAAACAAGCGTGCAAAGCTCTAACAAAATGGTGCAAAGCTCTAACAAATTTGTTAGAGCTTTAAAAAGTTATCATTTAACGTATACTCTTTAGAACATAAATCGACAGAAAAAAATAACGGGGTTGTGACGAAACGGAATAACATTTGTTAAATTGACCAATAAATTTAGGGGCGGTCCTGCGTGAGAGCCCGAAACCTTGGATTTACCATTGATTTCGGGCGAACACATAGGTTCGCCCCTACCGTTTTTTGTGCATTATGACAATTTTGTCACTGCGCCGTATTTTGTTTTTTTATTGCCTGTTTAACGACACGTTTTTATCTATTCGTCGCTTACCATGGCGGGCGGTGTTACGGCGTTTGAAAGATCATCGTTTGAAAAACATGAATAGTACACTTCGTAACGGAAGTTGTCCAAAAGATCTTGAATTGAATCGAAGAGCTTTTGATCCTCGAAGATAAGCTTGGTAACAAACGGACAATATCTTGTGCCAATCTGCGACAACATATCCTCTCGTAGATGCTCAAGGGTTTTTTCGCTGGCATAGCTTCTTCCTATGTTGTCGGTTGCGGCGTCTATCGTGTCTGCTATTGATATTATATCTATAATGGTTTTAATCGGAGAGGAAACGTTGTCAAAGTTTGCGGGATAACCAAATTTTCCGTTGAAGCTTTTGTGGTGACCTAGAGCTACGTCCGAAATAAACGAAACAAGCTCGCTGCTGTCAAGCTTATGAATAAACGTTATGTCTTTGATGGTTTTATATTTTATCGCATCGACATCGAGCGAAGATTTGTCTCGAATGAATCCGACCGATTTAGAGGAATGTTGCTTTATCATCTCGAATTCTTTGTCATTAAGCTTTCGCACATAAAAAGAAATCATGTGGGAATAAACTATTTTTCCGATGTCGTGCAACAAGCCCGAATACCAAACCAACGTTAAAAGGTTGTTAAGCTCGCTTTCAAGCTGTTGATTGTTGTTTATGTTTGGAAGACCAAACAGCTTTTCGGGGTAGTGATTTGCAAGATACACAACTATTGTGAAAGCTATTTTGGAAACCATGACGGAATGGGCGAAGGTTGGCGGGTGTCGATAGACCGTTAAAGACAATAAAAGTTTAAGATATTCTATTTGGTCAAACATTCCATGGCTTCCAACTGCAAAGTTGGACAAAAGTGTGGTGACGTATGACCTTGACACCGTTTCCGGGATATTTTTCACATAGTCGAAAACTTCGCTTTCAACCTCTTTAGTTAGCTTGGTTTTAAACTCTTCGGAAAAAGTTTCAGGGTCGACATAACTCATATAGTAAAGAAACAGCGCAGAACATTGAAGCTTTTTATACAGGTCGTCATAGCTATAGTCGCCCTCGGCGTCATGATAGCTGCGATACAAGAACTCCACAACATCGGTTATAGTTGCAAGCCCGTTATAGTATTTTGCGACTATCAAATAATATATTCGTTTAATCTTGGTGGTTGTGTGGTCGTTTGTTTGAAGTTTGCTTTTGGCGGTATAGTTTTCATAGCTTTCCTTTGCCGCCATCAAAAGACGTTTTATATACTCCTTTTTAACGGCTTCTGTTCTGCTGTATGACCTTAAAGCACTGATAGTTGTGGAGCAGATGTTTTCGTTAAGGTTTTGGAAAAAAGCCTCCCAAGCGAAATCGGGGTCGTGCTTCATTGCGACATTTTCCCAAAAATTCTTTGCCCTGTCATATCGTCTGAAGATTTCATCAAGATCTAAATCTGCGACGCTTATGTAGGCGTTTCCATATGCCCTGGCTATTAAGTTGCGCGTTTCCCTGTCAAATTCGTGGTATCTGTCGCTGAAAGCAATTACTTTGTCATAACATTTTGACATGTCGGCTTTAAAAAGCGTGCCTTCAAGATAAAAAAGGGCTAACCCTTTAAAAAACATGTTTTTAATGTACATCGCTTCGTTGCCGTTTGCTTTCGCATATTTTGTCAAGGCATCTCGTATATCATAGCTTAAGCCGGTGTCTATGCTTTGTTTATATCCCGAAAGTTTTTCGGCAAACTCTTGAAATTCAATTGCCTGTTCAAAAGTGACTGCTTCGGGATCTTTTAAAAACGGGGTTATATGTTGGTCGATTAAATCGTTAGTTTGTTTTATGACATGACGAATTTCAACACCGCGCTGTTCTAAAACTTCCCTTACATTTTCCCGAGTAATACCGTTTTTGTCGGAAAACTGTTTAGAAGCTAGTTCGGTAAATTTAAGTTCGTATTCAATTATCTTTTCAAATACTTCTCTCATAAATAACGTCGTTTAAATAGTCCTTATAGTTTTAAAATAGCTTAAATATTATACATTAAGCGTCGTGAATATGCAATTTCAAAATTGAAACCAACAGGTTACTTTTTCTAATTAGTAGCTTGTTGGCTGTCAAGCCATTGTTTTATACGCGACACGATCGAACCTGTAACCCCTTCCTCAAACGGCGAATCAAATTCTAATACAGAAAGTAAGCTCAAAAAGGTTTTTGAGCTAATACACTCTAACATTCGCATATAGAGATTAACTGCGTCATCTATATTTTGTAAAGATTTCGTAAAAAATTCAAACGCAACTACTTGCGCTAGGGCGTATTCAATGTAGTAAAACGGGGTTTTGAAGATGTGTGTTTGGCGTTGCCAACCACTTCCGCAGGAATAAAAAGGAATATCAGCCATATCGATGTCGGGGCGAAACCTCTTTTCAAGTTCCAACCATTTTTCGTCTCTTTGTTTTGGGGTCATGTTTGGGTTGAGATAGACCTGTTGTTGAAATTCGTCGACTAGACATGCGTATGCAATGAGCAAAATCCCGTCTTCGATATGCGCAATTTTATATCTGGCTGCTTGTTCTTCAAAGAAAAGGTGATACCACGGCGCGGTTAGATATTCCATTGTTATCGAGCATATCTCGGACATATCAGCGGTTGGTTCTACGTGGTGTTTGTTGTTTTGCCGTGCGACGTATCGTGCGAGAGCATGTCCTATCTCGTGGGTAAAAACATGGACGTCGGTTCCCGTTCCGTTGAAATTAGAGAAAATAAACGGATAGTTATAATTAATGAAATAGGAGCAAAATCCGCCGGGATATTTTCCTTTTCGAGGATAAAGGTCAAACAGTTCGTTTTGGTGCATAAACTTTATAAACTCGTCTGTCTTGTCCGACAACTCACTATAGATTTTAAGCGAAGCTTTAACTATCTCGTCGCCCGAAATTTGTGGTTTTGGAGAACCCTCTTTAAACGCGAGCATCGTGTCGCATATAGTTATGTTTGAAATCCCAAGCCTGTCGCACCGCGTTTTGTAGATATCTTTAACTATCGGAACAACATGTTGTTCGACTTGTTGTTTAAAAGAAGAAACGTGCGACACGTCGTAGCAATTGCGGCGTCTTCGCGCGTAGCCAAGCTCGGTATAATCGCGAAACCCAAGTTTTTTCGCTTGAGAAGTTCGGTTTTTAACTAGGCGGTCAAAGATATCGTCAAGCTTATCTTTGACTTCGAGAAAACATTGGCTTTCGGCCAAAAACGCTTTTTCTCTAATATTTCGGTCGGGATCTTGTTTATGCTTTGCAAGCAACGCCAACGTGATTTTTTCTCCGTCCAACTCGGCATAAAGGTTTGAAACAATTCCGTTATATTCATTGACAAGACGGTTTTCCTCCTGCATATCCTCGACGATATCAGGACTTGTGGTTTTTAAAAACAGTTGAATATTTAACAGTTGAATTTCGCCTATCTGTTCAAACAGGTATTCTTTATAGGGGTTTTCAATCATTAATTTATACAATCTGTTGAACTTTTCAACATAAATCGGGCTGTTTTTCGCAAAAGCAGCAACCTCGTTTTTATAAAACTCGTCGCTTGTGTCTATAAAATATCGAACCCTAGACAGTGAATTTGATGTAAAATAATCTTGTGAAAGACTGTCTATTTCAACATAAGCTTGATATTGTTGTTGAGCGGTTTTTGCTTTTTCAAATTTTTCAATAAGCTTTGTTGCTTTCAAAAAGAATTTATCAAAATCAAATGGTTTATATTCTAATTGAGAAAATTTCATGTTGAACCGCTTTCCTTTTAGTTGTGTTAAAATCGCAAACCAAACAAAAATGATATCGCTATGTAAATTGCCGATATAATGATAATTAATGGGCCAAAAGTCAACGCTGCCGCAATCAACATCGCGGTAAGGTCGCCTTTTTCAAGTTCAAGGTCGAATTCGGGCTGTTTTTTTTCGAGGTTTGATTGTTTAAAAAAGAATATTCCACCGTAACGTTTCATGCTATCCGTCCTCCTTTGTGGTTTTTATGAGGGGATAGTGGCACGCTATGAAATGGCCGCTTGTATGTTCTCGCCATTTTGGCGCTTCGGTCTTGCAACGACTTGTGGCATATTGACACCGCGGATGAAACGCGCAGCCGCTCGGCAGGTCGACAGGGCTTGGAACGTCGCCCCATTCGGACACAATGCGGTTTGTCTTTTGTTCAATCGAGGGAATAGAGTTTAAAAGAATGTTTGTATACGGGTGTTGCGGGGATGAAAATAACGTCTTTGTGTCACACAGTTCGACAATCTTTCCAAGATACATAACCCCTATTCGGTCGGATAGAAACCTAACGGTCGAAAGGTCGTGTGAGATAAAAAGATAGGTTAGGTTTTCTTTTTCTTTCAAATCGAGCAACAGATTAATTATGCCCGATCTAATCGACACATCAAGCGTCGAAAGGGGTTCGTCGCACACCAAAAACTTTGGCTTAAGCGCTAGCGCCCTCGCTATTCCTATGCGCTGACGTTGTCCGCCCGAAAATTGGTGGGGATAGCGGTTGACCATCTGTCTTTGAAGTCCACACTTTTCCATAATGTCGAGGGTGTATTCTAAAAGTTTTTTGTCGTTTTTTTTGTATATCTTGTGTTCAATTAAAGCTTCTGAAATCAACTTCGCTACGGTGAAACGTGGGTTAAGCGAGGAATATGGATCTTGGAAAACAATTTGGAGTTGTTTTCTTAAAAGGCGCATATCTTTTTTTGAAACACCGTTTAAGAGTTTGTCTTGATAAAAGACGTTTCCCGACGTTTGGTTGTATAGTTGCAGAATTATTCGACCAAGCGTTGTTTTGCCACAACCCGATTCGCCTACAAGCCCAAACGTTTCGTTTTCATAGATATCAAAAGAAACGTCGTCAACGGCGGTTAGATACTTTTTCTTCGTTAAAAAACCGCCCTTTTCCTTAACGGGAAACTGCATTTTAATGTTTTGGAGTTTTATAAGGATTTTATCGTTAGACATGTTTTTTCCTCGTGTTGTGTGGATAGAAACATCTTATTTTGTGGTTGTCCGAAACGTCGACAAGATCGGGCTGTTGCGCTAGACATCGCTTGGTCGCATATTCGCAACGAGGGGCGAATTTGCAACCGTCCGGCAACGCAAGGGGGGAGGGAACGTTTCCTTCGATAACCTTAAGGCGTTTTGTATTGCTTTTGGCAAAAGACGGAATGCTTTCAAGAAGGGCTCTGGTATAGGGGTGTGAAAACTCACAATGGTCGGAAAATATATCCTCGACGGGACAAAGCTCGACAACGCTGCCGCAATACATAACCGCGACGTCGTCCGCCATTATCTTTATGACGCTAAGGTCGTGGGTTATAAAGATAACCGCCGTGTTGTTTTGTTGTTTAAGCTCGTTTATAAGCAGGAGTATTTGGGCTTGGATAGTTACGTCGAGCGCGGTGGTCGGCTCGTCCGCTATTAAAAGGCGCGGTTTACACGCAAGCGCGATAGCTATCATGACTCGCTGGCGCATACCCCCCGAAAGTTCGTGGGGATAGCGGCTTGACATGCTTTCGGGATTTGGAATTCTAACCGCTTTTAACAGTTCACAAGCTTTAAGTTTTGCTGTTTTTTTGTCTGTTTTTTGATGAAGCATCAGAACTTCGGTTATCTGACGTTCGACCGTGAACACAGGGTTTAACGCGGTCATAGGTTCTTGGAATATGACTGAAATGTCGTTGCCGCGAATTTTGCGTATCTCTTTGTCGCTGTAATTTGATATTATTTTTCCGTCAAACACTATCTCTCCGCCATGTATCTTTTGATTTTTCTCAAAAAGTTTAAGTATACTCATGGCGGTTTGGCTTTTTCCCGAACCCGATTCACCGATAATTCCGAGTGTTTTACAAGGTTTCACGCAAAGTGAAACTCCGTCAACCGCTTTGATAAGGCCTTTTGACGTGTCAAAATAGGTTTTAAGGTCTTTAATTTCAAGTAAGTTCATAACTATGCCATTCCTTTCTTGATGTTTTGGGCGGTTTTGCCACACCGTTTTTTTTCAAGTGGCAAAATTTTGGTTGACATATTGACCGAAAAGCACAAAACTCACGTTTAAAACTTTGTTTCAAACTGTTCTCCCGTTAATCAGACGATTTAGGGTCGAGAGCCTCTCGCAAAGCATCCCCGATTAGGTTAACGCATAAAGCTGTGGCAACTACAAAGAAAGCCGGAATGAGCCAGCGCCACCAATAGAACTCGATAACCGAAATATCCTGCGCCGAACTTAACATGTTGCCCCAAGATGGGGTTGGTTCGGCGACGCCGAAACCGAGGAACGACAAGGCGGCTTCCGCAAGTAGCGAGGAGGAATAGCCAAGAGTTATGTTGATTATGACAACATTAAAGATGTTGGGAAGAATGTGTCTAAACATAATAGTTCGCTGTTTAATACCAAGCGCGCGGGCCGCTAGCACAAAATCTTTTTCGCGCTCAAGCAACAGTTTTGCGCGAATAAGACGCGCTAGCGACATCCACCCAAGAAGCCCCAGTATGACCATGATGAGAAACAGTTTGTTGGTTTGCGACATCGAAAAACCAATTGCGTACGAAAGCGTTATCGCAATTGGATAAAACGGGATAGCGTCAAACACGTCTGCGGCACGCATTAAAACGTGGTCGACAAAACCACCAAAATATCCTGCTGTTAGACCGACAAGCAAAGCTATCGTTGTTGACAAAGCGACGGCTATAATACCAACCGTGAGAGAAATTCTTCCGCCGTGGATTATGCGTGAAAGAACGTCTCGGCCAAACTGGTCTGTGCCGAACAAAAAACCGCTGTTTCCAAATGCGCAAATTCCCTGTTCGCTTATCGTGTAAAGTTGAAAATAATCGATATATATTTGGTCAACATTTTTTGCTTCGCTTGGAACTTCGGTTTGATTAAAACTGTTGTCCCCCATCACAAAAACCTCGCCTTTGTCGGTTAATATCATGAAGTTTTTATATCCGCCGTCTATATCGACCGGTTTTCCCGAAAGTTCGGGCAGTTTGTCGAGGTTGTCGATTGAACTTCCCCATGTATACAGCGTGTTGTCGTTGGACAAAGCGAGGACGTTGCGGTTTGTCGCCGCAATAGAGGTTATGAAAACGCTGTTGT
This sequence comes from uncultured Oscillospiraceae bacterium, assembly GCA_964368445.1. Taxonomy (GTDB): domain Bacteria; phylum Bacillota; class Clostridia; order Oscillospirales; family Ruminococcaceae; genus CAYJAY01. Next base: position 185,220 of record CAYJAY010000001.1, read on the forward strand.
CTGTGAGTTGTTGTGGTAAAAGCGAAGAAAATTCTGTTCCCCTGTCTCCGATAACCGCGACTGTTCCGTCGTCCAAAAGCAACGCTATGTTGTTGTCGGCAACCGCTATTTCTATTATTCGCCCTTTATATTCTCGAGGGATTAGAAATGTCGTTTCCGCCGTCGTTGAACCAAAGATATAAAGATTTTGGTCGCTTCCGACAACGGCGGTATACCCCGACATAGCTTCAAGCTGTTTAACCGTAACATCGTCACGTTTAAACACGTTTATAATTTCGCTGTCGATTTCGGTTTGGCCGTTGCCGTTGTAACCGAAAGCGTAAAAGTTGTCGTCTTTATCCACCGCAACGACGTGGTTTCCGCCACTCGCTATGTCTTTTATCTCGGCTTGGTATATCTCGGGCGGAACATCAAAGATATAGCTTGAAACGTTTTGTTGGCTTTTGTTTGGTTCGGTTCCAAAGATATAAAATTCGCCGTCTTCGGTTATGGCGGCGCTAAACGATATGCCGGACGATATCTTTTTAATCGGTTTATCCTCGAGCTTTGAGGGATAATCGAGATAGTTTAAACCGGGGCGCAAGTTTGCGAGGGTAAGTTCTGTTTTGTTTTGGTCGTATGGTATCAAAAGTGAACTAATAAAACAAAACAAAAAAATAAAAACAAATCCCACCATACCAACTACGGCGAGTTTGTTTTTTATAAATTTTAACCCGACAGTTTTTAAAGGCGATACAAAATCGCTTTGTTGGATATTTTCGGGGGAAACGTTGATTCCTTTAAAAAACCGCTTAAACATGTTGCAAAACGATTTCAAAATCTTTTTAAATAGATTGTCGTTGTTGTGGTTAACAGGCATAATTTATCCTACTGACTTGTGTTATCTAAAACTTCAAGATACCGTTATTTAAGCTTAATTCGCGGGTCGACAAGTCCGTAAACGATATCTGCTATTACAACCGAAACAAGGCTTATGACCGCATATAAAAGGTTTAGCGTCGTGATTATGTTGTTGTCGCGGTTGTAGACCGAGCTTATAATAAGCTTGCCGATACCGTTATACTGAAAGACGCTTTCGATAATAGCTGAACCGGCAAACAACGAAAACAGCGTTCCGACTATTATATAAGACACCGGTATTAAAGCGTTACGAAACGCGTGGGAATATATCACAACTTTTTCCGAAAGACCTTTTGACCTTGCGGTTCTTATGTAATCTTGGCTTAAAGCCTCTATCATTGCTCCGCGAATATATCTAACCGCGCCGGCAAGGCTTATTACGGTTAGGGTTACGGTTGGAAGCAAAAGCGTTCTGACCCATGCTGTCAAAAATTCCGCTGTGGTTAAACCGGCAGAAGAGGGGGTCCCGCCAAGCGGCAACCACCCAAGAGTTATTGAAAAGATAAATATAAGCATGATGGCGATGAAAAACGACGGGGTTGAATAGGTGACGAGTGAAAAAAACTGCCAGCCGTTGTCGAAAAGCGACATGCGTTTGGTGGCGCATTTTATCCCGACAGGAATAGCAATCATAAGGTATAGGAAATTTACACAAAGGTTTAAAATCAGCGTGTTTTTCAAAGGTTCCGAGATAACTTCGGAAACGGGGCGGTTATATTGGTTTGAATAACCAAAATCCCCGCCTACTATTCCTTTAATCCAGATGAAATACTGCGTGACGATATCTTTGTCAAGTCCCAACCTTTTGTACATCGCGTCGTACGCGGCTTGGTACTGTTGTTCGGTAAGTTCGGTTGGCAACATTAACACAACCGGGTCGCCCGGCATAATTTTCACCACCGCAAAAATCAAGACAGACACCAAAAAAACTACAGGTATTAAAATAATAATTCTCTTTAATAAATACCTTATCATTGCGTTTTCCTTTAAGTTTTGCAATCGATCAACTAAAAAATTATTAATTGATGTAAACTACCATTTGTTCTATATAAAAAGTTATTTTTCGCTTTTGGACATTTGACAGATTATATCTTGATATCGTGCGTATGGAGTTGTGTTGAAACCATCGACAAAGACATGTGCGGCGTCGTAGTAGTCGTTCGAGTATAGCGGAACTTGCGGCATGAGTTCGTTCCAACGTATTTGATAATTAAGCCAAGCGTCGAGATAGCTGTCGATGTCGTCGGGTTCACATTCACGCATAGCAATGATAGCGGCGTCAAGTTGCTCGTCGCCAAGTTGCGCGCGGTTTTGCATCGTTCCGACATAATCGGAATGCCAGTTATAGTATCTGTCAAACACAGCAGCAAAGTTTGTTGCAAGGTTAAACGTGTTGTATATCCTGTTTTCGGGAGCGAGTTCATACGAATAATAATAGTTTTCCAAAACCGCGTTCCAGTCGCTTTTTTCGACGTTGAATTCAATTCCGGTAAGCGGAGCGTTGGCGGCATATTGGATTTCGATTATATCGGTTAGAACATTGTCGGTCTGTCCGAGATGGTTAATAACAAGCTTGTCGCCATTTTGGTTGTGTCTAATATAGCTTCCGTCCGCCAAAGCTTTCGAGCGGTCGAACGGCGTCACTCCGTCCGCTTCAAAAACCCATTCGGTTTTGTCGAGATAATCGTTGGCTGCGTCTATGCTAAACGAGATTGGCGTGAGCTCTTGTTGAAGGTCTGCCGCAAGTTCTTGATACATCCATTGTCCTATGCCGTATTCGCTGTCTACCGTTGTTCCGTATCCGCCTAAGACATGCTCCACAACCGCAGAACGGTCGATAAGCGAGGCTAGCGCCCAACGAATGTTTACATCGCTTGTGACGCCATAGTCACAAAGCATTGCAAGAAAACCAAAGCCAGAGCGAGCGTATGTTACAAGCTCAGTAGTTTCAGAAGCTTTTGCCGCTTCAATCTTCTCGTGTTCCACAACACCCGGTAGAATGTCGATATCTCCGTTTATAACCCATTCTATATCGGTTTCAGATGGAACAGATTTTTGAATAACAGTTTTAAAGAACGGTTTGTTTCCGTATAAATCGCCCTTGAAATATTCATTAACTTCAAGCGTTGCCGTTTGGTTTTCATACGAAACGAGGGTGTAAGGACCACACGTAACGGTTGGGAAGATTCGTTCTTGTTCAACAATTCTCTTACAGTTAGTTAAAAGGTCGCCTTCGGAAAATTCAAAACGCGAACCGTTTTCGTTTGATATAAGTTCACACGATTTAAGGTATGTATCGAAATGAATAGGACGAACTATAACGTGGACTTGTTCCCAAAAATATGGAAGGTTTTCTGCCGCTATTGTAAGCGAAAATTCGGTATTAGAAATAAGCTTAACACCCGAAAACGTGTCGGTTGAACCGTCGCTATATTCCGTATAGCCAACTAGAGCATCATGTCCGGACGAAGAAGCGCCGGCTTCTACCCATTCGGGGGCGGCGTAGAAAAGAACCATTGCGACATAGTCTTTTGCGGTTATCGGTTCGCCGTTGTTCCACATAAGGTCGTCGTAGATTGTGAAGGTGTATGTTTTGTTTCCTTGGTCGTCAAGCTCGGTCTCAACGTTTGACACTACCGTTTCGTTGAGCGCTATACCACCGTCGGCGGTATATTCGTATGTTGAAACATGTCCACCCACGAGAGTTTCGATCGAGAAGTCGGACGCATTGTTTCCAAATCCGGAAATAAAGTTCTGTTTCATCTCAGCAGAACCCACAACCAATGTGTCGAGAGGGACGTTAGAAGTTATCGCCGAGACCGGTTGTTCGGTTTCAGAAGGCTCGGTTGTCGATGGCGCTGCACAAGCAGTAAGCGTCGACAGCATAAGCAAGACTGTTAACAAAAGAGCGGTAAATTTTTTCATTTGATGCTAATTCTCCTTGACAAGATGTTATTATATTTCGGCCCTGACCTACAATCAGGCAGTTTAAAAATATTTATAAAGACGCAGTGGCAAAGCTATATGGAACAATATATTCATTTTTTAGAACTAATCATACAATAAATAGTACTATTTTCTATCATAATACTACCATAAATGATTTAGTTATAGGCACAAAAAAAGAAACTTACAATTAATACATAAATGTGAAAGAAATTGTAAGTTGCAATGGAAGGTGCTTTAGAAATTTATAGCTGAACTGCCGTCTTTTCCAACATATACATAGACGATGTCGCCTTTTGAAAGCTCGGGATCATACCAGATGTAATGACTTTTTTTTATCGGAGTTTCCCCAAATCGATAGTAACTGTATTCTATTTGATATGCGTGGTTTTTGCTAAAAAATTTGAGGCGTTTAAGTGGAATGACGTTTATAACCTCGCCTTCGATTTCGTCGCCGTCGTCAAGCGTGTCTTGATATTGTCGTTCCATCGCCCTTGCTTTAATGCGCAAAGCGGCGCTTAGAAAGATTGTTGCGTAAAAGATAATCAACGCCACGTCATAGATTGAATATCCCATTAAAGAGATAAGCGGTATCGAAAGAGAGGGTAAAGCATAAGTGATAACGATAGCAAAAGCAAAAAAGCATATGCCGATAAAAAACGAAACCCAAGCAACTATTTGGATATTATATTTCGGTTCTCGCATATTTTTAACGCCCCTTTTGAAATTTTCGATAAAAAATATTGTTTTTTATAATTTTACTCAAAAACAAAGATTTTTTCAATAGGAGCGCCAACAACCCTTGAAATGTCGATAGCAAGTTTTAACGAGGGGTTATATTTTGCGGCTTCTAAACGAATTATCGTTTCGCGCCGAACCCCAACTTTTTGTGCTAGTTCCTCTTGTGTCAAGCGAGCGTAGGTTCTATACTCTTTAAGATTACTAATAAATGTCGGCATATTGTTGGTTACTATTCCTTTTCATAATTGCAAAAGAATATCGCGTACGCTAAAAATGTTGCGGAATAGGTCAAAGCGCCGAATAAAACTATCACAACACTATTTAACGCAAAAAAACTTGCTAAAAGCGTGAGCAAAGAAAGCGATATCGCGGGAATTATCAAAGCACGTTTAACCGCCTTGTTTCGGTTTTCGATATATCTTTCGTCCGGCATCTCGTGGGCTATTTTTGATATAAAGAAAAAATTGAAATGAGCAAAATGCATAAATAACAAAAGCGTCGCCGCGTGACCTGTGTTAAAAAACAAAAAGCCTAAAAACCCTAGAAAGCCCAAAAATCCAAAGTAAGTTAGATATCTTCTTTGTTGCATAGCAGTTGCACTCCTTAAAAATGTGATGTAATTGTCACTGTTATGTTATAAATATATCACTTTTTTTGGGTTTGTCAAGCGCTCTTTAAAAACTGGTGTATAAAAAAGAATAAATATATAATTTTGGGCAATAGATTGTCTTGTCTTGTCTTGTTTTTGTTTAATTGATATAATCAAACCGTAATCAAAAATTACATAATAAAGGAGACAAAGACAATGAAGATAGAACATAGTGCTCTTTACGTTAATGATCTCGAAACAACTAAACAATTCTACAAAAAGTATTTTGGTGCAAAAAACAACGAATTGTATCACAACAAAAACACAGGGTTTAAATCATACTTTTTGACGTTTGAAGATGGGGCAAGGCTCGAGATTATGAATTTGCCCGAGCTAGAACCAAAAAGCCAAAACGATAAGCGCGAGGGTTATATCCATCTAGCGTTTAGCATTGGAAGCAAACAAGAGGTTGAACGTCTTACTGCTGAAATTCAAAACGACGGTTTTGAAGTGACAAGTTTTCCGAGAACTACGGGGGACGGATATTTTGAAAGTTGCGTTAAAGACCCCGAGGGAAATTTGGTCGAGATAACGACATAACGAAAAAATGATTTTTGCAAATTAATTTTGAAATCGGTTGACTATGTTAAGCGGTTTTGTTATCATGCGAATGTTGGCTTTTAATTATAAAAAGCTAGCATAATCTTTTGACAAATCATTTAAAAGGATTTATATGATAATAAAATCGGGTTACACATTTATATTTATAGGCGCTTGCCTTTGGGGTTCGATTGGTTTTTTTGTAACAAACCTATCCGCCGCCGGAATACCCGCGTCAACCGTTGCGTTTTTAAGGCTGTTCTACAGTATGGTAATTCTTTTTTTATATCTGCTTTTTCGACATGGAATTGGATACTTTAAGATAGATAAAACGGGAATTTTTGCTTGTTTTATATTAGGGGTGTTTGCACAAGGACTTTTTAACTTTTGCTATAACAACACGATTGTTATGCTTGGCGCGACGTCTGCTTCGGTTCTTCTTTACACAGCGCCGGCGTTTGTCTGCCTTGCCGCAGTTTGGTTGTTCAAAGAAAAGATGTCGGTAAAAAAGACAGTTGCGCTCGCGGTGAATTTTTTGGGATGTATATTTACCGTCACGGGCGGGGTGTTTGACGAGATTACGTTTTCGGTTGTCGGGGTCGTGTTCGGAATATTAAGCGGTTTTTTGTACAGCCTTATAACGACGGTCGGCAAGATGTACACCGACAGATATGATCCATTTTTAATCGTGTTTTATAGTTTTGTTTTCGGAACGTTGACGATGTTTTTAATCGCCGACCCTTTAGAGCAAATCGACGTTATCGTTACTCTACCAAACATTTTTTGGGCGGTGTCGCTTGCGGTTGTTGCGACAATTTTGCCGTATCTTTTGTATATGTACGGAATGTCCAAAGGGGTTGAAGCTTCGACGGCTCCGATTGTCGCGTCGGTCGAGGTTGTTGTGGCGTCGTTGTTTGGGCTTTTTCTCCTTTTTGAATCGGTTTCTGCCCCGAAGATTTTTGGCATATCGCTTGTGTTGGCGTCGATAGTTATTATGAACATCAAAACAAAAAAGGACAAAACCTTTCTTTAATCGTCTAGCTTTGTTCTAATTTTCTATATTCGGATGGAGTCATTTTATAAAGCGCTTTAAAACTTTTTGAAAAGTAGCTCATCTCAACAAAGCCACAACTTAAAGCGATGTCTATAATAGGTTGGGAAGAGGTTTTAAGAGCAAAAGCCGACCGTTCTATTCGGTAGGTTTTAAGATATTTAATAGGTGAAGTGTTAAGCAGCGTTTTAAAACATCTTAAACACTCGCTTTCTTTTATATTTGCGCTGTTTGCTATGTCTAAAAGCGTTATATCTTCGCCATAGTTGCAATGTATAAAAGACAACATTAATTTACAACGATTAAGTTGTCTTGTTTTTTTTGCGTCGACAGGCAGAGTGTTTTTTTCAGTAGCTTTGATAATAGCTATAATTATTCCGGTTATATGTTCGCGAACGGAAAACTCGAATGCAAAAGGTTTTTTTGCAAAAATTTCATACGCAGATAATACAGTCTCACACATTTCGTCGGTTAAAATAACGCTTGCAACCGAACATTCGTTAAGCAGTCGGTGGAGATAGTTTTGGTATAATATGCTGGTTAAATCCCCATAGATAAATTTTGAATCAAGAACGAACGATTTAATAAAACAGTTGGTCTCATCAAAGTTTACACATGAATGAAGCCTTCCTGAGTTTATAAAAATTCCTTCGCCGACAGATAAAACGAACTTTTCCCCCTCGACAACAAGTTCCATCTTGCCGCTTACAACCACAATTAGTTCTATCTCGTCATGCCAATGGTATGGGACGGGTTCGGCTTTTAAATCATCGTTATAAATAGCGACTGGGAATTCGCTGCTGCCTTTCAAATTTAGTTCTTTGTTGGTTTTGTCCAACACTATGCCACAAGAATTGGGTTCCATCTGCTCTCCTTATACGCTTTAAACAATTTATAAAATTTATTCGATTTATAACTTTTGGCGAAATAGTTATATGTTTGTGCGGAATTTTAATAGCAAATTGTAAAATCAAGATGATATAATTATACCGTAAACAAAACGGAGGTTCAACATGGTAACACTACTTTTAGCACTTGTCTATCTTTCTTTTATAAGTCTCGGCTTGCCAGACGCAGTTTTAGGCTCGGCTTGGCCGGTTATAAGCCAAGAGTTTGGGGTTTCGGTCTCAAACATGGGGATAGTAACGATTATAATTTCGGCGGGAACTGTCATTTCAAGCCTTAACAGCAACAGGTTAATAAACAAATTTGGCGTACACAAAGTAACAGCGTGTAGCATTTTAGTAACCGCGATTTCGTTGTTTGGGTTTTCTGCTAGTCCTTCTTTTTTGGTGATTTGTCTTTGGGCGATACCATATGGTTTGGGTGCAGGAAGCGTAGACACCGCTTTAAACAACTTTGTCTCGGTTAACTTTGAAAGCAAACACATGAGTTGGTTACATTGTATGTGGGGAGCGGGGGCGACACTTGGGCCATATATTATGGGTATGGCGCTTACGGGTGGATTCACGTTTCGAACGGGGTATATCGTCCTTTTTGCCATCCAAGCAGTACTTGCGGTTGTTGTCATGATTTCTGCTCCTGTTTGGAAATCTAAAGTTAATATAAAAAACGATATTTCAGGGGAACTTGAAAACAAAAACCTCACTTTAAAAGAGATTTTTGAGATACGCGGTGTTAAACAGATAGCGTTTGCGCTTTTTTGCTTTTGCGCAATTGAACAAACGGCAGGGTTGTGGGCGAGTAGCTACCTAGTTTTTAATCGTGGGATATCCCCCGAAGTGGCCGCAGGATTTTCAGCACTCTTCTATCTAGGTATAACGATTGGCAGGGGGGTCAGTGGCTTTATTGCAATCAAATACAACGACAAACAGATGATACGTGGTGGCACGGTTATTATAGCACTAGGGGTTGCGACGTTGCTTATACCGTTTGGTGATTATACGGCTTTTGTAGGCGTAACGTTAATTGGGCTTGGCGCCGCCCCTGTTTTTCCATGTATGCTTCATTCAATTCCATATAACTTCGGGGTTAACAATTCGCAAGCAATAACAGGGGTTCAGATGGCTTCGGCATATACCGGAACTCTTTTAATGCCGGCAGTTTTCGGGGTTATAGGCAGAGAGATAAGCTTTAGCTTATACCCTGTTTATCTCGGAATTATGCTTGTGATTATGGTTGTTATGCATGAATGGATGTTAAAGAAAGTTAACAAGTTTTCGGAAAAAGAATAAATTTAAAGCACCCCAAAAAACGGGTGCTTTTTGCTTTTTGCATTATTGCCTTATCCTTTAAATTAATATATACTTAAATTTAAAAGGAAAGGTAAAGGGGAAAAGTTTGAAAAACAAGATTTTTCAAACACCGTTTTGTGCTTTTTGCCAAATACGTCAGGCAAAACTTTTTCACTATAAAAATTTATGTGAAAAAAGTCGCACAAAACTAAAAAAGGAATGGTTATAATTATGAAAAAAGTATTAGTTCTATCGATATTCATTATAATTGTTGTTTGTTTAACAGCAGGGTGCGCTAGCTCGTCTGAAATAGATTATGTCGATTTCTTGATACCTGTTGAAGGGGTGGACGGCGTGACGGAGTTTACGACGGAAGACGCAAAACAAGCCAAGGTTACGACGATTGAAAGCACTATTACCAACCAATCGGGAACGTCAAAACAATATAGCTTTGCCGGAGTTCTTTTGACCGACGTTTTGTACACACTTGGGATAGACGATTATGAGGTTATAACGATCGAAGCAAGCGACGGCTTTAGCGTAGATTTTGATAAAGTGGCGCTAGCGGAACAAGGCGTAGTTTTAGCGTGGCTTGAAAGCGGCGAACCGCTAGAAGATAACTCGATTACGGTAGCGCCCGAAGAGGGAAGCGGAAAAAATTATATAAAATTTGTGTCAAAAATTATCGTTCAATAGTCGGTGGTGTTTAACATGAAAAAGAAAATTCTATATATTTTAGCGTTTATAATGACGGTGGGTTTGCTTTGTTCATGCGCAAACGGGGGCGAAACGCAAAACCCCGTTCTTGACGACGGAGCATATGTGACGTCGGCTAAAAGTAAAAACGGTGACTTGATGGTCGAGATGGTTGTCGAAAACGGCGTTATCTCGTCACTTCAAGTGTTGTCACACAGCGACGACGTTGAATACGCCCAAAAAGCGATTGATGAGCTTCCGTCCATTATAGTCGAATCCCAAAGTCTTGGGGTTGATGTAATATCGGGCGCAACGCTTACAAGCCGAGGAATATTAGCAGCGGCGGCGAACGCCATTCGCGAAGCGGGGCCACATCCGAGAGATTTCGGATATGTCGCAACGGGTGAAGTTGCAAATGCTCAACAACTTACGATTGTCGGCGGAACAAACGGAGAGATAACTTTAACGGGGGAAGATGTTAAAGGTTTTGAAGCGGTCGATATCTCGACAGTTTCGGTTAACTCGTCCGGGACGGAAAAAACCGTAGAGGCAAAAGGAACGAAGCTTCAAGATATCCTTGAAGCAAACGGTTTAAGCCAACTTGACTATGGTTCGATTATTCTAACCGCGTCGGACGGCTATTCTATCGAAGTTCCAAGCGAGGTGCTTGAAACAAGAGATATCATAATTGCATATGAAGTTAACGGCGAAGAGGTAGATCTTCGAACCGTCGTGCCGGACGAGCGGGCGATGTATTGGGTTAAGTTTATCTCTAAAATCGAACTTTTAGATCCAAAACAAGCGGAACAAACAAAAAGAATTGCAATAATAGAAACACACATTAACCTTTCAACCGAACCGGAAGACTATAACTACAACGGTTCTATAGATAAGGCTGTTCCACTTAATAGTGCCGTTTTGTTGGGGTCTTCAAGTGAAGATGAGTTTGTTACGATTGTGGGGCTTGACGGTTGGAGCAAAACCGAAAGGTTCGAACTTGCGGCGGCTCAATATCTAAAGATTACGGGGGAACACGCCCCGATGTTCATAGGCCCCGATCTTCCAGAGGGCATGAGAATGAAACAAACGCTCATGTTTAAGTTTGGCGACGAATGTTTGTTGAGCGGAGAGATGGCAATCCAAAAACTTGAAGAGGAGCAAAAACCTCTGACGCTTTTGAGCCTTTTGGAACTTGCCGAGTTTTCGTATACCGAAGATGATGTTATATCGGTAATGTATGGAAACGGAGTTTTCCATGTCGAAATATCGGCGAAGGAACTTTTAAAAGCAGAAATTAAGTTTGAAGATGGCAAATTTTTGATTAACTATTATGACGAAGATTCGATGTATAACAAAGATATTTCGGAACAGATTTTGAGCATTTATCTAGTACCTTGAAAAATCTAATAATTCACAACAGATGCCGAGATGTTTTTGTTCAAAACAAGGCGGAGGATTGAGTAATACTGTATGTATTCCGATTGACGACAACGAAGATTTGGGCAAAAAGAGCCGGCAGATGTGTGGAGGCTTGGGTTTTACAAGGTAGAAGGGATTTAATGGGGTGAAAAAATTTTTAGAGCGTTTTTCTATCTACCATCTTGTTGTTATATCGCTTATGGCGGCGGTTGGAATTGCGGTTAAAAGCATAGTTGTTCCGCTTGTTCAAATAGTCACAAGTTCGCTTTTTATCCCGGGCGGCGCGCTTGCGGGCGGAATATACATGCTTTTCATAGTGCTTTCCGCCGGAATTTGTGACAGGGTAGGAGCGGGAACTCTTACAGGGTTGGTTCAAGCAATTATGGTTATAATAGCGGGAATTAGCGGCTCGCACGGAGTAGCAAGCCTTTTGACATACACCCTTCCGGGGGTTGCGGTTGATCTTATTTTTTTGATTGGCAAAAACAAAGATAAGACAGTTTTAAATTTCTTGTTCGCCGGCATTGCCGCAAACATAACGGGGAGTATGCTAGTTAGCATGGTGTTTTTCGCCTTGCCGCTTGTTCCGTTTTTGTTTAGCGCCGCGCTAGCCTCGCTTTCGGGCGCTGTTGGAGGAGTAGTTGCATGGCAACTTTTTATAAAACTAAAAAAAACCGGGCTCGTTTAAAAGATTTTCTTTTAATCGCAACTATCATGACGTTGGTTTCGGGGTGTGTTTCAAACGAACAGTATCCCGAAAACAGCGCGTTTTACGTTGTGGGCGATGTCCAAAACTCTGTTAGATTTACAGGGGACGAAACAAAAGATTTTTACGAGATAGAAAAAGACGGCGAAAAATTTAAAGCTGTGTCTCTTGAAAACATAATAAATCTTGCGACCCCAAAAAGCGAAGAGTATAACGTTTTGCTTGTCGGAAAAGACGGACTTACGGCAGAGATATCAAACAACAAACTTTCTGAATGTTCCGTTGCGTATTCCGACAAAAACGGTTGGCACAATATAACGGACGGTTACCCAATAAGCAGCAATATAAAACTGCTTGACAAGATAGTAGTGGTTTCAAACGAGATATATTCCGATTATGTTTCGTTTTCAAGCGAGAGCGAAACAAACTTTGTTTCGCCGGGGAGTATCTACAAAACGGCGTATAACCATGTTTTAAACGTTGAGGGCACAAGCGAGATAGAGGGCGAAACGGTCACAGTTTATACAAGAAATATAACGCTACCGCTTGAAAGCTTGCTTTCGTTTGAAAGTTCGATAGCTATCTTTACAAAAGACGGCGACAGTTTCCACGACCGGCCGACCGAACAAAGCGCGGTTTTGTTTACGAACAACGGGGTGGACTATGTTAAGTCGACGGGCGAGAAAGTTGAAAATGTTGCCGGAATAATTGCCGACCCGCCTCTTTTTTCGATAACCGAGGTTTATAACGACGTTGTTCGTTTGGTACAAGATGGCGAAAACGTCATCGTGATAGAGCTTGACGGGTTTGGGAAAAACATCTTTGACAAGGCGAACGAGCAGGGGGTAATTCCGTTTATGTCGTCGCTTGAAGTTCAGTTTGCAAACGCGTTTTATCCAACCATTTCAAACGTTAATCTCGCGTCGATGTTTACGGGGAAAAAGCCAATCGAAACCGGCATTTTATCAAGGGACAGCCGTGAATATGACGTCGAGGATATCTTTGAAACGTTACAAAAAAACGGCAAAACTTCGGTTTATGTCGAGGGGAGCATGAGTCTTTTAAACAGTTCGTTGCAACCGATTTTGTCGATACCGCAACAAGGGGAAAGTTCAGATGATGCGGTTTATAAAAATGTTTTGAAAGCTTTTGAACAAAACCCGAATTTTATATATGCGCATTTCCACGGTATCGACGACGACGCTTCAAAGTTTGGTCCATATAGCGAACAAAACCTAAAAACGGTTGAGCAAGCGGACAGGATGGTTCAAGAAATTGCAAAAAGTTTTGATGGAACGATTATGATAGTAGCCGACCACGGCGTTGAACAAGTCGAGGGGGGCGGACAACATGATTTTGTGTCGTATAACAACATTGTTGTTCCGTATATTATCTATAAGGGAGAAAAAGAATGACAAAACAAGTTAAGATAGCGATTGCTATAATAGTAGCTCTGGCGATAGCGACAGTGGCGCTTTATTTTTTAAATCGTCCGTCCGTTACGGCGCAAGACAGCTCGTTTAATATAGAGGCAAACAACGAGATATACGAAATTGATATAGCGTTGCTTGAAGAGATAGGCATAATCGACATAGCGGCAAACTACAACACAAGCAACACGGACGGTGACGAGACGAGAAACTTTGAGGGTGTTCCGCTTGTACATATACTCGAGCATCTTAAAATCGACATGACAAACTGTACCGGCGTTGTGTTCACCGCAAACGACAGCTATTCAACGGGGATTAGCATTGACGAGGCGCTTGATCCCGAAATTTGTTTTATTGCGACGGGAGAGGACGGAGAACAACTTCAAGGCCGTGAAAACGGCGGAAGCGGACCGTTTATGATGGTTTTGCCAAACGATCAGTTTAGCCAAAGATGGTGTAAATATCTTGCGGAAGTAACCTTTAATGAATAGCGACAGGATAATTAAAATCGAAAACCTGACGTTTAGTTATGACGGGTTAAGAGATATCTATAGAGATTTTAATCTAACCGTTAAAAAAGGGGAACTTTTAGTTTTAAAAGGTAAAAGCGGAAGCGGAAAGTCGACCCTTTTTAATATTGTTTGTGGTGTGCAACCATTTAACAAATTTTCATCGGGAAAGATATATATCGAGCAAAAGGAACTGTCCGAGATCGACGCCAAAACGATGGCGACGACGCTTGGCGTAGTTTTTTCTACCGCTCAAAACAGGATTATCTCACAGACGGTTGAACAGGAGATTTTTTTCGGTCTTCAAAACTTGTGTGTGCAAAAAGATGATATACTTAAAAAAACCGACGAGGTTTTGGAACGATTTAAGATAAAACAGCTTAGAAAACTTAATCCCCACAACCTTTCGGGAGGGCAAATCGAACTTGTCACAATTGCGGCGGTGGTAGCCATGTCGCCCAAAATATATCTATTCGATGAGATATTTTCGATGCTTGATGATTTTAACAAAGATAACGTTAAGAAGATACTGCTCGAACTTGTTCAAGACGGCGCAACCGTTATACTTGCGGACCATACAGGGATTTTAGATGCTGCCGCCAATAGAGTGGTTGATTTAAGTTTTGGGGGAAAAGATGTTACGGTTTAAAGACGTTTGCTTTCGTTATCAAAGCGGCGAGTTTGAGGTTAAAAACGTGTCGTTTGAGATACCGCTTAACGGTGTAACCGTGTTAAAAGGGGAGAATGCAAACGGAAAAACAACGATTGCAAAGCTTATTGCGGGAATATTAAAACCCAAAAGCGGAGATATCTTGTTTAACGAGGAGTCGCTTTTGGAACTTTCGCTTTCAAAGATTGGGACAAAGATAGCGTATCTTTTTCAAGAACCATCTAACCAACTTTTTGCGGTTAACGTCGTTGAAGAATTAACGTTTGTTGAGCAACTAAAGGGAAACGACAACGATAAAGCAACTCAAAAAGCGATTGAAATTTTAAAAAAATTCAACCTTGAAAACAAGCTGCAACAAAACGTTATAACCCTTTCAAAAGGGGAAAAACAACGGCTCGCTATGGCGGCGTTTTTGATGAGTGACCCTCAACTTTTTGTTTTGGACGAGCCGACAACAGGCCTTGACATCAAGTCGATTGAAACGCTTGTCAGCGTTATTCAAAGACTTGTTCAGGACGGAAAAGGGTTTGTTGTTATAAGCCATGACAGAGAGTTTGTGGAGATGCTTTGCAAAAGCAAAACCCTTGTCATCGATAAAGGGGTTGTTTATGACATATAAAATTGATGTTCGGGCAACTCTTTTGGTGGTGGTGATTAATTCGCTTTGTGCCGTTTTTTTGCGTGATATTTTTTCGGCAACGCTAACCGCATTAACGATAGCTTTTTTTAACTTGTATATCAAAACCGACATTAAGTCGACGTTTAAAAAATTAAAACGTCTATGGCAGGTTGTTGTGTTTGCGTCGTTTATGCAAAGCATATTCACAAAAGGTGGGGCGGTTTTGCTTGAGGTGTTTAGCGTAAACGTTATAACTCTCAACGGCATAACACAAGGTATTGTGATTTTTCTTCGTTTTTTTTCGCTTATAAACGGGGCGACGGCCATTGCAAGCTATGGCAAACAACATATAACCGAAAGTCTGGTTTGGTTTAAAGTTCCGTTTGAGCTTTCGTTTTCGGCAGTTCTAGGGCTTTCGTTTATACCGAAATTCAGTGAAGAGTTAAAAACTTCTTTAACCGCTATCGAGCTTCGCGGAATAGAGCTTAAAAGTTTGACGTTTAAAAACAAAATAAAGGTCTATTCGTATATTCTTTTCCCTGTGGTGTCGTCCGTTTTGTTAAAAGCAAAAGATCTTTCCGCAACGATGCAGACGCGTGGGTTTAAAGCGTTTAATAAAAGGACAAGCATGGTTGATTTTAAATTTGAAGCAAGGGATTTTGTCGCTATTGCAGTTGTGTTGTTGGTTCAATCGGCAGCGATAGTTTGGAGGGTAGTATGAAGATAGTTTCGGTTTGCGGAATAACAAAGAGCGGAAAAACCACGACAATCGAAGAGATAATTAAAGAGCTTACGCGGCGAGGGCACAAGGTAGGCTCGGTTAAAGAGATACATTTTGAACAGTTTAACATCGACATCGAGGGGAGCAACACGGCGCGACACAAAACAGCCGGCTCGAAGCTTGTTGTTGCGCGTGGACTAAACGAGACCGATATTCTTTTTCAACAAAACCTTAAGATAAACAAGATAATTTCATTTTTCGACAGGTCGTTTGACTATGTTATCCTTGAAGGGGTGACCGATGCGTTTGTTCCAACAATCGTGACCGCGGTTGAAAAACAAGACGCCAACCAAAAATGGAGCGATTTTTCCGTTGCGCTTTCGGGGGTGTATTCCGAAAAACTTGAAAGCTTCAACGGTAAACCCGCCATCTCGGCGCTCCAAGATATCCAACGTCTTGTAGACCTTATCGAGGGGATAGCGTTCGAGATTCTTCCGCTTTTGCCTAAACAATGTTGTGGCGCGTGTGGATTTAGTTGCGAACAACTAGCTGTCGAGATAATAAACCGCAGAAAAAAAAGAAGCGACTGTATGCTTTCAAATAGCCACGTAACCGTTACGGTTGGCGACAATAAACTTGACATGGTTCCGTTTGTGCAAAAAGCGGTTAAAAACTCCGTTCTTTCGGTTGTTGGTGAACTCGACGGCTTTGACAAAAATAAAAAGATAACTATCGAAATAGGTTTTGAATGAAAATTTATTCTAAACGTAACGAGGTTTACAGATATTTTAATTTGGTCATAAAAAAAGTTTGCGACAAAAAAAGCGCAAAGTTTGAATATGACGTGTTAAAAAAATTTTTTGATAGCGGCGTTTGTGTACCTAAACCCTATTTTACCGTTAGAAAATTTATCTTTATGAGATATATAAAAAGCGAAACGGTATTAGATGTCGTCGAAAGTTCAGATGTTTTAACTATCGAAACGGTAGCAAAGCTGGTTTGTTTGTGGCTTTTTGAACTTTACAATCTGTTTGAAAAAGACCAAAATAATGTGATTTTAGACGACGTTAACTGTAGAAATTTTTTATACAACAAAGACGGAATTGTTTTTGGAGTAGACTTCGAGACACTAACGACGGGGGATAAGAGGGAAAACCTCGCCGAGATTGTCGAGTTTATCGAAAGTTGTGATATAAAGCGGCACAAAAAAACTTCGTTTAAAAAATCTTTTTTAAACGAAGTTCAAAATATTTTTAACATAAGCGAACTTGAACTTGAACCTTTTTTTAAGTTGGCTAAACAAAAGATTGAGTCAAGGCGACAAAATAAGAAAAACGTCTAGTAATGCTCGCCGTTTTCATAGTAGCTTTCTTTTTCGAGAGGAATAAAAAACAACTCGACTTGCTCATATCCTTGTTGCATGACGGCTTTTGTTATAACATCTGCCATTTTATCTTTTATATCTTGTCCACGGTCGAACCAGTTCACCTGAACGATAGGGAAGCTTGGAACCTGCTCGCCGCCCGAGAAAAAAGACATTTCAAGGTGTTCAACGGTGAACCAATCATGCGGAATTTCGCTTGCATCTTCAAGCTTTGTCGGAAGAGACGTGCTTAATTTTTTGACGTCTTGTTTTTCAATTCCCTTAAAAATAACCTGTGGCATGTTAATTTTCCCCTTTGATTTTTGTTTTTTAAAACTCACATCTGCAAGTCTTGTCAACTTCGACAACGTCAAAAGTTCCACTCAATCCGTCATATTCCAAAATTTTTCCCGTTAAAAGTTCGCCACTTTCTAAAATAAGTTTTAAAGCTTCGTTCGCCATGACGGAGGCTATTATTCCGGCAGTGGTAACTACAGAAGGGATTTTTTTTTGGTCGGCGACATTTAAAAATCCGGTGCAGCTAAGGCAGGGAGACCTTTTAAAAATCGTTGTAGCAAACCCATAAAAACCGTTTATTCCGCCCTCGATAAGCGGAACAGCGTTTTTAACCGCAAAACGGTTTACTGTGTTTCTTGTTTTGAAGTTGTCGACACAATCCAAAATGACAGTGTCTTTTTTAATAATGCTGTCAATATTATCGCTATCAATTAAAACATCATTTGACACAAATTTTATATCGCCATATTGCGCCAGAAGTTTCTCTTTTGCAAGCAAAGCTTTTTGTTTTCCGATGTCTGAAACTCCGTATAAAATCTGGCGGTTGAGGTTGCTTGTCGCCACCGTGTCGCTGTCTATAATCATTATGTTTCCAACCCCTACCGCCGAAAGCGAAGCGAGCACAAAACAACCAAGCCCACCCGCGCCTATTACCGTAACGTGGGAACGAGCAAGTTTTTTTTGTCCACTTTCGCCTATCTGCGAAACGGCCAGTTGACGTTCAAAGCGCATAGAAGTGTCCTTTTTTGGTTATAAAATGATATACTATGTATGTAACTTATACAAATATATCAAAATCCTTTGGGAATAGCAAGACATGTATGAAACAGCTCCGCCTTAGGGCGGAGGTTGTGGTCGGGCGGTTTAAAATATGTATTGCTTGATGATGTATAATGGATAAGGGCAATTTTGCGAGAAAAATAATTCCACTACTTCGAGAAAGGACAACAGTTGTATGTCGGATAAAAACAAAAAAAAGAGAACACTTGGCAAATCTTTTGCTATTGCAATGATCTGCTTTTTTATAATTGTCTCGCTTTTCTATCTGTTGATTATCACAATTAAACCAATTTCAACAAATATCAAAAATGTTTCTAAGATTGGACAAGTCGATTTAAGCGAGGAATATGTGCGCTTAACCGCACAAGATGCAACGTTTTATCCCGGTGAATTGTATGAGCCGATAGATTTCTTTTCATCACTGCCAAGACGTAAAGAAACAGGGGCAAAATACGGAACATACAGGATACAGTTGAACCTTCCGAAAGGCATAACGTATGGCATTACGGGTCACTCTGCCGACTATACACAAAAGGTGTATGTCAACGGGGAGTTGTTGTCAGAAGTGGGGCAGATAAGCGACAGCGAAGATCGGTTTATCCCAAAAACCGATCACTATTCCGTTTATTTTACTCCACAAACCGACACAACCGAAATAATCATACAGTCTGCATATTTCAACCATGAATACGGATTTTTAAAAGACATCTATTTAGCAGAACAACAGGTAATTATCGAAAGAAACCGAGCGGAGTTTTTAAGCAATGGTTTAATCCTTGGTGTGTTACTGTCGTTTGCTATCTTTTTCCTTGGTATGTTTTTGAGCTATACCGAACGTATCAGCTTTCTTTGGTTTGCGCTTGCTTGCCTGTGCGCCGCTTTGCACTATTCATTATATTTCAGTAAAGATATAATGGTGATTGTTTCAAACTTGTCGTGGTATGTTCTTCACAAGGCTGAATATCTTTCACGTTTAGGTTTTTACATGTTTTTAGTTGTTCATGTGTTGTCGGTGTTAAAGACTAAGGTTTCAATATGGGTAAAGTGTGTTTTTTTTGGTGGATTGATTTCAATCGCTATTTATTATGTGATTATGCCGTCTAAGATATATACGAGAAGCATTTTCGTTATCGGCGCAATAATAACAGTTGCCTTGCTTTCAACCACGGTATATATTTTGTGGCAAGGTTACAAAAATAAGGTGTTTAATCACAAAGAAAATCTCATTGTCGGGTTAAGCGTCGTTTTTATGACGGCAGCGTGGCTGATGGAGGCTTTTACATACCAAGGATTTTCTTGGTATGTTCTACCATATATAACGATGCTAATCGTGTTTTTTAACGCCGTTGCGCTGACTATGCAGTTTTCGCGCACCGAGCGGGAACTCGGCCTTTTGCAGATAAGGGAACGAGAGGTTGCGAAAACTGCCGCCATGCTTGAGCGGACAAACAACATGAAAACAGAGTTTTTACATAAAATGGCGCACGAAATCAGAACTCCTCTCACGATAATGAGCGGATATGCCCAACTCACAGCCAAGCAGATTGAAAACGAAGCAGTAAACGACGAAACAACGCTTAACTTAAAAGTTATCTCTGCCGAAGCAAACAGGCTTGCGGAACTTGCTTCAAACCTGATGAACATGCCGGAATCACCGATTTCCGAGGCGGTGTTAAGCGAGATGTCGATGTGGGAGTATCTATGCTATGTTTCGGTTGTGTGCAAAGGATTGCTTGAGAAAAAGGGCAACAATTTAATTATAAAGGGAAGCACAAACCGGAATATTATCGGCAACATGGAGATGCTTGTGCAGATGATGATTAACCTTACAGTTAACAGCAACAACCACATGGAAAAAGGTGAGTTTACAATCGAGGTGGTTGAAGAAAAAGGCGGAGATAGGTTGG
This sequence comes from uncultured Oscillospiraceae bacterium, assembly GCA_964368445.1. Classification (GTDB taxonomy): domain Bacteria; phylum Bacillota; class Clostridia; order Oscillospirales; family Ruminococcaceae; genus CAYJAY01. The sequence goes on from CAYJAY010000001.1 coordinate 205,359, forward strand.
CGTTGTTTGTGTCCGATACCGGGAGCGGCATTCCGAAAGAGAACGCAAAAAAGGTTTTTGAAAAAGGTTTCACAACAAACGGCACAAAAGGGTTTGGGCTTCCGATATGCAAAGAAATAGCTCAACTTCACAAAGGTGACATAGTTCTTTTAACAGACAACAAACAAGGTGCAGTGTTCAAAATTACAATACCGATACATAGAGATTGAGGGGGATAGACATGGCAAATATTTTGCTTGTGGAGGACGACCCACACATAAACAATATAAACAGACAAGCGTTAGCAAGCGAGGGATTCAATCCACTTCCGGTTGCAACGGCTGGTGCTTGCCTTGAAGCGCTTGAAAATTCGAAGATTGATTTAATTGTGCTCGACATCGACCTTCCCGACGGGAACGGAATTTTACTGTGTAAACAGATAAAACAAAAGTATGACGTTCCGATTTTGTTTTTAACCGCTATGGGAGAAAACAGTGATATCGTGAAAGGTCTAGAGGTCGGCGGTGATGATTATATGACAAAGCCGTATGACCTAGCCGTTTTTATAGCAAGAATTAAAGCGAGGTTGCGCCCGTTGTATTCGCGAACATCGATGCGCACCGTTGGCAAACTTCAAATCGACAATGTAAGTGGAATTGCTCGTTATGATGATATCGATCTGTTGCTTACAAAAAGGGAACTGTTGCTTTTGTGGTTGCTTGTGGACAAAAAAGGGGAACTAATAGACCGAGACGACCTGTATCAAAAAGTCTGGGGTTATCCTTCAGCGGACGATTATAATTCGCTAAGAATTTTGGTTTCAAGGGTTAAAACTAAACTGTTTGAAGCGGGGAGTGAGGTGCAGATTGTGACAGAACGACAAAAGGGATATACTTTGTTTAATGAGGAATGAGGAATGAGGAATGAGGAATGAGGAATGAGGAATGAGGAATGAGGAATGAATGTGCCGCCGTTCCGGCGGAGATATAAATAATTTGGCCTTAGGACAATTGGCTCACCGTCGGTTGATTACGCTATAATTATAGTTCGTAGGGGAGGATATCATCCTCCCGTCTCGGTCGTTTTGACATCTCCACAAAAAAAAGGACGCAGGCAAGAGCCCTGCGTCTTTCGTCTTTTTCACCTTTTTTGACCTCGCCATAAATCGGCGATAGAATGGGACAAAGTCCTCGACATATCGTTCTTTGTCGGCTATGCCGACCACATACATTCCAAATTAAACAAAATTAACCAACAAAAAAACTCGATTGCTGTAATCACATTTGCATGCACAACGGATTTAAGCTTTCCACTCCAAAAGATTATCCTTATCCACAAGAAAACTTTTTTTAGATATCTTCGCCAAAGGGTCGTCGGAATAACTGTCTGAATAGAATTCGTCGATAGTCACACCGTCATACTTTTCATAGAAACGGCGAACCTTTTCTTGTCCATAACAGTTAAGCCCGTCATATACACCGTTTTTTTTGTCCACCCTTGAGGCCATCAGCTCTACCCTAAGCTTTTGGCAAATAGGCTTTAAAAGGAATTCCGGTGAAGCGGAGATTATGACATCGTCCGGCTTTTTTTGGTCGAGATACCATTTTTTAAGATTTTTCTCGTGTAACGCCCAAAATATATCGACATAGCTGTCGATGTCTTTTATGCCACAAAAAAACATATACATTGTCTGTTTAAAAGCAGTTTTATCAACTAACTTTAGCAGGAACGATAGATAGGCCGCTCCTTGTATCGGAAGATAGCGCAAGAGAGAGGGCTGTTTTTTTATGCAAAACAACACAAAATGCGCCGTGCTGTCGCCATCATAAATAGTCTTGTCAAAATCATATACGTTCATTTTTTAGAAATTCCTTTACCATTAAAAATAAATTATTCCAAGCGTCACAACTATGAAAATTAATATTAATATAATCAGATACCTGTCGCCAAGCACAACCTCGACGGGGTCTCCGTCTGAATTTCCTTCAACAGTCAAACCGTATTTCATACAGATAAGTATCACAAGCGGAACTGTCCAAACAAGGTTTTCGCCCCCAACCCTTGCGATTGTCGTTGCGTCCACCGTCCAAAGTGAATAAAACGTTATCGTGAGAGCCAAACAAAGATACATGTTTTTGTCGAGAAAATCTTTGTTGTAGTATTTAAGAACCTTTCGCGCCCCTTCAGTTTTGTTCATAATTTTAAGTTCGCCTCTTCGTTTTCCAAGCCCGAGGTAAAACGACATCGCGATTATAGTAAGATATAGCCATTCGGAAATCTCGATTGAGGTTATCGCAGAACCGTATAGAACACGAAGTAAAAAGCCGAAAGCCAATATTGCTATGTCGACAATAGGGATGTTTTTAAACCCGAAGCTGTATAAAACGTTAAGCAAGAAATAGGATGCGAGATAAACCCAAGAGAAAAATCCGCCGTTTGAAACGAGTAAATTAAGTATGGCCGAAGCTACTATTAAAAGGACAAACAACGTATACGCGTTGCCAAGCGAAATCGCGCCGCTTGCAATCGGGCGATTTTTCTTTGTCGGGTGCGCCCTGTCGTTTTCTTTGTCGCGGATGTCGTTTATTATATAAATAGCGGACGAGAGAAAACAAAACGAGAAAAAACCGCAAATAACGTTTCCGATTAGATTAAGGTCAAAAAGATTTTGACTGAAAATCAACGGAAAGAAGATCAACAGATTTTTTATATAATGCTTTGCTCGAATGAGTTTAAGGTATTTGTTCATAGGTTACCCCAACTTTACTATGATGTTATCTATTATTAAAAAAATATATAGTAATTTATAGAACATATACAATATAACATATTTTTGTTTTTTTTCCAAACATAAGTTAGGAGGCAGTGGCTGCCGGTGTTAATTTGTTTTCATAATAAAAAAAAGTTAAAAAAATATTTGTTCCTTTTTAATAGCATATATGGTATAATTAGCAATGTTTTAACCAAAAAACATCAATATGCATGATCTTATTTTTGAATAGACATGCGTTATATAGGAGAGCTGCATGGCGAAATCAGCAAAAAATTATACAAATGAAAGCATAACCTCGCTTAAAGGAGCCGACCGTGTCCGAAAGCGTCCTGCCGTCATATTTGGATCGGACGGCATAGAGGGTTGTGAACATTCAATATTTGAAATTCTCTCGAACTCGATAGACGAGGCGAGAGAGGGTTTCGGCAACAGAATTATAGTTACACATTATAAAGATAATTCTATCGAGATAGAGGATTTTGGGCGGGGCATTCCGGTGGATTTTAACCAAGGGGAAAACTGCTATAACTGGGAACTGTTATTTTGCGAACTATATGCGGGCGGAAAATATCAAAACATCTCGGCGGAAACGTATGAATACTCATTAGGCATCAACGGCCTTGGGCTTTGCGCTACGCAATATTCTTCGGAATATATGAACGTCGAGGTGGTGCGAGACGGATTTAAATATAACATCGAGTTTAAAGAAGGTAACCCTGTTTCCGAGATGCAAAAGGAAGCAGTTAACAAAAAGAAGACGGGAAGCAAAATTAAATGGCGCCCCGATTTGAAAGTGTTTACCGACATTTCGGTTTCGAACGATTTTTTCCGTGATATTCTTAAACGCCAAGCTATAGTAAACGATATGGTAACGTTTGAATATCGTTATGAAACGATAGACGGAACGTTTGAAACGGAAGAGTTTTGTTACCAAAACGGCATACTCGACTATGCAAAAGAAACGGTTGGGGAAAACGGTTTTGGCGAGGTTCAGATGTGGGAAGGCGAGAGAACCGGGCGCGACCGCGAGGACAAGCCGGACTATAAAGTTAAGCTAAGGTTTGCGGTTTGTTTTTCAAACAAGGTTCAAAAACTCGAATACTATCACAATTCAAGCTTTCTTGAATATGGCGGCTCGCCCGAACGCGCCGTTAAAAATTCGTTTGTGTCTCAAATAGACAGCCTTATTAAAGAAAAAAAGCTTTATAAAAAAGACGAAAGCAAGATAAGCTTTGTCGATATTGAAGATTGTTTAGTGCTTGTGTCGTCGTCATTCTCAACCGTGACAAGTTATGAAAACCAGACGAAAAAAGCGATCACTAACAAATTTATTGCACAAGCTATGACGGAATTTTTAAAACATAACCTTGAAGTGTTCTTTTTGGAAAACCGAATGGACGCCGAAAAGATAGCGGAACAGGTTTTAATAAATAAACGTAGCCGCGAGAACGCCGAAAAAACAAGGCTTAATCTTAAAAAGACGTTGTCGTCCAATTCCGATATGACCGCACGGGTGCAAAAGTTTGTCGATTGTAGGACAAAGGAAGTTTCAAAACGCGAGATATATATAGTTGAGGGCGATTCTGCTCTTGGTGCTTGTAAACAAGGGCGCGACGCGGAGTTCCAAGCTATCATACCGGTCAGGGGAAAGATACTAAACTGTCTCAAAGCCGACTATGCCAAGATATTTAAAAGCGAGATAATAACCGACCTTTTAAAGGTTCTCGGTTGTGGGGTTGAAGTTGATACCAAAGCGAACAAAGACATGTCGACGTTTGATCTTAATAACCTCGGTTGGAGCAAAGTAATAATCTGTACCGACGCCGATGTCGACGGTTTTCAGATTAGAACGCTTATTTTAACGATGCTTTTCCGCTTAACTCCGACGCTTATTAATGAAGGGTTTGTATACATCGCGGAAACGCCGCTTTACGAGATAACGACAAAACAAAAAACCTATTTTGCCTATTCCGACGGCGAGAAAAACGAGATAACTGCAAAGCTTAAAGACGAAAAATATATATTGCAACGGTCTAAAGGTCTTGGCGAAAACGAGGCGGAAATGATGTGGATGACGACGATGAACCCCGCGACAAGACGGCTTGTTAAGGTGACGCCGGACAACGCTAAAGAAACGCTCAGAGTGTTTGAGCTTTTGCTTGGCGATAACCTTGCCGGAAGAAAAGAATATATAGCGAAAAACGGCTCACTCTATCTTGATGATATAGACATAAGCTAGAAAAAGGAGAACTCAAAAACGTGGCAAAGAAAAAAAGTTCAAAAATGCAAAGCGATACGCAAAGCGACACGCTTGTCGAAAATGTCGAGATAGCTAACGCCGGAATAATGGTTGAGACCTCGATAACCTCAACGCTTAAACAAAACTATATGCCGTATGCGATGAGTGTTATAGTTTCGCGTGCGCTACCCGAGATTGACGGATTTAAACCGTCCCACCGAAAGCTTTTATACACAATGTATCTTATGGGGTTGCTCACCGGCGCGCGGACCAAATCGGCAAACGTCGTTGGACAAACGATGAAACTTAACCCACACGGAGACGGCCCTATCTATGACACGATGGTTCGTCTGTCGCGCGGAAACGAGTCGCTTTTACATCCATATGTCGACAGTAAAGGAAACTTTGGTAAAAGCTACAGCCGCGACATGGCATATGCCGCCTCGCGTTACACCGAGGTTAAACTCGCGACGATAGCAAACCAAATTTTTTCCGATATAACAAAAAACACGGTCGATTTTGTCGACAACTATGACGGAACGATTAAAGAACCGACGCTTTTGCCGGTTACCTATCCGTCTGTTTTGGTTAATTCAAACATAGGAATTGCGGTTGGTATGGCGAGTTCAATCTCGCCGTTTAACCTTGCTGAAGTTTGCGAAACGACGGTTGCTTTGATTAAAGATCCCGAACACGATATCATGTCGACGTTAAAAGCCCCCGATTTTCCGGGCGGCGGATATCTTGTGTATGACCAAGACATTATCAATTCGATATACGAAAACGGCAAAGGTTCGGTTAAGGTTCGCTCGCGTTATAAATACGAAAAGGCTAATAACTGTATCGAGGTGACCGAGATACCCCCTTCGACGACTATCGAAGCCATTATGGACAAGATAGCGGAACAGGTTAAAAACGGCAAGATAAAAGAGCTTTCTGACATGCGTGACGAAAGCGATATCAAGGGGCTTAGAATAACGCTCGACCTTAAACGCGGGGTTGACCCGGAAAAGCTTATGCAAAAGCTTTTCAAACTAACTCCGTTTGAAGACAGCTTTTCGTGTAACTTCACTGTTTTAATAGACGGCGCACCGATGCAACTTGGTGTCAAAGATATATTAAATCATTGGATTGACTTTAGAAGAAATTGTATAAAAAGAAGAACTGCGTTTGATCTTGGGATTAAAAAAGACAGGCTTCATATTTTGAACGGCCTTTCAAAAATCCTTCTCGACATCGACAAGGCGATAAAGATAGTCCGCGAAACGGACGAAGAAGCCGAGGTTGTTCCAAATCTTATGATAGGTTTTGGAATTGACGACGTTCAAGCAAACTACATCGCCGAGATAAAACTTAGAAACTTGAACAAAGAGTATATCTTAAAACGTCTTGAAGAGATCAAAAAACTAGAAGACGAGATAAAGGAACTTTCCGAAATACTCGCGAGCGAAAAGTTAATTGACAAAATTATAATGAAAGAGCTTGCTGAGGTTGCGAAAAAACACGCCCAGCCGAGAAAAACAAGGCTTCTTTTCAATGCGGAACATTATGTAGAACAAGAAAAACAAGAGATCCCCGACTATCCTGTGCATCTTTTCTACACAAAAGAGGGTTATTTTAAAAAGATAACTCCGCAATCTTTAAGAATGAGCAACGAACAAAAGCTTAAAGACGGCGACGAGATAGTTTGGGAGATAGCGACAAAGAACGACACCAATCTCATATTTTTCACGAATTTTAAAAACGCCTATAAAGCGCGACCGGCCGATTTTGATGACAGTAAAGCCAGCGTAATTGGTGATTATGTCGCCGGTACGCTATCGATGCAGGAGGGCGAAGTTCCTGTTGCGATGATACAGTTTGACGATTATGACGGAAACGTTTTGTTTTTCATAGACAACGGCAAGGTTGCAAAGGTTCCGCTTTCGGCGTATGAAACAAAGCTTAACCGCAAAAAACTTCAAAATGCTTATAGTAAAACGGGGGAACTTGTGGCGGCGTATGTGTTGAAACAAGACACAGAGTTTGCGGTTAAAACGTCTGCGGGACGAATGTTGCTTGTTAATTCGGTTCAAATACCTCAAAAGCAGACAAAAGATACCGTTGGCGTTGCGGCGATAACGTTAAAAAAAGGCGCCGTTATACAAGAGATTTTGTTGGCTCAAAATCTTGAAATCGAAAGCATACACAGGTTTCGAGCAAAAAATCTACCTGCCGCCGGAGGGATTTTAAAAGAAACCGATCTTTTTGAACAAACGGAACTAATGTAGTGTTTGCATTGCGGCGGACATTACATTGACAAAGTTGTGGGAGGGGTTATGCAGGAAAATCTAACTGTCAAAGACAAAGACCAAGTCGAAAAACAATCGGACGAAAACAATAAAGACGACGGATTTTTTAGCGATTTGAAAGACCTGACTAACCAAATAGTTAAACAGCAAGTCGATCCCGAACAGAGTTATAAAAATGAGATAGAGGGATATGTCGAAAGACTTGCTAAAGATTTTGAGAAGCCACAAAAAAGCGAGAAACAACAAAAAGGCGAGGATGAAATACCAAAGCAAACTCCACAATTAGAGCAGCCTAAAAAAGAGGAGCAACCTTCGAAACAAGAAAAAAACATAAAGCCTGAGCAAGTAAAACAAAAGGAAACAACCCAAAACAAAGAACAATTGCAAGCGCCAAAGCAAACGCAAGCGCCAAAGCAAACGCAAGCGCCAAAGCAAACGCAAGCGCCAAAGCAAACG
>CAYJAY010000002.1:0-138110 GCA_964368445.1 uncultured Oscillospiraceae bacterium
TCTAAAAAAGGTTTCGGGTTGTCAACAAACTCCAACACAAGGTGACAAGTAACGAGATCAAACGTTTCGTTTTCAAACTTTTCAAGTGTTTGAAGTCCTCCGTGGAGTTGGGTATAGTTCCCTTTGTTTTCGCTTTGTTCAATCATTGCGCTGTCTATCTCAACGGCAGTAACTTCATTTTTTTGTGCGAGAAAGTTTGACAAAAAACCAAAACCGCTTCCAAAATCTAATACTTTTTTTCCACTTATCTCTTCAAGCTGTTTAAAAATAGTTTTATAATAAAGCTTTCCGAGTGGCGAAACGGTGTAGTCATAGTATAGTTTCATATCATTGTTCATTTAATTCACCTTTTAATCAGCATTTTAATAGCTCTATTATATTATAAATCACAAGACAGTTCAATATTTTTTGTAAAGGAAACTTGACAAACGCAACAAAACGTGCAATAATATGTTTGTAAAGGAAACTTTACAGAAAAGAGGTGCTTTATTGAAAAATAAAGTTGAAGAGCTCAGAAAGCAAAAAGGTATAAGCCAAGAAGAGTTTGCAAAGGCTATGCGGGTTTCTCGGCAAACGATAAGTTCGATAGAAAACGGAAAATATAATCCGTCTTTGGAACTTGCATTTAGCATTGCGGAATTTTTCTTGCTTAAAATCGAAGAAGTATTTATACACGAAAAGGAGAACACAAAAAATGAAAAATAGACGTTTTTTCAAAGAAGGCTTAATATTTATCTTGCTTGGCGTAACCTGTTTTGTTTTGGCGATGACACTTGAAACAAAACTCTCCGTTATTCTTTTTGGGCTTACGGGAAGCTTTTGTGGCCCGGGAATTTATATTCTCATCAAATATTTTTACTGGTCCTCTCCAAAAAGAAAACAACTGTATGAGCAAAAAACCGAAAACGATTATATCGAACTACATGACGAGCGCAAAGAGATGATACGTGGAAAGGCGGCAAGGTTTTCGATGTTGGTGAACATGCTGATAACCTCTATTTCAATTTTCATTGTCTCAATCCTTGGGCAGCTCGAGATAATCACGTGGCACAAGCCGGTTATGCTTTTTGTTGCGTTTATATTTACTGTGCAAGCGTTGGCAGGCCAGATAATATACAAACAGCTTGAGAAAAAAATCTAACAACTTAACTTAATAAAAAATATGGGGGCTGTTCAGCATGTTCTCCAAAAAACTCGGGAAACACCCTTAGTTTTGGGAGAATTCAATATAAACAGCCCCCCTTTATTTAGTTTTGCTTTATTTTAAACTACATTATTAATAACAAGCTTAACGCCATTACCGCCATTCCGACTATCATGCCATAGATAGACAGGTGGCTTTCGCCGTATTCCCTCGCGGACGGCAACAACTCGTCAAGGCTTATAAACACCATTATCCCCGCAACGCTCGCAAAGATAAACCCAAACATAGCGTCGTTGAAAAAACTGAAAAGTAAAAAGAAACCGATTATCGCCCCAACCGGTTCCGAAAGTCCCGAAAAGAATGAAAGTTTAAAGGCTTTTTTTCTGTCCCCTGTCGCATAAAATATCGGTACAGCAACCGCTATCCCCTCCGGTATGTTATGTATAGCGACCGCCAAAGCAATGGCAACACCCGTTTGTGGGTCGTCAAGGGCGGCAGTGAACGTTGCAAGGCCTTCGGGAAAGTTATGTATAGCAATTGCAACAGCGGTTAAAACACCCATTCTCATGAGGTTTTCTTTGTGATGGCTGTCGTTTCCGTCAAGTTCCTCGACAGTGTGCGTTGAATGTGGGTTTCCCATAGTTGGTATAAGTTTATCTATCAAAGCGATAGTTATCATTCCAAAAAAGAATCCCGCAACCGTTAACCATGTCCCATTGACCTCTCCGACAGCCGATGTCAGAGAATCGAGCGCTTTTGGGAAAATCTCGACAAACGAAACATAGATCATTATGCCCGCAGAAAACCCAAGAGCAACAGATAAAAACTTCGTGTTGGTTTTTTTTGCAAAAAGCGAAAGAATGCTTCCTATTCCCGTTGAAAGACCCGCAAACAACGTCAAAGCAAAAGCAAACCAAAGATTGGTTAAATCCATAATGACCTCCTAAAAAGAATTTATTATTCAGTCGATTTTAAGTTTATAATCTGTTTACAACAACGGTTTATAGGCTGTTTGCAGCAGCGGTTTCTATAAGTTCTTGTGCGTTTTTAAGCGAAGTTTCGGTTATATTGTCTCCCGAAATAATCCTCGCAAGTTCATATTTACGTTGTTGCTCGTCTAGCAAAGAAATATCGGTGTACGTTTTGCCGTCGTTTACATTCTTCTCTATCTTCATATGTCTATTAGCATAAGATGCAACGCCTGCGGAATGTGTTACACAGATAGTCTGGCGCGAGGCGGAAACTTCGAGAAGCTTTCTTCCAACTCTGTTTGCCGAAACTCCGCTGATACCTGTGTCGATTTCATCAAAGATAAGGCTGTCTATCTCGTCCTTGTCCGCTAACGCATTTTTAATGGCAAGCATAATTCTTGAAAGCTCGCCGCCCGACGCTATCTTTGAAAGCGGTTTTGGCGGCTCTCCCGGATTGGTCGAAATCAAAAACTCAACCTCATCAATTCCGTTAATCGTAAGTTTAGATTGATTAATCGAAACGGTAAAAACAACCCCCGGCATGTTAAGAAATTGTAGTTCTGATATTATTTTCTCGCAAAACAGTATACTCTTTTGCTTTCTTTGTTCGCTTAATTCCCCACCCTTTTCGGTCACGACGGAAAGCAAAGATTTATACTCAACTTTTAGCGCTTCAAGTCTTTCGTCGCTTTGATCTATGTCGCCTAGTTCTTTTTTTTGCTGTTCAAGGTTTTCAAGTATCGCTTGAATTGAATCGCCATATTTTCTTTTAAGGTTATATATAACGTCAAGCCGTTGTTCCGTTTCTTCAAGTTCAAGCGGATTAAACTCAAACCTATCTATCATGTCCGAAAGTTCGTCCGAAATATCTCTAACCGAATAATAAGCTTCGTTTAACCTGTTATATGTCGCGAGTAGCTCGTCCGAAACTCCCGAAACAGCTTCAAGAGAATTCACCGCAGTATACAACAAATCACACGCGCTTGAGATTTCGTCCGAATTAGAAAGCGCGCCATGTGCCGCCGAGATTGAAGAGATTAGATTTTCGGAATTTCTTATTAAATTTCGCTTTTCTGTCAAAACCTGTTCTTCGTTTGGTTCAAGACAAGCTTTTTCTATCTCGTCGATTTGATAACTTAAAAGCTCTTTTTTGTTTGTTTTTTGTTGGTCGTCCAGAGAAAGCTGTTCTATCTCTTTTTTTATTAAAACCAATCGTTTAAAATCGTCTTGATAGTTTCTTTTAAGTTCGACCAGTTCGGCAAAGTTGTCAAAAACCTCTATGTGTTTTTCGGAGTTTAAAAGTATCTGGTTGTCATGTTGTCCGTGGATGTTAATAAGCGCAGAGCAAACCTCGCGAACAAAAGCCGCCGTTGCGGGACGATTATTTACGCGACAGATGCTTTTTCCGTCTGCCGTTATCTCACGATATATAAAAAGTTCGTCTTCGACAGGATAGGACGCTTGTTCTAATACATTGTTGATCGAAGAATTATAATTCAAAAAAGACGCCCAAATGGTCGCTCTTTCTGCCCCGTTTCTAACAATTTCTTTAGATGTCCTATTCCCTAAAATAGCGTTTATCGAATCGATCAAGATAGATTTTCCCGCGCCGGTTTCACCTGTTAATATATTAAGCCCGTCTGAAAAATCAACCGTTGCTTTTTCGATTACGGCCACATTCTCTATGTTCAGTTGTTTTAACATGTTTTCACAACCATACTTTCCTTATTATCATTGTCCACAAAGCTAAAAGCAAGACTTTAACAGCATTTGATTTATTTGCCAAGCATCTCTAAATTAAGCTTGTTAAGCAGTTGTTCGCCGATAGTTTCGTTTTTGACCGCAACAAATATAGTGTCGTCTCCGGCTATCGTTCCAACAACTTCATCATATCCCATCGAGTCAAGCGCGGCACAAGCGGCGTTCCCCATGCCAATCATGCATTTCACAACCAACAGATTGCCACATACCGAAATCGACACCACCGATTCTTTAAAGATTGTGATAAACTTTTCGTTGTTGCTTGAGCTTTCAGAACTTGTAATTCGATAGAAATAGTTGCCCCCGGCATCAAGCGTTTTTCCAAGGCGAAGCTCCTTTATATCCCTTGAAACTGTTGCCTGTGTGACGTTAAAACCACTTTGCTTAAGGAAACTTTGCAACTCCTCTTGGGTTGAAATCGAATGTTCTTTAATAAGCTCAAATATCTTTGAATGTCTTCTAACTTTCAACCTGTTACCTTCCTTTCTTTTTTTATATTTTTTGTCGGTTTAATCGACGATTTTTATATTGGATTGCTTGAACCGTATTAATCGCTGTTAGATATCCTTGTTCTAAGCATTTTATAATAATCTCTCTTGGGTGAAACAGCAATTAAAACATTTTTTTTGCTTTTTCTAACTAAAACGTCGTTAAAAGACGGAACCTGTCTTGATTGTTCGCTGTCGTTCGACACAAGAAGGCCTTCACGATTTCTTGCTTTTGGCCTTATAGTTATGACTCCATCGGGAGGTATCGCAATGCTTCTTGAAAAAAGCGAATGAGCGCAGATTGGGGTTAGAAGTATAAGTTCAATAGACGGTTGGACAATTGGGCCTCCCGCAGAAAGCGAATAGGCGGTTGATCCGGTTGGGGTTGAAACTATTAACCCATCCGCTCGATATTCCGCAATCATCTTTCCGTCACAGAATATTGAAAATTCCGTGGTTTTTGAGACTGCGCCTTTGTAAAATGTTATGTCGTTTACCGCAAGTCCGTCAAAGTTTTCGTTGCCATAGTTTGTTTCGAGCAACATCCTGCTTTCAACAAAAAGTTCCTCTATATCGCTTTTAGTAATATCGTCTATTTCTTTCGCCTCAAACGCACAAAGAAACCCTATACGCCCGGCGTTTATGCCAAGTATCGGTTTGTTGGATGCTATTGCAATTCTTGAGTTGTGTAAAAACGTTCCGTCTCCACCAATCGAGACCACCATGTCGCAACGTTGTCTACACGAAAAATCATCAAAAAATTCAATATGTTTAAATGAAATATGCTGTTTAATCGCATCGTTTGCAATGATCTTATGCCCAAGTTCGGTAAATCTTTTTGCAAAATTTTCAAAAAAAACAACGTTTTGGTTGTCATACAGTGGGTTAAAAACAACATAAAAAGTCATAGCGTTTTTTCCTTTAAATCATCATGCGCAAGGTCGACTATTTTGTTTATATCTACCTCGTCAAAACACTCCATTTTAGATATCAAAACAAGATACTCAATGTTCCCTTCGGGACCTTTTATCGGAGAAAAGGATAAGTTTTGTACATGAAAAGAGTTATCGGTTATGTAGGTGAAAACATTTTGAATAACCTCTATATGAACTGATTTTTCACGAACAACCCCGTTTTTTCCAACCTTTCCTTTACCGGCTTCAAACTGTGGTTTTATAAGGCATATCCCAAACCCTTGGTTCGAAACGATACTTTTTAGCGCCGGAAGAATAAGTTTAAGCGAGATAAAAGACACGTCGACGCTAAAAAAATCAACCGGTTCGCTAATTATTTCGGGCGACAGATATCTTGCGTTTGTCCTGTCGAGAACCGCCACCCTCTCGTCGCTCCTTATCTTCCAAGCGAGTTGACCATATCCAACGTCGACGGCATATACTTTTTTCGCATCGTTTTGAAGCATACAATCGGAAAAACCTCCCGTCGACGCCCCAATATCCGCACAAATTTTTTGCTTTAAATCGATGTCCCAAAGTTCGATAGCCTTTTCAAGCTTCAATCCTCCGCGACTTACATATTTAATAGGGTTAGATCTAATTTCAATCTCAACATCATCAGTATACTGTTCGCCGGCCTTGTCCGCCTTTTGCCCATCCACAAAAACAGCCCCCGCCATTATCAAAGCCTTTGCTTTCTCTCGCGAGTCGGTTAGTTGTTTTTCAAAGATCAATACATCAAGTCTCTTTTTCAAGTCAAGATTTCCCCGCTATCTTTTTAACCATCGCCTTTGCTGAAAGCCCAAGATTATCTAGCGTTTCTGTAACCGACGCTTGTTTAACCGATACATCTTCAATCGCAACAAGATTGAAGATGCCGTCAAAATCTCCAAGCAACGACATTATCTGCATACCTATTCCGCCCGATTTTATGCCCTCTTCAAAGAAATAGACGTTTTTATATTTTTTGATTGTATCAACTACTTTTAGATCTATCGGCGAAATTACATTTAATTTTAAAATATCTAGTGTTTTCGCTTGTTGTTCTAACATTTCTTTTGCTTTAACAGCCTCGGCAAAACTTCTTCCGTACGTAACAATTAAGCTATCGCTTTTCGTATCCGATTTAATTAAATCAAAGTTTTCGCCCGTCGCTTTATATTCGCAAATTTTGAAATCCTCTGTTCCTCTTGGGTATCTTATAGCCCTTGGAACGTTCATCTTACATAGCTTATCAAGCCAATATTCAAGCTCATCATAGTTTGAGGGGGCTACAAGATAAAACCCCAGTTGACTTAAAAACGCAGCATCAAATATACCTTGGTGGGTTTCTCCGTCGTCCCCAACGATTCCGGCACGATCGACACAAACAAGAAGATCGATATCGTCAAGAATTATATCATGAAAAAGCTGGTCATATCCGCGTTGTAAAAATGTCGAATAAACCGCAAAAACCGGCTTATATCCGCCCTTTGCAAGACCACCCGCAAACGTTATTGCGTGACCTTCGCATATGCCGACATCGAAAAACCTAGGTTTAAAAGTTTTGTAGAAAAAACCAAGGCCGGTTGCATATTTCATGGCGGCGGTTATGGCGCAAATCTTTTGATCTTCTTGTGAAATCTCAACTAGTTTTTTTCCAAACACGTTTGAAAAACAATCGGTTTCGATTATATCAGGGTTTCCGAATTCAATGTCAAAATTCCCAACCCCATGATATGCTCCGGGGTTTTGTTCGGCGTAGGCATATCCTTGACCTTTTTGTGTCACGACATGCATAAGCAAAGGTCCGTCTATGCTGTCCCTTGCATTTATCAATATACGTTTAAGTTCAGAAAGATTATGGCCGTCGACAGTTCCAAAATAGTTAAACCCGAGTTCTTCAAAAAGTTCGCCGTGGTACACCGCACGTCTCAGATTTTGTTTGTATTTTTTCAGATTAAACGTGAGACTCTCGCCTATCTTTGGTATGCTCTCAAGTTTTTTCTCTATAAACCTTTTTATCCCGGAATATTTTGAACCGGTTCTAAGTTTAAACAGATATCTTGAAATTGAACCGACATTTTTCGAGATAGACATCGTGTTATCGTTTAATATGACGATAAGATTTTTCAAGCTCTTGTCTATGTTGTTTATTGCCTCGTATACCATTCCGTTGGTAAACGCTCCGTCGCCTATAAGCGCAATAACTTTTGAATTATCACCTGAAAGTTGCTTTGCCCTTGCAATTCCAATAGCGCTCGAAAGAGAGGTGCTACTGTGTCCCGCAATAAATGTGTCATATTCGCTTTCGGTCGGCCTTGTGAACCCGGAAATTCCACCCGTTTTGCGAAGAGTTGAGAACTCTTTGTTTCTGCCTGTCAAAAGTTTATGGGTATAACACTGATGACCCACATCAAAAATAAGTGTGTCTTTTGGTATATCAAACACATAGTGAAGCGCTGTTGTAAGTTCAACCACACCAAGGTTCGAGGCAAAGTGACCGCCATTTTCCGCAACAGTGTCTATAAGCTTGACCCTGATTTCTGAACAAAGCTGTTCAAGCTGTTCAATCGTTAATTTTTTTATATCTTTAGGTGAATTTATGTCGTTAAGCATCATTCAATCACCTTTCTTTTTCATTTAATTTGTTCTTTTAAGCAACGACTCAGCAAAACCACAAAGAAAATCGGCGTCGTCGTTAAAGTTATTTCTAAGGTTTAAAACTGCTTTTTTGGTTATCTCTTCAGCTTTTTCTCTTGACTTTTCAAGCCCATAGATCGAAACAAACGTAAGCTTTTCATTTAACTCATCGCTGTTAATTGGCTTGCCGAGTTGTTGCTCTGTCGAGGTACAGTCTAATATATCGTCAACTATCTGAAAGACAAGCCCAATATCTTGCGCGTATTCATCCAAGGCATCTATCTGTTTTTGGTTAGCTCCTCCACAGATAGCCCCCATTACTACGCTTGCTTGGATTAGCTTGCTGGTTTTGTTTTGGTGGATTTGATTCAAAAGCTTTTCGTCTTGCATGTGCTTTGTAAGCTTCAAATCAAGTTCTTGTCCGCGTATCATTCCCAAAAAACCTGCATTAACTGAAAGCGTTCTAGTGCACATCTTTGAATGTTCGCTGTTTGGAACGTTGGACAGCATCTCAAACGCCATAGTGAGAAGCGCGTCCCCCGTCAAAAGTGCCGCCGCCTCGCCAAATGCGACATGACAAGAAGGTTTTCCGCGTCTCATGTCGTCGTCGTCCATACAAGGCAGGTCATCATGTATAAGCGAATAGCAGTGGAGCATCTCAACAGCAGCAGCCGCCGGTATCGACCTTTTGTGGTTTTTGCAAAGCATGTCGCAAACTGCCAGCACAAGCACGGCGCGGACACGTTTTCCCCCACCAAGCAAACTGTATTTCATCGCGTCAAGTATCACACAATCATCAACGTCATAGTCGTTTAATATACCTTCAAGATACTGTTCAATATCGTTTCTATATTGGTCATAATTAAATTTAAAATCCATTTTTTTAACGCCTTTTCAAATTTCTATTCCGTTTCTTTTTGTTTTGCCTTGTCCGAATTATAACCGGCGGAAAACTCCTCTACCATAAGTTTTGCGTTTGTTATGTATTCACTGCTTCTTGCCGCAAGCTCGGTGGCTTCTTTATATAGTTTTATCGAATCATCAAGCGAGATTTCCTGATCTTCTAAAAGTGTCGCTATCTGTTCCATTCTTTTAAGTGCTTTTTCAAGATTAAACCCATTTTTCATATTTTTTTAATTCCTTCCTAGGTTGAACTTTTCTAGTTCTCAACCTTCCCCACTTTCACCTCGTCTACTGAACAACTTAAATTTCCATCACCCAACGACACATCTATTTTGTCGCTAACTTTAATCTGCCCAACACTCTTGATTCTAACCCCATCTTTGCTAACCGCCGCAAATCCGCGATTAAGCGTTTTAAGCGGTCCTAAGTCGTTTATCCTTGAATTAACATAAACGACCGAGTCTATCTTGTTTTGAAAAACCCGTTCAATTCTATCTTTGTTTTTTTCAACAAAATAATCGACCTTTGCTATCGACAGCGCTGTTTTTCTTTCAACCGATCTTGATATGTTTTTTAATATCGGCTTAAAACTATCGAGACTGTTATCAATTTTTTTGTTTATGTTGTTCGAGTTTAATGTATTATACCCTTTTATCGTCTGCAAAATTACATTTATGTCGGGCACTGCAACCTCGGCTGCGGCGGACGGCGTCGGGACTCTAAGGTCGCTTGCATAATCTAAAAGCGTGTAGTCTATCTCGTGTCCTACCGCCGAAATGAAAGACGCCCTAAGCGTTGCAGCTTTTCGGACTATCTTTTCGCTGTTAAAAACAAAAAGGTCTTCTTTTGAGCCACCGCCTCGCGCAATTATTACCGTGTCGATATCCTTCATATTGTTTACAGTGTCAATAGCGTCAAGTATGCTTTGCTCCGCAAAAACTCCCTGAACACTTGCGGGAATAAGCAACAACTCAACTATCGGGTATCGTCTTTCAATAACGCTCACGATATCTTTAAACGCGGCTCCACTGCCGCTTGTTATGACTGCTATTTTCTTTGGAAACTTCATAATAGGTCGTTTTTGACTTTGTTCAAAAAAACCTTCGCTTAAAAGTTTTTGTTTTAATTTTTCAAAATTTGCATTAAGTTCCCCTGCGCCCTTTGGAATCATGTCCGAAACAATAACTTGAAACGCACCGTCCCTTTCGTATAACGAAACGGAGCAGTAAACCAAGACCTTCATTCCGTTTTCAGGTATAAACTTAACTTTATAAGAACTCCCTTTAAACAAAACGCATTTAATCGACGCCTCGCTGTCTTTAAGAGAAAAATAAGCGTGTCCCGAGGTTTGGTTTAAAACGTAATTTGAAATCTCTCCCTCGACCCAGATATTTTTTATCTTCTCATCCGAGTCAAGTAAAAATTTTACATATCTATTTAGTTGTGAAACAGAAACCGAGTTTGTCATATCTTAATTATAAACTTTCTGCGGCAAGCAAAGCAACCCCAACGGCGTTGTCTGACGAATAGCACGGCTCACAAAAATAAGCCGATATTCCGCTTTTTTGTATCCTTTCTTTAACTGTTTCGCTGCACATAACTCCACCCGCAAAAACAGTTGGTAGGTTTTTAGGATTTGAGAGTTTTGTCATCTCTATTATAGTATCTGCAATACTTAAAAGGCAAAATTTTGACACATAGCTTTTACTTTTCCCGTCCTCGATAAGCTTTAAGCATCTATTTTCAATTCCAGAAAGATTTGCGTTTTCGTGTTTTAATGATGGTTTTGGAATCTTTATGTCTTTTGTCTCTTGTTGCGCCGCCGCCGAAATTTGTTCGCCACACGGAAACGAAAAACCAAACTTTACCCCGAGCCTGTCGACAAGCTGTCCTGCGTGAACGTCAAGCGAGGTTGCTTTTAAAGTTAAGTTTCTTTTTTCGTTGTCGCTATAATCATTACAATACAAAAGATCAAAAGTTCCGCCCGAAACATGGAAACAAAAGAAGTTGTCAAAACAAACCCCCGAACCATATCGCGCCGCGGCTATATGTCCAAGTTGATGTGAAAAACCGAACAACTCAACGTTCAACGTGTTCGCTATCGTTTTTGCAAGCGTTTCTCCCGTAACAAAACACGGCATGTAAGAACCTTCCACATCACGAGGCCTAACCGAAACGCCTATCGCTTTAATAGCTTTTATATCTACCGTTTGGCGAAGCTTTGAATAAAGTTCGGGAAAATTTTTCAAATGCAAAAAAACAGCATCGCTTTGTCTTAAGCCGATACTATTTTCTTTTACCTTTAAAAACTGTTTTAGTTGTACTAGCGGTTGATTGTTTTTGTTGTCAAAAACCGACAAGCTTGTTGCGTAATTGCTCGTGTCAATTCCAAAAAACAGGTCATGATTCATCATTATTTACTATCTCGTTGATAGTCCTAAGCGAGCCATTAACAAAAGAATAGTCGTCGTCGCCACCATATTTTTTTGTTATTTCGACCGCTTCGTTTATGACAACGCTCTCGCCAATCTCTTTCATATAACAAAGTTGGGCAACGCTAATTCTAAGCACCGCAAGCGATACTTTAGGTATTCTTGAAATCTGCCAATCTTTAAGGCTTTTTTCTATTAAACTATCTATTACGCTTAAATTATCGTTAGTTTCTCTAAAAAGTTTTTCCGAAAACTCATCGATCTTAATCTCGTCTGTTTCTTTCAACGACTCTATGTATTCGTCTGATGTTGAATTCTCATAAAGACTAAGAGGAAAAGCCATCTTAAACGCAGATTCTCGCGATTCTCGTCTGTTCATTTTAATTCTCCGTTCCTTATGGTTAAACTTTTTCAACACAAGGAATTTTTTATAAACAAAATAGGCAAGTGAAAAATGAATAATGAAAAGCAAAAGTTGCTGTTCTTTTACGTCGATCGCGTAAGCGACACCTTAATTATTCATTATTCACTTTTCATTTTTTTCTACCCTTCGATCTTTTCGATTTCAGAAATTCCACACACCACAACATCGACGTTGGAAACGGCAAGCCCTGTCATGCTTTGAACAGAACTTTTAATGTTTTGTTGGACGGTTTCGCAAACTTTAGGTATGTTAACATCTTCATCAACTATCACCGATATTTCAATAGATAACACATCATCTAAAAGCTCGACTTTAACCGGCTTTTTATGATTAACTTTGTTTATGATACCTTTCATGCCGACTTTTGGGGTTGAAACCGAATTTACTCCCTCGATTTCAAGCGTCGCAAGTTTTGCGGCAGTTGCTATTACATCTTTCGATATCTTCATGCTGCCAAGATAATTTCCGTTATATGTGTTAAGGTTATTGTCTTTTTCCATTGTTCGCCCTTTCATTATTAAACACTAGAAATACTAATGTGTATATTAATGCAATTATTATACCATTAATTTTTAATTTTAACAACCTTATTTTACTTCAACCACGCTAATATTACTAGGCTTTATTTCTGTTTCGCTAACAATAACTTCAACAATCTTTGAAACTTCGGTTTCGTCAAGTTCCCCTTCGCTCATTGCGACAATGACTTTTGCGGTGTCGTCGTTAATAAATGTTACGCAATCATAAAAACCTTTTGCAACAACTATACTTTCAATATTGCCTTCAAGCGCAGTGTTTTTTGATATTTCGGAAAGGTTGTTTGCTAGAAGTTCTCGTTCTTCCTTTGTAATTTCCGGTTGCATAAGTGCTTGGTTTGCAAGATCAATAGCCGCGTCCCGCGCCTCGGAACGGCTTATTCTTGCGCTTTCAAAAAATTCATTTTTGCTAAGATCAGTTGAAATTTTGGAAACAAACTCTGCGTCCCCATAATTTTTCGCAATCTCTTCATACTGCTCGTCGTCTTGCATTTCTTGCGTTTCGTCAACCGTTTCGGTTGTGGCGACAGTTGAAACCTCTGAAGCTATTAGTCCCCTAAACTGGCTGTCGGTAAATCTCCAGTTTAAATACATCGCCAAGGCTAGGGCAACAAAAAGTGTAGAAAGCGTTATAACTCTACTTATGCCTATCTTTTTTTTCATAAAAATAAATCCTTTCAGTTTTTATAATTCTATTCTTGTGTCCATAATTTAATTCATTAAATTAACACTAATTCTGTTTGAACCTATCCCAAGAACGGACTTTGTAGCTTCGATTACAGAAGATTTAACCATTATATCGTCTGCGCCCTCGCAAACAATTGCAACCCCTTTAACGCTAGGTTCGTTAACTTTTATCGGTATTGGGGTGTTCCCCTCTTGATTATCAACAATTATTATGTTTGTTTCGCTGTCCTGTTTATATGAAACTTCGTCTGATTGGTCATGTGTTGTTTTTTGTTCGCTTGCGTAGATATATTCCTTTGAAGATTCAAGAGTTATCATAACCTTAATGTCGCCAACCCCATCGATAGATCTTAATAGCTCCGTTAATTTTAATTCAAGATTTTCAACCGTTTGGTTGTTTTGTTCCTGTTCGTCTAAAGAGCTTGTTTGTTCGCTTTCTGTTTGGCCCGGCGTTATGTTTACGCTTAAAAGCAAAATTCCAATCGCAATTACAATAAGAATATATTTATATTTTTTCGCCTTTTCAAGATATTCGTTAAACATTTCTTTGTTTTTTTCTGTCATATAATATTCCTCTTTTATTTTTCTTTAACTGTCAATTATCCATAGTATTTCTAAAATATATATTCGTTTCGATTAAAAATATTCCGTCCAAAATACTCTTTGCTTTTAAAATTTCGGCTTCGTTTTGTATATAAACCGTAATGTCTTTAAGTTCGATAAGGTTTTGTTCGTTTGTGTAAACTTCGACTTTAATTTCAAAATAAGCAATTTCGTTTAACTCTAGCTGCTGCGCAACGATATTATAAGCAGAGTTAATCGCGTTTTGTTCGGTTAGTTGTTTTACATCTTGGTTAATTTCTTGATATTCAAGCTTAAAATAATCCTCATAGTCCTGTGAAAATGCGCCAAACTCACTTATGATCGGAAACAACAGAAAAGATAAAAACGCAACACCGACAACAGATTTAACAACGTTGTAACTACTGCTGTTTTTACTTATCAACAAGACCACCGTAAGCATTATCGAAGCCGTCACCAACGAAATTCCGTATGTTTTAACGTCCAAACCTTCAACCCCCTTTTAAGAAAACAGTTTAACTGTAAAAAGAAACAACCGACGAAATCGAAAAAACCACTATCAAGAAATACGATACTACAAGGGCGATGTTTATTTCGATACAGCTTCTCAAACAACCAAGCGTCGTCTCAACAGACCTGTTTGATATCGCATATGCAAAACCCTCGCAGATTTTTAACGCAACCACAAGCACAACTCCTTGAAAAATAACCGGCAGGAAGATCGATGTAATAACTGTGATGCCGGTTATTCCAACTCCATTTTTCGCGGTCACAAGCCCGCTTGAAACGGTACCCATCGCCCCCGAAACAGAGTTTCCGACAATCGGTATCGCTGTGCCTACGATATATTTTCCGGCTTTTATGCTTGCGGTGTCCACCGCCGACGAGATAGATACTTGTAGTTTTGCAACCGCGATAACTATGGCGGTGCACGCTGTAATTGCAAATATAATGAAACTTTTAGCGGAATCAACCAACTTGGTTATGCCGATTTCATCGCTTCCTTTAGAAACGGAAATCCCAAGTAAAACCCCGTTAATTGGCGACAAAACCCCTATCGTGATCGTCGAAAACAACTTTGAACAAGTTATCATTATTCCGCCAAACACCGCCGTGGTTGAGACAGCTCCAGCAGAAACTAAAACCCCGGAATATACCGCTAAAAATTCTGTGCAAAACCTGTCCGACGCTTCGATTGTAGATTTTACAACATCAAAAAAGCCGCTTATATTTGCTATAACTACCGTTGCAACGCTAAGCGAATAAACAAACCCGACAATGTTGCTTGAAACCGTTTTCCCTTCAAACGAGCTTATCGCTATGCTTAACACGAGTATTCCGACTATCGACGAAACAAGACGTATCGGCGACGATAAGTTTTGAGTTGCATCGTTTAATGTGGCAAACAGTACCCCTTTAAGATTTAATAAAATATTTTGCTCCACATTGTCCTCGTCTTGATTTGAAACGACAGACGAATATGAATTTGGCATTAAATCTAAAACCTCGTCGTTTGCCGTGCTGAAAAGCTGTTGTTCAATCTCTTCGGTCGCTGCGTTTGTTTTTGGCAAAAACAACGCTATGCAAAACACAGTAATTGCCAAGCACACAGACACTTTAACAACTTTCCCCACTATTCCACCAATCCTTTTACAAAAACAATAATAGAATCAAACAAAGGAATTGCAATAACAATTATTGTAAGCCTCGCCGCAATACTAACTTTTTTTGCATTTGCCGTTTGACCACAGTCGTTACAAATGCCTTCCGCAATATCGGCGATAAACGCAACCCCAACTACTTTTAAAACTATATCAAAGTTAGAAAAGCTTATAGTATCGCTTAGAGTTTGAACAAAATACAAAACAGGTGCTAACAGTTCTATTATCAAAAACAAAATCACGACGCCGCTTGCAATCACAAGAAGAAATCCAAATTCAATATTAGTTTGTTTTACGATAGCAATGAGTATCGTTGAAACTACTGCAAACGAGACGATAAACAAAAATGTTCTGTCCATAGGTTAAAACCCGAAAAGTTGCACAATAGTTTCAAACAGCCGGTTTATCTCGGGTATTATCAAAAGCAAAACAAACACAACCCCCGAAAGTGTCACCAAAAAAGCCTGTTCTTCTTTGCCCGCCTTTGCGAGAACTTGATTAAGTACGCCGATAACAATCCCCATGGCGGCTATCTTGAATATAACTGTAAAGTCCATCGTTTAACTATCCTTTCGTTGTTTGTCCCTTTTTATATCAAAATCAAACAGATGACAACCCCGATTAGCACGCACACTGTTTGATAGTATCCATTTTTATTTTTTAAAAATTCTTTTTTCAAGTCTAAAGCTTTTTTAAGTTTTAATATCGCATATTCAAGTTTGTTTATCTCTATCTCACATACGTCGTTGCCTATCGTTTCAATCAATTCAAAGACAATAGCTTTTTCCGGAGTTTCAAGAAGTTTAATAAACTCGCTTTTTTGAAGTCGATCAACTAGAGTTTTGTTCAAAAGCTTATCATTTTCGTCAAACATTAAAAAATCAAGCTTGGTATATCGCGTTTCCTGTGAAAGCTTATTAATAATATTTACAAGCGGAGTATATAGAAACGAAATTTCATAAGACATATCTTGAAGAAAAAAGATTAAAGTTTCTATTGCGAATATTTCTTGTTTTTTCGAATTATATATCATCATCCCCAGAAAAAAACAAGCTGTCGCTACCAAAAAAACTCCCGTTATTTTCATTTATCTTGTCCGCTCCCACAATTTCTTTTATACGACCGGGTCGTTCCCCTTTTTCAAGAAAACAGATATAGTCGAAACATTGGTTGTATATCAACTCCCTGATGCTTGGGTTAATAATAATATCGTTTTTGTCTTTTGCGTGAACTGTTGCAATTACATCAATGCCCGAATGTTTTGCTAAAATAACCGCATTAACATCGTCACGTGAACCTATCTCATCACATGCAATAATATCGGGAGACAACGTTCTTGTCGCTATTTCAAAACCTTTTGTTCGGCTGTAACCGTTTAAAACGTCGGTGTGAATTCCGAGATTTTTTGTTTCAATTCCTTTGTGACACGCCGCAATTTCATATCGCTCGTCGATTAGCGCTATCTTTTTGTTTATTGGATTTGAAGCTAATATTCTTACAACGTCACGCAAAACAGTTGTTTTTCCCGTTAGTGGCTGTCCGACAACTAAAAGCGAAAATCTATCTTTGTTTATGAGAGTTTTTGCAATCGGTTGTCCGGCACCAACATGTTCCCTAGCTATTCTTATGTTCAAACTACAAAACATCTGCGGGCTGTTTTGTGCATAAATCGTTCCGACAACTCCAACACGATGTCCGTTTTTAATCGTTATAAAACCGTTTGAAATTTCTGTTTTATAGCTATAAACCGAATTTTCACAAAGTTTAATAAACGTCTGTTCAACCTCCTTTTGTGTTACAACTATGTTCTGTTTGCTGTCAATATACGACTCGCCCATTGAACATAAAAAAAACTTTTTTTTGAACGTTTCAAGAATTAACGGTTTTCCGGCACGCAGCCTAATCTCTGTGACCGAATTTGCAACGTCGTTTGACACGTTGTTTAAAGCAGTTCTCACTCTGTCGGGAAGGTATAAAGAAACCTCGTAAAGTCCAGTTGGCTCCATTTTAAGTCCTCTTTTTTTCGTTTGTATAATTTTATTAACTCTAATTCTTTTTTAGAACAAAACATTTAAAAATAAACAAGTTTTAAAAGTTTTGCGTATTATATTGACTATAAAGTTTAGTTGAAGTATAGTAAATCTTATACAAAACAAAGTAAGGGGTTTTTTATGATATCGGTTAATAATTTTTCAAAGAAATATGGTGACTTTCTTGCAGTGGACGACATTTCTTTTGAGGTTCAAAAAGGAGAGATCTTCGGATTTGTCGGCAAAAACGGAGCGGGCAAAAGCACAACTATTCGAGCAATGTTAAACATGATTTTCCCAACAACCGGAACACTTAGTATAAGCGGTCTTGACAGCGTCAACGAAACAAAACAATTAAAACAGATAGTTTCATACATGCCGTCTGAATTTGGTGTTTATGACGGCGTTACCTCAATCGAACTTTTAAAATTTGTAGCTGGTTTTTCAGGCGTTAGCGCGTTTAAAATTAAACATCTGTCGGATTATTTTGAACTTGATTTACACAAAAAAATTTCCGAGATGAGTCTCGGAAATAAAAAAAAGGTTTCGATAATTTGTGCGCTTTTAAAGCCTTGTGAAGTTTTGATTTTAGACGAGCCAACAAGTGGCCTCGACCCTCTTATGCAAAAGAAGTTTTTCGATATGATATTAAAGAAAAAGAAAAAAGGGATAACTGTTTTTCTTTCAAGCCACAACCTGTCTGAAATCGAAAACTATTGCGACAGGGTAGCAATTATCAAAGACGGAAAAATTATAGATGTTGTCGACATGAAAACCGTCAAAAAATCCAAAACAAAACAAGTTTCTTACATAAGCTCTAACGGTGAAAGCAAGTCTTATGATTTCGACGGAGACGTTAACGACCTGTTGGGAGAACTCCATAAACTGAAGCTTTCTGATATCGAGATTAAAACAAAAACGATTACAGAAGATTTTATTAAATATTATAAGGAGGAACAACAATGAGCAATACAAAAATCGCCAACATGATTAGAATTATTAGATTTTATCTTGGCATCAACAAAAAATTTATTATCGTTTGGTCTGTCGTCATATTTGCTTTTATGACGTTGTATATGTCGTTGTTTCCCAGTATAAAAGACATGGCAACCGACGTATTTGCAACGATGCCAAAAGAACTTATGCAGTTTTTCAGTATGGAAGATTTCTCAAATGTAGACAACTACATAACATATTTCGGCATGATTTTTAATCTAGTCTTGATAGCTATATCTGTCTTTGCTGCAACACTTGGCGCAGGCTTGATACAAAAAGATGAAAAAAACAAAACTATCGAACTTTTAAACTCGCTTAGTATCACAAGGGGCGAGATATATTTTTCTAAATACATCGTTCTTTTAATATCAATTTTATTTGTATTGTTTAGCGGAGTGGTTTGTGCGTTAGTTTTTGGATATCTTGTAGGCGGCGACACGTTTGTATTGTATGAATTTTTCCTAATTTCGGATATTTCAAGCTTTTCGCCTTTCTTTTTCGGAACGTTTGCTTTCGGTTTTGCCGGAGCCACAACAAAGATATCTGTCGGAGCTGTTTCAAGCGGGGTTGTTTTCGGAACCTATATGTTCGGTTTTCTTTCAAAACTCTTGGGTGAAAACGGAGACATTTTGAAATACCTAAGCCCCCTTGAACTTTTCGGCCCTGAAAAAGCTGTAAATTTTGACAACCAAACTTTGATTTCACTGGCGATTTATCTTTTGCTTTTAGTTGTTTTTGCCGTAGTCGGCAGTTTGTTATTTAAAAAGCGCGATTTAAATATATAGTACTTTAGCCCACAGGGAGTAATGATTGTTGAAAAACCCCTGTCGCAAAAAAAAACAGTGGTGGAATGCATACAATGCATTCCCTATGTCCACCCATTTTAAATAATGGAAGCAGTAGGGACAATCCTGCGTGACTGCCCGAAACCTTGGATTTACCATTGATTTCGGGCGAACACATAGGTTCGCCCCTACTGTTTTTTGTGCATTATGACAATTTCGTCATAGCCATTTTAATTTTATTCCCTGTTTTCAACAGAAAACTTTTTGTTTTTTTATTTTATGCCCTCAACAAGGTCTAACATCTCTTGTTTTGAAAAAAGATATTTTTCCATACAAAAATTACAAACAACCTCGGTTTGTTTTTCGTCGTTTGCCATCTCGGAAAGTTCCTCTTCCCCAAGAGTTTTAAGCATTCCAAGGGTCTTTTCACGACTGCAAAGACATCTGTATTCAACGTCATACGAATTTAATAACTGTGGGCTAAAACCATCAAGCGTAAGCGCCGCTATCTCTTCGATATCTGTTCCACCATCAAGCAGTTCTGTTACACTTCCAACCTTTGCAATGTTTCTTTCAATTAATTCAATCTCTTGTTCTGTCGCCCCGGGAAGCAATTGAAGGATAAACCCTCCCGCTTTTTTAATGCTAAGATCCGCATTGACAAGAACGCCAAGCGCGCACACCGTCGGCACCTGTTGGCTGGTCGCGTAATAGCTTGTTATGTCCTCTGCTATCTCTCCGCTCACGATCGGAACCATTCCAACATATGGTTCTTTAAGCCCCAGATCTTTAATTATATATAACGACCCGGTTGTTCCAACAATTCCGGCAACGTCAAGCTTTTTAGTTTTTGAGTTGATTGGGGCGTCCGCCATCGGGTTTTCAATATATCCCCTCACATTTCCCAAATAGTCGCTAACCGCCACTAACGAACCCGCCGAACCGTCGGCTTTAATTCTAACCGTCAGGCTTTCTTTATCGCTTTTTTGCATAGATCCCATAAGCGAAGTTGCGGTTAAAAGCCTTCCAAGCGCCGCCGAGGCGGTTGCAGAAGTTTTATGTCGACTTTCCATAAAAGAAACTATGTCGGTTGAATCGACGGCATACACAACCACCCCGCCGTTTTCCGAAATCATTCTAATTAATTTACCCAAGTAATACCTCCAAACTAACCAAATTAACTTTGTTAAATTTGTTAGCTTTATTAACTTTGCTAATTTTCTCTTTCTAAAATTTTCTTATATCCGTCGGTTCCAAAAGAAAGCGAACGATTAACTCTGCTTATTGTTGCGGTGGAAGCTCCGGTTTCTTTGACAATGTCGCTGTACACCCTGTTTGCCAAAAGCATCTTCGCAACTTGGAAACGTTGCGCAAACGCTTTAAGTTCGGTTACTGTGCAAAGATCTTCAAAAAAATCGCTGCAATCTTCGAGATTATCAATAGAAGCTATAGCTCTTAAAAGTTGTTCCATCTGTTCGGTGCGTAGTTTACTGTTCATAGTATGATCCTTTCGTTTCTATGATCCGATATTTCCATCCATTCTACTTTATCAGTTTAACACAAAAAAGCAGTGTTGTAAATAGATATTTATAGTTACCACACAATATATAAACTGTGTTGTTTAACACGTTTCAATCACACTAAAAAGCCCATAACGAAAAGGTATATCGCATTTTATAATACGATATACCTTTTCATAAATCTATTTTTTTATAAATCTTTTAAGCTTTAATCTCTTTGTTGTTTTCAAGTCCAAAAACTACAACTTTTCCAAGCATAAGTGAAACAATAAACGTTATAATCATCTCGGGAATAAGATAAGATCCGTTGTATATAAAACTGTATACCATAAACAAAGGAAGTCCGCTCACGCTTTCGATTATCGTTTGTCCAAAAGAACCCATCTCACCGAAAAACCATTCCGCCCAAGCTCCGTATAAAACAACGCCCGAGATAAAATGTGAAACAAAGCGAAGCCCAATAGCCAAAAGGCTTCCAAAGGCAAGCTCTTTTGCGGGATTTTTTAGCTTTCCTTTAAATATGCCACCAATTCCAAGAACAGTATATGCTATGAAATAGTCAAGCATAATAACCCAAAACGCCGATATAATATCAATTATTGCAACTCCTATAAAATTGGTCATCGTTTGAATAAGTGCGAAAACAAATGCTGCAAGAAATCCCCATTTTAAGCCTCTTCTGTATGAGATTAGGACGATTGGAAGCATACTGCATATCGTTATCGACCCGCCGTTGGGCAAAAAGGTGAACTTTGGAAAGATTGAAAGTACCGCCGCCACCGCAATAAGCATTGCGCTTTCCACAATAATTTTTGTTTTGCTTGTCTTTTCGTTTGTTGACATAACCGCTCCTTAAAATAAAAAAAATTACACCGTCCGAAAAATCGGCGATGTAATATATCAACAATTCTATGATACACTTCCTACGCCGGCATTATCCGGATCAGGTTCAAGGGACATGAACTGTTGTTCAATCTCAGCCAAAAGGCACCCCTGTGTCTTATATAATGATAACAATAATCTTTATTTTTGTCAACCGCTTTTTATTTAATCTTAAATTTTCAAACCACTAGCAAACTTACAGAGTTCATTAAGACAACAGATAGTACAAAACGCCGAACGCGCTGTGCAAACCGCCCTACCATGCATAACAAGCCTGTGACAAAGGTCGTTCCCCTTTTCAGGCTCAACTATCTTTTTAAGCTCTTTCTCTATAACTTCGGGTTTTTTCGAGTCAACAAGCCCCAGGCGATTAGTAATTCTCGTGCAATGTGTGTCAACAACGATTGCGGGAAGGTTAAACACGTCGCCTAGAATTAAGTTTGCAGATTTTCTTCCAATCCCCGGTATCTTTAAAAGTTGTTCCATTGTGTTTGGAACCTGTCCACCATATTCATTAATCAAAAGATTCATGGCAAGCGATATATCCCGCGCTTTGGTTTTATAAAGCCCACATGTTTTAACCGCCTGTTCCAGTTCCAAAATATCAGCACATGCGAGCATCTCAGGCGAGGTATATTTTTTGAAAAGTTCTTGCGTCACTATATTAACCCTTTTGTCGGTACACTGCGCCGCAAGCCTAACTGCAACGACCAGTTGCCACGCGTTTTGATATTCCAGCGTACATTCCGGAATAGGGTATTCGTTTTCCAAAGCAACTACGATTGCCTTTGTTCGTTGTTTAATGTTCACATGGTCCCCTTTCATGCTTTTGCTATTTAATATGGCCCTGTTGTCAAATAGTTAATAATTAACTATTTTTGTTTTTTTATAGTCATTTTTTTAAAAGTATGTTATAATGTGAATAATGTGTAAATAGTTCATGAATTCAACCATCTAGTCATGAGATTTGGAATACATAAAATATAAACTAAGGGGCGAAACAACCCATAAAATGAGGGATTAAATTGAAACTAGTCAGAAAAAATTTAAAGCTAAACAAAGGTTTTACTTTAGTTGAATTAATTATTGTTGTGGCTATTATCGCTGTTCTTGCGGCGGTTTTGGCTCCACAATACATTAGATATGTCGAACGAGCGCGACAATCGAATGACCTTCAAATAGCAACGCATCTTATGAAGGCGGCGACGGTGGCGTGCGCCGACCCACACACGGGAGTTCCCCCAAATACTATAATTTATGTAGTTTGGGAAACGGATGATTTTGACGCCGAAGACATATCAGGAAACGTTTATGTCGACACCGAATATAACTTGGCAACTGCAGGCGACCAACAGTTCGAGCTTAACTTGCTTGAAGAGATTGGCGGAACCATGTCCACTGTTGCCGGTGATAGCGCAGGGGCTTGGAATCCTAACCGAAAATTCTATGATCTCGGAAGCGCTTTGTCAAGCGCTGCTTTGGAAGACGACTTTAAGTTTTCGATAAATACGTCAACAGGTGATATTGAATTTTGGAAAGCTAAAACCCATACACCGGGTGCCCCTTCCGAGCAAAAAGGTAGTGGATATGTTTGGTTAGATGTCATCGGAGTTAAAGGTTAAAAATCAATATAAAAAAGGCTTTCTTTTCAGAGAGTCCTTTTTTTATATTGATTTTTAATTCACTGTTACTGTATTTTTCTATTGTATTTCCCGTTTTTTCAAATTATTGCAAAATCTATCAAACTCGTCGGTCGGCAAAGGTTTTGAAAAGAAATATCCTTGAACTGCGCTACAGTTAATCTTTTTCAAAAAGTCTATTTGACTTTGTGTTTCAATTCCCTCTGCAACGGTATACATTCCAAGCCTTGTCGAAAGGTCAACGATACTTCCCACAACAAGTCCTGCCTTTTCATGTTCGCCTTGGTTTTCACCTTCGTCGAAAAAGCTTTTGTCAAGCTTCAAGGTGTTAACCTCAAAGTTTTTGAGCATGCCAAGCGACGAATAACCCGAACCAAAATCATCTATCGAGACCAAAAAACCGGCATCTTGAAGCCTTTTAAGTATCTGTTTCGAGTCGTCCTCATTGTCTGAAACTATCGTCTCTGTAAGTTCAATCTCGATATATTTTGGGGCCACTTGATACGAGGCGACCATCTCGGTCAGTTCTTCAACAAGATTAAGATTATGAAGGTGTAATCTCGAAAAGTTAACCGAGATAGGGATAACTTCTCTGCCCTGCTCAATCCATTTTCTTATCTGTACACAAGCCGAGCGCAGCATTAGCTTATCAAGTTCAATTATAAAACCATTTTGTTCAAAAACAGGAATGAACTCATCGGGGTAGACAATGTTTCCGGAAAGCTCAACCCATCTCACAAGAGCTTCCGCGCCTTTAATTTTATTTGTTTTGATCTCAACTTTGGGCTGAAGATACATTTTAAACTCGCCGTTTTCAAGTGCCTTGTGCATTTTGTTTGCTATCTCGGCATCTTTCAATGCCCTCTTGATATACTTTTCGTCATAGTCACACACATCTCTTGATGCGGTTTTTTTTGCGGTTGAATGAGCCATGTTAACTTTGCTTATTATGTCGTTGACATCCGTTTCACCGCGTTTGATATAATATCGCCCATATCTAAAGAAAAAATTATGGTCACAAAGTTCGGGCACAAGCGTCTTAAAAAGCACTTGGAAATTGTCCTTGTTATCTTGCAGTTTATATATATGTCTCCCTTTAGAGAAAAATATAAATTCATCAACACCGGTTCTAGCTTGTAGAAAGTATTTGTCTTTTATCGTACCGCCGGTATTAGATATAGCGCAAAGAACCCTGTTCCCTACTTCAAACCCATATATTTCATTAATAGCTTTAAAATTTGCAACATCAAACTTAATTATTCCATAGTCGTCCGCCGGCCTGTTGTTCAAGAATTCTTCCATATGAAGTTTAAGTTTTTGAATGTTTGGCCCGCCCGTAAGTTCGTCATAGTATGCTATCTTTTCAAGTTTAGCGGAATATCTGTTTTTTGTTATAACAATATAAAGCACAGTAAATGCACCGAAACTTATTATTACAACGCTTATTATAGCCATAGTTCGCTCAAGTCTTGTTATGCTTTCGGTCAAAAACTCCTCAGAAACCTCGAAAAACAAAACCCAATCGTTTATAATTATAGATCTATACGCGCCAAAAAAATCACCGTCGTCTATGCTGTAAGCGGCGCTACTTGAAACTTTATTTTTAAAATCATCAACAACCGCTTCAATAGTTTTGCCTTCTTTGAATTTAGCATCTACAAACTGTTGTTGATCCTCGACAACACCGTCCGAAGAAACAATTATCTTTCCTTCGCTGTTTAAAATATAGTTGCTACCGCTTTGGTCGGTTAAAGATGCCAACAATGAACTGAGATACCCTGTGCTGTATTGCAAAGCCAAAACGCCCTCTATCTTTCCATCGATAACTATCGGCGCAGACACCGTTACAACCTCTTGGTTTGTGATTTTTGATGTGTATGTTTCGGTGGCGAACGTCTCGCCCCCCACTGCAACTTTAAAGTAATCATACTCGTTTATATCGATATATTCCCCTGTCGACACAAATGCTTTTCCCGAAAGATCCGATATAATGGCAACTTCAAATCCGAGAGGTTCTTTTTTGCTATATAAAAAGTCCAGTACATCCATCTCGTTGTTACTGATTAAAGAGATAGTCTCCGCGGCAGACACAAGATTATATATCATTCCGCTTAGTTGTCGGTTAATGGCCAGTTGTTGTTGGTCGGCAAGGTCCTCTAACGAAACACGCGCCGATTCGGTCAACTCTTCGCTGAACATATTAACGAAAATCATAGTACAACTAAGCACTAATGCTATACACATAAAGCA
The DNA here is from genome assembly GCA_964368445.1 of uncultured Oscillospiraceae bacterium. Taxonomy (GTDB): domain Bacteria; phylum Bacillota; class Clostridia; order Oscillospirales; family Ruminococcaceae; genus CAYJAY01. Next base: position 25,268 of record CAYJAY010000002.1, read on the forward strand.
TAATATTATCGTGTTTCTTATTCGTTTATTGTTCATTCCCACCTCTTGAAAACTAGATACTGTCTCTATCATAAATTTAATTATATTAAAAAAGTTAACAATAAAATATATATATATCATAGTATCATGTTGCCAAAAAAAAGTAAAGCTTTTTAGGTAGTTTGTCAAATTAAGTTAAACATTAATACGACATGTGAAATTAACTTTTTCACATGTCGTATTATGTCTTTTTTATTTGATATTCTTAATTTGTTCTTGGTATTCGCTTATCTTTTGAAGGCTGTCGTCAATCTTTGAAAATATCTCTAAACAGTCTTGTTTGTTGATTTCTCCGTTGTTTAGGTAAAAAATTTCTCCAAGTTTTACGTAGTTTCTTTTTATCATATCTCTTTGTGAAGAAACTTTCATCTTCAAAGATGTAACTTCGGCAAATCCTTTGGTTTTATCAATAGTATTTTCGGCGATTATTTTGCTTTTTTCAAAAGCTACGCTCGCATACTCTTTTGACTTTCCCGAAACAACTTTTGCAAATCTACTTCCCTTGCTTCTAACAGCCCTTGCAAATTCTTCAGCGGTTTGTTTAGCAGGACTTTGTGCATCTTCCGCAATTTTCACTATATCCGATGTCACAAGCACAACTTCCGCCTCGACATCTTCTAGCGTGGAAACTGCTGGTTTTGTTTCGTTATCTGCCATGATACACCCCCAATTTCAAAAGATTTTAAGCTTGTTGATTAATAATGTCTTTAACCTTCATGAGTCTTGTGGTCGCGCTTCGTTCGTTTTCGTCAAGTTTCATCTTGATAAACCTAATTTGACCTTCCATCTCGGGGATCATGACATGCTCAAGAGCGTTAACCCTTCTTCGTGTCTTTTCGATCTCATCCGCAAGCATATTACACGTTTTTTCGGTTTCTGCAAGATGGATAAGTGACGGAAGTATACCGGCTAGGTGTAAAACTGAATCGTCGAGTTCGCTCGAAGTAAACGCGAACGAATACGAAAGATCCATCGAACCGCCGATATCTTCAAGCCGGAGCGTCGGAACTTCTACACTCATGATGTTAGCCGTGCCGGTCGAAACCTTCGCTTCTCTTACCGGATATAGGAGAGCCTCGTTGACCGAGCTGTCCCCCATCTCCGCTTTAATTCCAGCAAAACCATCCATAGCTTCGGTAAGCGATTTCTCACAGTTCATTCTAAGCTCACGTTGTTTTTTAACAAGTTCGATAAAGCGGCGAACCATTTCGTCACGTTTATCCTTCAAAAGCTTGTGACCACGTGTCGCTGTTTTAAGCCTTTTTTTAAGACGAGTGAGCTCCATTCTGGTTGGGTTTATTGTTTTCGCCATAATAAATAACCGTGCCTTTCTTTTTCAAGCCGGAAGCTTACGCTTCGGTGTAAATTTATTACACCGAAACTTAAACTTCAACATGAAAATCTTTAATTTTCATGTTCTACTCCTCTTCGGAAGTCGGTAGATATTTTTCGATATATTCGTCTTTAATACGTTTAAGCTCGGTTTTGGGAAGTATCGAAAGCAGTTTCCAACCTATTTCAAGCGTTTCTTCTATAGTTCTGTTGGTTTCGTAACCTTGCGATACATACTCGGCTTCAAACTCGGTTGCAAACTTTGCGTAAAGCTTGTCGACCGGAGAAAGCGCTGCATCACCCAAGATAACCGCAAGCTCTTTTGCGTCTTTTCCTCTTGCGTAAGCGGCAAACAACTGGTTCATCGTGTTTGCGTGGTCTTCCCTTGTTTTCCCGTCACCAATTCCCTTGTCTTTAAGACGCGAAAGCGAGGGCAAAACGTCGATAGGCGGCGTCAAGCCTTTTCTGTACAGCTCACGTGAAAGTATGATTTGACCCTCTGTTATGTATCCCGTAAGGTCGGGTATCGGGTGAGTTTTGTCGTCTTCAGGCATCGAAAGGATTGGAATTTGGGTAATTGAACCTTTGTTTCCTTTAATTCTTCCGGCCCTTTCATAAAGAGTTGCAAGGTCGGTGTACATGTATCCGGGATACCCACGACGTCCCGGGATCTCTTTACGAGCCGCCGAGATTTCACGGAGAGCTTCCGCATAGTTTGTAAGGTCGGTTATAATAACGAGAACGTGCATGCCAAGTTCATACGCAAGATACTCTGCACAGGTTATAGCCATACGCGGAGTTGCGATACGCTCAACGGCGGGGTCGTTAGCAAGGTTCATGAAAAGAACCGCGCGTTCGATAGCTCCCGTTTTTCTAAAGTCGCTGATAAAAAAGTCTGCTTCTTCAAACGTTATTCCGACAGCGGCGAAAACAACAGCAAATCCTTCGCCCGTTCCCCTAACCTTAGCTTGTCTTGCAATCTGTGCCGCAAGTTGGGCATGTGGAAGACCGGAACCCGAGAACACGGGGAGTTTTTGCCCACGTACCAGCGTGTTTAGTCCGTCGATAGCCGAGATTCCTGTTTGAATAAATTCCGCAGGATAGTCGCGAGCCGCGGGATTGAGCGGAGAACCGTTGATGTCGAGTTTTTTCTCGGCAATAACAGCGGGGCCACCGTCTATTGGGTTACCCATTCCGTTGAAAACCCTTCCAAGCATATCGGGCGAAACGTTAAGCATAGTTCCATGTCCGAGAAATCTTGCTTTTGACGTTTCGATTTTAAGCCCTTGAGAGCTTTCAAATAACTGTACTAGCGCTTTGTCTTTGTTTACTTCAAGAACTTTTCCGAAACGGATCTCTCCGCTTTCTTGTTCTATTTCGACGAGTTCGTCATACTTAACTCCATCGACGCCTTCTATAAGCATCAAGGGACCTACGACCTCACGAATTGTTTTGTATTCTTTACGCATTATTCGTCTCCCCCTTCAGTTAAGTCTGCAAATTCTTTTTCAAGTTCTTTTATGATATCTTTAGAGATCGACTCAAACTCTTCGTCAGGTATACGTTTAAGTCTTGCGATTCTTTCAAGGATTTTCATGCTTGTGAGCTTACTAAATACTACGTCTTTGTCAAGCGCTTCGTATGCTCTTTCGTTCCAAAGCAAAATGATGTTAAGCATTCCCGCTTGTTTCATAGCCGACGTATATGTATCGACATCTTCAAAAGCATTTTGTTGTAGGAAGTCTTCCCTTATGCTTCTTGATGTTTCAAGCGTTACGCGGTCTTTAAATCCAAGCGCATCGATACCAACTAGACGAACAATTTCTTCAAGCTCTGATTCTTCTTGGAGAAGTTCCATAGTTCTTCCGACAAGTCTTTCCCAATCTGGGCTAATATTCTTGCCAAACCATGTGCCCATAGTTTCTCTGTAAAGAGAATAACTGGTTAGCCAGTCGATAGCCGGGAAGTGACGTCTGTACGCAAGGTTTGCGGAAAGTCCCCAGAAAACTTTAACTATTCGAAGCGTTGCTTGCGAAACTGGTTCTGAGGTGTCTCCTCCTGGAGGTGAAACTGCGCCAATAGCGGTTATAGCTCCCTCGCGTTTGTCCGAACCTAGGCAACGGACAATTCCGGCTCTTTCATAGAACTCGGCGAGACGCGACGAAAGATACGCGGGGTATCCCTCTTCACCGGGCATCTCTTCAAGACGTCCCGACATTTCACGAAGAGCTTCCGCCCAACGAGAAGTAGAGTCCGCCATGATAGCTACTTTGTATCCCATGTCGCGGAAATATTCCGCAATTGTAATACCGGTATATATAGAAGCTTCACGAGCCGCAACCGGCATGTCTGATGTGTTTGCTATGAGAACGGTTCTTTTCATAAGAGGAAGACCGGTTCTCGGGTCTTTAAGCTCGGGGAACTCCATAAGAACGTCGGTCATCTCGTTTCCGCGCTCTCCGCAACCAACATAAACAATGATGTCGGCGTCTGCCCATTTAGCAAGCTGGTGTTGAACAACGGTTTTTCCGCTTCCGAAAGGACCCGGAATAGCCGCAACGCCACCTTTTGCAATTGGGAAAAGAAGGTCGACAATCCTTTGTCCTGTAATCATAGGTTCTGTCGGAGCTTTCTTTTCGGCGTATGGTCTTCCCTTACGAACCGAGCAGTATTGAAGCATAGCAACTTCTTTAACCGTTCCGTCATCTAGTTTAATTTTGGCAATTGTTTCTTCGATAGTTGCACTTCCGTCAAGTATAAATTCAACTTTTCCGAAAGCCCCTACCGGAGCCATAATCTTGTGCAAAACTGCGGGGGTTTCTTGAACCGTTCCGAGAACGTCTCCCGGCTCAACATCGTCCCCGACTTTAACTGTAGGTTTGAACTCCCATTTAATCGTTCTATCTAACTTCGGAAGGTCGATACCTCTTGTTATACGGCTTCCTTCTGTTGCGAATATAGTTTCGAGCGGTCGTTGAATTCCGTCGAAAATTCCGCCGATAAGCCCGGGAGCTAGTTCAACCGAAAGCGCTTGTCCAGTGGCGTAGACAGGTTCACCGGGCCCTAGTCCTGCTGTTTCTTCATAAACCTGTATCGACGCCAAATCTCCGCGAAGTTCGATAATCTCACCTATAAGACGTTTATCGGAAACCCTTACAACGTCATACATCTGAGAACTTTTCATTCCGCTAGCTACAATAAGCGGACCTGCAACCTTAACTATTGTTCCGATTGCCGAGTTGTTTTTATTCTCCATCCAATCTATTCCTCATTTCCAAAAAGGATATCGGCGCCAATCGCCTTTTCGATATTTTGTTTAATCATCTGCATTCCATAGCCTTTTGAGCCAGAGCTGTCCGGTATTGGTATTATCGACACGTTAGGGTCGGTTAGATACTTTTCGCAAGCTTCCTTAAGACTAATGGCGTAACCTTCGGTTATGTAGATAACCGCCACTCCGTCTCTCGCAAACCTGTGCATAGCCTTTTCCGCCTCTGATACGGTCGAAACAAATGCTGTTTTTGCTCCTATGGCTTTCCAAAGCATAACGGAATCTTTTTCGCCTATAACGGCAATGTTCTTATTTTCCATATGTTTCTCCTACCCCCTCTACGCATTAGCGTTGCTCGAACGCTTTTTCGCAAACATACTACGAAGTTTGCGACATTCGGCAAGCTTTGCTTGTAGATAATTTATAACGGGAGTTATCGAGAATGATTCGTTTCTCTCTTGATAGATTATATCTCCCAGTATCCCCTCAACTTTAATCCTAGCGCTCGACAATCCTTCGTCTTCGTAGATGTTTAAAATTTTAGAGATATCTTTCGGATACCCAACGCCATGGAGTCGCTCGTGGACTATTTCGGACGGAGCTTCCAAAACCGAGACCAAGTCTTCTCTTGGTATGTTTCCGCCTTCGATTATAAGCGGCATAAACGTAAGCGCATTATAACCGAGTTTTCGACCTCTGAAAAGCGACAACAGGTTGGTATAATCTATCTTTTCTATGAAATATCTGTTAAGTGTTTCGTCTTTAAATTCAAGTAGTTTTGCAAAGATTACTTTGTAAACCGCTGTGTCAACCTCTGCACAGATAGCTTGAATGTTTGGTTTTTCGGAACGCGAGAGAACCACCAAGGCTTTTTCAATTATCTCACGGTAGCTTTGTGGAATATCAAAAAAGATCTGTTCCTCAAAAGCTCTTTTTAAAAGAAGCGGCTCCACCGTTCCGATTTCAAGTTCGCTATACACAACCGTCTCGTTTAAAACCATCGATTTAATTATTAATTTAATGTTAATTGCATCATTTTCAATTTTAAAAAGATCGGTTATATCTTTGTTTGGGGATATGCTGTCTATTAGTTCCCAAACAGATTTTTGTTCCAAATCAATCAATTGTTCGGCAGAAACTTTGTCGTTGTTTTTTCCGCCAAAGCCTTTATCCGTTAGGTATTTGATTGCAGCGGCCGTGTCAAGGTCTTTAATCCTTGCAAAGTCTGCCGAAGAAAGAAGCTTCTCTTCTGTGGCTTTTATGACCCCAACAGCGTATACGCAATCGTCCGAAAGCATCGCTACACCTCGCTTTCAAACAACAGTGCGGCAACTTTTGCTTCGTTTTCCTCACGAAACCGAGCCATAACAGACTCAAAGGAACAGTCGATGTCGGTTATTTCGCCCGAAAGCAAAACGCCCGATTTAACTTTGCTTGTAGCTCCTCCAATCGAAAGAGTTCCCTTTTTACCGCCCGCTTTAATCTTTTTGTTTATGTCATCAATTATCTTTTTGCTTTTTGCTTTGTCCGAAATATTAAATCTCTTTTGGTCGTTTTCCGACACCAAGACCTCTTCGTCACCCAAAGCATGTGACTCTATTATTATTGAACAAAGCAACGATATATATTTTTCGTCCGAAAATTCGTCTATCATCTCTTTCGCGCGAGCAAAAGCACCGTCGAGAACTTCACGTTTTGCCGACAACGAATTTTTTCTCGCATCTAGCGACGCGTTAAGCATCATTCTGCGTTCGTTCTCTTCGCTTTCTTTTTTGCTGTCGTCCGAAATTTTTTCGACTTCCCTTTCGGTTATCTTTGCTTGTTCGTTTTTCTTTGTTAAAACAGCCTCTTCAGCTTGAGAAATTATCTTGTCATAGTCTGTTTTAGCATCTGCCAAAATTTTATCTAAAATCTTTTCGGCACCCATTCTTTCAAGCACCTCTCTTTAATATTATTTGTTGCATCATTAATTTTTATATTGTGATGCTGAAAAGAAGAAGAATAGAAACAAGAAGAGCAAGAATTGCGTATGTTTCAACGATAGCCGTAATTGTGATACCTTTTGCAAATGTGTCGTTGTCTTTTGCGAACATATGTATAGCTCCGACAGCGGCTTTACCTTGGTAAATTCCCGAAATAAGTCCGGCAATGGCTATAGGCATACATGCAGCAAAGAACTGCCAACCTTGTTGAACCGTAAGGTCTGCCGCGCCGCCGCCTAGCATTCCCGTGTTAACCATTACAAGAACTGCGGTCAAAAATCCGTAGATACCTTGTGTTCCGGGAAGAGCTTGAAGAACCAAGAGCTTACCGAAAAGATCGCTTTTTTCTGCGCAAACGCCTGCTGCGGCCTTACCCGCGATGTGAACGCCGTACGCCGAACCGGAACCTGCAAGTGCTGCTGCCAATGCGGCGCCCAAAGCCGCTAAACCTATACCTGAAAACATAAAAAGACCTCCAAATTTGTAATTAAAAATTTTTATTTAATATTTTAATATAATACTATTAAAATACATTTTACTTTTCCGTTGATTTTATCTCAACGTGCTTTGTGTTTGGCGAAAGCGGTTTAAAGGCATATCCTCCGCCTTCATAAAACTTTCCGTAAAACTCGATATATTGAAGCCTACTTGCATGAACATATGCTGAAAGTAAACTCATTGCAAGGTTAAACGCATGTCCTACAATGTAAACAAGCACCGAAGCGAGTATTGTCAAGATGTTTGGGTCGTCTCCTCTAACCATTCCGGCAAGAATATTCATAACCATTCCGACGATACCGCCCGAAAGCATAAGCGCCAATATCCTTGAATAGGAAAGAATGTCACTTACGTACGACGTTACGCTGTAAAGACCATAAAGTCCGCCGCCCAGTCTTGCAAAAACATTTTTACTTGCCCTTCCGGCAAACAAGAGTATGATTGTAGCTCCGATAACCGCAAGAACAATTCCAACGACGCTTAACGCCGGTATGAAATATAAACCTGCTCCGCTTATAAGAAGCATCCAACTAAGTTGGTCATATATGGCGTCGGCAACCTTGCCGTCTTTAATATCTTCGCGCATCTTCATTCCCATTGCGCAGAAGAGATGTAGCACGCCGAGGACTAAGCAGATTATAAGCGTTTGGATTATCATGTCTAACGGAGCAAAGATTACGGGAGCAAAAGTTTCACCAAAATAGCTTCCGAACATAACCCCAAAGAAGATGGTCGAGATACTGCACAACAATATCATGTTAACAAGTTTTCCAAAATCGCCTTTTGGTTTTTTTGCTATTTTTATTCCAATTGTTAGAAGCGCTATCAAAAACCCGTATCCGACATCCGCCATCATCATTCCAAAGATAATCCAATACCAAGGAGCCATCATCGGGTTAGGATCGGTTCCTCCATACTGTGGAAGCGAAAGCATGTTTGTGATAGCTTCAAATTGGGTTGTAAACGGGTTGTTTTTGGTTATGGTTGGGGGATTTTCGTCTTTTTCCGGGTCTCTTGAAACAAGTTCATAACATTCACTCGCGCTAGATAAAGCTTGCTCAAGTTTTTCGAGTTTGTCCGCGGCTATCCAACCTTCGATAAAGAACGTGTCTTCGGTCTCTCCGACAGGGGCATCTTCAACAGCCTTGTTTGCCGCCGCTCTGTCGCGGTTTATCTCAAGTTTACTTATGTCGCTAGCCACCAAAACAGCGTCGGACTCAAGTTTTTCAATGAGGTTGTTTTGACCTTCAATCTCTGCTAATATCCTTTGTTGTTCCCTCGACACAGTCATCGACAACGCCGGAGGCGCAGATTCAATGAATCCGTTTTCTTTAAGAGCGTTAAGTGCATCTTCAAAGTCGTCTTTATGGTACACAACAAGCATAGCTAAACCGTTAGGGGTGTTTCCAAACGTTTTAATCGACAACGGCGCAGTTGAAAGGTCCGGAACTCTTTCGATATCGATAAATCCGGTTTTAATCGTTACAAAATCGGTGTCTGAAAGTTCCGAAAGCGGAATGTCAAGGCCTGTCCAAGGCTCAAGCCCTACCGAGAGCTGGTTAAGTGTTTCAATTTTTCTTTTCGCGTCCTCTATTTGCTCAGAGATATCGTTTGCCTTTTTTTCGAGTTCCCCTTCATCTTGGTCGATCTTGATCAACTGTTCATAGGTAACTTTTGTAGGATCTTCAAAAAAAGGTTTTGTCTTGCGATATTTTGAAGCAAATTTCAACGCTCGTTCGGCATAGCTCAGTTTTTCGTCTGCCGTTCCGGTTTTTTGCGATAAAGCTATATTTTCGGGATCGTTAGACGGTTTTACAACCATCACAAGCGAGCTTTTTTGTAATGCACGCATAATTTTATCCCGATCACTCTTTAACGCAAAAAGTTCAATTTTTTTCAACGGTACTATCATTTGGCATTCTCCACTGACTTAACAATATATTCTGCTGCGGCGTCAAGTTTTTTTGTTGCGGCATCAATCAGCACTTTGTCTTTTACAGAACTTTTTTCGACATATTCTTTTGCTTTTTGTTCCGACAAAATCTTTTTCTCGTTCACAAACTGAAAAGCTTTTTCACGCGCTTTAAAAAGAGAGGATTCTCTCTCGGCCAAGGCGTCTTGAACAACTTTTTCGTTCATCTCACGAGATTTTACGATCGCTTCTTTTCTGAGATCGGAAGCTTGTTTCTCACATTGTTTGATCTCTTCAAGCAAAGTCATTTCCCTTTTTCACTCCTTTAACTAAAATATTTTTTTTAATAATATCACAACATCGTTAAAAAATCTACATTTTTATATTAATAATTTATATTTATTCGACACTTTACATAAAATTATTTTAAACTATTGCTAATTTGACAAGAAAGCTTTATAATTTCTAATGTATCTTTTTATTATGCGTATATTAAGATTTTTTTGAATTTAATCGCATAAAAAATTGTAATAAAAAAATGGTGAAAAAATTTGATATTTAATTATAAAGGAGTTCAAAACATGCAATCACTCAACAAAAAAACAATCCAAGATATCGACGTAAAGGGTAAACGCGTTTTAGTTCGTTGTGACTTTAATGTTCCGCTTAAAGACGGAAAGATAACAAACGACAACCGTATCGTTGCAAGCCTTCCTACGATAAAATATCTTATCGAAAACGGCGCAAAGCTTGTTCTTTGTTCACACCTTGGAAGACCAAAAGGCGAATTTAAACCGGAATTTTCTCTCGCCCCCGTTGCAGCAAGGCTTTCGGAACTTCTCGGAAAACCTGTCGTTATGGCGACAGATGTTGTGGGTGACGACGCCAAAGCTAAAGCTTCGGCTTTGAACGAAGGCGATGTTATGCTTATTGAAAACGTTCGTTATCATGCGGAAGAAACAAAGAACGTTCCGGAATTTTCCGAAAAACTCGCTTCACTTGCAGAGATCTATGTAAACGACGCCTTCGGAACTTCACACAGAGCGCATTCCTCTACAGCCGGTGTTGCAAATTATCTTCCGGCAGTTTGCGGATATCTTATCCAAAAAGAAATCGACATCATGGGCAAAGCACTTGCTGACCCGAAACGTCCATTTGTTGCAATCCTCGGTGGAGCAAAAGTGTCGGACAAAATCGGCGTTATCAACAACCTTTTAACTAAAGTCGACAAACTAATTATAGGCGGCGGAATGTCGTACACATTCCTTAAAGCAAAAGGCATTGAAATCGGAAATTCTCTTTTAGAGGAAGATAAACTTGATCTTGCTAAAGAGATGATGGAAAAAGCCAATCAAGTCGGCGTTGAATTCTTGCTTCCGTGTGATAACGTATGCGGAGACAATTTCTCAAACGACTGTAACTTTAAAACGGTTGACGACCTAATCCCCGAAGGATACATGGGACTTGACATTGGCGAAGATTCGATAAAAAGATTTGAAGATGCTATTAAAGATGCCGGCACAGTTATCTGGAACGGACCTATGGGAGTTTTCGAATTTGAGAATTTTGCCAAAGGAACAAAAGCTGTTGCAAAAGCTGTTGCGGACAGCAACGCTATTAGCATCATCGGTGGCGGAGACAGCGCAGCTGCGGTTGTCCAACTTGGTTTCGCCGACAAGATGACCCACATAAGCACGGGTGGCGGCGCATCACTTGAATTCCTTGAAGGACTTGTGCTTCCCGGAATTGATTGCTTAAACGATAAATAACAAAATTTTAAACACAAAATTCAAACATTATTTTTTAGGAGTAACACAAAATGGATAAATCAAAACGCAACGTTGTCATCGCCGGCAACTGGAAGATGAACAAAACCGCAAGCGAAGCAAAACAACTTATATCGGAACTCATTCCGGCACTTAAAGATGCAAACTGCACCGTTGTAACATGCGTGCCGTTCACAGATTTAAACGTTGCCGCCGAAATGCTTAAAGGCACAAACATAAGCCTTGGTGCACAAAACTGCCACTTCAAAGAATCGGGCGCATACACAGGCGAAATTTCGGCAGCAATGCTTACCGAAATCGGTGTTGAATATGTCGTGCTTGGACACAGTGAAAGAAGACAATACTTTGCAGAAACCGATGAAACTGTTAACCTTCGCACAAAAGCCGTCATTGCAGCGGGCATGAAAGCTATTGTTTGCGTTGGCGAACTTTTAGAAGAAAGAGAAAACGGAACAACCGAAGCGGTTATCGAACGCCAAACAAAAGGCGCTCTTGAAGGAATTTCGGCAGACGACATGAAAAATGTTATCATAGCTTACGAACCCGTTTGGGCTATCGGCACAGGAAAAACCGCAACGAGCGATCAAGCAAACGAAGTTTGCGCATTTATCCGTAAAATTGTTTCAGGCCTTTACAACAGTGATGTTGCAGACGCGCTTACAATTCAATATGGCGGTTCTATGAACGCTAAAAATGCTGCTGAACTTCTCGATAAATACGACGTAGACGGCGGACTTATCGGCGGTGCGGCGCTCAAAGCCGAAGACTTTGCCGCAATAGTAGCAGCCGGCAGCAGATAATGAAAAGGTAGATTAAATGAAACCATTAACTTTAATAATTCTCGACGGCTACGGTTATTCAAAACAGACAGACGGAAACGCCGTAGTCGCCGCAAACACCCCTAACCTTGATAAATATCTTTCGGAATACCCCTGCACTCTTATTGGGGCTTCCGGAATGGACGTGGGTCTTCCCGACGGACAGATGGGAAATTCCGAAGTTGGACACACCAATATCGGAGCGGGCAGAACGGTTTATCAAGAACTCACAAGGATAACAAAGTCGATTAAAGACGGTGATTTTTTTGAAAATCAAGTTCTTGTGAACGTCATGAAAAAAGCCGCAGACGGCGGCAAAAAGCTTCATCTTATCGGGCTTGTATCAGACGGCGGCGTCCACAGCCATAATTCGCATATCTACGCTTTAGCAAAGCTTGCAAAAAGCCAAGGTGTAGCCAAAACTTTTGTGCATGCACTTTTAGACGGACGTGATGTTCCCCCGCAAAGCGGAAAAGATTTTGTCGCCGACCTTAAAAACGAACTCGACGAGATTGGTTGCGGAAAGATAGCAACCGTCATGGGTCGATATTACGCAATGGACCGAGACAACAGATGGGACAGAGTTGAAAAGGCCTACAACGCCATGGTTATGGGTGAAGGCGAAATAAATTATGATCCTGTCGGCGCGGTGCAAAAGAGTTATGACAGTGATGTTGTCGACGAATTTGTGGTGCCGGTGGTGTGTGACAATGACGGAAAAATCGAAAGTGGCGACAGCGTTATTTTCTTCAACTTCCGTCCCGACAGGGCACGAGAAATTACAAGAACATTTGTCGACCCGGATTTCGACGGATTTACAAGACAAAAAGGTTTTTTCCCTCTTAACTATGTCTGCATGACTCAATATGATGCGACGATGCCAAACGTTGTGGTTGCGTTTAAACCTCAATCGTTAAACAACACTTTGGGAGAGTTTCTTTCAAACAACGGTTTAACTCAACTTAGAATAGCGGAAACAGAAAAATATGCTCATGTTACGTTCTTCTTTAACGGAGGAAGCGAAACGGTTTATAAGGGCGAAGACAGATGCCTTATCGATAGCCCGAAAGATGTTGCTACATACGACTTGAAGCCCGAGATGAGCGCATACGCCGTCGCCGACCAAGCGGTTGAACGCATAAAAAGCGGTAAATATGACGTTATTATCTTAAACTTTGCAAACTGTGACATGGTTGGACACACCGGCTTTTTCCATGCTGCTGAAAAAGCGGTTGAAGCAGTCGACAGCTCTGTTGGCAAAGTGGTCGAGGCTATACTTTCGGTAGGTGGAACGGCGCTAATAACCGCAGACCACGGAAACGCCGAACAAATGCTTGACGATGACGGCGAAACCCCCTTCACGGCGCACACAGTTAACCCTGTGGTTTTCGGAGTTGTAGGCGCTGGTGATGTCAAACTTCGCGAAGGCGGAAAACTTGCGGACATCGCTCCGACAATGTTGAAACTTTTGAACCTTGAACAACCCGCCGAGATGGACGGCAAAAGCATTATATAATCTTTGCCTTTCGGCAAAGCTCATAGAAATACTACGGTTTCGCACCACTCGCGCAAAACCGTAGTATTTTTTTGCATTTTAAAATTACATCTAATTAATAGAAAGTAATACCTTGTATCATCTAAAAGTTTTAATCGACACACATAACAACCAAACGAAACTTCGCGAAAACCTTAATTTTGTTTGAACCAACATGTGAAAAATACCGATTTTTCAAAATTAAGAGCTTTTCTTTTTAACTTTACTTTTTGAGCAAGGCTGCTCACAGTATTTACGTTAAGTTCCATAATCTTTGCTATCTCTTTGTGGCGAAATCCTAACCTGATTAAGTGTAAAACCTCAAGTTCCCTTAAGTTCGGGCTCAAGTCTTCTTCGATAACTGTTTGCCCACTATCTTGATATTCCCATTTTTTTGAACTAGCTTTGAAAAGTTGTTTCCAACTATCTGAAAAAATACGTCTAAATTTCGGATTGTGTTGTTTAAGAATAATCTCCATTTGTCCACCTAAAAACACTAGGAACTCTATAAACATCGGATAAAATTCATATTTTAAAACAACATTAAAGATGTTATAAAGTATTTCGCGAGATTTTTGTATCTCACCTAAACCGATGTAGCCTATCGCCCTGAACACCTCAAAATATATATCAAGTGCAAAAAAATTCCCATCAGACATAAATCTGCTTGCGCCTTCGCAAACCCCTACCATCTGAGCAAATCTATTTTCATTATGTAGATATCTTACATATGTATATGTTGCAATTTTAGAAAACTCACGCGGAACCTTTGAAACATCTCCATTTTTTATCCATTCGGGACATCCGGTATTGTCATATGTACACGTTGTCCAAATTGCTTCGACTATCTCGATAATTAACATTTCTTTTTCGTCTTCAAAATACTGCCTTTTCAAAAAATCCAGGTCAGCAACACAACGTTCTCTTTCTTTTGCATTGTCCAAAGCGTGTCCGCATATCCACCTAAGATGTATCGCGACTAGCGCAAACTCGCCGTTTTTAGGCAACTTTTTTAAAATCTCCAGCGCCTTAAAAAAGTTGCCTTTACATGTTTCAACCTCTGCTAAAAAAGCTAATTTATAAGTATTATATTTAAAATCATTCGCAATTTGTTCAAGCGTTCTTCCGTCAAAGCAGACGCTATCCATCAAATAAACGCCGGGAAAAAGCCCCGCGACATTGTTATAGTAGCCGTCTTCGACCTTTGTATTTTCAACCAACCCTTTTCTCGGATCGGTTGGTTTTTCTGCTTGTTCCGGAACTGTCCAAACAGAACCGATTTTAATTGCTCCGTTAATCCTGCCACTGTAGCAATATCCTTGTACACGGCGTTTGGTTATCCCCCATTTTTCCGCAGCTTCTCCAACCGAAATATATTTCAACCCTAACAACCCTTCCCTAGTCAAATTTAATCTATGATTTTCTTGTATCTTTTACATTATATACGTATTTGCGAACAGTTTCAACGTTTTTCGAGTTTTGTTGCGTTAATTATAAAAATAATGTAAAATAAATAGTGGCGTTTTTTTAATAATAAATTTTCTGCATAAAAGGATAACAATGATTGAACTAATAATATTTGGCATATTTTCCGTAATGTTGCTTGTTTGCATACTTTTTGGAATCAACATAATCTTTCCGCTTGTTTTTGGATTGTTGATATTTTTCTCGTATGGTTTATATAAAAAGCATAGCTTTTTCGACGTATTTAAGATGTGTATCTCGGGCATTGTAACTATTAAAAACCTAATCATTATTTTCATACTCATTGGCATAATGACAGCTTTTTGGAGAAGCAGTGGCACAATTGCTTTCGTCGTATACTATGCAAGTTTAGTTTTCTCCCCCGATATCATGGTCATTGGTGCGTTTGTTGTTTGCTCAATCGTTTCGATGCTTATGGGCACATCTATGGGAACAGTAGCTACTATCGGCGTTATCTGTATGACGATGTCAAACAGTATGGGTATCCCCGTTTCTGTCATGGGTGGCGCAATATTTGCCGGCATATATTTTGGAGATCGTTGTTCTCCGATGTCATCAAGCGCCTTGCTTGTAAGTGAACTGACAAAGACAAATATTTTTGACAATATTAAACTAATGCTTAAAACTGCAACAGTTCCTTTAATAATAAGCCTTGTAATTTATACCATAATTTCTTTTCTGGTTCCGACTTCTGACAGCACAACAAATTTAGGCGAAATATTTCTTGAACATTTCTCTTTAAATCCGCTAGTTCTTATCCCTGCGGCAACTATTATTTTGTTGTCTATTTTTCGCTTTAACGTTAAAATTAATATGGTTGTCAGCATTTTAAGCACAATCCCAATCATTATGTTTGTTCAAAACAAATCACTAAGTGAAATTATAAATATTGCATTGTTCGGATTTCATCCCGACAACTCGGAACTTTCCGGATTGATAAGCGGTGGCGGAATTGTTTCAATGTCCACTGTAATCGTAATTGTTTGTCTTTCTTGTTGCTATGCCGGCATATTTAAAGAAACAAACTTTCTCGACGGAATAAAAGGGTTTATTGTAAAACTCAGTGAAAAAACAACCGTTTTTACAAGCGTAGCAGTAACCTCGATTATAGCCGGAATGATCTCTTGCAACCAAACGCTTGCAATAATGCTTACAAACCAGCTTTGCAAAGATATCGAACCGAACAACTCAAAACTTGCGGTTAATATCGAAAACACCGCAGTCATACTTGCGCCTATGGTTCCTTGGTCGATTGCGTGCACCGTTCCGCTTTCAACTATATCCGCGCCAACCTCAAGCCTAATTTTTGCATTTTATCTCTATCTCATACCGATTTGGCAGATAATTGTTTCATATTACGATAAAAACAAACAAAGGAAAAATGATGTTTAATATAGCAAATGCTAAATAATCAACAATTTGAACCATCAATTCAAAACGTCCAACTAATCGTTGTTTTATATTAAACATAATCTATACGTTTATATTCTAAAACAACGAAATCTGGCTTTCTCTTGGCATATCCCCTAGCGCACCAACCGCATGAAGCGTGTCAAGGAGCGACCCAGAAATGCCTTTAAACGCCAACAGCTCGTCTGCCGCTATAAAGTCTCTGTCATGTGCAGCGTCATACAGCGCCGAAGCGGCGTTTTCGCCAACACCTTTTATCGCTATAAAAGGCAATCGTATCCCGCCGTCCTCGATAAGATATCTAAACGCATCAGATTTTTTTAAATCTACCGAAAGAAAATTATATCCTCTCGCCAACATTTCACACGTCATCTGAAGCGAAACATAGGTATCTTCGTCTTTTGGCGTTCTTTTTGTGTCGTCACGCATTCTCATTTTACATTCGCGAAGTTTTCGTTTCGCTACCTTCAAGCCACCCATAGCCGCTTCGATGTCCATGTCGCTTCCTCGAACGGTAAAATACGTCGCATAAAACTCGATGGGGTGGTAAAGCTTGAACCATGCGATTCGTATCGCCGACGTTACATACGCCGCTGCATGTGCTTTTGGGAACATGTATTTGATAGTTTTGCAACTTTCTATATACCAATCGGGAACGTTGTTTTCCTTCATGCTTGTTATAATCTTTTCATCAAAAAGCCGCGCGGCGTTGCCTTTTCTTGTTATCTCCATTATGTTAAACGCGAGCTTTGGCTCAACGCCTTTTTTAATAAGATAAACCATTATGCTGTCCCTTGTCCCTATAACTTCGGAGATTGTACACGTTTTGTTTGCTATAAGGTCTTGTGCGTTGTTTTTCCAAACATCGGTGCCGTGCGAAAGTCCCGAAACTTGGAGCAGGTCGGAAAAGCAAGACGGACGCGATTCAAGCAATAAATTGGCGACAAAAACTGTTCCCATCTCTGGAACTCCTAAGGTTCCAATCTTACAATCGATGTCATCGGGCGAGACGCCGAGAGGTTCTGTAGAGGTAAAAAGATCGATTATCTTTTGATCGTTCATCGGCACATCGTTGACCGAAATTCCCGTAAAATCTTCAAAATACTTATAAAGAGTCGGAACATCGTGCCCAAGAATGTCAAGTTTAAGAAGTGTGTCATGTAGCGAATTAAAGTCGAAATGCGTCGTTATGACTCCGCTGTCCTTTGAATCTGCGGGGTGTTGCGCCGGTGTAAAATCGGTTATTGTGTATCCATCCGGCAAAACCACCATTCCGCCCGGGTGTTGCCCCGTTGTCTTTTTAACGCCGGTGCAACCAACCGTGAGGCGGTTTTCCTCCGCCTTGTTTAAAACAAGTTCGTTTTGTTCAAGATATTTTTTTACGTATCCGAAAGCAATTTTATCTTTTAACGACGAAATAGTTCCGGCTTTAAAAACCCTGTCGCTTCCGAAGATTTCTTCGGTATACTTGTGTGCGGTAGATTGATATTCCCCCGAAAAGTTAAGATCGATATCGGGCGCTTTGTCTCCGTTAAAACCCAAAAACGTTTCAAACGGTATGTCGTGTCCATCTCCCAACATAGCATTACCACACTTCAGACAATCTTTATCGGGTAGGTCAAAGCCGCTTCCAACTCCGTCTTGAAACTCAAAGTGAAAACACTTTTTACATATGTAATGAGCGGGAAGAGGGTTAACCTCGGAAATTCCAATAAGATTTGCTATGAATGACGATCCAACAGAACCCCTTGAGCCGACGTGATAACCGTCCTGTTCTGACTTTGCGACAAGCTTTTGGGCGATAACATAAAGCACCGAGAAACCATGTTTTATAATAGAGCCCAGTTCTTTCTCGGTTCTTTTAACTATAAACTCGTCAGGGTTTTCTCCGTATATACGCTTCAGGTTGTCATATGTAAGCTGTTTTAAAAGGTCTTCAGAACCTTCGATAGTCGGGGTAAACGTTCCATCGGGAATTGGTTTTATGTCGGGGTCAATTAAATCCGCTATCAAATTTGGGTTGGTAACAACGACTTCAAATGCCTTTTGCTCCCCAAGATAGTCAAACTCTGCTAGCATCTCTTCGGTGTTCCGAAAAAAGAGGTTGGGTTGCATCTTTGCATCGGAAAAACCTTGGCCCTCCATAAGGATTTGGCGATATATGCTGTCCTGTTCATCTATAAAATGCGTGTCACACGTTGCAACGACAGGTTTATTAAGCTTTTCCCCTATTCGCACTATCAGTTTGTTAAACTCTTTGAGTTCGTCGTCGTCTTCCGCTTTTCCCTCGCGAACTAAAAAAGCATTGTTGCAGATAGGTTGAATTTCTAGATAGTCGTATTTTTCCGCTATTTCAAGTAGTTGTTTAAACCCTCGTTTTTCCACAATCGCTTTAAATAGATCACCTTGTTCACAAGCCGAACCTAAAACTATCCCCTCGCGATGTTTCATAAGTTCATTGTGGGGAATTCTCGGTCGCTTGTGGTAATAGTTAAGGTGTGACTTTGTCACAAGTTCATAAATGTTTTTAAGCCCCACTTTGTTTTTTGCAAGCATAATTATGTGGTTTGGTTTATTTGCTTTGAAATTAAAATCTTCGCCGGCGTTACTGTCGTCGACATAGTATCCCTCTATGCCGTATATAATCTTAAAATCAGTTTCTTTATCGGATTTTTTTATCTTTTTAAGTGTGCTTGCTGCGTCGGGATATGCTTGAACAACGCCATGATCCGTTATCGCAACGGCTTTGTGTCCAAATTTATACGCAAGTTTAATGACTTTATCAATATCGCAAAGTCCGTCCACAGCCGACATCTTAGTATGTAGATGAAGTTCGACCCTTTTTTGTTCGCTCTTGTCGGTTCTTTTTTGGCGTTCAACCGTTATTATGTCGTCCGGTGTCAAAATAAAATCTGCGCTGTATTTGTCAAAAGTCACATCACCCGAAACGACAACCGATATTCCGGCAGATAAAAGCGAGAGTTTTTCGGAATAAATGTTTTTCATGTCGAAAATTTTGAGATTAATCGAGCCGGTATAATCTGTTATCGAGATAGTTGTAATCTTTCCGCCACTTTTGGTTGTGAAATCTTCAATCGCGAAGATATCCCCCCAAACCACCTGTCTGCCCGTGTCACTGCACGCATCCGCAAGCGTTCTAATCTTTGCAAGAGATGGTTTTTTCCCTATTATAAGTTTATATTCATCATTCGCAAGGTTAATGTTTTCGCTAATATTTTCTGCAAGTTTTCCTTTTTTCGCCTGCACTGTCTGTGGCTTTGAACTTTGTTCCAAAGGCATTGCATAAACCGTTTGTATCTCTTGTTTAAGTTTAACCTCTTTTTTGTCCTCAATAAACACTATCTCTTTTTCAAGTCCGAAATATTCACGCAATATCTCTTTGAATTTTTGTTCAAAACGAAATTTATGCAAAAAATCTGCTCCAACGTTGTGTAACGTTACAGCTATTTCGTCTTGCAATACTTCAACGGGACACCCATTGAAAAATCCGTTAAGAGCAAGACCTTTTAATTTCAATCGTTCGATTAAAAAGAAAAAAGCTTCTACCGAAAAACCTTTTGAAAAAAAATAGTCGGTTTCGACTTCGAGTTTTGTGAACTTATCTTTGAGATACCTTTCAAAGCTTCCGACAAAATCGGCTGAAAATTCCTCGCAAAAAACAGACAGGTGTATTTTATTCCTGTCTTTGTCTATAGTCACTTCCCTGACTAAACTATTATTGTTATGTACGTTTTCAAAATCCGAAAACAAAGAGCATAGTTTTTCTGCCATCTAGTCCCTCAACAGGTTGTGTATTTCTTGCACAAGCTCGTCCGCTATGTTGCCGGTAATCTTTCTTATTACCTCGCCTTTTTTAAACAAAACTGCGGAGTTTTTTCCGCCTGCTATTCCAATATCGGCTTCTTTTGCTTCTCCTGGGCCGTTAACGACACAACCCATCACCGCCACTTTAAGCGGTTTTTTTATATGTTTTGTTTTCTGTTCAACCTCGTTTGCAATTGAAATTATATCAATCTCGGTGCGACCACATGTAGGGCACGAGACTATCTCGACACGTTCAACAAGACCCAGTGCACCCAAAATCATCTTTCCGGCTTCGATTTCTTTGACAGGGTCGTCGGTTAGCGAAACCCTAAGCGTTGAGCCTATCCCGTCCAAAAGAAGCGAGCCTATGCCAATTGAGGATTTAACAAGGCCGTTGAGATATGTTCCGGCTTCTGTAACCCCAAGATGAAGCGGATAATCATAGAGCTTTGAGAACATTCTGTATGCTTTTGTCATAACATCAAGGTTGGACGATTTAATCGACACCACAATATCATTAAAGTCACAGCGTTCAAGAAGCTCTACATGCCGTTTCCCGCTTTCGACAAGCGCTTCGGGACAAACCCCCGAAAATTTTTCGAGTATGTCTTTTTCAACCGATCCCGAATTAACCCCAATTCTAATCGGTATATTTTTTTGCTTACAAGCGTTTGCAACCGCTTTTACGTTTTCAAACGCTCCAATGTTGCCTGGGTTTATTCTAATTTTATCTACGCCGGCCTCGACACTTTCTAGCGCTAGTTTATAATCAAAATGAATATCGGCAACTATCGGAACAGATACCGATTGTTTCAGTTTATATATAAGTTCAACCGACTGTTTGTTTGGAACAGAAACACGAATAATCTCACACCCGGCTTTTTCAAGCTCGATAGCTTGATTAACGTTACCTAAAATATCGGTGTTGTGTGCATTCAACATCGATTGAATGGCAATGGGGTTTTTGCCCCCTATAGTTAAGTTCCCAATTGTAATCTCTTTTGCCACAGTTTTTTACCCCACAAAAAGTTTTGTAACGTCATTATAGGTTACAAACAACATAAGTGTAAGTAACAATATAAGTCCTGTCGCATGTATATAGCCTTCGTATTTTGGGTTTAGTTTGCGTTTAGTGACCGCTTCAAATACAAGGAAAACTAAACGTCCACCGTCAAGTGCAGGAAGCGGAAGAAGGTTCATAACTCCAAGGTTAATAGTCAAAAGAGCCATTATATAGATAACATTTTTAATTCCCTCGATTGCGGCATCCGATATAACGTTAACTATTCCGACGGGTCCTGCGAGTTGGTTAATTGCAACGTTACCTGTTACAAGATCAACCACCGAAACAAACACCAGTTTAACCATCGAAACCGTGGCAAAGAAAGACTCGCGAATTACATTGAAAAACGTCTTTTCCGCAGCGTAGACCTTGAAATCTAAAATAAACTGGTCGATATCCGCTTGTTCGTTGTAAAACGTTTCAAACGTTACCCCTAAAAGTTCTACCCTTTCGCCGTCACGTTCAACAACAAAATCGGCTTTGCCCTCTTTAGCCCTAAAAAGCTCATACAAGATATCGTCGATATTGTACATTCTTCGTCCGTTAATCGAAACTATCTTGTCGTCAACCTCAAGACCTGTGGCGTGTGAAGACGCGCCCTCGTCAAAGCTATGGATTGTTGTGGTTGCAATTGCGTCGCTCCACACCGTTAAAATCATCATAAGAAAAAAACCGAGCACAAGGTTTAGAATTGCGCCGGCGGCTACCGTTAAAATTCTGTTTCCCACGGGGGCTTTGCCAAACGAGCCTAACTCTTCGCTGTCTTCGTCTTCCCCCTCCATGCTGACAAATCCGCCAATTGGGAAAAGTCTTAAAGAGTAAACTGTTTCATTTTTTTGTTTGCTAATTATCTTTGGGCCCATGCCAAGCGCAAATTCGTTAACCTTAATTCCCGAAAACCTTGCCGCAATAAAGTGGCCGAATTCATGGATAAAAATAATTACCCCAAAAACAAAAACCGCCGCTACAATTGTAATAATAACCTGCATCTATTAGACCATGCCTTTCTTTTGCTACATCGCAAATTTAAACCTTTTGGTTTAAATATTAAATACCAGTTTGTACAATTATGTTTCAAACTTAATTTAATTAGTAAAGTTAAATTTAATTATGTGAAAATTATCTGTTGATAAATTTGTCCACGAAGTTTCTCGCTAAGATATCCGTTTCAATTAGATCCTCAAGGGTATAGTCGTCTTTAATCGGTATGTTGTCAAGCGAAGATATAACCGCTTCACCTATCTCCAAAAATTTAATTTTATTGTCCAAAAACAGTTCAACTGCGCGTTCGTTCGCGGCGTTAACTATACATGTTGCTGTTCCGCCACGTCTTGCCGCCGCTATCGAAGCTTTTAAACAAACAAAAGTTTCACAATCCGCTTTTTCAAACGTTAGACTCCCCATCTTTTCTATAGTTAGCGGTTCAACCGGGCAGCTCATGCGTTTTGGATATGTCAACGCAAACTGTATTGGTATACGCATATCTGGAAGTCCCAGTTGCGCTATGACCGAGTTGTCCTCAAATTCTATCATCGAATGTATGATGCTTTGTCGATGTACCGTTATCTCGATGTCATCGGGATCTGTATCAAAAAGACGCATAGCCTCGATAAGTTCAAGACCTTTGTTCATAAGCGTTGCGCTGTCTACCGTTATCTTTTTACCCATCGACCAATTTGGGTGTCGAAGCGCATCTTCAAGCGTAACTGCTTCAAGTTGTTGCTTGGTATAACCGAAAAAAGGTCCACCCGAAGCGGTTAAAAAAATCTTTTTCAACCTATTTTGTTTTGCGCCCTCAAGACATTGGAAGATAGCCGAATGTTCACTGTCCACAGGTAGCAAATTAACACCCTGCTGTTTAACGATATCGGTTATAAGTTTTCCGCCAACAACAAGGGTTTCTTTGTTTGCAAGCGCAATATTCTTTTTTGCTTTAATCGCTTCAATCGTGGGTTCAAGCCCCGCAACGCCAACAACAGAGTTTAATACCATGTCGCTTTTATCTTCACGCGCTATCTCTATAAGCCCTTGTTTTCCCGATACAACTTTTATATCGGTATGTGCAAGTTTTGTTTTAAGGCTTTTTGCGGCGTTTTCATCAGTCATGCAAACGATTTGTGGTTTAAATTCCAAAGCTTGTTTTTCAAGAAGCTCCACATTTGAATGTCCCGAAATTGCGGTTATGTTTATACCCAGTTGTTTGACAAGCGAAAGGGCTTGAGTTCCTATTGAGCCGGTTGATCCAAATATAGATAAATTCTCTGTCATAAAATTTTTATCGCTCCTTTTATTTTATACGTCGACTTGCTATAAAATACATAAATTAGTCTGAGTATTTATTTGTTTATTTCGTAGAAAATTCTATAAGAGCGGTAAAACAAACATATGTGAGCGGAATCGTTAAAAGCACGCTATCTATTCTGTCAAGCGCGCCGCCGTGTCCAGGCATTATATTTCCGAAATCTTTGAGTTTACATTCCCTTTTAATATAAGATGCAATAAGGTCGCCGAAAATTCCAACTATCGAGCCGCCAAATCCTATTATTGCTATGACAACATACTCTGTTATGCTAAGATTTTCAAACATCGAGATAGGTTCGTTTATAAGGTCGTATACAATAAAGTATAAAACCGAGAATATAGCGGTTGATATAACCCCTCCAACAGCGCCTTCCACAGTTTTTTTATGACTTATGTCGGGGGCTAGTTTTGTTTTGCCAAACGCTCTGCCAAACACAAAGGCAAACGTGTCACATATCCAACCCAACGCCATCGAGAAAAGAATAAGCGCCAAGGCATCGCCCGAAAAATCTGGTGTGCCAAACCGTTCGCGGATTAAAATAACCGTTCCAAAACCAAAGCTTATTAGCAAACATTCCATAATAACTGCGGTTACATGAGCAAACAATATGTGTTTTTTTGTAACAATCACCACAATCATAAATATGATGAAATATATAAGCGCAATATAAATACCAAAATTAAAAGCAACTTGAACATCAAAAAAACATACCGCTACGGCCGGAATTGCACTAATATACAAAAACGGCATTTTAAACGCCTTGTGTATCTCATGTGTCATCAACATAAGTATAAAAAACACTAAGATGTTGGCATAAAACGTGTTAAAAAAGATAACTCCGCTAAGCAATATTAACAGTGCAACAATTGCCGAAATCACTCTTGTTTTCATTTAAAATTCCCAATCCTTATCTCTTTGTTTACGCGCATTGTCGCCACATTTGTTTAAAGGCAAACGCTATATACCGCCAAATCTTCTTGAACGCATACTAAAACTATCGATAGCTTTATCAAGGTCTTTAACCGAAAAATCCGGCCACAATACATCCATATAAACAAATTCACTGTAAGCACATTGCCATAGCAAAAAATTTGATATACGTTGTTCGCCACTCGGGCGCAGTATTAAATCGACGGGTGGCGAATTAGACGTGTAAAGATATCTTTCAAACTCCTGTTCCGTTATACTGGAGATATCAAGTTCGTTGTCTTTCGCTCTTTTTGCAAGCTCTTTCGCGGCGTGCAAAATTTCGTCTCGTCCGCCGTAGTTTATCGCTACGTTAAGTTTAAGGCCGGTATTGTCTTTCGAGACTTGTTCAATTTCGTTCATAAGTTTGATTATGTCATCAGCAAGCTTTTCCCGCTCACCTATAAACGTAATCTTGATGTTCTCGCCTTTAAATCCAAATGCGTCTTTTAGGTATTTCCTTAAAAGATTCATAATTGCATCGACTTCCGACTTGGGTCTTGACCAGTTTTCGGTTGAAAACGCATAAACTGTCAACGCCTTAACGCCTATTTTTTCACAATGTCTTGTTATCTTTTGAAAAACCTCAGCGCCTTTATAGTGTCCCGCCGTTCTCGGAAGCCCTCGTTTTTTTGCCCATCTTCCGTTACCGTCCATAATAATTGCAATGTGTTGCGGCAAAGTTTCGATAGTTTCTTTTGACATAAGTTTAGATCTCCAAAAGTTCGTTTTCTTTTGCTTTAATCATATCATCAACTTGTTTTGTGTGTTTATCGGTTAGCTTTTGAATTTTGTCTTCAAATTGTTTAAGATCGTCTTCTGTTATCTCGCTTTTCTTTTTGAGCTCTTTCATTTTCTCAATCGAATCACGTCTAATCGACCTCACAGCAACTTTGGCTTCTTCCCCATATGTCTTAATCTGTTTGACAAGCTCTTTTCTTCGATCTTCTGTGAGCGGCGGAAAAACAAGACGAATAACCCTTCCGTCGTTTGTCGGGTTAATTCCGACATCAGATGTTTGAATGGCTTTTTCAATAGCTTTAATTGTCGAAGCATCCCACGGTTGAATAACAAGTATTCTAGCCTCTGCCACCGATACCGCCGCCATTTGATTGATGTGTGTAGGTGTTCCGTAATAGTCTACAACAAGTTTGTCGAGAACAGCCGGGTTTGCCCTTCCGGCTCTAACCGACGCTAGTTCTTGGCTTAATGCATTAATGCTTTTTCCCATTTTTTCGGTTGGTTTTGTAAAATAACTTTCCATTTTTTCTAATACCCTTCATTTTATTATGTTTAATCAATTTAATTTTAAAACTTAATGCAGAACATTTCTTCTAAAATAATTTTGTTTTTATTCTTTTATTATTGTCCCTATCTCATCGCCTTTTATAACCCTAACTATATTTTTAGGATCTTCGATGCTAAAAACCATAAGGGGTATGTTGTTTTCTCTGCAAAGAGAAGCCGCTGCCGCATCCATAACCATAAGGTTATCCGAAAGTATTGTGGTAAATTTCATGTTGTCGTATTTCACTGCATCGTTATTTTTTTTTGGATCTTTGTCATAAACGCCGTCAACCATAGTAGCTTTAAGAACTATATCTGCGTTGATCTCAATGGCTCTGAGTGCCGCCGCTGTGTCTGTTGAGAAAAATGGATTTCCCGTTCCGCAACCGAACACAACCACTCGCCCCTTTTCAAGATGCCTTATCGCTTTGTTCCTTATATACGGTTCTGCAATCTGTTGCATAGGCAGGGCGGTTTGGACTCGAACGGCTACTTCTTGTTGTTCAAGGGCGTCCGCAATTGCAAGAGAATTGAGCACCGTTGCAAGCATACCCATATGGTCAGCTCTTACCCTATCCATATCGGGGTTTTCTCTCCCTCTCCAGAAGTTTCCGCCGCCGACAACAACCGCAATCTCAGCTCCGAGATTGTTTGCATTTTTTATCTCCCGGCATATTTCGGTTACAATGTCATAGTTTAAACCGAAACCGGCATCCCCCGCAAGCGCCTCACCACTGAGTTTAATTAAAACTCTCTTATACTTTGGCTTATCCGACATAAAATAATAGCTCCTTAAATTTAGTTTGCTTGATTTGCATATATACTTTATTTTAACTTATTAGCTCGATTATGTAAACAATTTTTATAAAATTGTGTTTAAAAACAAATTGCAAGCTTTTAAATTTATAAAAGTATTTGTATTTTAGTTCAAAAAAAACTATTATATATACATCGTAATTTTAGTTTAAAGCGCAAAGGTTATTTAGATGAAAAAAATTTTTGATAAAAAGTTGTTTTTTGCTTACAAAAAAAGATTAGTAACAGTAGTTGTTTTTGTTGTCCTTATTGCGGTGTTTAATATAGTTAAAGCCAATACAGGGCTCATTACTTTTTATGTAACAAACATTTCGGGACCTTTTAAACAAACCGTCGCATACCTTTTGTCGTTCTATCGCTATTCCGTCGCGGAAATTATGGTGTATTGTTTTTTTACTTTTTTATTTATCTATATCTTATTTTATTTGTTTAAAATAATAATCAAAAAAGATAGATTAAAAACTTTTTTAGGATTTATCATAAACTCGGCGTTTATCTCTTTGCTTGTATTTACTTTGTTGACATATCTTTGGGGGGCAAACTACTACAGCATAACGTTCAAGCAACTTTCGGGGATAAATACAAAAAACTATTCGGTAGAACAACTTTACAATACCACTCTATACTTTACCGAACATCTTATATCCGCCGATAAAAACATCTCTCGAAACCAAGACGGAACGGCAAACATCGACATATTTCAAGCGATAGACGACAGTCGCTATATCTTTAACGAGATTGAAAAAATTTTTCCGTTTTTAAAAGGCAGAGACCTTGCGGTTAAGCCGGTTTATTTTTCCGAAATGTTAAGCCGAATAAACACGACCGGCATCGCGTTCCCATTTACAGGCGAGGCAAATGTAAACATCCATTCCCCTGCATGTCTTATTCCCACGACGATGGCACACGAAATTTCCCACCAAAGAAACGTCGCAAGCGAGGACGAGGCAAACTTTGTCGGAATACTCGCTTCCGTTGTGAGCGACAACGACGATTTTGTATATAGCGGTTATCTTTCGGGGTACATCTATCTTTCAAATGCATTATATCGCGAAAGTCCCGAGCTTTTTGAGACAATTTATGAAATGTTGCCAAGCGGAGTTATCACCGATTTGAGACACATAAACGAGTATTGGGACAGATATGACACCCCTGTTTCCGAAACGAGCGAGCAACTTTATGACGACTTTTTAAAAAGTTATGACCAAGAACTTGGGGTTAAAAGCTATGGCGCTGTTGTCGATCTTCTGATAGAATACTATAGTGCGCACAGTAGCTAAACAAAGATATTTAGGAGAACATATGAATTCATTTAAATTAAAACAGATAATCACGGTGTCGCTGTTAATAGCCCTAGAGGTCGTTTTGTCTCGATTTCTTTCTATCTCTACTCCCGTTGTTAAGTTTAGCTTAGGGTTTATTCCAATAGTTATTATTGCGTTTTTATATGGACCCATCTATTCCGCTTTTGCCTTTGGAATTTCTGATTTTTTGGGCGCAAACCTTTTCCCGATAGGCCCATATTTTTTTGGCTTTTCATTCACGGTTTTTTTGGCAGGTCTTGTGTTTGGAATTTTCCTTTATCAAAAAAAGATAACTTTTTTACGTGTAGCACTAGCTTCAATCATAGTGTGTTTTGCGGTTCAATTTTCGCTTGATACATACTGGTTGACGTTGATTTTGGGTAAGGGCTTTCTTGCTTTAGCACCGGTGAGGTTTATAAAAGCTTTGGTGATTTGCCCCATAATGGTGGCTGTCGTTCTTTTCATATCAAAATCTTTTTCAAAAGAAATATATAAAAGAAGCGCGTTATACCACCAAAAAACGATGTTTAGGCAAAAAGCAAAAAGATACTTAAATGGAGAGTTTTTAACCAATCGTGACGAAATAAGCAAAGCTATATGTGAAAAAATCATCGAGGACGAGAGATATCTTGCGGCAAAAACCGTTTTTTGTTACTATCCGAAAAGCTATGAGGTCGATACCACTGCATTAATTCAAGACGCACTAAAAAGAGGCATGACGGTTTGCACACCTCTTTGTTTTGGAAAAAATGATATGACGGCAAAAAAGATAACCTCGATAGCCGACCTTTCGCCGGGACGCTACGGAATTATGGAACCGGGCAAACAGCTTGAGACTGTCGACATACAAAACTGCGAACTCGCAATTGTTCCGACTCTGTGTTGTGACAAACAAAGAAACCGTTTAGGACACGGCTTTGGATACTATGACAAAGCACTTGAAAGCAAAAGCATCTATAAAATTGCTGTTTGTCCGTCTGATGTTTTGTTTCCAAAAATCCCATCAAATTCGTTTGACATAAAGATGTCTAGAATTATAACGGAAAGCGAAGTTATCTAATCTAATCTTGTATAGGTTAATGTAATATTATTTTTAAAATAGAGTTTATTGCCACGCCAATCAAAGTTGAATAAAAAATAAACCGAGACAATATCAACGGAGTTTTTCCAAATAAAGTCTCGGTTTCTTTTTTTATCAATAAGGTTAATTCAATTTATACAAAAACAGCTAAACAAGTCCCATGAACCATTCCACCACAATAGCAACGATAACGACAAGCGCAGATATTATAAACCCATGTATCATCGGTTTTACTCCGGATTTTTTCATATCTTTAAAGCTAGTGTTTAATCCAATTGCGGCAAGCGCGGCAACCATTAAGAATTTACTAAACTCTTTAGACATCGAAGAGATTTCGGGCGGTATAACTTCAAAACTGTTTACTATCGCAAGACCAACAAACCCAACTATAAACCATGGAAAAAGCGAGAAAAAATTTATCTTTGGATTTATTTTCTGTTTGTGCTGAGCCTCTTGTATTTGGTTATCATCGTTTGAAAGCTTTGAAATTTTATCGAGCTGACTGACTTCATATTTTTCACCTTTAGTTTTAACCTCGGTTAAAACCTGCGAAGCTTTCACATGTTCTCTTTGTTTAATTCGTATATTAACATACGCAAACACAAGCACTGTCGGAATAATTGAAAGGGTTCTTGTAAGCTTAACCATCGTCGCAAAATCCCCCGCTGCCTCACTATAAGCATATCCTGCGGCAACAACGCTTGAAGTATCGTTTACGGCGGTGCCCGCCCAAAGTCCGTATGCCATGTCGCTTAGCCCCAACATATCTCCCATAAACGGAAACGCAATTATCATAAGCATGTCAAAGATAAACGTCGCAGACATCGCATACGCTATCTCCCTGTCTTTTGCGTCGATAACCGGCGCAATCGCCGCAATTGCCGACCCTCCACATATACCTGTTCCTGCCGAAATCAGATTGGACAGTTTCCAATTAAGCCCTAAAGCTTTCCCAATGAAATAGCCACCGCCAAAACAAGTTAGAAGGGTAAAAAACATAACCGCAAGAGACAGCGAACCAACCGTTAAGATAGTTTGTATGCTTAAAGATGCGCCCAAAAGAATTATGGCAAATTTAAGCACTTTCTTAGAGGTGAACTTCAAACCCTCTTTTAAAATGCCAACATTAAAAAAGGTATTTATCAACATACCTATAAACAACGCTATGACCGAAGCTCCGATTAAATGTATCGGCAATATCCCCTCGATATACTGCGACAAAATTGCTATCGCTATTGCCACAACTAAACCGGGCAATATCTTTGTTAAGCTTTTAATAAAAACCAAAATCGCTACCTCTTTTCTTAAATTCATTAACCATATTGATTATAACTAAAATTAATGATAAAATAAAATAATCATTTCTTATTTTGTGATAAATATTTTTTATCGAAGAGGTCTAGCATGATCGATAACCGAATGTATACATTCCTTGAGCTTTGCAACACGATGAACTACCATAAAACCGCGCAAAATTTAAACATGACACAACCGGCGGTTACCCAACATATTAAACACCTTGAAAACATCTATCGTTGTAGGTTGTTTGAATATGTAAATAAAAAGCTTTATAAAACAAAAAACTGTTTAGACCTTGAAGGATACGCAAGGTCTATTATTTCCTTGAACATGACAGCTATACAAGAACTGTCTGGTTCGGAAAAAGTCAAGATAAATATCGGAGCTACAAAAACCATCGGTGAGTATTTGTTAAAAGACGCGCTTCATTCGTTTATATATGAGGAAAACTATGAGATAACTGTGACTATCGACAACACCGAAACTTTATTAAACAAGCTTAACCACTTCGAACTTGACCTTCTCATGCTTGAAGGGTTTGTGGACAAAGGCAGGTATAAACATCAAAAGATATCTAATGAACAGATTGTCGGAATCTGTTCCCTAACCCATCCATTCGCAAACACCGAAGTTTGTCTGTCCGAAATTTTCTTGCAAAACACGGTGTTGCGTGAACAAGGTTCTGGTTCACGGGCTGTTTTTGAAAACTTTTTAACTCAAAAAGGCTACAGTGTCGACATGTTTAAAAACAAAACCATTTTAAGTAGCAACAGCTTAATTGAATATGCCGTTCAAAACAACTTTGCAATCTCGTTTGTTTATGATGTAATACCATATAACAACAGTAATCTTGCTACCTTTAATATAAAAGACAGCAAGATCACGCACGAGTTCAATTATATTTTTTTAAACGAAACAAATGCAAAAAAAGCAATCGATTTAATAAATCTAAAGCTCGGCCATTGTCAGATTTTGCGCTAAAAGCTTATGCCGAAAAACCTATCCTAACGGTAAAGTCGCTTGACACTGCTTTAACAACCGGCTCAAACAGTTCAAGCACCTTAGTTTTTGCAAACTGATCGGCCTTTTCAAACTGTGATGTCGTTTCAAGTTCTTCAAACATCGCGTCGAGTATAACCGCTTGTATATCAATCTGTTCTTGTTGCGTCATCTCAATGTCGCCAAATGCCAAAAAACTCCTGCGCTCGATATCTCCAAACTGTGTGTTGTCATAATCGGGAGTTACCGAAAAAAGAGTTGCCCTTGGAATATTAATCAACACGGTTTGTTTTTCGTTATCCACAACAATATCTGTATCTTGAATTTTAGAAAGATCGACCGAATATGCCCCCGTGCCATATGTACGCATGGTTTGGGTTTTAGTGAAAAAGCTAATGTTGGCAAGCGATCGACTGGTTTTTGTTTCAATTTCAACATCCTGTTCAAGCACGATAAATTCGCTTTTACCCCTAGCTTCTCCAAGAACTACGTCGGAAAAATCAAACGTCTCGACTATGACCGTTCCGCTGACCGTCGTCGTTTCGGTGGTGTCGTTAAAAAACGACGTCCTGTTTCCCATAATTATCTGAAACCCAACTACAGCAGACAAAACAAGTATTAACATAAACACGACTTTAACAGCTAACGAACCAATTAGTTTTTTCAAGTTTAACCCTCCCTTTGATTTTAATTATTCCACAAATATATTATACAACAACGTTCGACAAAACACAAAAAAATTGATTAAAGCTATTAAAATTATGTAATAATTATCTTCATTACAAATTTAATAGATGAATTTTTTAAAAAAACATTGTATTTTATTTAAACTTGTGTTAAAATAATACGGCAATTCGCACGCAAACTTGGGAAGAGTTGTGCCGCTTTTGCGGTTCTTGACCCTACTGCGAGCCTGAACCTATTAACGGTTTCAAGGTGTTGCATAAAGAGTTTGCGGAGGAATAAAACAAAATTTAAGGAGAAAAATCAAATGGCAGTTGTATCAATGAAACAGCTTCTTGAAGCCGGTGTTCACTTTGGACATCAAACAAGAAGATGGAACCCAAAAATGGCTCCGTACATCTTCACAGAAAGAAACGGAATCTACATCATCGACCTACAAAAAACGGTTAAAAAACTCGACGAGGCGTATAACGTTGTTCGTGATATCGCTACGGCGGGTGGCTCGATTTTGTTTGTAGGAACAAAAAAACAAGCTCAAGAATCGATTAAAGAAGAGGCTCTTCGTTGCGGAATGCATTACGTTAATGCACGTTGGCTTGGCGGAATGCTCACAAACTACAGAACTATCCGCAGAAGAATCGACAGAATGGAACAACTCAAGAAAATGCGTGAAGACGGCACTTTTGACCTTCTTCCCAAAAAAGAAGTTATTAAGCTTGAACTTGAAATCGAAAAACTCGAAAAATTCCTTGGCGGAGTTAAAGATATGAACGGTCTTCCCGCTGCTCTTTTCATCGTCGACTCAAGAAAAGAACACATCGCTGTTGCGGAAGCACGTAAGCTTAACATACCAATAATCTCAATAGTTGACACAAACTGTGACCCAGACGAAATAGATTATGTTATCCCAGGAAACGACGACGCTATTCGCGCGGTTAAACTTATAGCCGGAGCAATGGCAAACGCTATCATCGAAGGTCGCCAAGGCGAACAAGATTTTGGTGGCGAAGAAACAGCAGTTGCGGAAGTTGAAACAAAAGAACTCGACGGAGCTTCTGCCGAGCAAGTTGCAAAAGAAATGACAAACGCAGCTGAATAATTTTTAAATTAATAAACAAAACGAGAGGAAATTTAATATATGTCTTTTACAGCAAAAGATGTCCAGTCGCTTCGTGAAGCAACCGGATGCGGAATGATGGATTGCAAAAAAGCGTTGACCGAATCGGGCGGCGACATGGAAAAAGCAAACGAGTATCTTCGTGAAAAAGGGCTCGCAGCCGCACAAAAAAAAGCAAGCAGAATCGCTGCCGAAGGTCTTGTGTATGCCGTTGTTAAAGGAAACAAAGGCGTTATCATCGAGATTAACTCGGAAACCGACTTTGCAGCAAAAAGCGACAGCTTTAAAGATTTTGTTGCACTTTGTGCAAACACTGTTATCGAACAACAACCCGCAGATGTCCAAGCTCTTGCGGCTTGCGTAGTTGACGGAATGACTATCGAAAAACATCTTCAAGATAAAATCTTGACTATCGGCGAAAACATTAAGCTTCGTCGTTTTGAAACGTTTAAAGGCGTTATGGTTCCCTATATCCACGGTGGTGGAACACATGCGGTTATGGTTCAATTCGACACCGACGCAAAAATGTCTGAAGACGAAAAATTTGTTCTTTTCGGAAAAGATATCGCAATGCAGATTGCTGCGG
The DNA here is from genome assembly GCA_964368445.1 of uncultured Oscillospiraceae bacterium. Taxonomy (GTDB): domain Bacteria; phylum Bacillota; class Clostridia; order Oscillospirales; family Ruminococcaceae; genus CAYJAY01. Next base: position 58,665 of record CAYJAY010000002.1, read on the forward strand.
TTAATCCCCTTTTCCTTAAAAAAGAAGATGTTTCGGCCGAACAAGTCGAAAAGGAAAAAGCAATTCTTACTCAACAAGCTCTAAACGAAGGTAAACCCCAAGAAATCGCCGAGAAAATGGTTCTTGGAAGAATTGCAAAATATTATAAAGAAGTTTGTTTGCTTGAACAACCGTTTGTTAAAGATGATAAGATCTCGGTTGGCGAATATGTAAAACAAACAGCTAAAGAAATGGGCGTTGACATCTCGGTTATCAAATTCGTTCGCTTTGAAAAAGGCGACGGTCTTGAAAAACGTGAAGACGACTTTGCTGCAGAAGTTGCAAAAATGCAAGGCTAGTTTTTGCAATTGACAAAAGTCAAAAACTCTTAAACGGGCTGTGACGAAACGGAATAAAATTCGTTAAATTGACCAATAAATGTAGTAGGGGCGGTCCTGCGTGACCGCCCGAAACCTTGGATTTACCATTGATTTCGGGCGAACACATAGGTTCGCCCCTACAGTTTTTGTGCATTATGACAATTTCGTCACAGACCCTTTTTTTGTCTTGCCATTGTTATTTAAATAGCAAAATTAATAATTATTAATTTTTATACATTAAACTATGAATGAACATCGAATAATAGTTGTTTTTTTTCGAGTAATAATTTATAATATAATCATTACTTTCATTTAATTTTTTTTGAACATAATATAAAGGAAATGAATTTTAAAATAATATCAACTCGGTGTTTTTATTATTTTTTCTGGTGAATAATGCGAAATTTTTTGAAAATCAAAAATATAATACCAACAATTCTAGCTGTAGCTATAGTTGCAGTTAGTCTTGCTTTTTATTCTGAAAATATATCCAATGATCTTGACAGTTTGGTCGAGAACACTTTAAGCGAACTTTCAAATCAACAGAGCTTTATTATTGATGATTATATGATTGGCACAACAAGTCTTTTGGGTGATCTTTCTTACAGCCTTGAGTTTCAAGATGCTGTCATTATGGATACACCTGTAGATATGCTTAATTATTTGTTGTCTCTTGAAGTTGGAAGCTGGTTTGAATACATAACCGTAGTGCTAGCAGACGGCACAGGAATTAAGTCTAACGGTGAAATCGTTGACTATTCTAACGGCGACTTCTTCAAACAAATTCTTAATCCTCGCGTGATTTTTTCAGGAATTGAGCCATCTTCTGAAAGAATCGGATCATCTGTTTATATGTCTATGCCATTGTTTAAAGATGGACAAGAGGTTTCCGGGGTTATTATTGCAGAGATTACGAGCGAAAACCTAGAAAATCTTTTGGTTTCAAATTACAACGGTAGAGGTCTTACCGCGATTTTGGATCAAAACGGTAATGTTATTGCCGCAACAGATAACACATATGGCGTTGAAACAGGTGAAAACATCTCGATTATTTTAAACGAAGATGATTATAAACAACAGATTACAACGTCACAACTGTTCACAATACTTGAAACTTCAAAAAACAGCGATATCTTGGCGTATGAAGTAAATGAACAACAGATGCGTTTTAACCATCAACCTATTTTAAACACAAACTGGACCTTGCTTGTGTCTGTTCCCGAAGATCTTATATCAAGCGGTGCGAACGGCGTTATATTCAACACAATACTGTTATTTATAGAGATGATGAGCATCGTTATAATTATATGGTTAAGGTTAATTTGGCTTAGACGAAAATCGGTTCAACTTATTCAACAAGCTGCGTACTACGATGAATTAACCGGTATAATAAATGAAAAGAAATTCAAAATTGAAGCGAGAAAAATATTAAAGTCAAACAAAGGAACAAAATACAGCATATTTAAATTTGATATAGTTAACTTTAAGGTTATAAATAAACTGTTTGACTATAGAATCGGAGACGAGGTCATTAAAAGCATTGCAACGATGTCTATTTCGCTCACCGATTCATTTGACAAAGACTTTTTATTTGCAAGATTAAACGCTGATGAATTTTTAGTTTTTGGCAAAGACCAAGATCTATTAACTTTAGCAAACGGAAAGTTTGAATTTGAAGAACTAATTAAAGATAAGATGTTTGAAATTTGTTCTCGACCAATCAAATTCAGATATAGCAGTTATTCAATACCTATCGAAGAAACCGACATAAATAAAATTTTAGACACAATTGTTCTAACCCACAACTATCATAAACGCGTATCTTTTGACGGGGTGTTCGATTATGATGAAAATCTTAAAGATAAGCTCAACCACACTAACTTTATCTGCGACAACATGCGCGACGCATTAAACAACAACGAATATCAAGTATATCTCCAACCAAAGAACTGTCTAAACGACAACAACAAAATTTGTGGTGCCGAGGCTTTGGTTAGATGGCACAGACCTAACGGAGATATTATCTTCCCTAACAACTTTATATCTATATTCGAGCAAGAAGGTTTTGTTGTTGAACTTGACGACTATATGTTAAATAACGTTTGCAAAATTATAAAACGTTTTTGTGACAGTGGACACAAAAACATCCCGATATCGGTTAACTTCTCAAGGTTACATATGCTTAACTTGAACTTTGTTAAAGAACTAACCGAAATTGTCGATTACTATGAAATCCCAAGACACCTTCTTGAAATCGAGATGACCGAATCCTCGATGATTGAAAACTCTGAGGTGTTTAAAAAGGTTTTTGCCGACCTCCACCATAAAGGATTTACCGTTTCAATGGACGACTTTGGCTCGGGCTATTCTTCACTTGATTTGCTTGCCGAATTAAACTTCGACGTGTTAAAACTCGACCGAAGTTTGCTTGAAAAATCTGAAGATTCCGAGAAAAAGAAATGCGTCTTAACCTCGATTCTAACGATGGCCAAAAGCCTTAATCTCAAAACAGTTTGTGAAGGCGTCGAGACTATCGAACATGTTGACTTTTTGAAAAATTCAGGATGCGACATTGCACAGGGCTATTTCTTCTCAAAACCAATACACAACAAAGAGTTTGACAGATTGTTAGAAATGCAGAAAATATAACTGCTAAAACCCCTCGGTGAAATATTATTCACCGAGGGGTTTTCACATCTAATTCATCTTCCGGTTTTCGACTATTTAAAACACAACTACTACCCTATCAAAACCGCCCTTACCGGCGCTCCGTCGCAACCGTCATATTTCACTGGAAATGCGCTTAGCGTATATTCTCCATCCAAAACATTGTCCAAAACAACATTCTCGATAACCGCTATGTCGTTCCCTAAAATTATCTCGTGTATTTCGACCTCGTTGTCTAAAGGTGCTATACTCCAAGCATCGGTTACAATAGTTATAACCTCGCTTTTAGCTATGTATTCTGCCGCCTGTTTTGTAAGATACGAAAAACCGCCACCATGTATAACAAGTCGCTCGACCCCAGAAAGTTTTCCCTCGATGTCCGAAAGTTCGATAGGTGTGTTTTCCTTGAACGACATGACAGAAGCTTTACCATAATAATGCTCAAGTTTCATCTGTTCAATCGAAACATTACTATCTTTAAGAAAGTGACAAAAAGCATCGGCATGTGTTCCTATGTGGCTTGTGGTTACTATTGAACTTGCGTTGTACATGTCCCCTTTTGACATATCGCAGATTCTTTTTATTTCAGGTAACTTTGAACCCGGATAAAGTGGCGCTTTAGTATAATCCCTTGTAATATCAAACAATTTCATAATAAACCTCCAAATATTATTTTTATATTTTAAACCATTACTGAAAAATGCTCTTTATATCTGTTACTGAACTAATTCCGATTATCTCGATCTTTTGATTAAACTCTTTCGAAAGCTTTTCTGCCTCGTTCTTGGAAATAACAACCTTTTCAAAACCCAATCTAATCGCTTCGTTTATCCTAACCGAACTATTTGAAACAGCGCGAATTTCCCCACCAAGGCCAATTTCACCAAACGCCACAAGATTGTTTGGTATCGGTCTATCTATAAGCGACGACACGATGCTAAGCGCAATAGCTATATCTGCGGACGGTTCCGAGATATCAAGCCCCCCCGTTACGTTAACATATACATCAAGAGCCGAAAGGAAATATCCGGCTCTTTTTTCAAGCACTGCAAGCATAAGGTTTGTCCTGTTATAATCAACCCCAGAAGCAGTTCTTCGTGGGGTAGAAAAGCTTGATTTTGCAACAAGAGACTGTATCTCCGCCAAAAGCGGCCGCGTTCCTTCCATTATGCCGGTGACGCAACATCCCGATGTTTCAAACGTCCTCTTGTCTAAAAGCACCATGCTGGGATTTTCAATCTCGATTAAACCTTTAGAGGACATCTCAAAAATACCTATTTCGTTTGTAGAGCCAAACCTGTTTTTAACCGCCCTTAATATTCTAAAAGAAAGATATTTATCCCCTTCAAAATAAAGCACGGTGTCAACAATGTGTTCCAATACCTTTGGTCCTGCAATTGCTCCGTCTTTGTTTATATGCCCTATGATAATCATCGGGATACCCGAGGCTTTGGCGGCTTTAATCAACCGTGTAGCCGACTCTCTAACCTGTGTCACGCTCCCGGCGGAGGAAGAAACCTCGTCGGTAACCATCGTTTGGATAGAATCAATTATTACTATATCGGTTTTTTCTGTCGTTATTTCATTTGAAATTACGTCAACATTAGTTTCGTTTGCAAGCTTTATGTTGTCGGAATTAACCGAAAGACGTACTGCGCGTAGTTTTATCTGGCTTAACGATTCCTCCCCCGAAATATAAAGCACCCTGTGTTTTTCGGATAAACTTTTACACGCTTGTAACACAATAGTAGACTTTCCTGCCCCCGGTTCGCCCCCCAAAAGCACCGCCGAACCCTTTACAAGTCCGCCACCAAGCACCCTGTCAAACTCGCCTATGCCGGTTTTAATTCTAATATGATTATCCGCTTCAACTTCGCTTAGCGAAACGGTTTTAATTGCAAAATTCCCCGACAAAAACGCCTTGTTGTCAGAAGCTTTTTTTTCTACAATCTCTTCAATTAACGTGTTCCATTCGGAACATTCAGGGCACCTTCCAAGCCACTTTGGCGAAGATGCTCCACAGTTTGAACATAGGTATATTGTTTTTAAAGCTGCCATTTAAGAGTTCCTTATTTTTTTATTTTTTGCTGTTTTTATACTCTATATAACCCTCGTATATAATATATGCAAGCTGTCTTTGATATTCAGGGTCAATAAGTTTTTCGGTTTCTTGTGTATTGGTTAAAAACCCACACTCGATAAGCACCGTCGGTATCTCAATATTATTCAATATGAATATATCGCTGCCGCCTTTTTTAATCTCTCTGCGGTTGTCGGGTTGTAGATTTTGTTTAATAGTTTCATGAATTATTTTCGCCAAAACTTCGCTCTGCTCGTTTTTGTTGCCATATAAAATCTGTGTTCCGCTTTCGGCGCCGTCGCTAAAAGCGTTTTGGTGTATGCTTATATAGACCGTTCCGTCGCCGTACGAATTCGCAAGGTCAACCCTTGTATTGATATCAGATTTCTTTTTTTGTGAAATCGTATTAAGTGAATTATCCCCCACTGCCATGTCGCTTTCACGTATCATTATGACGTTTTCTCCATGCGCTTCAAAAACATCTTTCATAACAAGCGCGATTTCAAGATTAACATCTTTTTCGAAAATCTCTCCGTCTGGAGTTTGTGTTCCGGGGTCGAACCCCCCATGTCCCGCATCGATTATAACATAATCTGTTTGCGCAAACGATGCAATCGTATACGGCGCCATCGTTTGCGTTATCCTTGCAAACGGCACAATCGTTAGAACTGCAATACAGATGGTTGAAACGGAAACTGCGATTGTTGCAATTTTATATTTATAGTTTTTCATAAAAATGCCCATTCCTTTCTTGATGTCTTGGGCGGTTTTGTCACACCGTTTTTTTGGTGAAATTTCGGTCGTTAATGAACTTTAGTTCTATTTGACCGAAAAGCACAAAACTCACGTTTGAAACGTTGTTTCAAACTAACATCTCGATTAATTTTATGCAAAAACTATTTTTTAATTACCGTTATCTATCTGCGCATATCTTGATTTTTGTTTTGTTCGTAATATTTTTTCTTGTCAGTATACATAAATTTATCGGCTATTTGTTGCGTCTTTTCCCAATCCTCAATCTCGGTACCCTCACAAACAGCATATCCCATTGCTACCGATGCCGTTGGAATCTTGTCGCCACAAATTTCAACAAGATTTTGTTTTACTGTTTTGATATATTGTTCGACAATGTCTTGGTGAACCGGCGGCATTATCGTTGCAAATTCATCTCCTCCGATGCGATAGACTACAAAATTTTCAAAATTTTCTATAACAAGTGCTTTTGCGCACGCCTCGATGTAAAAATCCCCCATCTTGTGTCCAAACTTATCGTTAACACCTTTCAATCCATTTAAATCGGTTAATACTAAAACGATGTTTTTAATAGCGTTCTTTTGTATGATATTGTGAACATCGGTGTCAAACGCATTTCTGTTTTTAATCTTTGTCAGGCTATCTGTGTTGTATATATCTTTATAGTGCGGGTTGGAAATTCTTTTGAAAATTATATGCGAGACAAAACCGGCAATTATACATGTGACAACAATAGCAATCAACGCGTGTGCACCGATCATGTTAAAGGAATCATATTGGCTGTCGGCAAAAAACTCTATCCCAAGCGCTGAAACAACATTCCCCTCTGTGTCATGCAGCGGGAAATATGCAACATAGACATGACCCCATTCTGTGTTTAATATCTTTTCGGGTAAAACCTCAACATCAGTGAGCGCAATTTTTAGCGACTCTTGAAACTCCGGTTCGATTAAATCTCCGACATAACGAAAATCCACATCGTCTACCGGAAGTCCGTCAACGTGATATATTAATTCTCCGTTGTCGTTAATCGTAGCCGTATAGAGATATTTTGCCCCCGTTATGTCTCGAACCTCGTTAAGCAAAGCATACGCTTGCTCATACTGTTCGCCCACCATATCCTCTCTTGTTTTGATTTCAGAAAAGATATCTGCGTCTATTTGTTCGTCGATATAAAGATCAATCGACCAAGCACTCTGTTTTAAAACGTTAATCATCTCGCTGTAGCTAATCGTGAAAACAATAGCAGAAATTATTACACCGCAAAAAGCAATAATTAAAGCGACAAACACAGCAACTTGAACATCTACACGACTTGAAAATTTCTTACTCATATTCCACCTCTTGTAAAACTAGTATGTAGTGGTTATTTCTAAATCCATCTTGTTTTAACCTATATAATTACTCTAAAAATCCGCTATCCTCTTGTTTTGGTTCAAATCCCGGTATAACCGTCACATCTTTAAGTTTTCTTTGAATCTGTCTTGTTCTAACCCCAATTAGTTTGTCAAGGTCTTCGTTTGCTCGAATAATCTTGTCCTGTGTTGATTGCAAAACGCCGGCAAATTTATCAAACTCTGAGCGAACGGAGCCAAGAACCTCCCAAACTTCGGACGAACGTTTTTGTATCGCAAGCGTTCGAAATCCCATCTGCAAGCTGTTTAAAAGCGCCGCCATCGTCGTAGGACCCGCTATGCTTATCTTGTAATCACGTTGCAACACCTCAACAAGTCCAAGCCTTACCGCCTCGGCATACAACCCCTCGACAGGTAAAAACATAATCCCAAAATCGGTTGTGTTGGGAGGGTCGATGTATTTATCGCTTATGTCTTTTGCAAAACGTTTTAGCCTTGCACAAAGCCCGCCTTGCGCCACCTCAATCGCCGCGCTGTCCGAACTGTCATACGCGTTTAAAAGCTGCGAATATGCGTCCATAGGGAACTTTGCGTCGATAGGCAGATATGTATAACCATCTGTCTCGTTGGGCATTCTAACCGCAAATTCAACCGGGTTGTTTGATCCTTTTTTGGTCACAATATTTTTTTCATACTGCTCAACCGCAAGCATCTGTTCAAGTATAGAACCGAGCTGTATCTCGCCCAAGATTCCCCTTGTCTTGACGTTGGATAAAACTTTTTTAAGGTCGCCCACCCCCGTTGCAAGCGTCTGCATCTCTCCTAGGCCTTTGTAAACCTGTTCAAGACGTTCCGACACCAGTTTAAAGCTTTGGCTTATCTTGTCATCAAGTGTTTTTTGAAGCTTCTCATCAACGGTGTGGCGAACTTGGTCTAGTTTTTTTGTGCTTTCTTCTTGAATTGCGGCAAGCCTGTTTTCCATCGTTGTTCGCATGTTATCAAGTTTTTGCTCTGTTTGAATCGAAAAACCTTGAAGCTTTTGATCCACCGTTAGACTAATCTGGTTAAGCTTTTTTGTGTTTTCCTCTTGAATTGAAGTAAGCCTGTTTTCCATCGTTGTTCGCATGTTATCAAGCTTCTGTTCCGTTTGCACCGAAAAACCTTTAAATCTATCATCCACCGAACTAAGCGTTATTATAACATTCTTTTGAAGGCTGTCTTGCGAGTTCTTTAAAAGCTCCCCTAGTGAATTTATGTTGTTTGTCGTAACCTGTGACGATTCTTGACGCGACAGGCGAAGCTCGGCGGCAATGTCGTCTCTCAGGCGTTTTATATCTTTTTCCGATACCTTGTTATTGTCTGATTTTACAAGTACCATCACAGAAAGAATAACCGATATAACGCTAATAATCATCACTATAATTAAAAAAATATCTGTCATTTTGTACGTCAAACTCCTTTTTGAAAAATCAAGGATACAACCTAACGCAAACAACTCAACCAATCAACATCGGTGTCAATATAATGCATGATGCTCAAAAGTTTTGATTGATTTGTAGGGCAAGGGCGTTACTCTTGCTATAATGTGGCTCTAATCGGTGTTTTGCAAGAGCAGAGCCCTTGCCCTACATCTCATAATATTGTGTTTACATTTTTTAAACTTAAATCTATTTTATCACACTTAAACATTCAAGCAACATGTTAACATATTCTTCTCTGTTAACGTTAATAGCTACAACGGTATTTGGAGGTTTTTTAAGTATCCCCTTGGTGTCGGTAACTGTGCAACCTCTTGTGTATCGTCCGTCAAGATCAACCTTTACATAGTATGGCTTTGTTTCGATGATCGAAGCATCTATAAGCCACGCTATCGGCAACGGAGCTTGAATCGGACAACCAACCGAAAGAATTGGGTTTTCGAAATGGTCGGCGTACGCTTTTAACAGCTCTACTAAAAGTTTTGAAACGGGGTTGTCTATCTCTTCAAGGCGTTTTCTTTCATTATATTGGATATACGCTTTTTTTGTTGCGTCGAGTCCGCACATTAAAACACGGATACCGCTTCCGAAAACTATGTCGGCGGCTTCGGGGTCGTGAACCACGTTAAACTCGGCACTTGGGAGAGAATCCCCTCCAAAAGCCGCTCCACCCATCATTGCAATTCCGTCTATCTTGGCATGAAGTTCGGGGTGTGACAACAAGAAAATTGCTATGTTTGTCAAAGGCCCCGTCGCGACAAGAATGACGTTTTGTTTGCTTTCGCTCACCGTTCTCGCCATAAGCTGAACCGCGTTGATGTTTTCGGTTGACATTGTTGGGGCGTTAAGTTTTTCCGCAACGCCGCAAAGACCGTCTTCTCCATTCGCAAGGCTTGCTTTTGCGGAAACACGAAGTTGTGAGAGGATTCCTTTTTTTGCACCGGCGGCAACCGGAATATCAGTCGCGCCCAAAAGCTGAAGGATTTTAAGGGTATTTTCGGTGCATTGCTTGACGGGACGAACACCAAACGTTGTCGTAACCGCAAGCAGATCTATGTCGTTGGAATACACGGCAAACGCCAACGCAAACGCCTCGTCGACACCGGTGTCAACATCCATAATTACAGAAATTTTACTCAAAATACATCACTCCTTTGTCCGGCATAAAAATTCAAGCTTTTGAAGAATAGCCGTACAAAAGCTTTTCTGTCAACATTACGTACCAAAAAAACATTTGGCAACCTGTCGAATCTGTTTTCCCAATCCACAATAGTTTGTCCCACAGTTTGAGAACCTTGACATTCGCATATTATGTAATGCGACTCTATCTTCGAGGTTGTATCATCAATTAAAACTGCCGCCGCAACCGCGTCACATATAACGGTTTTTTCTTTTCTTGTCTTTGCAAAAGGCGAAAAAGGTTTATCGTTTATTCCGCCAAAATTTCTGAATTCTTGCAAAAACGAAACAAACTTGCCGACTTTGGTTGTCGAATTTGCTATCTCTGCCGTTTCGGCATCGGTTAGGTACGCAGTTTTACATGCATCAAGGTCAACCATGATAAGATTTTTAAACCCTGCTTCAAGCACAATAGCCATCGCTTCGGGATCTTGCCACACGTTAAATTCGGCATAAGGTGTCACATTTCCGGCGTGTGCCGCCCCACCCATCACTACTAGTTTTTTTATGTGTTTTGCAAGGTTTGGGTATTTTAAAACCGCAATGGCTATATTTGTTAGCGGCCCCATTGCAACTATCTCGAGTTCACCATCATATTGAAGCGCTGTTTCATAGATAAGTTCCCACGCAAGTCTCGGATAGAACCTTCTTTTCGTTTCAAAAAATTCATACTCACCCATGCCGTTTTTTCCGTTTATGTGTTCGGCAGAGGGATTATTTTTAAGCAAAGCTTTTTCCGCACCCCTTGCGACTATCGTATCGATATTCAAAAGGTCACATAAACCAAGCGCATTGGACGACGTCATCTCGAGCGGAACATTTCCGAAAGTTGTTGTTATGCCAACAATGTTAATCTCGTCACATGCATTTAATAGCATAAGAGCCTGTGCGTCATCAATGCCCGGGTCACAATCAATAATAACTGGTCTTTTATTCATCAGAATAAGCCTCCGATATAAAACATATTATTAATATAATATATCAAATCGTTAAATTATGCAATATTGATAATTTAACTTAGGGGGTATTTTTTGTATAAAATATTTAAAATTAATCAACTTTTGGTAATGTTAGGCATTTTATCGCTTGTTCTTGTTATAATTACGATAGTAGCAAACGTATCTTTAATAAAAGAAACTTCCGGAATTTTACCAAAAGAACAACAGCAAACAACGAATGACGCAAACAAAAAAGTGGCTTATATGACTTTCGACGACGGCCCATCAAAAAACACCGAGCCTTTAATCGACATGCTTGAACAGCTAGATGTCAACGCAACATTCTTTGTTTCGGGCCAAAACGAGGAGTATTTTCCCTTGATGACAAAAGCTCATAGTCTTGGGAACTCTGTTGCAGTTCACACTTTTTCACATTCCTACAAAGAAGTATATACAAATTTAGACGGATATTTCAACGATTTTGACAAGATATATCAACTTATCAACCAATATTGTGGTGAGGTTCCGAATATATTCCGTTTTCCTGCCGGAAGTTCTAACACACTTTATAAGAAATACGGCTATGATGAGTTGCTTCAAGAGATAATAGACGAGGCACACGAAAGAGGCTTTAGATATTTTGATTGGAATATCGACACGCGAGACGGCCTTGCCGCTTCAGCCATTTCATCTCAAACTATTTTTGATAACTTTTTAAAAGGGTATAACGAACTTGAACAAGGCGTTCCGCCTGTTGTCATTATGCACGACTCTTCGGTTGGTGAAAACGCTGCTGACGGAGCTAAACTAATAATCGAATTTTTAAAAAATGAAGGCTATTCTTTTGATGTTCTCGACAACTGCAGCTTTGATATACATCACAAAAGGAACTAAAAATATTGCTATTTGAATTTAATTGTACTATAATAACTATGTACAGTTAAAATTAGATTTGGGGAAGATATGTTTGGATATGTCGTTCCGAAAAAATGCGAATTAAGAGTCAAGGAACTCAATTTATATCGCGCATATTATTGTTCGGTTTGCAAAGAACTTAAAGACCTAGGGCCGTTTGCGAAAGCAACTTTAAACTATGATTTTACATTTATGGCGCTTATCGCAGCGGCAATTTCACAAAAATCCGCCCAAGTTGTCGACAGGCGTTGCACAACAAACCCTCTTTCAAAAAAAGCTATGGTAAAGTCAAGCAGTTTTATTTCGCTTGTCGCTTGTGCTTCGATTTTAAGCGTTCGTTACAAACTGTTGGACGACATAAAAGATGAGAAAATATTAAAGAAAATTCTATCTTTAGTTATTTATTTCGGTTTACAATTATCCTTTGCAAAAGCAAAACGACTTTTTCCTGAAATCGACATGCTAATCAAACATTGTTCAAATGAACAAATGTTAGTAGAAAAGCAAAATGAATGTTCCGTAGACAGAGCCGCCGAGCCTACCTCCTATTGTCTCGGAAAGCTTTTTGAGATGGTTTCGTCCGACGAGCAACAAAAAAGGATTCTTTTCAGGCTTGGATATTACACCGGAAAATATGTGTACTGTTCCGACATGCTTGACGACCTTGAACAAGATATTAAATCCAACAGCTTTAACCCGCTTATATATTCAAATGCACTTGATAAAAACACTAATGGCGAAACAGTAAAAAATATAATTCAAGACTATCGTCCACAGCTAAACATTATAAACTGTGAAATAGCAAAAACATATAATCTGCTTGAGATTAACTCTCTTAAACCGATTATTGACAACATAATATTTTTAGGAATGCCCGAGTCGATTAACCAACTCGGGGCAAAAAAGAAAGGAAATAAAATTAATGCCCAATCCATATAGTATTCTAGGTATACCAAACGACAGCGACGAGGCTATTGTTAAAGCCGCGTACAAAGAACTTGCGGTTAAATACGCCCCCGACAACTACGCAGGCAACCCCCTTGCCGACCTTGCGGCATCAAAGATGAAATCAATCGACCAAGCATATGACGAAATTATTGCGCAAAAAAGGCTTGGCATAGACGCAAGCAAAGCAAAAGACGCAAGCAACTTTGCGAGCGGTTCGGACGACGGTTCAACAAGCACCGCTTCTTCCTCAACATCTAACGCTTTTGACGCCAACTACATCAGAAGCTTAATCTCTCAAAATCGAATTCCCGTAGCAGAAGATCTTCTTTTAAAAGTCGAGCGAAGCAATCGCAACGCCGAATGGAGCTTTCTAATGGGAAAAACCATGTACGCAAAAGGTTGGATAGACGAAGCTAAAAAACATTACACCAACGCCGTCTCCTCTGACCCATATAACAGCGAATATAAACAGGCTTTAGAAAGCATCAACACCATGCGCAATCAAGGCCCCGAAGGGTCGCCTTACGGTAACCCTTACGGAACGGGTGGCGGATATAACAATGGCCCACAAATGATGGCTTGTAGCGGCTGTGACCTTTGCACAAGCATGCTTTGTGCAAACTGCCTTTGCAACTGTCTTGGTGGTGGTTGTTAGTTTCATATGAAAGAAAAAAACTTTAAAACCGTTCTTGGTGGGGTTCTTTCCTCTTTAGCCGTTACCATAATGCTTTTCGGTTCGATTGTCCCGTTTTCAACGTTTGCTGTACCCGCTATTGCGTCGATTTGTATTTTTTTCTTTGTTATTGAATACGGCGTTAAATTTGCTATAGTTGTTTATGTTGCAATTTCGATTTTAAGCGCTTTTGTTGTTCCGGATAAAGAATTGGCGTTTATGTTTATCTTATTTTTTGGTTTATACCCGATAGTAAAATATTTTATCGAAGCAAAACTAAAATCACCAACTGTTCAATGGATAGCAAAACTTGTTTTTTGCAATGTCAGCATAGCTTTAATATATTCTTTGTTGTTGTTTGTCTTTGTTTTCCCTGTTATAAAACAGGAACTTGAACAATATTCGAACTTAATGCTTGCCGGTCTTGTGGTTTTAGGCAACATTACCTTTATACTTTATGACATAGCTTTCACACGGCTTATATGTTCTTATGTTAACTTTTACAGAAAAAAAATCATACGAAAATTATAAAGCATATAATGAAATCAACAAAACAAATATGGAACGGTCGTTGTTGTTCGAAGCACCAATGACCGTTCCCTATATTTTTATAATAAAAAAATTTTGATGTTAATGTTAACAGCTTTTTATTATTCTTGTAAAAAACTCCACCGCCTTAACAATTGCATCGGTTGTTATACACTCATTATTTCCGTGGATTGTCTTTCTTTCTTGTGTCGTCAATTCCATTGCCGAGAAACGATATACCTTGTCCGAAATTCTACCATAATGGCGGCTGTCGGAACATTGAACCATTAGATATGGCGCAACAATCGAACCTTGCCACGTTTGTGCCACAGAGTTTGCAACCTTTTCCCAAGCGTCGCAATTGATTTTTGAAATACGGCTGGGCTCTGCTGACTCAATTACCTCTATATTGATATCAGGGTTATCAATAGTGTTTGTTATAGTTTCAACAACCGATTTTACGCTGTCGGCCGGGTTAATTCTTATGTTAGAGACAAGGTGTGCTTTGGGAGGCAGTACGTTACGAGCGCTGCTTCCCTCCATCTGTGTAAACGCTATTGTCGTTCGAACAAGCGCATTAAGTTCTCCGCCCGACTTGCGACAAAACAAATCGAGCACTCCACCAAAACACCAAAGATTTGCAAAAATTATTTTATATAGCAACGTTGAATGTCGGCCAAGAACATTAAACATCTCTGCGACAGGTTTGGTCACATGTCCTTTAAATGGATTTTTTTCAACCTTTAAACACGCTGCAGCTAGCTTTCCAATCGGCGTTATAGGGGGTGGCGCAGAAGCATGGCCACCCGAAGAAACTGTTGTATATTTAAGGTTAACCATTCCTTTTTCCGCAATTCCTATAAGCGCACAACGAGCCGAAACTCCCGGGAAAACCCCCTCGACAACCGCCCCGCCCTCGTCTATTACAAGACCCGGGACAATTCCCTGCTGTTCAAAATAATCAACTATTTTAGGAGCTCCCTGTCCACTTACCTCTTCACTGCCCGAAAACGCAAGATAGACGTCGTTTTGTGGAACAAAGCCTTGCTTAATAAGTTGATTTGCGGAAAAAAGAATTCCGTTTAACGTGGCTTTTGTGTCAAGAGTTCCCCTACCAAAAATTTTGTCGTCTTTTAAAATTGCTTCAAACGGCTCGACATCCCAAAGTTCTTGGTTTACCGGCACAACGTCGTAATGTGACATCAAAACAAGCGGAGCTTGATTCGTTTTACCTTTCCATTTATAAAGCAACCCTCTGCCGTCAAAACGTTTAACCTCACAAGTATCTGCTACGTTTGGGTATAGTTTCGGGATTAAATTGATTAACTTTTCAAACTCTTGGTCGTCCTCTTGATTTTTATCGTTATAAGACACCGTTTTACAGCGAACAAGTTCCCTTAATGCTTCGATCGCAGAATTTGTATCGATCTCGATGGTTTCGCCATCTTGTACATATGTTTCAAACGGTTTAAACATAACCGTTCTCACGAATATTATCGATAAAAAAATTGCCAAAGCTGCCAAAAATAAATATAAAACTATCATCTTTTTCTCCGTCCTTTCTCGGCGAATAGTTTAAAGACACTTCTCAAACTCCAACCTTGAAAAATATATTAATTTAATATCTACTATACCATTTTTTTTAATACACAACAACTTTTATTGACAAAAACATTGTGGTATAATTAAAGTCTACTGATTAACAAATTCTTCAGTAGACTTTAATTAGATTCTAAACGCTATTGGCTGAATTAATTTAAAATATATTAAAGGATAAAAGAGATATGCTTAAACAAACTATCGAAAGAATTAACGAGCTTGCGAGAAAGTCGCGAACCGAACAAGGCCTTACAGACGAAGAAAAACAAGAACAAGCAAAACTTCGCCGTGAATATATCGACGCTACCATTGGAAACACAAGGGCACAACTCGATAGCATTAAAATTGTGGATGAAAAGGGAAACGTTAAACCACTTAAAGAGAAATCAAACGATAAGTAATGCGCACGCGCACTCACATACGTGAGCACCCGACCCTAAAACAGCTTACAGTTTTTCAAGCTGTTTTAGGGTCGGGTGTTTCGCCTTTGGGCGAAATGCGCGTGCGCTTTGTTAAAAATCCTAGCTTATATCAATAATAACTGACGCTAACATTGGTTTTAACGTTTCCACCTTTAACAATCTCCTCCATCGTTAATTCATTATACTTATTTTGATCTATCAAATTTAAAAAGAATTTCATATTCCCCTCATCTTTAATATCATTTGAAATAAGAAAATCAAAATATGTTAAAATCATCTGTTCTATATATCTTTTAGAAAGATTTTCGACTTGTTGTTGTTCTGTCTTTGAAACCGCTAAAACTCCAATCGCGGTCTTTGCAAACGCTTGAACCGATATAGATATATTTTTATTATAATAATCGGGCAGCACTTCACATTTGATATCTTTCAAAAAAATTTCATTTTGTTTTCCGTCGAGAACATCGGTAAATTCAAGCCCAGTCAATCTATTGTTTGCAACTAAGACAGCTTTGTTTTGCTTTTCTTCCAAAGTTTCAACAAATTCAAAATTTTTGTAAAACGCCAAACATTCTATCTTAACCCTATCGTCCGGCTGTTGAGAGTCTTGCTCTTCAACCTCGATAAACGGCAAAAACAACAGCTCACTTTTTGTTTCGATACTATTCAAAAGGCTGTAGACAGGATATTCAAAGTTTACACTTTTCGCCCTAGTCGAAAGCATTTTATTAAAATCTTCGATGTTTAACGCTTCGCCTTGTCCACTTTTTAAAACCTCTGATGCTTTTTTTGCGTTAAACACATTAGTGTTTGCGTTTACATATTTATTTTGAACAAGGTATTCCACGGCGTCAAACATAACATCTTGGTCTATTCCCTCGCCCAATATCAACACTTTGTTCTGTTTGAAAAAAAGGTTGTTTAGATTTTGTTTGTTAATTTCGTTAAAAGCTTGTATTAACGTTTCTGTTTGTGCTTCACTGTACTCAAAATTTTCTTTTGATGAAAAATCATTTGGTACGTTGGCGGAAAACACAACGGTAGAAACTTTATATTTATCGTCTGCAAAATCTATTCCTATCGCAACAACCGTCTTTTCTCCCGAAATGTTAATGTTGTTTAAACTGCATGAACAAAACAAAATAAAGGCCACAGCTAACATTAATGCCGTTTTGATATATTTCATCTTTCAAATCCCTTCGTCATTTTAATATCTTTGATATAATCAACAACAACGGAATCATTTCGGCAAAAATTTCGTTATTAAAGATTGTTTTTAATATACTTCTAGCGGCTTCAAACAAAAATATCACAGCCACCAACCCACAAAATGCAAGAAGCGAAAACACGACTGCATCTATATTTATAAGCGACGACATACCACCAATTTTAAATGCATCAAGATACGGAAACCTACCGAGATTTTCAACTTTCCCGAGCGTTAGTTCGGTGTAAGCTGCAATCGATATTAAAAATATCCCCCCTAAAACTACAAAAGATATCAATGTTTGTTTGTTACTAGGTTCGATGTTTTGTTTTAAAAAGAAATAAACAAAATACACCGTTAAATACGACCCTGCTATCCTACCGTTAAGATTTATTTCGTTTGAAAGTTTTGTAATATCAAACATGTTTATATTGGTTATCAGCATAACGGCAAAAAACATCGCAAACGCCAAAACAAACACAAAAGAAAACCTGCCTTTGCTTTCAAGACCCAAAGAATTTGCGTAACTTAAAAGGGCTATGACAGCTATCAAAATGATTGTGCCGTTTATTCCGGTCGGTTCAAAATCTAAAACAAATTTAGTATATCGAGAAAAAAATATAACTGCCGTTAAAACAAACATCGCCGAAAATGCAAAAAGAATAATTTTATTAAAACTTATTGCGGTTGTTTTTTGCTGTTCAAATTTTTGTTCAAATTTTAATTCACTAAATATTTTGTTTATGAAAATTATCACAATTGATGAGACGACCGTTTCTATAATTACCGAAACGGTCGTTATGATTTCATACGAAAATATAAGAGAAAACATACAAAAAACCCCCGACATCGACACAAACTGTATCGTCGAAATCTGTCCTTTTTTTGTCATTTTGGTTCTCCCTTGTTTGTTTCTATATAGTTCGATTGTGTTTTAGCAAATATTCTCCAACCTTTAAACAATATCCCGTCTTTAAACAAAGCTTTTTTAAGCGGACTCAACGGGGTTAGAATCGGAGTTCCGTATGATTCAAGGCAACAGATATTTAAAAGAACAAATGCCGACAACACAACAAGCCCAAAAGCACCAAACACAAACCCAACTATAATATAGATTACCCGAAGATAAGACGACGCTTTTTGAAGCTGTGGCGCAAGAAACGCAGCGATTGTGCTTAACGCCACGACCAAAAGCATTGGGTGGCTTACTATGCCCACCGTTGTTGCCGCCTCTCCAACCACCAACGCCCCGATTAAACTTATCGTGTGTCCGATAGGTTTGGGCAAACGAAGGCCGGCTTCCTTTATTATTTCATAGATAAAATGTATAAAAAGCGCCTCTGCAACGAGTGGTATTCCGATAAAATTTTGACTTGAATATATGTTATATATAAGTTTTTGCGGTATCATCTCGGGGTAGTAATAAAGACAAGCAAGGTACACTCCCGGAAGGGTAAACGATATTATAAAACTGATATATTTAATAAGTCTTATCATCGTCGTGTAGTATGGTTTGCTGGTGTAATCATCAAACGATGTGAAGTTATCCGAAAAGAGATACGGCAAAATCAGAACATATGGTGTTCCGTCAACGATGACCGCTACCCTTCCCTCTCTTAATTTTCCACATATGGTATCCGGTCGTTCGGAATATCCAATTGAACTGAAAATCGAATATCTTTTTTGTTCCAAAAAAGGTTGAAGAAATCCGCTTTCTAACACAAGTTCTATGTTTACGTTTGAAAGTTTCTGTTCAATGCTTTGTATAACTTCGGTTGAAACTCTGTTTTTAAGGTAGGCTATTGCAATTTCCGTTCTGCTAACCTTTCCAACCTTAAAAATTTTAAAAACCAGATTTTCACTTTTAATCCGTCTTCTTATTAAGCTTATGTTAACCCTTAACGGCTCCACAAGGCTTTCCCTTGTCCCCCTTATGTTTTGCTCGCTGTAACTTTCGGACACCCCTCTAAAGCTGTAGCCTTGACACGGAAACACAAATGCGGTTGTGCACCCCTCTGCGATAACCACAACACAACCCGTCATCATCATAAAAATAACATCTTCAATCGTTTCAACCGTGAAAGAACCCATAAGCTCGGGATTATGGTTCAAAAGATAATCTATCGTGGCGTCTCCGTCCTTAAACGTCTTGTTTCGCGTTTCCATTATCTTTCTGATTATTGTATCGTTGAAAAGTATGAGGTTTACCATGCCCTCACACCACATCATAAAGCAATCCACCGCCCCAATCTTGACATCTTTGCTTATAACATCGGAGGATTTCTCGCAAAGTTCAAGCACGGTTTTGGAATTAAATTGTGCCGATTTATCTAGTTTGTTGTTTTGCATACTAATGACAATTCCTTTCTTCGATGTGAAACTATATATCACATTAGCCGAGCAACGCTTTGGTTGTTTTGTGTTTAACAAAATTAATGTCTTAACAATTTAAAGACACAAAACTTCCCACTTAAAAAATATTATTGCTTTTTTCGGATAAAATAACCATAAATATTTTTTAAGGTAACTAACATATGATTGTTTTTTTCGTTCGAACTATATTGGTTTATATTTTGGTTATTTTTTCAATGCGTTTAATGGGAAAACGACAGCTAGGAGAACTTCAGCCTGGCGAACTCGTGACAACTATTTTAGTTTCAAATCTGGCTTCACTTCCGATTGAAAACCCTGATATGCCTATCTTCATCTCTATTTTTCCGATAATACTAATCGTAAGCACAGAGGTTATTGTTTCGCTTATATCGATTAAATTTAATCGTTTTTCAAAACTAATTTCGGGTAGGCATCTTGTTATTATTAAAAACGGAGAGATAGACCAACGACTTTTAAAAGAACTTCGAATAGGCCTCGACGACCTTATGGAGTCGTTAAGAAGTAGTGAAATTCTTGATATAAGGGAGGTTGCCCTTGGAATTATTGAATCTACCGGACAGATAAATGTGTTTACCAAACAAGACATGCCGAAAGATAAACTTTTTTTGCCTATCGTTATAGACGGTGCTTTAAACAAAGAATGTATGAGGTTTCTTGATGTTACCTCCGAATGGATCGAATATATAATCAAAAAAAACAACACCACTTTAAAAGACGTGTTGTTGCTTGAATGTAATGAACTGCGCGATATACACATAATTAAAAAGGAGATATAATGAACCGAATTGCGGTTTCGCTTACTTTAATCATAATTATTTTATCGATGATGGCTTTTAGCACTATATTTTTAAACATCTCGTTTAATCAATATTGTGAACAAATAGAGGTTGCAATCGACCACGCCGAAAACGACAGGTTAGACCAAGCACAAACACAATTTCTTGAATTTTACAAACACTTCACAAGACAAGAAAAGCTATACCATTTCATTGCCGGCCATGATACTATAAATTTAATTAAATTCGAGGCTTTGACCGCAAAATTTCTCATAGAGGACGAGGATGGAAATGTTGCGGATTTTATATCAAAATGTTACAGCATAATCAACTCGTTAGGTTCGCTTAAGACAAATTTTAACCGATTTATTTAATAATAATTATTTTAGATAATAATTATTATTTTACAATGCCAATTATTTATTGACTTTACATGCTAATTTAATGTATATTTAAATAAAATAAATATAATATAGTGTCACAAACAAGCTTATCTTGATTTAATTCAATAGTTTTGTTTTGTGATTGTTGGAGATTGCCTGAAATGGTTAATGAACCTAAAAAAATAAATTTAATTATTGTTATAGTCATCATTGTAATTATTAACATTGCTTTTATTGTTGGCTTTAATAATGTTGTTGTAACGGAGTTTGAAACGTCTGCAAAAAACGACCTTTATAGCATGGCGTTTGAAGAAGCTAGAGCTTTTGCTTTCATGTTCCAAATTATTCAAGACCGCGTTGTGGGAATGGCGGACGTTGCGACAAATATAGGTCACAACAACGAAACTTTTGAATATTACCTCCAGCGTTGGAAAAGAATGTATACAATAGAAAACATCATCGTCGCGGACATAGACGGAATTGGCCTCACCTCCACCGGAGAGATTGTCGACATAACAAACGAAGGTTACATCGAGCTAGCTTTAGGCGGCGAAGTTCAAGCAACAGGAATATACCATTCAGAATATTCTGACAACACTGTTCTGGCGGTTGTTGCACCTATATATTTTGAAGGTGAGTTTACCGGAGTTATTGTCGCGGAATACAGCGTTTTATATCTAACATCGCTTTTGCAAGATTCCTCCGACCATCGCGGATCTTCCATGATAGTTAACGGCCAAGGCGATATCCTTGTTCACACATATCAATTTGATATATCGTTTGAAAATTTTAAATTTGCCACTTTTGAAGACGGAAAAAGTTATAATTCTGTTTTATCTGATTTTTCAAAACAACAAACGGGCAGTGTTACTTTTAGCATAGGCGGAGACAGAAAGTTTGGGCAGTATTTTCCGCTTGGAATAGAGGATTGGTCGTTATTTTTTGAAATCTCGGAAAGCACGATTAACGAAAGTGTCGACAGAATTGTTGTTTTAATGATGTCGATAAGTGCTTGCCTTGTATTTTCATTTATGTTTTTGATAGTTTATATATTAATAACTCGAAGAAACACGATAAGAGCCGTTGAAAAAGTTGCGTATTATGACAAATTAACGGGAATTTCAAACCTCATCAAGTTCAAGCTTGATGTTGATAACCTTTTACGAAAACCTAATTTCGATAAAAAACGTTACGCTTTAATAAAAAGTGACCTTTCAAATTTCAAAGCTATAAACGAAGTCTATGGTTTTGAGATTGGAAACAAAGTTATCCGCACAATGGCAAAAGCGGCATTAACTATAAAGAGTGATATATTGCGCGTTGCAAGGATTGGCACAGATGAATTTATAATTCTTGCCGAAAACGACAGTATCGAAGAGTTTTTGTTGAAAAACAATATATTTAATGAATTTTTGAAAAGATCTATTCCCGAGGTTGAAAAACATATATTCAACTTTAGATATGGCAGATATTTTATCGAACAAGAAGAAAACAACATCGATAATATTGTAAACAAAGTGAGCCTTGCACACAGCTTTGCACGGGCTGAAAGCGGAATGTCGGTTTGGGACTATGACGAAAAGTTCAACAAACATCTTGTTCGTCTCACTGAACTTACAAACCGAATGAAAGACGCCTTGAAAACAAATGAATTTAATGTGTTTTTACAACCTAAACACAGCCTTGTTGGCGAGACGATCGTCGGCGCCGAAGCTTTGGTGCGTTGGATAGAGCCTAACGGAAACACAATCTATCCGGGCGAGTTTATTCCATTGTTCGAGAAAAACGAATTTATTATTCAGCTCGACAAGTATATGTTTGAAACAAGTTGCAAATTTTTAGAAAGTCGTTTAAAGCAAAATAAATCTATTGTTCCGATTTCTATCAATTTCTCAAGGTTGCACCTTCAAAATCCCAATTTTGTAACCGAACTTAATGAAATCACACAAAAATACAAAGTACCTCCTAAATACCTTGAGATTGAATTAACCGAAACGACGGTTATAGAAAACATTGATATTTTAAACGATGTCTTGCTCGAGTTATCCAACCTTGGCTTTAAAGTCTCGGTCGACGATTTTGGTTCAGGTTATTCTTCACTTGGAATGCTTAAAGACTATAAAGTGGACGTCATTAAATTGGACAGAAGCTTTTTCTCCAACCTAAATTCTGATGATTCTGGCAAAATAGTTGTCGGAGGAATAATCGATCTCGGCCACAACCTCGGCTTAACTATCGTTGCAGAAGGCATTGAAACTAAAGAGCAAGTTGACCTATTAAAGTCGATAAACTGTGACGTCGTTCAAGGCTATTACTTCAACAAACCCATGCCTATGGAGAATTTCGACAGGTTGTTGGGAGAATAACAAAGCCACCGGTTCACAAACGGGAGATGCTCGCATAAAGACGATTTAAAACAAGGCACAAACCAAGCAATTAAGCAAGGTTTGTGCCTTAATTAGTTAAATAATCTTTAGTCGTGGCGAAATGGCTTATATCAAACGAATTGCACATAATAAGTTTAAACAGGTCGTTTTTAGAATATCCCCTTATTATATTTCATTTGGGCTGATATCATCATTATAAGACCACCTATAAAGCTCACACCAAATGCAATCCAGCCATAGAATGTAAAAGTTATAAAGTTTATAATTCCTGTTAGATACATACCTGCTCCAATTAATAACATTGCTTTTCCCATTAATGTTGTATAGGCTTTTTTGTCACTTTCCTTTACTTTTTTGTAATGATAATCATGTATAAGAGCAATTCGCTCTTTCTTCCATATCTTCCAACCGAAAACACAAAACAAAGTTCCTACAGCAATCATAAAAATTAATTCAAATAAATACATCGTTACAGCCCCATTTTTAACACTATATTTTGAGTGACACTAGCTATTTTTCACCGTTTTTTGATTTAAGCAATGCCTCGAGTTCTGACATAAAAGTATTGATATCTTTAAACCTGCGGTATACCGACGCAAACCTTACATAAGCAACTTCGTCAATCTCTTTAAGTTTTTCCATTGCAAGCTCTCCGACAATCTCCGAGTCGATCTCTCGATCCATCGAATTTTGAAGTTTTTGTTCTATCTCGTCCACCGCTTTTTCCACCGTATCAACCGAAACATGGCGTTTTTCACACGCTCTTAACAGTCCGTTTAACAGTTTGTTTCGATCAAACTGTTCTCTTGAACCATCTTTTTTCGCTATCATAATAGGGACAGTTTCGATTACTTCATACGTTGTAAAACGGTTTTCACACTTTGTGCATTCGCGCCTTCTGCGAATTTTACTGTCATCGTCTGTCGGGCGAGAGTCTATTACTTTAGTATCTATAAAGCCACAAAAAGAACATTTCATCTGTTTTCTTCCTCCAGTCTGTCTAAAAGCTTGTTAGTCTTTTCAAGCGAATTAACTATATCATTATACTCGTTATAACAATCACTGTAAACTTCAATCATCACACAACCGTCATAGTTCATGTCTAAAAGCTTTTTAAAAAAACCCTCAAAATCGAAACCACCTTTAAACGGTAACAGGCAATCATTTTGGTCTGTATAATCGCTTATATGTATATGTTTTGTGTTTTGCCCCATAACTTCAAGCACTTCAAGAGGATCATGCCCCGAGCGAACAGCTTGTTTAATGTCAAGAACAAAACCAATTTCATCTAAAAGATTGTGTTTTAACTGATTGAGATAGCGATTGTTTGAGCTTTCGCTTCGCGCTACATTTTCCAAAATTACCGAAACATCATACTCTTTTGAATAATCGTTAATGCGCTTTATTCTCTCGCCTGCCTTTTCATAACTTAACCTCGAGCCTTTGTAGTCTCCGTGGAGCACTATATATTTTGCGCCAAGAAACTTTGCCGCCTTAAAATACATTTCATACTGCTCAATCCCGTCTTTAAACCTTGATTGGTATTCGGAAAAAAAATAAAGCGGTTCCATCTGACAGGTAAAAGGATGAATTGATACAACATTAATGTCAAAGTCTAAAAGTTTTTTCTTTATCTTTTTTAAGTAATCCGGTTTAAGTTCGCTATATGTATTAAAAAAAATCTCGATATATTTAACATTTTTTGTTGCAAGAAAATCAATTGCGGTTTCAATTGTTCCGGGGTAAAAACTAGCTGTCGATATTCCGATATTCAAGTTGTGTTTCCTTTTTACATTGTTTTTAACACCCCCTGTCGCCACGGTTTAACCAAGCGACAGGACGTACTTAGTAAAATTAAAAAGTTTACATAGCACTGTGGTGTTTATGTTATGTTGAATTATTTTGTTTCCAAAAGCTTTTCAAGCGATGCTATTTTTGTTGCAACACAGAAAAGCTCACACGCTGTCACAAGTTCCGACACAGGTGGAAACGACGGAGCTATTCGAAGGTTGCTGTCTTTGGGGTCACAGCCACCCGGATAAGTAGCTCCCGCCGGCGTCATTACAACTCCGGCTTGTTTACAAAGCTCCCCTATTCGTTTGGCGGTTCCTTCCATCGCAAAAAAGCTTACAAAATATCCACCCTTTGGGTTAACCCATTCCGCAATGCCAAGCGGTTTAATCTCTTTTTCAAGCATAGATATAACGGCCTCAAATTTCGGTCGAAGAATGTCGGCATGTTTTTTCATAAGTGTCAAAACGCCGTCTTTGTTTTTAAGATATTTTGCATGGCGAAGCTGGTTTATCTTGTCGTAACCTATCGTTGCAAACTTCATCGTTGCAACAAAATGCGCTATATTTTCTTCGCTTGAAGCCACCGCAGAAATACCTGCGCCCGCCGCAGTTATCTTGCTTGTTGAGGTGAACTCATACACCCTGTTTTTGTTGCCATGCTTTTCGCAAAGTGAGATAATCTCGGGGATTTTTGGGGCCTCTCCGTCGATGCTGTGCACAACATATGCGTTGTCCCACATAATTGTAAAATCCGACGCAGCGGTTTTCATCGAAGCCAAGCGTTCGACCGTTTCATCAGAATACACTATTCCATCGGGATTGGAGAACACAGGAACACACCAGATAGCTTTTATGCTGTCGTCGTTTGACACTAGCTGTTCAACCATGTCCATATCAGGGCCGTTTTCGGTCATCGGAACAACAATCGGTTCAAATCCAAAATGTCCACTCACAGAAAAATGTCTGTCGTATCCCGGAGACGGACAAACAACCTTAACCTTGTCCAATTTCCCCCACGGGGTCTTGCTGTCTTTCATGCCTTTTATATACGCTATCGACATAACCTCATACATCAAGTTAAGACTTGCGTTTCCGCCAACAAAAACATTTTGCGGGTTGGTTCCGAGAATGTCTGCAAAAAGCTCTCTTGCTTCGGGGATACCCTCAAGTATTCCATAGTTTCGACAATCGACGCCTTTTTTGTCGCTAAATCCGTCGGAAAAATCAATCTTATACATATCTTCGCAAAGATCAAGTTGTTGTTTGCACGGTTTTCCCCTCGACATATCAAGCGAAAGGTTTTTCGATTTAAACGCCTCATAATTTTTACGCTCTACTAAAAGTTGTTGCTCGAGCTGTTCCTTTGACATAGAAAGATAACTTCCCATCATTTCCTCCAAATTATATTTATTATTTTTTTATTTTAATAATTATATTATAAACACGTTGCGCTTTTCAAGTTTTATTTGTAGCCAAGACTGATTCCAACTTTGTTGGCAACGTCAATCATCTGGTCTTCAAGCGGAACAAACTTTGTTTTTCCTGCAACATCGGCAAGCGGATTTGCAACAACTTGTTGGTTGCTCATCGCAACCGTGACGCCAAATATACCCTGTTCAACGAGATTAGCGGCGTATACGCCAAACCTAGTTGCCAGAACCCTGTCGTATGCCGACGGGCTCCCACCTCTTTGGATATGTCCCGGGATTACGACACGCGTTTCAAACCCAGTCTTTGCTTGCAACTCCCTTGAAAGCGAGGTTGAAATGTTTGTAAAACCGTTTTGTTCACGATATATCGCGCGTTCTTTTTTCTTCATCTTTGACTCTTCCAAACTCATAGCTCCCTCTGCTACCGCAACGATTGAAAAAGAACTTTTTCTCGAAGCACGTTTTTCAATCGCCGAAGCTATGCTCTCGACACAATATGGTATCTCCGGAATCAAAATTATATCCGCACCACCGGCAATGCCGGCATACAGCGTAAGCCAACCAACCTTGTTTCCCATTATCTCAACAACCATAACCCTTTTGTGGCTCGACGCGGTTGTGTGTACTCGATCGATAACCTCTGTCGCTATGTCCACCGCCGTATGAAAACCGAAAGTGACGTCGGTTCCATATATATCGTTGTCAATAGTTTTTGGAAGGCCAATGACATTAAGCCCTTCCGAAGCCAAAAGGTTTGCAGTTTTGTGGGTTCCGTTGCCTCCAAGCGTTAAAAGACAGTCGAGTTTATTTTTTTTATACGTCTCTTTCATCTCTTTAACTTTGTCAACGTTGTCACCTTCTACGACCCTCATAAGCTTATATGGTGTTCTACACGTTCCAAGGATTGTTCCGCCCGTTGTAAGAATTCCCGAAAAATCTCTTCGTTTCATCTCGCGCACATCGTTGTTTATAAGCCCGTGATAGCCGTCTATCACCCCGACAATCTCAACATCGTCTATCCGTTCGTAAAGAGCCTTTGCGACCCCTCTAATTGTCGCATTAAGGCCCGGGCAATCTCCACCACTTGTTAAAATTCCGACACGTCTTTTCATAAAATTTTTACTCCTTTATTTTTTTATGTTTGAAAACTTCATTAACAAACTTAATTCTTTTATTTAATTATCGTTGTCTGACGAAATTTCGCCTTTATCGTCAAAACGTTTTTGATATTTCGATATGGCATTTTTAAGTGCTTGTTCGCTGTCTATTCCAAGGGTTGAGCACAAAGCCAAAAGAGAAAACAAACAGTCTCCAACTTCTTCAACCGTATTGTGTGTCGCGGTTGGTTGTTGAGCTCCGTATTGGCTGCTTTTTAAAAGTTCTTTTCCAAGCTCGCCTATCTCGCTTACAACGTCAATATACCTTGAATTTGTGTCGCAATATATCTCGTGTTTGTTGATAAACTCAACCACCGTCTGTTGCATATCTTTTTCCTCCAAAACCTTTATATACATAATATCATGATATTATCGCTCAAACAAATATTTTTACTTAATTTTATATATTTTTTTTAAACTTTTCATTAAAAATTAAATAGACTCCGATTAAAAACACCATTATAGCTATCTTGTTGTAAAAATAAATTATAGTTCCACCCACGCAAAAAAAAGCTCCTAATAACAGATTTGCTTTTTTTAAACACATCTCCGCCTTGTCGAGCGGACAAACATATTTTTTAACAAATTCGGACACTATGTTTCCTCCGTCGAAGTCCCCTGCCGGAATTGAGTTAAAAAGAAAAAGAAAAAGATTTACCTCAATCGCTTGTGTGGCATCTGGGAAAAAGATCACAAGAAACGCTAAGCTAAACATGTTTGCAACTATCCCGCCTGAATAGATAGCTATGTTTTTGTAAAAAGCCGTCATGCTATTTAGCTTGATAATCTCAATTCTTCCAAACCTAAAATTGATAGCTCTCGGTTTTGTATCAAATATATACATCGCCAAAAGATGCCCTGTTTCATGAATTAAAATAAACACCGCAAACAAAAATGTTTCGGTGTTTTTGTTTATAGTCAGAAAAAACAAGATAGCCAGAAACCAAATTGAAAATCCTATTTTAATTCCATTAACTTTGAAATCAATCATTATACAAGTCCCGATATGACGGCCAAAACCTCGTCAGTTTTAGTCGCAACCATATAATATATCGTTTTCAGATTGAAATACAAACTTGGAAACAGCATTTTTATAATCAAATATTCTGCAACGATAAAAACCGCAATCTTAATCTGTAGACTTTGCAAACAAAAAAACTCTGTCGTTAAACCTGATTTATGTTTTATATATTTTTTGTTACTTTTCATTTAACGTTACCTTAACACTGTTTAATGTCTCTAAAACCGCGGTTTCCACCTCGCTTTCAGGGTTAAACAAAGAATCATATCTAAAAAATGCTATCCCACTACAGCCGGCTTTGCGCACCATTTCGATTTGGCGAGCTATTATATCATTATCGGCTTTCCACTCATCCACGCCATTTCCGGCAAATTCATCTTGTACTCCAACTTTATAAAAAGCAATTCCGATTATAATGTCTTTGAGTTTAACAACATCTTGCCATTCTTTAAGTATCGCTTCAAACGGACTTGTTTCGTTTAAAAAACCATAATATATCTGGGGCGCAAAATAATCCGAGTAGTTTGCAACCGCCTGCATTTTATTTATGTCAAGATAATGTGTATTATAGTTTCTCTCGATCGAACCGTCCGGACTTATTCCAAAAGCAATGTCTTTGTCAAACGCTTTTATATCGTCATAAGCTCTTTCGATAATAGTGCTTATTCTTTCTCGTCTAAAATCTCCAATCGTTCTTGACGAATTTTCGGCATCAAAAAACATGCTGTCAAAACTTTCGTCGGTTGTAGGATAAAAATAATCGTCTATATGAACGCCATCAACATCATAGTTTTCGATAATTTCCAAAACTATTTGTGAAAAAATTGCCTCGCTGTGGCTGCTTGAAGGGTTGATAAAAGAGCGTTGTTCAACCGAGGCAACTATCTCGCCATAATCCGTTTTAAGCGAATTAATATAGTCGACATTTTGCTTTGACTGTGAGCTACTTAACCTAAATGGGTTTAACCACGCATGTATCTTGATATTATTTTGTTTGCATTTTTCCACAACCATTCTGAAATAGTCCTCGTTATTTTGCTTTTCGGGATATGTAACCCCAAAAGCAGACGGCACTATCGTTGAGTTATAAAAAGCGTCGCCAAACGCCCGAACATGAAAATACACATCGGTTGTTCCTATTGATTTCAAATTTTCAATCATCTTGTCAAGATTTTGTTCGAAACTATTGTTGCTCATATCCGAAAGCAATCCCGTTATATCGAGATAACTAACCCAAACAGCTACTATAAATTCGTCTTCCTGTTTATTCATGTTAAAAAATGTTTCAACAAATTCATCTTGTTGAACCAAAAAATCGGTTTCATTTAGGTTGTTTGAAACAGTTGAAATATTCTCACAATATCCGCAAGAAACTAAAATCACCACTAGTAAGATAACCGCTAGTATACAGCTATGTTTTATAAACAGCATGAAGCAAAAATTCCTTTTTATCTATTCATATGCTGTTAACTTTTTATTAATACTAATTGCTATTGACTTTTTCAACAATAAAGTATATAGTGTATATATTGAACATATACACTATTTCGGAGGTTATCATGTGAACATAATTATTTCCAACGCAGATGGTCGCCCAATATACGAGCAGATCTACGATACGGTTAAAAATTCTGTTATTTCCGGAGAGCTTAAAAGCGGCGAAATTTTGCCATCAATTCGAAACCTTGCAAAAGACCTTAAAATAAGCGTTATAACGACAAAGCGCGCATATGACGAGCTTGAGAAAGACGGGTTTATATATTCCGTAACCGGCAAAGGTTCGTTTGTTGCGGAAAAAAACATCGAGCTTGTTCGCGAAACCCATCTCAAAGAGATCGAGGAATATATTAAAAAGATACTGTTTCTTTCAAAAAGCCTCGACATCTCACAACAACAAATTATAGAAATGTTCAACATTTTGTCTAAGGAGGATTAGAGGATGTCTTTAAATATCGATGCGATTAATGTTAAAAACCTTTCAAAAACCTATCCCGATTTCTCGCTGTCAGGCGTTTCATTTTCCCTTCCAAAAGGCTGTATACTTGGGCTTATAGGGCAAAACGGAGCCGGCAAAACCACTGTGATTAAGCTTATCTTAAACACTATTCGCCAAACCGGTGGAAACATTTCGGTCTTAGGAACAAACAACCACAGCAAAGATTTTGCCCAAACAAAGCAGGATATAGGGTTTGTTTTTGACCAAGCAAATTTCCCGCTTGTTTTGACACCACACAACATCAACACCATTATGAAGCGTGTTTATAAAAATTGGAGTTGTGAACAGTTTTTCGACTATTTAAAAAAATTTAACCTGCCTGCCAAAAAGCCGTTTAAAGATTTTTCCAAAGGTATGCGCATGAAGCTTTCTATAGCAGTTGCTTTATCACATGGCGCAAAACTGCTTATTTTGGACGAAGCGACAAGCGGCCTTGACCCCGTTGCACGCGAGGAGATACTCGACATATTAAACGAATTCACACGAGACGAAAACCATTCTGTTTTAATCTCGTCACACATCACGAGCGACCTTGAAAAGATTTGCGACTATATTATGTTTTTAAAAGATGGAAAGCTTGTTTTATGCGAACAAAAAGATATGTTGCTTGAAAAGTATTCTCTTTTAAAACTAACTCAACAAGAATTTTTGTCTGTACCTACCTTTGCTATAGTCGCAAAGTTTGAAAAACCCTATGGTTTTGATCTTCTTGTGCAAAAACATTTGGTTTCCTCGGTTTTTCGGTCGGAACATTTTTCGCTTGAAGATTTAATTTTGTTGCTTTCAAAGGAGGGTTCAAGATGACTGCTTTAATTATCAAAGATTTTTTGGTTATCAAAAAACAATATCTTAAATTTTTTATTTTTGCGATTGCATTTCTTGTGTTTAACACAAACGACTTCACTACAACATTTTTGTATATTACCGGCGCACTGTTGCCGATTTCCGCAATTGCATACGACCAACAGACCAATTGGGACGACTATTGCATGGCTCTTCCTCTTTCGATTAACCAGATTGTCATAAGCAAATATGTTTTAGGTATCCTAGCAACGGGTTTTATGTATGTTTTTGTTTCGGCACTAACATTTCTATCCAACTTAGTTTTCACACGATCGTTATCAGTTTTTTTTACTTTGACACCGCTTTACGGAATGATTTTTTCTCTTATGGTAATATCGTTTTATCTGCCTTTCATCATAAAATTTGGTGTTGAAAAAGCAAGGGTTATAGTTATTTTGCTTGGTGCTTTAATGGGTTCGGGAATAGCTTTGTTTGCATATTCAAACAGGTCGTTCAGTTTTGTTGTTTCGGGTTTTTCTCTTGTATCTATGTTTATAATAGCCCTTATTTTCACGGTTTGTTCAATTTTTCTGTCAATACATTTTTATAAAAAGAGATATAGTTAATAATTTTCAAAAACGAATATTGGTTGCAAATCATCATATATTAAAAAGGAACAGTCTTTGTTGTTACGAGATAGCGAATTTTTGCCATCGTTCGAAACTTGATCGACTGTTCCCTGTTTTATTTTTGCTTTTATATTGTCCTCTTGCTTAAAAAACTATTCGTGTTCTACAAGTTCTTTAAGCAAAGACGCAACTTTTTCATCCATCAATTCGTTAATAAACTGGCAAGTGCCAACAGCCCTGTGGCCGCCACCGCCATATTTAAGCATTAGCTTACCGACATCTACTTTAGAAGTGCGGTTTAAAACCGAATGTCCAACGGCACAGCTACATCCTCTTCCGACACGTCCGCTAACTATCCACACCGAAATGTTTTGTTTGGGATACATGCTATAAACCAAAAAGCGATTGCCGGAATAGATAGTCTCAAGCCCCCTAAGGTCACTTATGATAACATCGCCCTCAATGCGTGTATGTTCTTTTACCATCTCGATGAACTTTTCGTTTTGCTCCCAATATGCGTCCACACGTTCTTTTACATCGGGCATTTCAAGCATTTCTTCAATGCTCATAGTCAAACAACAATCGATTAACTTTTCCATCAACGCATAGTTCGAAATAGTGAAGTCTCTCCACCTTCCAAGGCCGGTTCTGGGATCCATTAAAAACCCCATTAAAATCCAACCGGTTGGGTTTTGTATCTCGTCGATAGTTAGATCAGCTGAATCGACTTTATCAACAGCCCACATCATGTCGTCAAGACCCGGGAAAGTTTTTTCGCCGCCATAATATTCATAGATTATCCTTGCGCAAGACGGGGTTATTCGGCTTTCACCGTTAAATTTACCCTCTAGTGCAAGTCTTTCATGTTCGCTTGAATGGTGGTCGAACCAAAGACCACAACCCGGAACAAACGGAACGTTTGCTAGACAATCGTTTTCTGTTATCTCGATCAAGCCGTCTTGCAAATCTTTTGGATGCGCAAATTTCCAATTGTCAATTATGCCTTGTTTTTTCAACAACGCAGCACAAGCAAGCCCGTCAAAATCCGATCTGGTTACTAATCTCACTTATATATACCTCCATAATGAGAATAAAATTAATAAAATTCTTTTTCATAGTTATTGTATCATGTAAGTTGTAAAACTTCAATGAGTATATTATGAATTTACTGCTAATTGCCCCGTAAACCCAAGATTTAGTAGCATATTATACGCGTCAAATACATGTTGTGGAATAAATTGTGGTATTTGGTACCCTTTTTTTGCGTAAACATCAATTCTCTGAAAGTCTCCAACAACAACTTCTATCGCGGTTTTCTCATCAATCCCTTGTTTTTTTGAAGCTTCGATATACTGTTCAATCGTTTGTTTTGGAGATGTCACAACAATTTCAATCTCTTTCCAATACACCTTTAAAGCGGCATAAATTCTTCGTTCCATAAACGGTTTATGAACAGCGATTATCTTAGAAACATTAATTTGATTTTTCATAAGCAGCTCTTTAGAAAAAATAATATTCTCTGCCGTGTTAGTCGATTGGTTTTCGATAATTACATCTTCCGTCGGAACACCGTTTTCAATCGCTATCTTAGCGAACATCTCGGCTTCGCTTATGTCAAATCTCCCTTTTGTGTTTCTCCCTAATCCCCCCGAAAAAAGGATTTTTTTCGAAAATCCAAGTTTATATAGCTCTGCCGCCCTTGTTGCTATCTCGACATTATAGCTTCCAAACCCAACTATGCAATCGGCGTTAGACAACTCCATGTTCAAAAGCATATAATCCCAAAGTATCGCAAGATTTTCGTAAGTTGGTTTGTCCATCTCTTGACCCGTCCTTTAATATTAAATTTATTATAAAATGATTAATAACCACAAGGTGTATAAAACAAAACAACAAATGTTGTTCCCCACTCTTTTGGTGATGATAATAACATTATATCATTTGTTAACCCGGTTTCAATGATAAAACTATTTTTTTTTTATTTTTAATAAATTAAAGTGTTGAAAAATGCATAGATTTTATATTTTCCAGATATCGCAAAACCGCAAAAAAAATTAACATTTTTTTAACTACGCCTTGTTTGCAATAAACATAAAATTATGCTAAAATACCTTGTATTTAGTGAATCAAAAAACAAGTAAAAATTAATTAAAAGAAATATATCTTTAAAAAGCAGAAAGGCAACCAAATGATTATACGAAACGAGAAAAAAGAAGACTACCGTGCTGTTGAGGAATTAACAAGAGAGGCTTTTTGGAATCTTCAAGTACCCGGTTGTAACGAGCACTATATCGTGAACCAAATGAGAACTCACGAAGATTTTGTGCTCGAGCTTGCTTTTGTGTTAGAGGAGAACGGCAAAATTCTCGCAAACGTCATGTATCTCAAAACCACACTAAAGGATCAAGATGGAAACGAGAAAAAAATTTTATCTTTCGGGCCTGTCAGCGTTCACCCCGACTATCAGCGGAACGGTTATGGCAGAAAAATTTTGGAACATTCTTTTGAAAAAGCAATTCAACTGGGATATGACACCGTTGTAATCCTCGGTTCACCGAACAACTATATCTGTTATGGTTTTAAAAACGCGATAAGATACAACGTCAGTTTCCCAGACGGGTCAGTTCCGACAGGGTTGCTTGTGAAAGAGCTTGTTCCAAACGCGCTTGAACACAAAAAATGGACGTTTCATGCAAGCGAAGCACATCACATAGATGAGTATAAATTTGAGGAATTTGACAAAAAATTTAAACCTATGAAAAAAGAATATAAGCCGTCTCAAGAACTTTTTTATACCTTTGTTCGCTCTTTTGTAAAAAATGACGACTTTCAAAGTTAGAACGATTATCAATATTTCAGTTAAGCACAATTATTTCAATATACAAAAATCTACCGTCTGCATAATCGCAGACGGTAGATTTTTGTATAAATTTATTTAAACATTGTTACTTTAAATCACCAATTGCGTCTATCAGACGCCAAACATCGACGGGTATTCTAAGCCTTACCGCATTTTTTTGCATTCCGGGAAAACCAAAACTTGGCTCCACATACACTTTACGTTTGGCAAATTCCTCAAAAAGATCTGTTTCGGGGTCTTTCGCCGAAAGCGACATAATTGGGGTTGTGTCCGACGTTTCCCAAACCTCGATGTTTTTCAGGCTTTTTATGAAAATCTCTTTGCTTTGTTTAATTTTTTTCACCGACTCGCGTAAAAATGTTGTGTCAAACAGCGCCTCGGTTATTATATCATAATGAAGTTTTGGAACGGAAAAAGGAATGTCGATTAAGTCATAGCTTTTAATAAAGTTTTTATCTGCCACCACAAAACCACAACGAAGACCGGCAAGGCCAAGACCTTTTGAAAACGAGCGCGCAACAACAACGTTTTCAAAATCTTTGACAAGGTTCATCGCCGACTCTTTATCCTCCATAAAATCACCATAAGCCTCGTCAACAAGCACCGTTACAAAATTTTTTTTTGCTTTGCGACATATCTCTCGCATCTCTTCAAGCGGGATTATCTGTCCCGTTGGGTTGTTTGGGTTGTCTATGTAGATTAACGAATATTCCGGAGTAATAGCTTTTAAAAACTCGTCGACACAGAATTTATATCTGTTTTCCTTTCTGAGAGGCAAAGGGCAATGTTTTCCGCCGTAGGAATATAAATTCCACACGAAATCGCCAAACTGGGGCGACACACCCAAAACCTTTGTCCCTTGATCGATAAACAGGCGACACACCCTGTCAAGCGCATTAATAGAACCGCTCGACATTCTTACGTTGTCTTTTGTAAATCCGCAAATGTTTCCAAAACGTTTTTCGACACTTTCGCAAAGCGTTGCCGCAAGCGGTTCGCCATAGCTATTTATAAGTTCAAACGACGACGGATTGGAAAGAGCCAACATCTTTTGTTTTGCATTTTCCGAAAATCCAAAGGGGTTGATGCCAAAAGAACAGTCGATTATCTCGTCTTTTGGAATACCCTTGATGCAATCCGGTTGTTCCGAGTAGCTTGAAAACCTAATCTC
The DNA here is from genome assembly GCA_964368445.1 of uncultured Oscillospiraceae bacterium. Taxonomy (GTDB): domain Bacteria; phylum Bacillota; class Clostridia; order Oscillospirales; family Ruminococcaceae; genus CAYJAY01. Next base: position 94,546 of record CAYJAY010000002.1, read on the forward strand.
GTTTATGTGATACCTAAACCTGTAATTCATTATTTTTGCTCCTTTTTAATCTTCAAACGTTATTTCGGAAAGCCTTTTTGAAATGGTCTCCGATATATCGGCATAAACTTTTCTGAATTTACAATAGTTTGCGGCTTCAAGCGAACAGTCGTGGTTTTCCGATAGGCAACGGTTAAACATATATTTTCCGTCCACCGTCTCGATAACATCGCGAAGGGTTATCTCTTTTGCCGGTTTTGCCAACATATATCCGCCGTTTTTCCCCTTAAATGACATAGCTATCTTATTTTCACAAAGCTTTCGTAGAATTTTAAGCGCAAACCTTTCGGAAACCGCCGTTTCTTTTGCGATTGTCGACGCTTCAATTTTACCATTTTTCTCTGAAAGGTAGGATACAATTCTAACCGCATAATCTGCTTCTTGTGTCATGTACATCTGTCGTCCACCTACATCAAAATTATATTAACCGAAATTTAGAAATGCTATGTTTTTGCTATTTTTGTCAGGGGAATTGGCTTCAGGGTGCAAAAAAAGGTATACCCTCGAACTTCACCATAGGTGAAGTTTTTAATCAATAAAATCGCGAAGTTTTTTGCTTCGGCTCGGGTGGCGAAGTTTGCGAAGAGCTTTTGCTTCAATCTGACGAATACGCTCCCTTGTAACCTTAAACTCTTTTCCAACCTCTTCAAGCGTCCTTGGGTGGTTGTCTTCCAACCCAAAGCGCAGACGAAGAACCTTTTCTTCCCTCGGGGTAAGCGTCTCGATGACCTCTTTAATCTGTTCACGCAAAAGAGTTTGCATAGCAGCATCGGCCGGAACCGGCGCGTCGTCGTCCGGGATAAAATCGCCAAGGTGGCTGTCCTCTTCCTCGCCTATCGGGGTTTCAAGCGAAACGGGTTCTTGTGCAACACGCATGATCTCGCGAACTTTTTCAACCGACATTCCAATCTCTTCCGCAATCTCTTCCGCAGACGGTTCATGTCCGTTTTTATGTAGAAGTTGACTTCCGACTTTCTTAACTTTGTTTATCGTTTCAACCATGTGCACCGGTATTCTTATAGTTCTCGCTTGGTCGGCTATCGCTCTTGTTATAGCCTGACGTATCCACCACGTTGCATAGGTTGAAAACTTAAAACCTTTTGTATAATCGAACTTTTCGACCGCTTTAATAAGCCCCAAATTCCCCTCTTGGATAAGATCTAAAAACTGCATACCGCGTCCTACATATCTTTTTGCAATACTCACAACAAGCCTTAAGTTTGCTTCGGACAGACGTTTTCTCGCGTACACATCGCCCTCGGCCATTCTAGTAGCAAGGTCTACTTCCTCTTCTGGGGTAAGAAGCGGAACACGCCCTATCTCTTTAAGATATACCTTAACCGGGTCATCAATTCCGTCTACCATGGAATACTCCAAAACGTCTACTTCGTTTGTAGTGGTTTCGGCTTCGCTTTCCATGTCTTCAACAATCTCTATGCTGTTTCCTTCAAGCGTTTCATAAAGCTTGTCGACTTGTTCCGCGTCGAAATCAAGTTCCTCCAGTATATCGTTAATATCCTTGGTCGAAACCTTTCCTTTTCTTTTTCCCTGTTCGATTAGATCTTTAATAAGTGTTTTTTTATCGCCGCTCATGTTGTTCTCCTTAATTATAGTATGTATTTTGAATAAATGTAAAAGCATGTGTATCGCTAAAAGTTTAAAAACAAGACAGTTTTCTTGAAAAAGCTTTGTTTATCAAGTTTTTTCTTTTTTTATTAACTTTAAATCATCTCGATTCTCGTAAAAAAATCTAAGCTTTTTAATCTTTTGACAATCAACCATTTAACAGATTTTATCAGTTGTTTTTCAACAGTTCCATAATCTGTTGAGGCGACATGTCGCCTATCTCGTCTTTGTCATGCTTGTCTTTTGAACAGCTTATTTTTTTTGAATAAAGTTTTGCGTCGTCTATCGTAAAATTTATTCCGTCAAACTTTGCAAGACATCCGGCGAGCGTTGCTACTGCATTGTTTGAAAGTCTTGATGTAATCGAAGAAAGCCCCAAAAAAAGTTCCGTGTCAAATATCTGTGTCATCACGGTGTAAATTTCTTTGTAGTCTCCTTCGGCAAAATCTTGTGGCGTTACATGTTGTTTAACCTCTTTGTAAAACTCGGGGTTTTTCGTGAGAAGAGCCAAAACATATTGTTCAGCGGAAACCTTTCCAATCTGCGAAATGTTGCCGAGCGATATGTTAAATTTCTTTGCCACATCGGACGAGGCTTTCTCGTCAGCTTTTTTCTTTTTATATATCCTTTTTCGTTTAATCTGTTCGGTCTGTTCGAGTATTGCGGATTTGGAAACCGCCTTAATGTCGTCCGCAACCTTTCCTGCGTATAGATCCACTTCGGTTTTAGAGCTGCATTTGGAAAGGATTTCACACACAATTTTTATATAACTTAACTTTCCACTATCCGTTGATAGATCTATATCTGTCTTTGCTTTTTTAAGTTGATACTCAATTGAGTTGTCCGAACCGTTTATCAGTTGTTCAAACGAAGATTTCCCGAAATTTCTTATATATTCATCGACATCTTTTGCATGGTTTATATTTATAACTTTAACTATAAGATCGGTATTTTTAAATTTATCGAGGGCTTTTTTAGTTGCGGCTACTCCCGCCGTGTCGTTATCATATGCCAGAACAATCTGGTCTGAATACTGTGATATCTGGCGAACATGGTTGTCTGTAAGCGACGTTCCAAGGACAGCAACCGCTTCGGAAAACCCTGCCTCGTGTAAAGCAATAGCGTCTAGTTGCCCTTCTGCTAAAATTATGCGCCTATTTTTGTTTGACTTTGCTATGTTCATGCCAAAAAGGATATCGCTTTTTTTATAAACAAGCGTTTCCGCCGTGTTTACATATTTTCTTGGGCTGTCCTCTTCGTTTATTCGTCGTCCCGAAAACGCCACAACGTTTCCCCTTATGTCAATAATCGGGAACATAACTCTATTACGAAAAAAATCGTAGACCGAGTTGTTTTTACCTCGTGCGCAAAGTCCCGCCAAAACCAAGTCGTTTTCAAAATAACCTATAGATTTTAAAAAGTCTCTAAGTTCTCCAAAACTATCGGGCGCATATCCTATTCCAAACCTTTTTATTATCGAGTCGCTCAAACCGCGTCTTCTAAGGTAACCCCTTGCTTGTTTTCCTTTTTCCGAATTAAGACTGTCAAAGAAAAACCTAGCCGCCTTTTTGTTTGCCGAAATTATTGTTGCTTTTTGTTTAGACACCTCGGAGGTTTTTTCATCCGGAAGCGCCATAGAAGCGCGCTCGGCAAGTTGTTTAATCGTCTCGACATAATCAAGATTTTCGTATAATTTTATAAAGGTAATGACATCTCCGCCCGTTCCACACCCAAAACAATAAAACGAGGCGGTGTCTTCATACACCGTGAAACTTGGGGTTTTTTCGTTGTGAAACGGACAGAGTCCCGAATGAATTCGTCCACGTTTTTTAAGCGGAACATATGACGAAATAACGTCCACTATATCGTTTCGCTCGTGAAGTTCCTGTAGGAATTCAGGCGTAAAGTTCAACAAAGCCACCCCCCATTTTTTTTAGTTAATAGTTAATAGTTAATAGTTAATAGTTAATAGTTAAGGTGTCGGCTTTCGCCGACAATTTAAATGTGGAATGAGGAATGAGGAATGAGGAATGTCGGAGCGGCTTACGCCGCAATTTAAATGACAAGTGTTTCAGATAGTTAAATACTAACATGATAAAAGCTGTGGTATAGTTAATACGACCGCTTTTAAATATCGGGGATTGGTTGTTACGACTTTGACCTAACAGTGCAAAATTGTTAAGACTTGTATTTAAATTTCCGCCGGAACGGCGAACATAAATTACGAATTACGCATTACGAATTACGAATTTCTTGACCTCATCATTTTCCTTTCAAAATATACTAAAAAACAACAACGCCACAAAATTTTATTCAAAATCTCGCCACAAAGTGGCGAACATAAATTACGAATTACGCATTACGAATTACGCATTAATTAATATTTCCATCTATGTGGCATGAATTTTTTTTCGAAGGTATATATAGCATATCCATCGCTCATTCCCGATATATAATCTGCCGCCGCTCTTTCGAGCGACTCGCGACTCGCAATCTCTTGATAGTATTTCGGCAGCCGCTCCATCTTCCCAACATAATAGTTATACAGCGTCGAGACAAGCTCAACCGCCTTATATTCCTCTGATTTAACTGCGTTTGTCGTGTCAAGATACACCCTTTTAAACATGTAATGGTATAGTTCGTCATACGCCTCTTTAACTTCGTCGGAAAATTTAAGCTCGCTACTCGAGTTGTGAACCAACGATTTAATAAGCGTTGTAATCCTTTCGGATTTTCCAAAACCCAAAACTTGCCCAACTTCTTTTGGGATATCGTCTTCTGAAATGACACCCGCTTCAATTGCATCCTCGATATCATGGTTTAAAAACGCTATCCTGTCTGCATGTCGGACGACACACCCTTCAAGCGTTTTAGGCCAAGTTCCCTTTGTGTGGTTTGCTATTCCGTCAAGTGTCTCGGTTGTAAGATTTAAACCTTGGTGGTTTTTTTCAAGTTTTTCAACCACCCGTATGCTTTGTGCAAAATGTGTGAACCCCAAAGGACAAACCGTCGCAAGGGCGCGTTCTCCGGCATGTCCGAACGGGGTGTGCCCCAAATCATGTCCCAGTGCTATAGCCTCGGTCAAATCCTCATTAAGCCTCAACGCACGTGCTACCGTTCTTGCAATCTGCGAGACTTCAAGGGTATGGGTTAGTCTTGTCCTGAAATGATCCCCTTCAGGAGAAAGAAAAACTTGTGTTTTTTGCTTTAATCTTCTAAAAGCCTTACAATGTATTATTCTATCCCTATCGCGTGCGAAATCTGTCCGAATATCGCATTTTTGTTCTTTTCGCGCTCTTCCGACAGAATTCTCCGAAAGAGTCGCATATTCGCTTAAAGAATTTCTTTCAAATTGTTCGGCTGTTTCTCTTATATTCATACAAAAACCTCCTACTTATTATATAAGTAAAAAAACTAAAAAACCCTTTTATTTTTTTAAAAAATAAAAAAAGCATATATTTCATATTAGATAAAGCTATAATTTTATGAAATACTATGATTTTTTCACTTGCGGCGAAGATGACAAACCAAAAAATTCTATGAATATTTTGGAAAGTTCTGTCGCAAATCTGAGTTTATTAAAAAGGCATAAAACTTTGATTTTGTTTTAAATTATCTATCTTTTTTTTCAAAAGCTCTGAAAGTTCTTTTGTAAACCTCTCTACATCTTCTGACAGGAATGTAACGGTAAAGGTTACATCGGCTGTAAAATCCACGTTTGTCGTCTTGCCACCAATCGCTTCTATAAGGCGACACACGCGTTCGTAGTAACTGTAATCAACCGAAACTTCAACTATCGAACAAAGCCTTATAATCGATATACCGGACGCTTTGAGCGCTAGCGACGCCGTTTCGGAATACGCGCGCACAAGTCCGCCCGCGCCAAGCAAGATTCCGCCGAAATATCTTGTCACCACGATAACCCCATTAAATGTCTCGCTTTTTCGCAAGACTTCAAGTATAGGCACACCTGCAGTTCCGGACGGTTCCCCGTCGTCAGAACATCGAGAGATTCCGCCATTTTTAAGATAAAATGCGCTACAATTATGTGTTGCGTCTTTATGCTTTGCTTTTATCTTTGCGATAAAAGCCGTCGCTTGTTGTTCGGTTTCAACCATATCACAATAGCCGATAAACTTAGATTTTTTCTCAACAAACAGCGTTTCGCCGTAGCCTGACGGTGTTTTGTAGCTTGAGTCCATAAAAAAACATCCTTTTTTGTCGTAATCCACTGTAAAATACAAAATTCTAAAACCCGAGATCCCCTCCAAAAAGAGAAAACCTCGGGTCTTTGGGCGGATTTCTCCGCACCTACATGCTTTTATTGATTGCCGACGTTGAAGAACAACGCCAAAAACATGAAAACTAGTCGATGTTGAAACGCTTTTTAAATCTGTCTACACGTCCGCCTGTGTCGACGAGCTTTTGCTTGCCGGTATAAAACGGATGGCATTTAGAACAAATTTCAACACGGATATTTTCGCGCGTGGATTTGGTATTGATAACCTCTCCGCAAGCACATGTAACTGTGGTATCTACGTATTTTGGATGGATGCCTTCTTTCACTCTTTTCACCTCTTTTGCTCGTCAATATGCCAAAACATAATAACATATTTTTAAAATAATTGCAACTGTTTTTTTATAAATTGAAAAATTCTTTTAATTCGGACGATATATCGTCGAGAAGTTCCGCCGAAAGCTGTTCGGTTTTTTCTTTCGCGGTAAGGTATATCTTCATTTTGGGCTCGGTTCCCGACGGGCGCATCATAGCCTCAGCACCATTTTCAAGGGTGTACTTAACGATGTCGGACGACGGAAGATCAATAGATGTTTTTTCCTTTGTTTCAAGGTCAAGTTGAACTCCGTTGAGATAATCCGAAACAGAAACTATCTTTTTCCCAACCAAACTATCCGGGTATTCATTTCTCGCTTTATCCATAACTTTCGCCATGTCGTCCGAGGCACACGCCCCCGAAAACGCAAAGTTCAACACGCTGTGTTTATACGCTCCAAACTTTTCATAAAGACCCTCGAGAACGTCGATTAGCGTTTTATTTTTTGCTTTATAAAAGCATGTCATTTCGGCAAGCAACATCGACGCTAAGACTGCATCTTTATCCCTTACATAACTTCCCGAAAGATATCCGCAACTTTCTTCAAATCCCAAAATAAAACGTTGTTGTTCTCCTTTTTGTTCAAGCAAAAGAATCTGTTCTCCGATAAACTTAAATCCGGTTAAAACAATCTTCATCTCGACTCCGCCGCTTTTCGCGACCTCGTCCGCAAGCGCGGAAGAAACAACGCTTCTAACCGCTATTGGATTTTTCGGCATCGTTTTTGCGGCTGTTCTCGCTGTTATAATGTAGTTTAACAGCAATATGCCCATCTCGTTGCCCGAAAGAATTCTATATTCGCTTTGGTGGCGAACCGCAACACCCACCCTGTCGCCGTCCGGGTCGGTAGCTATCATGATGTCTGATTTGTTGGCTTGTGCAAGTTCAATCCCAAGTTTTAACGCTTCTTTTGTTTCGGGGTTTGGATAACTACACGTTGTAAAGTTTCCGTCAGGGAGTTCTTGCTCCTTAACAATAGCAACATCTTTTATTCCGATTTCCGAAAGCATATGCCTAACCGGTTTGTTTCCTGCTCCGTTAAGAGGAGAATACGTCATCTTAATTGGGGCTTTTTGAACCGCATCGTGTGACACCGAACAGTTTAAAACTTCTTTATAATAATCGTTTATAACGCTTTTTTGAATATACTTAATCTTTCCTTGTTTAACAAACGTATCAAAATCGCCCTCTTTAATATCGTTAAAGATATCGACGTTTTGTATCTTGTTAAACACAGCGTCTGCGTCCTCTGTCGTCATCTGGCAACCGTCCGAACCATATGCTTTATATCCGTTATATTCCGCCGGATTATGGCTCGCGGTTATCATAACCCCTGCGGTAGCTTTAAGTTTTCTAACTGCAAACGAAAGCATTGGTGTTGGCATAAGCTCGGAATATATGTGTACATCAATTCCGTTTTGGGCAAAGACCGAAGCGGTAAGCTTAGCAAAAAATTCACTTTTATTTCGGCTGTCATATGCAATTGCAACCGAACCGCCGCCATAACATTCGTTTAGGTAATCCGCAAAGCCTTGAGTGGCTTTCCCGACAGTGTACCGATTCATGTAAAACGAGCCTGCTCCGATAATTCCGCGAAGCCCCGCCGTACCAAACGCTATGTCATTTAGGAACCTTTGCATTATCTCTTGTTCATTTGAAGCTATTAAATCAAGTTGCTCTTTTAGTTCCTCGTCTTTGACATTTTGAACCCAAAGCTCGTATTTTTGTTTAAAATCCAAAAGGACATCCTCCGATATATTATATTTTAAAAAACATCTTATCCACTATTTTAAATGGTGCAACAATATAAGTCAACACCAAATTTGTTAAATATTGTCGTCTGTCTCGCTTGTTGTTTGTTGCTCTTGTTCGTCTGATTGTTGTTTGATTTTGTTGACGTTTCTTGTTCTCACGATAACTTCTTTTAAAAGCCAAAGCAAAACATTGAGTGTTGTAATGGAAAAAACGACAAGTACAAATATCTCTGACAAATTATATTCTCCCCTTTAAACTATTTTTTCAAAATCCCTTGTCGAAACTATGTCTACCCCAAGGCCCAAAACATCTTTTATAACGACGTCGCCGACCGCAACCGGCGCGTTTATTTTCGTTTTGTCTATCTCGCTCATAACATCAAAGATCCTTTGTTTTGGTATCTCTCCTTTAGTTTTAACGGGACACCTGTCGTACAAAGCATTTTTAATAACAACGGTAGATGTCACAACTCTAACAGGGTTTGTAATCTCATTTTTAGCGTAGTTAATTCCCCTCTCGCAACCATAACCCGAAACTTCGTTTGCGTCGTCCGACACTTTTACACGACAACCCTTAGGACAAACTATACATATTATTTCTTTCATAACTGTTCCTCCACCGAAACAAAAATCTCTTTGCCATCGTTCTTTTGGATCAAAACTTTTGGCAACGATATCTTTTCAATCTCTCCCGGCGCCAGGTGTTCACGCTTAAACGACGCTATCTTTTCGCCACCTTTAGTGACAACTATCGTAGATTTCGCAAAAACTCTTTTCACCCTAAAAAACATCTCGACCTTTTTATCGATGTTTTGCTCGCGCAAAAACTGTGGCACAACATAACCGACCGAGTCACCCGCTTTAACTTCAACAACGTTTGTTTCTTTTTTAGAAACATCTCCTAAGATATATCGTGCAGCCGATTTTCCGGCTCGCTCGCTTTCCTCCGAGACAAAATCGACAAGGTCGTGTACATGAAGCACGTTGCCACAAGCGAATACCCCTTCTTTAAGTGTACTCATGTCTTCATAAACCAATGTTCCTTTTGTGGCTTTGTCAAGCGGCAACGAAAGACTTGTCGTAAGCTCGTTTTCGGGAATCAAGCCGACCGAAAGCAACAACGTATCACAATCAATTGAAAACTCGGTATCTTTTATTGGTTTAAGATTTTGGTCAACCTTTGCAACCTTTATCCCCGAAAGCCTTTGGTTCCCCAAAATTTCGGTTACTGTGTGCGATAGATAAAGCGGTATATCGTAATCGTTAAGACACTGAACGATGTTTCGTGTAAGTCCTCCGGAATATGGCATAAGTTCAACACACGCAAGAACTTTGGCGCCCTCAAGCGTCATTCTCCTTGCCATGATAAGCCCGATGTCTCCGGAACCCAGTATCACGACTTTTTTGCCAACCATCTTTCCTTCGATGTTAACAAACCTTTGCGCAGTCCCCGCCGTCATAACTCCGGACGGCCGCGTTCCGGGGATTGCAATAGCCCCCCTTGTCCTCTCTCTGCAACCCATCGCAAGAACTATCGCCTTTGTTTTAAGCGTTCTATACCCTTCTGATTTACTTACCGCATGAACTGTCTTGTCCTCATCAATCTCAAGCACCATCGTATCAAGAGCTATCTCGATATCGGTTTTTTCAATCTCTTTAATATATCTCAGAGCATATTCGGGCCCCGTTAGCTCCTCTTTAAATCGGTGTAACCCAAAACCGTTGTGGATACATTGGTTAAGTATTCCGCCAAGTTCGTTGTCTCGTTCAGTTATAAGTATCTTTTTCACGCCGTTTTGATGTGCCGAAAGCGCCGCCGCAAGCCCTGCGGGGCCTCCGCCGATTACAATTAAATCATACATCTCGGCTTCCCCCTTTTGTGTTCCCCGTCGTTATAAAGCTTCCACTCTTGTCTTGCGGTATATCGTCTAAACTAACATCATTATGCTTAGATATAAGTTCCATCACGCGAGGCGAACAAAACCCACCCTGACAACGCCCCGAACCTGCGGCACACCTTCGCTTTATCCCATCCACCGACACGGGTTTAATCGGGGATTTAAGCGCGTCGATGACCTCGCCTTCGGTGACGCTTTCGCAACGACAGATAATTCTACCGTACGACGGGTCTTGTTCGACAAGATTTTTTCGTTGCTTGGCCGACATATGCTTAAAATCGACATATTTTCGACTGTGTTCGACAATCTCTTTTTCACAAAGCATTAATCCGTTTTTTTCTAAAAGGTCTAACATATACTTTCCTATGCCGATTGCCGACACAAGCCCCGGGGATTTTATTCCGGCAGCTTCAAAAAAACCATCTGCTGTCTTTTCTACCAAAAAATCTTCTTGATCAATAATCGAACGTACTCCGGCAAAGTTTCGTATCGAAGTTGAAAGATCAAGGCTAGGTACACTTTTTTTTGCAGCTATTGAGACAAACGAAAGCCCGTCTCGTGTAACCGAACTGTCGTTTCCGTCAACCTCTTGGCTATCGGGTCCCACGATAATATTTCCATGTGCCGTAGGAGACACCAAAACCCCTTTTCCGAGTTTGTTTGGACATTGAAAGATAACGTGTTTTACGATATCGTTTTGCGAGTTATCCAAAAGAAAATACTGTCCTTTGTGGGCAGATGTTTTATATCTTTGAGGCAACACCATGTTGTGTATCTTTTCACAGTTAAGCCCTGCGGCGTTAACAATATTTTTTGTTTTAAAGCTTTGCTTTTCAGTTGTTACGGTATATATTTCGCCGTCTTTTTTTATGCTAATAACGGGATTTGACAGTGAAAATTCAACGCCGTTTTTTGCGGAAAACTCTGCAAGACCTAATGCTAGTTCCCAAGGAGAAACCACCCCTGCGTTTGCACAGTATAGTGCACCTTCGACTTTTGCAAGATTTGGTTCTTCTCGCGCTACCCTTTCGCCGTTCCAAATTTCAAGACCATGCACGCCGTTTTCTTTTCCTCGCTCATATAACTTTTGAACCTCTTTCATCTCCTCTTGTTCAAAAGCCAGCACAAGCGAACCGCATTTTTTATAGGGAACGTTTAGATTGTCACAATATTGTTCCATAGCGTTTGCGCCCACAACGTTTAGTTTTGCCATTAAAGTGCCCGGTTTCGGGTCGTATCCCGCATGCACAATTCCGCTGTTTGCTTTTGTCGTGCCCGTTGCAATGTCGTTTTCCGCTTCTATTAAAGCCGTTTTCACGTCGTATCTCGAAAGCTCATACGCTATGGCACACCCGACAACTCCACCACCAATTATAACTACATCAAAAACCAAGCCTTGCGCCCTTCTTTCTTGTATTTTTCCATTTTTCATCTCTTCCAGTATTTTTTATCGAGGGTTCGATATTGAATAGCTTCCGAAATATGAATATTTTCAATAATCTCACTTCCCGAAAGATCGGCAATAGTTCTTGAAACCTTTAAAATTTTGTCATATGCCCTTGCCGAAAGAGAAAGATTATCGAAAACTCGTTTAAGAGTTTCGGTCGCTTTGTCTGATAAAACACAAAATTCGCTCATATATTTGCTTGATATCTTTGCGTTGCATGAAATATCTTTATCTTTAAACCTCTCGATTTGTATGTTGCGTGCCTTGATAACCCGTTCACGAATAGCCTCTGAATTTTCGGATTTAGTTTTATCCGATATCGAGTTATAGTCAATCGACCCTACCTCGACATGAAGATCAAGTCGGTCGAGAAGCGGCCCCGAAATCTTCGAGAGATATCTCTCAACCGTATTTCCACTGCAACTGCAAGTTTTTGTTTCGCTCCCGTAGTTTCCGCAAGGACAAGGGTTCATAGCCGCCGCAAGCATTATCGAACACGGATAGCTAAGCGAAGCCGCCGCGCGCGATATCGTTACAACGTTATCTTCGATAGGTTGTCGCAAAACCTCAAGAGTCGAACGGGGAAACTCGGGAAGTTCGTCCAAAAACAGCACACCGTTGTGTGCAAGAGACACTTCGCCTGGTTTTGGAACAGAGCCCCCACCCGAAAGCCCAGCGCTTGAAACAGTGTGATGTGGGGCGCGAAACGGACGTTCGGTCACAAGAGAGGTTTCGACGTTAATGTATCCTGCAACGGAATATATCTTTGTCGTTTCAATCGCCTGTTCAAGCGAAAGAGGAGGAAGAATTGTCGGAAGTCTTTTAGCAAGCATGCTTTTGCCTGTTCCGGGCGGACCTATCATCAATATGTTGTGTCCGCCTGCCGCCGCAATTTCAAGCGCACGTCGAGCAGAAAACTGACCCTTTACGTCAGAAAAATCCACGCCATATGACGGAACTGTTTGTTCAAATACCGGCGTGGGTTCGGGGACTACATATGCTTGTCCAGTCAGTATTAATACAAGTTGTTGTACACTTTCAACCCCGAAAACCTCAACCCCCGTCGCAACCGCAGCTTCTTTGGCATTTTGTTTTGGCAAAAAAAGTTTTTTTATGTTACTTTCCCTAGCTGCTATAGCCATTGGAAGAGCACCGACTATTGGGCGAAGTTCTCCGTTCAACGACAGTTCCCCTAAAAAAGCAAAATCGTCGAGTGGCTGTTCTATTTGTCCGCTAGCTTTCAATATCGCAAGCAACATCGGCAGGTCGTACAAAGGCCCCGATTTTCTTTTGTCTGCGGGCGCAAGGTTAATCGTCAGGCGTCCTGTGGGGAAACTAAACCCACTGTTTTTAATCGCGAACTTGACACGATTTTTCGACTCTGACACAGCCATATCGGGAAGCCCAACAATATCAAACGACGGCAAGCCCATCGCCGTATCGGTCTCGACCGTGACAGGATATCCCGATAATCCAAACAACCCAAAACTGTTAATCTTAGAGTACATCGAAGTTGCCCCCTTGATATTAATTTTTACAGCCTGAAAACTTAAAACCTATAGACTCCCACTGTTTAATCCTCTTGTTGCTCTTGTTGTTTTGGATCTATCCCCAAAAGAGTGTTGAACGTTTTGTTGATGAGCGAACAGTTAATACTCGCTGACCCTGCAAAACCAATTATTATCCATATAACAAATATTTGTATAAAAAACGAGAATGGAAGTGCAAACAAAAGAATTATTGGCGTTAGCGAAATAACTGCCATTAAAAAAGAAATTGGCAGCTTTGCAAGTGATATTTTGAACGAGTTCAAAACTTGTGTTTTAAAGTTATTTTCAAACTTTGCGTTTAGCGGATAAAACCAACACGAGGTTAAAATTGCGATAATTCCAACAATCCCCAAAATAGAAAAAAACACCATCTCAAACCCTATGTTCATGATCAAAACTATGTAGATATCAAAGATGATAAACGCAATCAGCAAAGAATACAAAATAAAAAAGATTGTTGAATGTTTAAAATCTCGTTTAAATGCAATAAAAAACTGTTTATACGGCTGGCCCTCATCATTTTTCAGCTTGAACATCGCCGAATAAAGCGCACAGGTTGCAGCACCTATCGTGACTATCGGCAAACAGCATATTATAAAAAAGACGTTTAAAACCACAAGGTCGGTAAGTCTTGAAAGCGAGTTCATAAGCGGCGAGTCGTACGCAAAAAATTTCATATAATCCTCTTTTTTTAAAACAAAAAACAAAATTCAACGTTTTATACATCGTTATTTAAATTATAACAGATTTAACTGTAATTTTACAACTATCGTATCAGTAAAACAAAGAGAAATGCAAATTTAATCTATCAAGCTTGCCCTTAAATTTTTGTCAGCAGTTGACAAAACAATTCATATTATCCCATAAATAACAAAACCGAAATTAATTTGTAATAAAATATCCATATTTTTAGGTTAGATTTTTTTATAAGAGGTTTTAACAAAGATAAATTTTCAGATTGATAAAAAAACCACAATGCTATATAATACAATATGTAATAAGCAAACGTTAAAAAAATTTATAAAGGAAACTCTAAACGTATGAAAGCAGTTATAACAATCGTCGGCAAAGACTCTGTCGGCATCTTAGCAAAAGCCTCGGCTGTTTGTGCCGAAGTCAAAGCAAACATTATCGATGTAACCCAAACCGTCATGGAAGACATATTCACGATGGTTATGATAGCCGAAATAGACAAGCTATCGTGCGAATACACCGAATTTTCCACAAGAATGACCGCAGAGATACAAAAAATGGGACTTGTCGCACACGTTATGCATGAAGACATCTTTAATTCCATGCACCGTATATAAATATTAAGGAGTTTTAAGATGCTTGATATTAAAAACATACTCGAAACGGTACAGATGATTCAAGGCGAGCGACTTGATGTGCGTACAATAACCATGGGAATCTCGCTTCTCGACTGTGCCGACAGCGACATCGACCGTTCTTGTGAAAAGGTATATGACAAGATAACTTCTAAGGCGAAAAACCTTGTTTCGGTCGGTGAAACTATCGAAAAAACATACGGTATTCCTATCGTAAACAAGCGAATTTCAATAACGCCGATAGCGATACTTACCGGTGTATCGGGCGGCGACCCCGTCAAATATGCCAAGACTTTGCAAAAAACGGCAGACGTGGTTGGGGTTAACTTTATCGGTGGATATTCCGCGCTTGTGCACAAAGGTTTTTCAGCAGGCGATAAAGAGCTTATAGCTTCAATCCCCGAAGCTCTTGCTGAAACGGAACTTGTTTGTTCCTCGATAAATATAGGTTCAACCAAAAGCGGAATAAACATGGACGCCATTTATATGATGAGCCGTGTTATAAAAGAAACCGCGAAAAAAACGGCGGATAGACAGTCGATAGGTTGCGCAAAACTTGTTGTGTTTTGCAACGCCCCCGAAGACAACCCGTTTATGGCGGGTGCGTTCCATGGCGTAGGCGAGCCGGATTGTGTCATCAACGTTGGTGTTTCGGGTCCCGGAGTTGTCGCGGCGGCGCTTGCAAGGGCAGGAAAACAAGCCTCGGTAAACGAGATAGCCGACATAATCAAAAAAACAGCGTTCAAAGTCACGAGAATGGGACAACTAGTCGGAGAACAAGCCTCTAAAATGCTTAGCGTTCCATTCGGAATTGTTGATCTTTCGCTTGCTCCTACCCCCGCCGAAGGGGACAGTGTTGCCGAGATAATCGAAAGAATGGGTGTTTCCCGTTGTGGAGCTCCCGGAACAACCGCCTGTCTTGCACTTTTAAACGACGCGGTTAAAAAAGGCGGCGTCATGGCTTCGGGACGTGTAGGTGGCCTTTCGGGTGCGTTTATTCCGGTATCCGAAGACAGTGGAATGATGCGTGCTGTTCGCGAAGGTGCGCTTTGTCTTGAAAAACTCGAGGCTATGACGTCGGTATGTTCGGTGGGGCTCGACATGATTATTGTTCCCGGCAAGACAACAGCGGACACAATAGCCGGATTAATTGCTGACGAAGCTGCAATAGGAATGGTTAACCAAAAAACAACAGCCGTTCGTATAATTCCCGCCGAAGGTTATGATGTAGGAGACGAGCTAAATTTCGGAGGCCTTTTAGGCGGCGGACCTATCATGCCTATAAACGGTTTTGCCCAAGACGAATTCATCTCAAGAAAAGGATATATTCCAGCACCTATCCAAAGTTTAAAAAACTAGATTATAATAATCACAAATACCAATTAAACATCCAAATCTTAAGTCAAAACAAAATAAACTGTATTTTGCGGTTAAAAAAAACGGGGGATATAACATGAAAAACAGTATGGTATATTTTATTTCGATGGCGATTTTCTTAATAACGGGTGGATTTTCACTTTTAGAAACTCTTTCAAGCCAAAGCAATTCTTCTTTTGTTGGCGTTGTAGTTTCGATAGCAATTGCCTATTTGTTTTATTTTGTGTATAAAAGAAGCAAAATAAGGGAAACTAAAGAAAGAAAACACGACAAATAAATTGAGTTTTTTCTGAAAAAACTGTTTTATTTTATGTTTTTAAAAATTTAATAAAATTAGACTTGACATGTAGAAATTTAATTGTTAAAATCATGTCAAAGTTATTTCTTAAAAAGGAGAAATTAGAATGAAGAAACTATTCTTATTATTCATTGCAATTATCTTGGCGTTTGCTTTGGTTGCGTGTTCTTCCGAGCCTGCTCCCGAACAAACGACCGAAACAACCCCTGAACCCACAACTGAACCAGCTCCCGAACAAGTCGAAAGCGGTTACATGACCGGACTTGGCACAGTCATCACTTCGTCAGTTTCAGAAGCATCCGACGACATGGGTCCATCAGCACAAGTCGACAACTACATGGTTGTTGCAACGTTTGACGAGGGTGGAAAAATCATGTCTGTCAGCATAGATGTCGCACAACAAATGGCGATGTTTGATGTTGATGGAATGGCTGCAAACGAAGTTAACCTTAGAACAAAGGTTGAACAGGGTGACGACTACAACATGGCTGGCGCCTCCCCTATCGGCAAAGAGTACTATGAGCAAATGGCGGGACTCGAGCAATATATGGTCGGCAAAACAGTTGAAGAAGTTATGGCTCTTGAAAAAGATGAGGCCGGATATCCCACAGATCCCGATGTTATTGCAACAACCACGATAAACATAATGCCACATCTTGAGGCTTTAGAAAAAGCATATGCCAACGCGAAAGCAACAACAGCTATGCCCGCAACAACAGGACTAGGTTCCGTTACGACCGCAACAATCGGCGAATCGGACGGTGAAGTCGGAGCTTCCGCACAGATAGACACCTATATGGTAGCCGTTTCGTTTGACGCCGACGGAAAGATAGTTTCCGCAACAACCGACACAGCGCAACAAAGAAACTCGTTTAATGTCGACGGAACGATAGCTTCAGAAGCAAAAACCATGACAAAAGTTGAACAAGGCGACGACTATGGAATGGCGGCGGCCTCCCCTATCGGCAAAGAATACTATGAACAGATGGCAGGGCTTGAGCAATATATGATAGGAAAAACGGTGGAAGAAGTCAAGATGATGAGTTTGGATCAAAACGGATATCCAACCGACCCCGATGTCACCGCAACCACTACGATTGGTTTAACAAACTTCCTTGAAGCTTTGGAAAAAGCATATTCAAAAGCAAAATAGAAAATTAAAAGTAATCCCCCGCTATTGGCAATGCCGATAGCGGGGGATTTGTGTTGTATTTTCTCGTCTTTATGTTAAGCTTGAACGGCCTTTTTTAGTTGTTCTACCTTATCTGTTTGTTCAAATTTAACCGAAAGTTCCTCTCTTCCTATGTGTCCGTAGGCGGCAAGTTGTTTATAGATTGGTTTTAATAAATCAAGTTGTTCGATTATTCCGGACGGAGTAAGGTCGAAAACCTCTTTAACTGCTTTTTCGATAGCGGTTTGTTCTACCGTCTCGGTTCCGTATGTCTCGACAAATACCGACACGGGAGAAGCAACCCCGATTGCATACGCAAGTTGAACTTCGCAACGCGAAGCAAGCTTTGCCGCTACGATATTTTTCGCAACATAACGCGCCATGTACGCCGCCGAACGGTCTACTTTTGTCGGATCTTTTCCGCTAAATGCTCCGCCGCCGTGGCTTGCCGCTCCGCCATAGGTGTCTACAATTATCTTGCGTCCTGTAAGGCCACAATCCCCTTCGGGACCGCCCGTAACAAAACGGCCTGTCGGGTTAATTAAAAACTTTGTGTTGTCGTCTAACATCTCTTGTGGAAGGGCTGGAATGATTACCTTTTCTTTTATATCTTTTCGTAAAACTTTAATATCAATGTCTGCGGAGTGTTGAGTACTTACAACCACTGTGTCTATTCTTTTTGGTTTTCCGTCTTGATATTCTACGGTAACTTGGCTTTTGCCGTCGGGACGAAGATACGAAAGAGTTCCGTTTTTTCTGACCTCGGTCAACTTTTTAGTCACGGCGTGCGCCGAACTAATTGAGAGGGGCATAAGTTCTTTTGTTTCCTCGCTTGCATAACCGAACATCATTCCTTGGTCGCCAGCACCCAAAGACTGTTGTTTGTTTTGCTCTTTTGTTTCAAGCGAGCTATCGACACCCATCGCTATGTCGGGAGATTGTTTTACAATGTTGGTTATAATCTCGACGCTGTCCGCATTAAAGCTTTCATCCTTGTCGGTATAACCTATCTCTCGCACCGTTTCTCGAACGATAGCTTTGATATCCGGCTTCGCGGTTGAGGTTATCTCTCCCGCTACAACGATCATTCCGCTTTTTGCAAGCGTTTCACAAGCCACCCTCGAGTTGCTATCTTCTGAAAGATAAGCGTCAAGTATTGCATCGGAAATTTTGTCGCAAACTTTGTCTGGGTGTCCTTCTGTTACCGATTCTGAAGTAAAGTAATAACGTTTCATTTTTTTGCTCCTATAACAAATATGATTTTTTTACATAACAAAAAATCGCCCGACATATGCCAAGCGATAAAAAAACCTTATCTGCCGGCAACTGCCGAAGGATTTAGCACCTTGTATTTTTTTGTGAAGCTTGCAAACTTCACAATATACAGGTTGCCGGGTTTCACAGGGCCTTTTCCCTCCACCACTCTTGATAAAGATGACTATTTAATTGTTATTGATATTATAACACATTTTAAGATATTGTCAACGTCTTTTAAACATCAAACGACACAGTATGTGTAACGAGCTTCAACAAAGTTTTTTCAAACGTTAATTTCGCAACAGAATTAATCGCAACCACAGGATACCGGCCAATTTCGGTGTCTTCTGCCAAAACTATTACTTCCCCAACTTGAGTTCCTTTTTCAATTGGTGCGTTTACGCTGTCAACCAAAACCGCCTCGCAACTAATCGTGTCTTTAGTTCCTTTTTTCAAAAGAAGCTCCGACGGAAGTTTTGCTTCAAACTCAACAAATTCCTGTTCCCCCAAAATAACTTTTATGTGTTCCGGAAGTCCTTGTTCGATAGATAGCTTTGCAATTTCATAATTAGCAAAACCATAGTCCAAAAGATTTGTTGCATCTGCGTTTCTAAGCGTCGAACTGTCTGCCCCAAGAACAACCGCTATTAGCTCCATGTCATCTTTAATCGCCGACACAGCAACGCATACTCCGGCAAGACTTGTCGTTCCTGTTTTAACCCCTGTAACCCCATCATACTGTTTAAGCAGTTTGTTGGTGTTTACAAGTTGGGTTTCGCCACCACGCAATTCCTCTGTCCACATCGAGGTGTATTCCCTTAAATACTCATGTGTCAAAAGCTCGCGAGCCATCTTGGCGGCGTCTCTTGCAGAAGAGATATGTCCCTCCTCGTCAAGTCCGTTTGAGTTTTTAAACGTCGTGTCGGTCATTCCGAGAAGCTTTGCTTTTTTGTTCATCTCGACAACAAACGCATCCTCTGTTCCCGACACAAACTCGGCAAGCGCAACAGCGGCATCGTTAGCCGAACCAATCGCAACCGCTTTCATCAGTTCATCCACCGTGAACTGTTCCCCTTCTTCAAGCCATATTTGTGATCCACCCATCCACGAGGCATGTGCGCTCGCGGTTACAACCGATTCTTTTGTTATCTTTCCGCTTTCAAGCGCTTCTGACACAAGTATCATCGTCATAACCTTAGTTATCGAGGCTATCGGCCTTTGTTGGTCGGAATTGTATTCATACAAAACTTCCCCCGTCGCCCCATCAATTAAAATTGCGGCTTTACTGTTGAGGTTGAAGTCCGGCACTTCTTCTTCTGTTCCTACCATCGTTTGGATAACGTTAATAGGATTGTCGAGCGCCCCTGTCACCTCGTAAAAACTATCGTTGTCGATAGTTTTTACTATATCGTATTGAATAGCACTAACTGCCGGAACAAAAACGATGCACACCATCAGCACCACGCTTAAAAATATAGATATTGTTTTTTTCAATTAAACACCCCCTGCTTTTAACAAATTGTATGCGACTTTATATGTTTTAATACTTAAATTTTTATAACTTGTCTTTGAAACGTTTTTTAAGTATAATTCAATAAGGATATTTAATTCACTGTAAATAAAGGGAAACAGATATAAAATGAAGATATATTATCAGACATTCGGTTGTAAGGTTAACAGCTTTGAAACCTCTGCCGTTATAAAACTCTTAACGGAGCACGGGTTTGATACAACCGAAACCAAGGAAATCGCCGACATAGTTTTTGTCAACTCGTGTACAGTTACCGAAACGGGCGACAACAAGGTTAAAAAATTCATGCGTGGCGTTAAATCTCAAAACCCCAACACAATTGTTATACTTAGCGGCTGTTTTCCACAAGCCGACCCGGCGTTAGCTAGCGAGATAAAGGAAGCCGACATAATCTGTGGAAACAAAAATAGAAAAGATCTTCCAAACCTGTTAAACAGATTTTTAAAACAACAAAATCGCATAGTGGAGATACCGACCCATTCACAAGGCGACCGCTTTGAAACTATCGACAGCCCAATACACGTTAACCACACGAGAGCGTTTATTAAAATCCAAGACGGTTGCGACAGGTTTTGCGCTTATTGCATCGTTCCGTATGCAAGAGGGAGCGTTCGTTCACTTTCGCTTGCAGAGATAACGTCTCAAACTCAAAAGCTTTCCAAAGGTGGATATAAAGAAGTTGTGGTTTCGGGAATTAATCTCTCACGTTATGGAGCCAACACGGGGTTGACCCTCGCGGACGCTATTGAGACGATTTCCAAGGTGGACGGAATTTCAAGAATTCGCTTAGGTTCGCTTGAACCGGATCTTTTAACCGACAGTATCTTGTCTCGATTAAGCATGATAGAAAAAATTTGTCCGTCGTTTCATCTATCTTTGCAAAGCGGTTCAGACGAAACGCTTAAACGCATGAAAAGAAGATACAATACAAACGAGTTTGTCGCTGTCAAACAAAAACTTGAACAACTTTTCATCAACCCAACATTCACAACCGATATCATAGTTGGGTTTCCGGGTGAAACGGAACAAGAATTTAACGAAAGCTTGAATTTTGTTCTGTCGCAAAAATTTTTAAAGGTTCATGTGTTTCCTTATTCAAAACGAAAAGGAACCGCTGCGGCGGAGTATGACGGACAGATTTCGGAAGACATTAAAAAGAAACGCGCAAAGATTATGGGCGAAAGGTGTGAAAATGTTCGAAACGAAATCATTAAAAGTTACGATGGGAAAACGGTTGAAGTTTTAACCGAAAAGAAATCTAGCGACGGCAGTTTTTCCGGTTACAGTACGCAATATATTCCAATAAAAGTGTGTCGAAGAGGGGTTTGTTCAAACCAAGTGATAGTTGGAACTGTTTCGATTTTTGATGATGATGTTTTGAAACTTCGTCTTGATTAACAAAAAATCAGAGGGTAAACACAGATGTTTTCCCTCTGATTTTTTCTATTAATTTAAAATTATTTTTTTATTTTTATATCCTCGAGTTTTACATGGCCGAACGTCGTGTGTAGCCATTTAAGGTCAACATTGTTTTCCTCCATGTTAAAATATATGCTAGTATCTGGTACATCACAAAACACGGGCGCCCCGTTTTCGTCTTTCCTCAACAGCCTCGGATGGATATAATATGCCCCCGGGGCAATTCCTTTGGTGTCGATTTCAAGTTCTAGGTTGTTTTTGACATTAACTTCTTTATATTCTAAACGCTTTGTAAAAGCTGTACCTGTCGAAACCCCATCTATATAGCGCACATCAACGGTAAATCTGAAATCTAAATCGGGTTCAAGCGGTTCCCAAACAAGCTTAAGTTTGATCTTTTCTCCGACAAAAAAGTTCATCGACTTTCTTTCAAAAAAGTCCATTATATGAATTTTTCCACCTTCGGTTTTAATATATCTTCTTATATCGGAAAAATCAAAATAGTTTCCGCCAATATTCCCCGTTACCATATAATGTTTAATACCGGTGTCAACATCGCCGTCATATATGACTTCGCCCTTTTTAAGAACGATACATCGGTTGCAAAACTGTCTTATAAACTGCATGTTATGACTTACGAAAAGGATAGTCTTTCCGCCTTGGTTTGCGATTTCGTTCATCTTCGCAATGCATTTTTGTTGAAACTTTGCGTCACCTACCGCCAAAACCTCGTCCATTATTATAAGATTACTATCAAGATGTGCCGCGACAGAAAACGCAAGTTTGACAAACATTCCGCTCGAATATCTTTTGACAGGTGTGTCGATAAACTTGCCGCATTCCGAAAATTCTATTATCTCGTCAAGTTTTCCATCTATCTCGGTTTTAGTCATCCCAAGAATAGTGCCGCTAAGATATATGTTTTCTCGCCCTGTCATCTCGGCGTTGAACCCTGTCCCAACCTCAAGCATGCTTGCGACTCGTCCGTCATATCCAAACTCGCCGCCTGTCGGGGTGGTTATTCGGCAGATAAGTTTCAAAAGTGTAGATTTTCCGGCACCGTTTTCGCCGATAATTCCGATTTTGTCTCCGTGGAACGCTTCAAACGACACGTTGTTAAGCGCCAAAAAACGTTTGCCCATGTCGTTTGGGTCTTGCCCAATAGCCAGAGTAGGGTCTTGTTTTTTTCGAACCCTCGCCCACCACGATTTAAGGTCATCCGCAAGCGTGCCTTTTCCATATTCGCCGATTTTATATTCTTTTGTAAGGTTTTTAACCTGTAGAGATATCTGTTTATCCATCTATATGAATAATCCTTTCCAACTTGTCTTGCACAAAGTCAAGCTTTAACAAGATGTTTATACAACGTCGATAAAACTTTTCTCGACCTTGTTAAACCTTTGAACCCCAAACATAAATATTATTAACGTCACTATAATCGAGATGCCCCAAAACAGATAGTCTATCTCTCCCCCTGAATTAAGCAACGAGTTGCGGAATATCTCGATAGGCATTGACAACGGGTTAAGCTTTATTGCGATCCCTCCAAGTCCGCTGAAAAGCGACACAGGGTATACCACCGGAGAAACATACATCCAAAGTTGGGTCAAAACCCCAAAAACAAAAACCAAATCGCGATACTTCGCGGTAATCGACGAGATCAAAAGCCCCATTCCCATAGCAAGCACACCGATTTGCAACAAAACTACCGGTAAGAGCAGTATATATATATTGGGTGAAATCTTTGTTCCCATCAAAAGAAATCCGACATAAAACGATGCAAAAAGAAAAAGTTGCACCAAAAAATTAATAAAAGTTGTGCACACCCTTGATATAGGAACGGTTAACCTTGGAAAATACACCTTTCCAAAAACTCCGGCATTCCCAAGAAGTGTGTTTGCCGATTCGTTTAAGCTCATTAGGAAAAAATTCCATATAATATTTCCCGACATGTAAAACAAAAATTGTGGCGTTCCGTCGGTCGAAACGCCTGCCAGTTGGCCAAAAACAAACGTAAATATTAACGTCGTGATAATCGGGTTAATGACTATCCAAGCAGGACCCAAAATAGTTTGTTTATAAAGCGCTGTAAAGTTTCGTTTGGTTGAAAAAACTATCAAGTCTTTATATTTAAAAAGTTCTTTTATGTTTATCGGGCTTTTATTTTCCTTTGAAGTTACCGTTGTTTCAAATTTATAATCGAGCAAATTTTAACCCTACCTTTCCTGTTGGTTGCTGTGTTGTGCCAAAGTATTATAACAGTATATTAATTGAAAAGTCAAACAAAGCGTCTATTCCGGTTCGTCCTTATTGTCGATTAAAACAAACTCTTTTGGCATCATATTTGAAACAAAGTCACGGTCTTCCTTCATAAAATGAACAGGGGCTACCACTGTTTTATTTGGATTATCGTTTAAAATAGCCGCCCAAAGGCTAAACGTGCTGTTGGCTATTATGTTATGTTTACAAAGCGACATCAGTTGCATATCGATATAGTTTTTGTCGCCAAAATTTCCGTCGATATACGTTGCGTTGTCAAATCCCAAGTTTTTTTTACACCACTCTATGTCGTCCGAAAAAACAAAAAGTTCAAGATCTTTTTTGTTCTCTCTTTCTTTAATAATATCAAGAGCTTTGCTGTAATATTTTTTTCCAAGCGCATAATAAAGCCCGACATATTTAAGATAGTCTCCGCGTCTAACATGGATACCAACTGAAGTTGAAGCTTTAATCTTGTCCGCTATCTTTTGATTTTCTGGGTCTAGTGGAAGTTTAAACGTGAAATCTTTTTTAACCTCGTCGATAACATCGTCGTAATGGCTTACATACTGCCAAGCACCCTTTAGATATCCATGGGTCAAATATTGATATTGTTTGGAAAAAATCTCATCTTTTGAAAACATAGCCTCTTCATAGTTGGTTGTATAAACCGTATTAAAAAGACGCATAATTCCTTTTTTTGTTTTTCCAAAAGCCGGCATAAGCCTTGCAAATTTAACGTCGAAAACGTTTGCATACCTACACTTTACGTTGAAAAGCCGCTCTAACATAAAACCATTTTTATTGTATTTGTCGTCCGAAAAAACGCTCATACAGTTTTTTTCGTGATCCTCTATGTCAACCCGTACGTTTACCCCTTTTTTTTGATAACTTTTAAAAAGACAGTATTGAAACATCTGGTTTCCAAGCCCATACATAATCTTTATAACAACCATTATTCTTACCCTTTCGCTAGCTATAACTGCTGTCGCTGTTGTCTATTAAAACAAATTCTTTTGGCATAGTTTTTGAAAGCAGATCGTAATCTTTTTTTACATAATGCTTTGGTGAAACAACGATCTTTTGTTTGTTATCGTTGAGAAGTGCTGCCCAAAGACTAAACGTGCTGTTTGCTATTATGTTGTGTTTACAAAGAGACATTAGCTGCATGTCGATGTAGTTTTTATCTCCATAATTTCCGTCGACATAATGTGCATCTTTTAACCCTAAATTCTCTTTACACCATGTGACATCATCGGAAAAAACAAATATCTCGATATCTTTGTTTTTTTCTCGTATTATATCTAACGCCTCATTGTAGTATTTTTTGCCAAGGCTGTAAAAATGGTCTGTATAACTTAGATAGTCGCCTCTTCGCACATGAATTGAAACCGAATTTGTCGCAGCTATCTTTTGGGCGGTTTGTTTGTTCTTTTCGTCAAGCGGATTTTTAAAACAAAAATCTTTCTTAATTTGATCTAAAACATCAAAGTAATGTTCGGGATACTGCCAATATCCAAACAAAAGACCGTGTTTAAGTTGTTGATATTTTTTTGAAAGTATCTCTTCGTTTGAGAACATAAGCTCTTTATAGTTTGTTGTCGAAACCGTGTTAAACGCCCGCATTTCGCCTCGTTTCGCCCCCAAAAAAACTGATGGCATATTTTTTGCAAAACATCGGTCAAACTTTGAAGCATAGACACATTTTACATTAAAAAGATCTTCCAACATATATCCGGTTTGGTTATATCTCTCGTCGGAAAACGGGCGTATGCTGTTAATTCCATAACCGCTCACATCAAGCTTTATATTAACGCCTTTTTTTTGATATGTTTTAAAAAGACAGTATTGAAACATCTGGTTTCCAAGCCCACCCGTCATCGAAATCACAACCATAGATTTTGTTTCCTTTATAATTTTTATTCGAGTTCGTCTATGTTATCTATCAAAACAAACTGCTTTGGCAAAACTTTCGACATCAAGTCTCGTTCCACTTTTAAAAAGTTTTTGGGTGACACAACAACTTTCTGTTTGTTGTCATTTAAAAGAGCCGCCCAAAGGCTAAACGTGCTGTTTGCAATTATGTTGTGTTTGCAAAGCGACATCAGTTGCATATCGATGTAGTTTTTGTCACCAAAATTCCCGTCAACATAATGTGCGTCTTCTAATCCTAAATTCTCTTTACACCACGGTATATCGTCCGAGAACACAAAAAACTCTGCGTCTTTTTGCGTTTGCTTAATTATATCAAAAGCTTTGGTGTAATATTTTTTCCCTAGTATATAAAAATGGTCTGAACAACTTAAATAGTCTCCCCGCCTTACGTGAACCGAAACGGAATTTTTAGATTTTATTTTTTGTGCCCAATCCTCGTTTTTTTCGTCGAGTGGTTTAATAAACGTAAAGTCTTTTTTTATGTCTTCGATAATTTCCATGAAATGAATAGGATGTTGCCAATATCCCCAAAGATGACCATGTTCTATATCAAGATGTTTTCCTTTAATAATCTCGTCGTCCGAGAAATGCAGTTCGGAATATGCCGTCGTATGAAGTTTATTATAAAACCTTAAATCCCCCTTTTTCATTCCAAACACAGCCGGGAAATATGTAGTTAAATATATTTCAAATTTATTTGCAAACACACACTTTGTGTCAAAAATTTTATCGATTATAAACCCGCTTTTGTTATATCTATTATCCTGTTCCTTGCCCTTACAATCGTTTTCGCATCCCCTTAAATCGAGTTTAACGTTGACGCCTTTTTTTTGAAAAAGTTTAAAAAGCGAATATTCAAACATCTGGTTTCCAAGTCCACCCAACACCTTTATTACAACCATTTTTTTATCATCCTTTCTTCAACTAGAATAACCTTTGTTTTGCATTATTGCCACAACATTTATCTGTACTCGCTTAGTAAAAATCTTGCGTCCTTTTTAAAAAGCGTTCTTTAAATAGACAATCACATGAAAAATCATTGTCCCAACAGTAACATACCCGTCGGCAATTAACTTTAGGGCTATCTTTATTGGTAAAATAGAATCGTCAGCCTTTTCAATGATTAATCGTTTATCTCTAACTCTGCTTAATATCGCTTTAACACATCTTAACTTATCGAAAAAATTGTTTTTTGCATTGAGGTAGTTGAAGAGATGTTGATGCGCCTCGCTGTCAATAGCGTTACCCTCATACCCGTTTAATACCGCTAGTCGCTTAAGTTCCTCGACAGCAAGTTGTTCTTTTAAAAGCCTTTTATAGTCAAAAAGATTTGTTATTGAACCTTCCCTTTTACTTATATAATAATATCCAATATAGTCCCCATCAATAGCAATAGACTGGCAGTTTAACAAAAATCTTAAGTTTAAATCAAGATCCTCGCCGATAGCGAGGTTTTGGTTTGCTCCAATAGTCGCTTTTTGAAGTATATCTGTTTTGAATATCTTCGCCCACCTGCTGCTTGAAAAGCTTTGGTCGGTCGAAGCCGTTTGTTCAAAAAAACTTTCAAGTATCTCGGTTTTAATCTCTTGGTTGTTGTAAACCCTTGATTTGTTGGCGAAAATCTCCTCTGTTTTTCCCGGTTCTACTTTATAAAAACCGGTGTGCACGGCATCTGTGTTTTTTTCTATTACCGTAGCATAAAGTCTTTCCACATAGTCGAATTTAACGTAATCATCACTATCAACAAACACAGTATATCGAGACCGCGCCTTTAAAATCCCTCTTATAACCGCGCCATAAACCCCGCCGTTACTTTGGGTTTCAACGAGAATTCTGTTGTCTTTTTCGGCATATGCCTTGCAAATTTCAAGACTTTTGTCGTCGCTTCCGTCTTCCGCAAGAATAATCTCGATATCTTTAAATGTTCCGAAAATAATTGAATCCAAACACTTTTCAAGATATTTTTCTACGTTATATACAGGAACTATAACCGAAACTTTCGGCATATGACCTCTCCTTATTATACATTTAAACTTTGTATGCTGTTTTTTAACTTCACATTATTTGCACGGCATTATATAAACTATTAAAGCTTCAAGATTAAAGTATAAAACTTTATAGAATATGTTGCCCATAATCGGTTGAGATTTTGAAAGCTCTAACAGAAAGTTTTTGTTAGATAAACTTTGTTTAAGTCTTTTAACAAGCTCCAGTTTTAGTTTTCTTGGTATATTCCCTTGTGTAACCGTTTTTGTCAAAACCGCAAGCCATCTGTTTTTTTCCTCTCGGCTCACCGCTTCGCTTTTGCTCACCCTGTCTATAATATATTGTGCCATGCGGGTTTTTTCCAAAATATCGGTTTGTGTATCTAGACAAAACCGCATATGGTTGTCACAACTTCGGACAAGCTCACGCCCAATCACGGCGCCTTTATAGTGATAATTTTGCGCAAGTTTTTTTATCTCGTCAAACAAAACATCCTGCATCATCAGTTTTTCAAGCGAATATCTGTTGGACATGCTATCGTCTCGACTTTGGCGGTAGCAATAGCCTTTGTAATCGGACAACGTTGCAATGCTGTTTGCCTTTAAAAGAAATCGCGCGTTAAGTTCAAGGTCTTCCCCCACCGTTATTTTCTCGTTTGCTCCACAAACCGCCGCTTTTAAAACTTTGGTTTTATAAATCTTTCCGACACGGCTGTTTCCGAAAATATCGTGGTAATTTTCTGTCACTTCAAAATATTTAAACAGTATCTCTTTTTCAATTAACTGTTTGCTAAAAACTTTTGTTTCGATTAAACTTGTGTCTTTTTCTTTGTCTTGATACACCTCTATAAACCCAGAAGACACACAATCGACATTGTATTTTTTTATAGCGTTGTAAAGAACCTCGACATAATCACTTTTAACATAGTCATCACTGTCCGCAAACATGATATATTCCGATAGGCTGGCATTTATCCCGGAAAAAACTGCATGGCGTAGCCCTTTGTTTTTGTCGTGTTTAATAATTTTTATTCTACTATCGTTTTTTGCAAATTCTTTCGCAATTTCAACGCTTCTGTCGGTTCCTCTGTCGTCCACCAAAACTATCTCGATATCAAAAAATGTTTGAGTAACTATCGAATTCAAACACTGTTCTATATATTTTTCAACCATATAAATCGGTATCACAATCGAAACTTTTGGCATACAACTTTCTCCGTTTATTTGACGTTTTGAATGTTTGGGTTTGGATCTTTTTTAAAAAAGTTTTTTAATGCAACTACTATTTGAAACATAAAAACTCCCGTTTTTATATTTCCATTTGCGATAAGCTTAAGCCCGATTTTAACCGGGAAAATTGATTGTTCGGCTTTTTGTAATATAACCGACTTGTCGCCGACTTTGGCTAGTATTTTTTCTACGCAAGCAACCTTATCATTATATCCGTTGTATGCGTTTAAGTAAATAAAAAGTTGTTCATGCGCCAAAACATCTCGGTCATACCCCAACGCTTTTCCGGGACGATTTTGAAGTTTAGCTATTTTTTTTAGTTCTTCAATATAAATATCATTTTGTAAAAGTCTTTTAAGGTTATACCTCTTGGTCATAGCGCCCGAGTTGTCGCCACGATAACAATACGAAGCTTTGTTCGCTTCAACCGCTATTCTTTCACAAAGCGAAATATAACGAACGTTTATCTCACCATCCTCCCCCATAATTAGCTTTGTGTTTGCCCCTACAACAGCTTTTTTCAAAAGTTCTGTTTTGTACATCTTTCCCCAGCGAGAGTTTTGAATGTTGTGGATAAGATATTCATTTTGTTCAAAAAAAGGAGTTAAAACCTCTTGTTCTATCTCGTCTTTAGTATATATTCTTGTTTGTCCCAGAAAAACCTGTTTATATTTTTCCTCGGCATAATAGTAAAATCCCACAACTCCAAGATCGGCGTTTTTTTCGACAACCATGTTATACAACGTTTCAACATGGGTATCTTTTAACCAGTCGTCGCTGTCCACAAACGTCACAAACTCTGCTTTTGCTTGTTCAAGCCCTGTGAAAACCGCACTTCTTAACCCTCGGTTCACTTGATGCTCCAAGACTTTAATGCGTCTATCCTTTTTCGCATAGTCTTGTATAATTTTTGCGCAGTTATCCGGACTTTTGTCGTTAACTATTATAACCTCGATATCGGTAAACGTTTGAGATAAAACAGAATCTAAACATTGTTCAATATATCTTTCCACATTATACACCGGGATTACTACCGAAACTTTTGGCATGTTGCTTTCTCCTTTTATTATTTAAGGACACTTATTAAAAGCTTTTCCAACCCCAAATGTACAGCAAGGTATACAATTCTTCCTTTTAAAGATTGGGTTTTTGAAAAGGTATACAGATAGTTTTTGTCTGAAAGTTGGTTTTTTATATTACTTACAAGTTCCAGTTTGGTTGATTTTGGAACTTGACCAACCAAACAAGGATACACAAACATGGCACAAAGTCGGTCTTTCGCCTCTTGGTGAAGTTTTTTTGCGAAAAAAACTCTATCCATTATTCTTTTTGCACATTCAAGCTTTTCTATAAGCTCGGTATCCTGCGAAAGATATCTTAACAGTATGTTTGAAGAATTGTACAAAAGTTCTGTCCCAAGCGCCTTTCCTTCGCGATTTTGCTCGTTCGCTATCTTTTGTATCTCACGATAGAACAGCTCGTCTCGTTCCAAACGAACTCTGTCAAATCTGTGTGAAATCGCCCCGCTTCGCACGCTTCTGTAACAATAACCGTCGACATTGTCAAGAATCATAACCGTTTGGCAGTTTGACAGAAGTCTTATATTAAGCTCTATATCCTCCCCTGAGCTTATCTCTTTATTGCAACTTTCTGAGGTCTTTTTCAAAACATCGGCCTTATATATCTTTGCCCAACGACTGTTGCCAAACGTCTTGTCGATAGACTCTGTTTGTTCAAAAAACGGGGTTAATATCTCGGTTTCGATTTCTTGTTTAGAAAAAATTCTCGTTTCACTAAACCGCTTTGTTTTGTTATATCGATCTTCAATATAATCTTGATACCCCGCCGAAACACAGTCTACATTATATTTAGATATTGCGTTAAAAAGTTTTTCGATAAAGTTATTTTGTATAAAATCATCGCTGTCCACAAACGTTACATATTCGGCAGATATCTGGTTTAATCCCTCCAGCCACGCGCCACGAAGGCCTATGTTTTGTTTGAGAGATATCAATTTAATTCGTTTTTCTTGTTTCTCGAAGCGTCGGCAAATCTCGGGGCAGCGGTCGGTTCCGCCGTTGTCTATCAAAATGATTTCAATATCATAAAGCGTTTGTTCTACGATAGAATTAACGCATTGTTCAAGATAGTTTTCTACTCTATACACCGGAACAACAACCGAAACTTTAGGCATTTTTGTGACTCCCCTTATTGATATTGAAAATTTCTGCATTCTTCAATTTCAAAAATGTTTATGTCACGTTTGAAATTGAAACCAACAGACGTTCAAGACCAAGATAAATTAATATGTATGAAACCTTTCCCATAAACGGTTGGGTTTTTGAAACCTCCAAGAGATACTTTTTGTCGGTTAACAGTTCTTTTTGTTTTTTAATCGCTTTTGTCTTTTCTTGCGTCGAAAGATTGCTTTTTAAATAGTGAAACATAAACGAAACCAGATATTCGTCTTTTTGTTTTGGTGTTAAAACATCGGTTTGTTCAAGCCGCTTAGTCACGGTGTGCAAAAGGTTTAACTTGTAGTCGAGTGGGATGTTTGACGAAAGATATATAAACAGCTCTTGAACCGAGTTTTCAACTAACACACTGTGTGGTATGCTTTCCAAAATTGTCTTGACACAAAGCATCTTTTCCTTAGAATCGGTGTCTGCGTTGAGAAAGTTAAAAAGGTGGCGATATGGATTAAATCTACCCAATGCTTTTCCCTCGCGTCGATATTTCAACGCGAGTTTTTTCATCTCCTTTGCTGCAAGCATGTGTGCGGCAAGCCGCTTCATTGTATATTGGTTGGTAATAGACGTGTTACGATCTATCCTATAACAATATCCTGCATAACTATGCACTGTTGCAATGCTTTCACATTCCAAAAGAAATCTTAAATTCAGTTCTACATCCTCTTCCATGACAAGTTCAGGGTTGCTACCAACTGAAGCTTTAATTAATACTTCTTTTACATATATCTTTCCTACACGACTATTGCCAAAACTATCATGAAAATTTTCCGTCCGCTCAAAATAAGGGGTTACTATTTCATCCTCAATCTGCTTCTTATTATATGTTCTTGTAAAATTCGGAAAATACTCTTTCTTAATATCTCCACAATATTCAACATACCCCGACGAAACTGCCTCAACCTTTTTATCAGCTATTATTTTATATAGTGTTTCTATATAGTCTTCTAAAACCCAATCATCACTATCCGCAAACATTATATACTGTGAAGTAGCAGCTTGTATTCCGGAAAGAATGGCTCCGTTTGTCCCGACATTTTGTTCATGGTGAACAACTTTAACTCTATCGTCTTTATTTGCATACATATCACAAATTTCAGGACATTTATCAGGGCTTTTATCGTCTACTAAAATAACCTCTATGTCTTTAAAAGATTGAGCAATTATCGAGTCAACACATTTATTTATATATTTTTCAACATTATAGACCGGAACAACTATAGATACTTTTGCCATAAGAACACCTCTGAAAATCTAGAATTATTGCTATTTTTTTAAAGAAAGGATTTTAACTAAAATACTTTCAAGCCCAAAATAAATCAACCAACATGATATTTTCCCATTAAAAGATTGTGTTTTAGAAAACTTTAAAATATATCTTTTGTCGCTTAAGTTATTTTTGATTGTTTGTATCTGCCCTGCTACATCCTCAAACGGTATCGAACTTTCAATAAATCTAAACATGATATCGATATAATATCTGTTTTTTTGTTCCGCTGAAACTATATTGCTTTGCTCTATCCTATTTAACACTCCTCGGCAAAACGAAAGTTTTTCGAACAGTTCAAGGTTTGAATTTAAGTATAAAAAAACTTCATGTGAAGAGTTTTCCAAAACAAGCTTTGGCGAAAGTTTGGTTAACATTCCACCTATAAAACCAACTTTTCCCGCAGTTTCAGTTTTACTTTTCAAACACTTTTCGATCTCATGAAAGACATATGTGCTGTCGTTAATTTTTCTTATGTTTGAAATGTCTTTTCCGTTTTGTTTTCCGAAACGCTCGAGTTCAAAAAGCATAAGCTCTGTTTGTTCAAACAATTTAATATCATATCGATTGGTTGTCGACTGTTCCCGTAAACATCTATAGTAGTATCCGCTATAGTCGGAAATTGTGTGCACGCTGTCACACAACATTAAAAATCTTATGTTAAGGTCTAAATCCTCCCCCATTATAAGGTTTGGATTAACCCCTTTTGAAGCTTTGCGTAACTTTTCAGTGTTATATATCTTTGCCCAACGGCTTGCCCCAAACGTTTTGCTTATAGACTCAATGTCTTGATAGAAAGGATTGATAAGCAAAGTTTCAATCTCTTGTTTAGAATAGGTTTTGTCAAATGCTCTGTACACCGGCCTTGTTTCTTTTTCGTAATACTCGGTATATCCCGAAGAAACACAGTCGACTTTGTTTTTCGTTATCGAGCTGTAAAATGTTTCTACATAGTCTGTCGCAACAAAATCGTCACTGTCCGCAAACATTATATAGTCTGACGTTGCCAGTTTAAGTCCCGACACAATCGCTCCGTTTGTCCCATTATTTTGTTCGTGATGCAAAACTACAACTCTTTCGTCTCTCGCTGCATATTCGTCGCATATTTCAGGACACCTGTCAAAGCTTTTGTCGTCTATTAAAATTATCTCTATATCATCAAAAGTTTGTGAAATAAAAGAATTTAAACATTGTTTAATATATTTTTCAACATTATAAACCGGTATAACTATCGATACTTTCGCCATTTTCTCCCCCCCCTTTACTTCAATGTCTATCTTTTCAAGTTATATAACGCAATCAATATCCACTCAAAACCCAGATAAACAAGCAAACAAGATATTTTACCCATTAAATTTTGATTGTTGGAAAACCACAGTATATTGCATTTTTTCGTTAAATTTCGCTTTATATCTTTAATCTTTTTAAGATTTTTTTTTCTGTCAAGGCTACTTGCCGCCACGCTAAAAATCAACGATATAAAAATCTTGTCTTTTTTTTCGCATGTAATAAATTCCGCTTTTTCTATTCTTTCGGATATCTTGTCCAAAAGACATAGTTTTCGATTTAACGATAAATTTGAATTAAGATATAGCGTGGCTTCCTTTGCCGAATTTTCTATCAGTTGTTGTGAGGAAATCTTTTGTATAACAAGCTCGATATATTCTAATTTTTGAGTGTCGCTAATTCCGCTTGAAAGACATTCATCTATTAGCTCAAAAAAATAATCCGCGCTCTCCATCGCTTTAATATATCGTCCAGGCCTTTTTTGCTCAACACAAAGTTTTTTTAGTTCTTCTATCAAGATATCGTTTTGTTCAATTCTGTTTTTGTTAAAACTGTTTGTTATCGAACCTTCTCTGTCTATTCGGTAGCAATAACCAACATAATCATTTATTACAAACACTCTCTCGCACAACGGAAGAAATCTCAAGTTTAACTCAAAATCCTCCCTCATGCTCAACTTTTCGTTACAATCTTTTGCCGCAAGCTTTAACAGTTTGGTTTTATATATCTTCGCGCAACGATTGTTGTTTATCGTTGCGTTCATCTCTACACCATGCTCAAAAAAAGCTTGCAAAACATCTTTTTCGATTTGTTCTTTTGAATAAACTCCGGATTTTTGAAGATACACCTCTTTTTTAATATCGCCAAAACATTCAATAAACCCAGACGTTGCGCAATCGGCAGAATTCTTAGTTATCGCATCATAAAGCTTTTGTGCATAGTCGTTCAAAACATAATCGTCGCTATCGACAAACGTTACATATTCCCCTGTTGCGTTGGAAAGGCCTGTGAAAACCGCCGCCCGAAGTCCGCCGTTTTGCTCACGGTGGATAACTTTTATTCTGTCGTCTTGCGCGCTGTATCTGTCACACATTTCAGGGCATCTATCCGGGCTTTTATCGTCAACCAAAATAATCTCTATGTCTTCAAACGTCTGGTTAATCACCGAATCGACACACTGTTCAAGATAGTTTTCGACGCCATAAACCGGTATGACAAACGATAATTTCGCCATTCGCTCTTTCCTCTCTGTTTTTGATTTTCAAAAAAATCTAACTTTTTTTCAACAGACTATAAAATCTATAAAGGTTAATCAAAACACTTTCAAGCCCTATATACAGTAGCCAACAAGAAATTCTAGCATTTATACTTTGGTTGTTGGAAAAAGATATTATGTTCTTTTTACCTTTTATCTTTTGTTTTATATGTCTAATCTGTCGGGCTTTATTTTTTTTACTTAATCCACTTTGTAAAAACAAAAAAATATGTTGAATAAAAATCTTATCTTTTTTGTCTTTTTCAATTTTGTCAGATTTTTCAACTATATCCAAAACCTTGTTTGAAAAGTAAATCTTCTCGTGCTCCGATAGATTTGAACCTAAAAAAATCGAGTTAGGCTGTAAAGAGTGTTCAATCATCATATCTTGTGAAACACCATCGATAGCGCGATTTATAAACTCTTTTTTTTGTTCTTGATCTGTGTCGTTGTTGACACAAAGGCTAATTTCGTGAAAGCTGAAAAGAGCATGTCGATACCTAATTGCCCTGCCCTCTCGCCCTTGTTTTTTCGCAAGTCTTTCGAGCTGTTGTGTAAATATGTCGTTTTGGGTCAGCCGTTCGGGGTTAAACTTGTTTGAAATCGAGTCGTTTCTATCCATTCTGTAATAGTAACCGGCGTAATCTCCAATGACTTGAACACGTTCACAGATAGACAAAAAGATTAAGTTTATCTCGAGGTCTTCCGCCATTGAAATCCTCATATCACATTGTGTTGAGGCTTGTTTTAAAAAATCCGTTTTGTATAGTTTTCCCCAACGATGGTTTCCGAATTCGTCCCAAAGGCTCCCCGTCTTTTCATAAAAAAGTTGTAACAGCTCTTTTTCTATCTCTTCTTTTTCAAAAATTTTGTTGTATTTTTTAAAAAAAACCTTTTGGTCATTGCCATAATGCTCAATATGTCCCGACGAAACACAGTCTACGCCGCTTTTTATTATGGCTTTATACAACGTATCTACACAATCTTTTTCCAACCAATCGTCGCTGTCTGCAAACGTTACATATTTTGAAGTTGTCTCTTCAAGCCCTTTAAACACTGCTCCGCGAAGTCCAATGTTTTGCTCCAAACGCACAAGCTTAATTCGACTGTCGGCTTTGGCATACCTCCTGCAAATTTCTGGGCATCCGTCCATTCGACCGTCGTCGTTTCCGCCGTTGTCTATAAGTATTATCTCGATATCTTTAAACGTCTGCGAAACAACCGAATCGAGACATTTTTCAAGATACGGTTCGACATTATAAACCGGTATAATTATAGACACCAACGCCATGACACTTCCCCTTATTTTGTGATTTCGTTTAACTTTTAAAAATTAATATCAACCGTTCCAACCCTAGATATATCAATATATACGAGATTTTTCCCATTAAAGGTTGTTTTTTTGAAAACTCTAAAAGATACCGTTTTTCGCTTAACATATTTTTCAAACGTTTAATCGTTTCAAGCTTTTGTATTTTATTATAGTTACTCTCGATACAAAAATGAATAAGCATAGCGATGTGGCGATTTCTCTCGGCTCCAAGACTTTTACCCTGTCTTTTTTGCTCGTTTGCAATGCGTTTGATTTCGTCTAACATTCTCATGGTATCGGTTATAAGTTTCTCGCCAAAATTTTTACTCATCGAAGTTTCAACAAATCTGTAAAAATAATTTAACTCATTTTTCAACACAACAATCTTTTCGCATAGTGGCAACACACAAAGATTAAGTGTCAAATCCTCTCCCATTGTTATGTCGCTCGGCAGTTGTCTAACAGCTTGTTTTAAAATCGAAGTTTTATAAAGTTTGTTCCACCGACAGTTCTCAAGTGGCTCAATCGTTGCTTCCTCTTCAAAAAATCTATCAAAAATTTTCTCGATCGCTCTTTTTTCCAAAATATGATTTTTTTGAGAACAAAACAGCCTCTTTTTGCCACCTTCATAAAACATCTCAAAACCACATTGAACCATATCGGCGACATGTTGCGTCGCACAGTCGTATAGTATTTTGAACATTTTGTCGTTTACATAATCGTCACTGTCAACAAAGCCTATAAACTCTCCTTGGGCCATTTCTATGCCATCAAACACAGCGGCTCTTAATCCCTCGTTTTGTTTGTTCAAAACCTTTATTCTGTCGTCGTTGTTTGCGAAGTTTTCACACATCTGCTTTGCGTTGCCGCGACTTCCGTCGTTTACAAGAATTATCTCTATATCTTGTAAAACACCACCTGTAATCGATTTAACGCAGGTTTCAAGATACTGCTCTGTATTATATATCGGCACAACGACCGAAACTTTCGGTTTTTTCTGTTGCATATCGTCTCTTCCCTAGTTTTTAAAAAATCTTTCGCTCATGATATCCACTGCGTTATTAGTTGTGTGCTCATAAAACATTTTTTCAACCGCTTCAAAACATTTGGTTGTTCCTTTGTTTTTTATGCAAAATTCATAAGCTTTTTTAACAGTGTCTTCGTTTACACCATCTTTTTCATAAACCGTTTCTGAAAGACCGTATCTTTCAAGATATTCTAAACAAGGATCGTCGTCTATCTTACAAAAGTTAAGTATCGGTTTTCCCGACGAAACATATTCCAAAATTTTGCTTGTAAGTTGATTGTTTATCTCGTTTCCGATGTTCAAAAGAATATCTGCTCCATTCATGTATGAATACGCTTCGCTTAGCGGAACGCTTCCGGTAAAAACCAGCCTGTCTTTCAAAATTTCTTTGTACGGTTGGAAAAAACCTTTTGGAAAGTTGTCATATCCTCCCCCAACAAACGTGAGCTTGATGTTTTGATCATCTATATTTTTAAATATATCAAGCAAAAAGTCCGGTCTTCTTATGTTCCAATATAAATTCCCAACAAAGACACAGTTAATCGCTTTACCGTTTTGGCTAGTTTGCTTTGGAGGCGTGTCGTTTTTAACAACCCCGGGAAGCGGCACAACGCTAATCTTGTTAGAAAATCTCTCAAACGGTTCGCCCTTATAGTCGTCTATCATCGGTATCGATATAAAGATATCTTCAAGTTGCTCGTAAAGTTTTGTTTCTTCCTTAACGTCTTTTGCCGTATTAAAATACAGACTTTTTGTGTATGGATCGCAAAGATATGCGGCTTTTTTTGCAGTTATGTCGGCATCTGAAAGCGCAAATGACGCTTCAAACGGCGCACTCGCCGCAACGACATAATCATAGTTGTTTTGGTTGCAAAGACTTTCGATCTCTTTTTTTAAAACGTCTCGTTCTGGTCCTCTTTTAAGCACCAAAAACTTAAACGCCGAAAAGGCAAGCGACGGTTTTAAAAGCATCTTTAAAACTATCATCGGCCTCGAATATCCTTTGTTCAATCCGTCCGAGATAAAACGATATACATCCGCTTGGTCTTGACAGTATGCGTTATAAAGCATCACACCCTGTGTATATGCTTTTTCGCTTTGCTCGTCATACAAAAGGTCAAGTATACTACAGCTATGTCCTCTTTCGGAAAAACCTTCGGCAACACGCCTTAAAAGCGTTGCGGTAGCGGCGTTTACTCCGGCGCTTGCACTGTCGACAACAAACAAAATATTCACTTGTTTGTCCTCCTTAATTACTGCTGCATTCTGTTTGTTTTAAATAGAAACTTCATTTCTTGCCATCTAAAATATTTTTTCAATTAGATATACTTTATTGTTTTTTCATGTCATTAAAAAACCACTCAAGATAGTCTTTCAATCCTTGTTCAAGTTCCACAGTTGGCGAAAACCCAAGTTCCTTTTGAACCTTGTCGATATTTGCTTTACAGTGGAGCACGTCGGCAGGACGTGTCGGGAGATATTCAATTCCAACATCTTTCCCGCTTATCTCGGTCATCATCTCGGCAAGTGTGTTTATCGTTATGCTTGTAGCCGAACCAACGTTGTAAACCCCGCTTTTATCTGCTTTTTCTGCCGCTATTATATTTGCCCTAGCAACATCGATTACGTTTAAAAAATCCCTCGTTTGAAGCCCGTCACCATATATGCCTATCTTTTTTCCTTCGGCTATTCTCTTTGCAAAGATAGGGATTACGTTTCCGTATAGATCAAATCGTTGGTTTTTGCCATAAATGTTGAAATATCTCAAACAAACCCCAACTATGTCATATATACCCGAATATGCCAAAATCATCTTTTCCGCCGCAAGCTTAGAAACACCATATGGACTGTCGGCGTTTTGTGGGTGGTCTTCGTCGATGGTTGGGGTTAAAA
The DNA here is from genome assembly GCA_964368445.1 of uncultured Oscillospiraceae bacterium. Lineage (GTDB taxonomy): Bacteria > Bacillota > Clostridia > Oscillospirales > Ruminococcaceae > CAYJAY01. Next base: position 133,553 of record CAYJAY010000002.1, read on the forward strand.
GTTCCCCAAAGATAGCGGCAGAAGATGCATACACTATCTTTTTAACTCCTTTTTTCCTCATACCCTCAAGGATATTAACCGTTCCGATAAGGTTAATCTCGCTGTCTTTCACCGGCTCGTCAAGCGATTTTTGACGTCCGACCGACGCCGCAAAATGAAAAACCACGTCTTTTCCTTGAAGCGCAGTTTCAACCGCATGTTTGTCGGTTATGTCGCCATTTATAAACTCAACCTTAAGCCCATCTAGATTTTCTTTATACCCGGAACTTAAGTTATCTAATATAGTTACGCTGTGGTTTTGTTCCAAAAGTTGATTTGTAAGATTTGAACCGATAAATCCGGCTCCGCCCGTTATCAGTGCTTTCATTTTTGTTTCCAACCTTTCTTGGTGATGTTGTTATCTTTTTATAAACATTGAATATGCAATCTTTAATGTCTGCAAAAAACCTTTTGTTTTAAGCGCTTGAAGCCCGTTCGTGAATAGATCGTTAATCTTGACAAAAGGATTTTTTCTAAGTTTTGTCGCCTCAACGCATACTTTGTTGTATTCACTCAAAAGCGATTTTACATCGGCAGGTGAAAAAGACATGTCCGATTGAAACGTTCCGATTTTCTCATCAAATTCACGCTTGTTTGAATTCCTTGCAAGTTCTATGAGATCTTGCCACCTTTTATATATCGTTTTGATAGAATATCTTTCTGCATTTAAAATGGCATTTTCTCGAAAACTCATCATAAGCTGTTGATCACTTAAAAGCAAAACAATCTTTTCCGAAAGCTTTTGTATGTCATTTTTTTCAATTATAAATCCGTTTTCCCCGTCCCAAATAATATCCTCAAGCCCCGGAATCTCGGTAATGACCGACGGCACACCAAACGCCGCCGCTTCAAGAAGCACCATTGGAAACCCTTCAGAAACCGATGTCAACAAAAATATATCGGAACTTGCGTAATACTTCTTAACATCATTTGTCTTTTTGATCTTTACGACTGCGCTTTCCGGTATGTTAAACCGCTTTAGCAGTTCGTTTATGCTGTACTTTTCGCCCGTCTCGACAAACTCTATCTTTTTGTCAAAATCCTCTGCACCCACAAGGGTTAGTGTCGCTTTTGGAATTTGTTTTAAGACAAGCGAAAACGTCTCGATAATTATATCCACTCGTTTAATTTGGTCGCAAAGTCGACCAACCGCGACTATGTTTTTTGAAAAAAGTTTTGTATTAAGCTCTGTCTTTGAAATTGGTTGAAACGTTGTTGGATTCGGCATTAGTATTCCGTTGTCGTTAAAACAACGATATGTCTTTTCGCCAAACGACGTAAGAAACGACACCGCCAAAACATCTTTTAAACGTGCTATCCTGTCTGTTCCATAATTATAGTATGGGTTGTCAAACGGGTAAAAGTAGTATTCATGGTTCATTACTAAAACCTTTATACCCTCTTTCAACATCCTTTCATACCACTGTAAAAATGGTGGCGCGATTCCGCTTTGACCGATTACAACCTCGATATTATTTTGCTTTATATAGTCGATTAAAAACTGTTCTTTATTTTTTTTATTTGCAACCGAAAAAATATTAACTTTATTTGAAATTTCAAATCCTGGGTCGCCGATTTCAAACAAAACCGCAACCGAAACCTCATAGTCATTTACAAGCTCGTTGCAGATACTACAAAGCGCCCTTTCGACCCCTCCGGTTATCCATGATATGTTAATAATTAAAATTGACGGTTTTTTTTGCATAGCTTCTTTTTTCCGTTTCACGTCATTATTTTACAAAAAGACGCTGGCCGTCTTGTTTGAATAACTATATTATTATACATTAAAGGGGTTTAATTTACAACTTTAAGTCGACAGTTTTTATTTGCCGAACGGTATATTGTATGTTTCAACTAAAAGATATTGTGGCGCTACCAAAAATAAGCAATTTCGACAAATTTATGAAATATGTATAAATAGACACAAATTTTATGATATAATATAACTAACAAAAATGTACTGACCTTAGAGGTTTTAATTTAAAATTATGGCTTATGAAAATATATTAAAAATCAAATCAAACGAGACTACAACTATTAACATGATAAAACAACCTTCTACTAAAAACACATCAAAGCTCCCCAAAGTTTTAAGTGTTATATCGTTTATCTTAACCGGCGTTATCGTCTCGGTTTCGGTTTATGGATATTTTGCCGGTTGGTTCGATAGCCTTGAGGATATACAAAGCGCCATTTCAGGCCTTGGAATTTTTGCGCCTGTTGTGTTTATATTGCTCCAGATTCTTCAAGTTACCGTTCCAATTATACCAAACCCTGTGGTGTCGGTTGCCGGAGTTGCAATGTTTGGGCCTTTTTTAGGGTTCTTATATAACTATATCGGGGCTTGCACTGGGTCGATGATAGCTTTTTATATAGCAAAAATCTTTGGACCGAAAGTTTTGCCAAAACTTTTCTCTCAAAAGGTTATCGATCGATATTCTAACTACACAAAAAAAAGCAAAGCTTTAATACCGCTTTTAACTATAGCAACGGCGCTTCCCGTCGTCCCGGACGATTTTCTTTGTTATCTCGCCGGAACAACACACATTAAAGGTCGTCACTTTTTATATATAACCCTTTTCGGCCGCGCCATCACTATCTCACTATTCAGCATATTTTTCGGTTATTTCTATAACCAACTTGTAACTATTATTTAAGGAAAAACTAAATGAAAAAAGTAAACGAATTTTTAAACGTCATCGGAGACCTTCTCGAACACCCACTTGTCCAAGAGATGGGCGACATGTCACAGCACACCGACGACACGCCACTCTTACAACATCTTTTATATACCTCGTACATAAGCTATGTCGTTTGTAAAAAATTAAGATTGAACGCAGTTTGCGCCGCAAGGGGCGCTTTGCTTCATGATTTTAGATTTAAACACAGCAAAGACGATATAAGCCAATTTAAATGGTACTTCACACACAGCAGTTATTCACACTATAACGCGACAAAGATTTTTAATCTCAACAAACTAGAACAGGACATTGTTAAAAAGCATATGTGGCCAATGACCCCACACCTTTGTCCTAGATATCTTGAGTCGTTTGTCGTGTCTTGTGCGGATAAATATTGCGCAGTGGTTGAACTTATGGGTCTTTTCAAAAGAACAAAACTTGCGAAAGCGAAAGTTTCCACCTTTGCATAGGGCAGATTAAAACAATAAACTAAAACTAAAACAGATAACAATACTTAACTTTTTGTTAACTTTTGTTCTCTGTTTTTTTGTTATTATTTTATTGTTACAATATTTGATTTTGTTGGAGGTGCTATCATGAAAAAACTCAAATTCATTTTAATTTCTTTGATTATTGTTGCCGTTTTGTTTGTTTCATATCATGTGTATCTGTTTTACACGCCGGACATTGAAATCCGCATAGGGCAACCCGAAGACAAAACGAACGAAAGATATCTCGAACAGATAACGCTAACGTTTGCCGAGCGCAGTCCGTTTTTGATGCCAAAAGAAAAATACGACCAAATAAAAGAATTTATACTAGCTTACGACGAAGTTTTTGAAGAATACTATTTTTTCGAGCCATACGCTCACATCGAAGTTGATGTTGAACTTAAAGATGGCGAAACGATATTAACCTTTTTCGGAGACTATTCCGACGAAAACGGAGAAATTAAGGAATACCACCGACAGATAATTCTCGATTTTATTTTGACCGACAAAATAACCTATAGCGAAATCCGCACAATGGAACCGTCGGAGGAATTTCCATCAATGCAATAAATGATGCCGGAAAATATGAGATGATTATTTGTTTTTTTAGAAAAGTTTTTTGTCCCTAATACCTTGTGTTAATTAAAACTTTACAAATGCCCTCTCAGTCAATCTCGGATTGACTGAGAGGGCAAGTTTAAGTTTATCACTATCCTTGACAACTACTCATAATTCGACTGCTATTCTACTTCTTTTTCAAGAATAATCTGATAACCCATAGCACTACTAATACCCAGTCTTTCATTAAAAACAGTTACAACTTGACTTAATCTCCAGCCTTTTTCTGCTTCATTTACAATAATTGATTGACATTCATTAAATGTCGCGCCTTTTTGAATTTGTCTTTCAACCTCAACAAATTTATACTCGTATTTTTTCATTTTTTCCTCCACCTATTATATAAATAATCCGTAGTGTAAATCTTTTTATTGAAACGTTTTTTGTCAGGGGACTAGGGGGAGTTTCGAATCTCCCCCTTTGTCCCCCGACACCCCCAAAACCCCCTCAACGATTTAGGGCGACACACGCCCTAAAAACCCGTTTCGCTTTTTGCGCTTTATAAACTGTATACTGCAAAAAGCTTGATTGTTTGTTCTTGTTTAACGGGTGGTATTCAATACTTTTTTGTGGATTTTCTTTTGATAAATTTTTTGTTAATATGAGCTTCATCTTAAAATACGTATTGAAGACGCCGTGGCAAAGCCACATGGCGAATTTATACAATGCTCCGCATTATATAAACAACCTTTGTTTTTAACTTATTCTCCTTGTTTTTGTTCCTCTTCC
>CAYJAY010000003.1:0-119694 GCA_964368445.1 uncultured Oscillospiraceae bacterium
TTTATCTTCATGTCTTTTCACCCTTTGTCTTGTTTTCAAAAGCTTTTGTTAATGATATTATACAACCCATTAGTATGATTTACTATTGATTTAACATCAATTTCAAGCTTAATTTTATTAACCAGCAGTTAATAAACTAAACTTATAGACAATCAAATTAAACCTCTTTTTCGATAATAATGACACCAACCCTCCGTTGTTAGCTTGTAATCTTAACAATCGGATGGTTGGTGCAAAAAAAACTTTTTAATTTTTTAACTTAATTTTTCTTTAAGCCTTAAAACATTTTTATGTATCTCTTGAATGATAATTTTAAACTCGTCGTCGCTCTTTCCGCTTGGGTCGTCAAGCCCCCAATTTTCGGCATATTGTGACGGAACGTGCGGGCAGCTAACATTGCAACCCATAAAAATAACAACGTCGGGAGTTGGAATATCGTCCACAGTTTTGTTGAACTGCGTCTGTTCCATATCAACATCATAGATTTCTTTGATAAGTCGAACGGCATCTTGATTAATTTGGTTCTTAATAATCGTCCCCGCGGAAAAACTATCAAACACATCGCTTGCAAGCAGTTTTCCAAGCGCTTCTGCCATCTGGCTTCGACATGAATTGTGATTACAAACAAATGCAACTTTCGGCTTTCCGTCGCATTTGATCTCGGGTTTAAAACTGTCGAAATCGTAATCGATATCGGTTGTTCCGTCGTCGCCGAAATATCTTATTGCTCCGACAGGACATGCCCTTTCGCATCCATGGCAACCGTGCACACAGCCGTTACCATATACAACGATTGGTTTTTCTGTATCATCGTCTGATGAACCCGGAGCTTTTCCGGGTTTGTATACCCCATGTTTACACATGTCGTTGCACACCATGCATCCGATGCATTTTTCATAATCAATCTCAGGATACCAGCCTTTACTCATCAGCGGACACTCCTTTGTTTTTAAAAAGATGTTTTGTGTTGTTTGCAAACTTCACAAGCATAAGCATAACGGGAACTTCAACCAATACACCAACTATCGTCGCAAGGGCAACCGGACTTTCTGCTCCAAAAAGCGAGATAGCAACCGCAACCGACAGCTCAAAAAAGTTGGATGCACCAATCATTCCGGCAGGCGCCGCAATGCAATGTGGCAAATTCAAGCCTTTTGAAGCAAAATATGCAATTGCAAAGATTAAAATCGTTTGAATTATAAGTGGTATCGCAATTAACACTATGTGTAACGGGTTTTCAAGTATAACATCGCCTTGAACCGAGAAAATAATAACGAGGGTCAAAAGCAATCCGCCCGTTGTAACGTTTGAAAATTTCGGAATAAACTTTTTTTCAAAATACTCCAAACCTTTTTTCCTTGTCATGACGGTTCTGGTTATAACTCCTCCGGCAAGAGGAATTACTACAAACAAAACCACCGACAGGATAAGCGTATCCCACGGAACAGAAACTCCACCAACGCCGAGCAAAAACGCAACAATTGGGGTGAACGCTATTAGTATAATAAGGTCGTTTGTCGCTACTTGAACAACGGTGTATGCCGGGTCACCCTTTGTAAGATGACTCCACACAAACACCATTGCGGTACACGGAGCCGCGCCAAGAAGCACAGCGCCGGCTAGGTAGTCGGTGGCTAACTCGGGGGTTATAAATCCTTTGAAAATAACAAAGAAAAACAACCACGCAATCCCAAACATCGTAAACGGTTTTATAAGCCAGTTTGTAACCCACGTAACAAACAACCCTTTAGGATTTTTCCCAACATTTTTAACGCTTTGAAAGTCAACCTTCAACATCATGGGGTATATCATAAGCCAGATTAAAATTGCAATCGGAATAGACACGTTGGCAAATTCAAGGCTACTTAAAAAATTTGGAATAGCCGGAATAAATCTTCCGATTAACACGCCAACCACCATGCATAGAACTACCCAAACGGTTAGATATCTTTCAAAAAAACTTATGCCTGAAGCTTTGCTTTTTTCCATTTAGCCTATCCTCTGACTTTCTGTAGTATCTTAACCACTTCATCTGTTTTTAAAACCTTGCCGTATGATACGACTTTTCCGTCCACCACAAGGGCCGGAGTTGTCATAACACCATAACTTGCGATGTCTGCGAAATCGGTCACGTGGTCTATCTCTGTGTCCATCGAAAGGCTTTCAAGCGCCTCTTTTGTTGCCTGTTCAAGTTGATTGCACTTTTTGCAACCCGAACCCAAAACCTTTACCGATGCGCCGGTCGATTGTTTTGCTTGTGCTTCTTTTGCGCTGTTTTCATCGATTTCACCACAACAACCTTTGCTTTGTTGTATTTCTTGTTTTTTTGCTTCTATTTCGGACACAGGGCACATTCCACCACAGTCACAAAGTGCCATCTCCTCTTGTTGAGCCGGCGGGGTGGGCTCACACGCTCCGCCACAACCGCAAGAAGTTGTTTCTTTCTTTTTTCCAAAACCAAAAATAGCCATAATTAAATTCTCCTTAAAACTATTACTTATTTATTTTACAATTTATTTTTCTATTTTTTATGAACAATTGTATAATGCTTTTTTAAAACGCAAGATAAAACATATAAAACCCGATTAGTGCAATTAGAGCACCCATTATTATTTTTAAAACACTGCTTGCCCTGCCATAGCTTTCGCTTTGTGAAAGTTTTTGAACAAAACCTATCGACGTTCCACACACTACCGCAAGTATACCGTGCCCAATTGAATAGAGCAAAAGCAGCACTATTCCATAAACAAAACTTCCCTGTCCCGCAACAATCGCGAGCAACGCTATTAGCACAGGTGTAGAGCACGGCGAAGAAAAAACGCCACCCAAAATCCCGGCTATGAAAGCTCCAACAAAACCTTTTTTTGTATTTTTTGAAACAAGATAACTTGAAGGTATAATCTCGTATATTCCCCACGTTTGGAGCGCCATTAAAAGCATCAACACTCCAAGCGCAAAATACCACCAAGAAGCAGCATTCCCAATTAAATTTCCCGCAATCGTCGCTACAACCCCAAGAATTGTAAACGTAACCGCCGAACCGAGTGCAAACGTAACCGAAAGAAAAAAGGCTCTTTTGGTAGAATTTTGCCCAGTTCCCCCAACATATCCAACGATTAAAGGAACGCTTGACAACGCACACGGCGTAAACGAGGTTAAAACTCCGGCAATAATAGCGAGTATAGGAGCTATGAAACTTGTTTGGGTAATAACATTAGAGATGTTTTGTAACATAGCATCCATCTAAACTTCTACCCCCATATCCTCTAAGATTAAAAGCATCTGCTCCTCGGTCAAACCTCCTTGATGGGTTGTGAAAAGATGTTCCTCTGTTTCTCTGTGCGCATACATACTAAACACAATTTGCCCCGCTACCGCATCACTTGGAACATACGGTGTTCCGTCGGCATTGTAGATAACCTGTGTCGGGATAACCTGAACAGGGAAACCTGTCGCCGCTTCGGGACTTTTCCAAACATCTACAAATTTAATTATAGCCTTTTCCATCATCTCTTGATTAACCGAAACTAGAACCGGTGCCATCTCGACACATGGAACACATTCGTCTGCACCGAAATCAATAATCATCGGAAGACCATACGATTTAAGGTTGTCGAGGTCTATACTTGTTGAGTTTAAAGCAAAATCGGTGCTTGCTCCCTCGATAACTGCGCTCGTAGTCGCTTGTTCTATTTTGTCCGGCCTTGACTGGTAAATAAAGATACCTATAACTATCAAAACCATTATAACGGGAACAACTATCTTAAATATCTTTTTATCTTTCATTTAACTACACCCACAGCCACATCCGCTGCCCTTCTCATTATTTTTGTTTTTCGCAACCCAATCAGTGTCTTCTCCAAGATATGTTATCGCCCCTGTCGGGCACACATTTCCGCAGCCGTGACAATGATCAATACAGTTTATCGGAGTTTGAACTATTGGCGACGGAGCTTTAGACGAATCGTACACACCATTTTTGCATTTTTCAATGCATTCTCCACATTCTTCGCAAATTACATAGTCAATTACGGGGTACCATGTTTTAGCCATATCAATCTCCTTTTAAATTAAATACTGTTGAAACGCATTAAAGAAATATCCAACCAAAATTATACCTGAAGCAACAATTGCGATAAACGCTGTCAAAAGTTTCGGTTTAACTGCTTTTTTAAGCATTATAAGCGATGGAAGACTTAACGCTGTGACCGCCATCATAAATGCTAGAATTGTTCCAAGCTGTGCGCCCTTTGCAAGAAGAGCTTCCGCTATTGGAATTGTTCCGAAGATGTCAGCGTACATCGGAACACCAACAAGTGTCGCTAGAATAACTCCAAACGGATTGTCGCTTCCAAGCACCGTTTCTATAATGTTTTGCGGTATCCAGTTGTGTATAACTGCGCCTATTCCAACGCCTACAAGGATATACGGAAAGACTTTTTTAAATGTTGACACAACCTGTTCTTTGGAAAAAACAATACGTTCTTTAACGGTAAGGTCGGGCGACTCGATGTCGACGCTTCCGGCGTTAAGAATAAAATCTTCAACATGTTTCTCCATTCCGAGTTTGTCGAGGATTGTTCCGCCAACGACTGCAACGACAAGCCCCACTATAACATATACAACCGCAACCTTCGCCCCAAAAATACTCATTAAAAGCACGAGACTCCCAAGATCGACCATTGGCGAGCTTATGAGAAAACTAAACGTAACCCCAACCGGAAGACCGGCGCTTGTGAATCCCATAAAGAGAGGAATTGAGGAACAAGAACAAAACGGAGTAACCGTTCCGAGAAGCGCGGAAACTATGTTTGCCCATATGCCTTTAAATCTTCCGAGGATTTTTTTACTTCTTTCGGGCGGGAAAAAGCTTTGGATATACGATATTATAAATATAAGGGAACAAAGCAAAACCGTTATCTTTATTACGTCGTATATAAAAAAGTGAATACTTGCCCCAACAGGAGACAATATATCAAGTCCAAGCGAACTTAATATATTACCCACCCCATCGTTTAGCCATTTCATGCCGAGGATCTGAGTTTGAAGAACATCCCACGCTTTTTGTAAAAATTCCATTTTAACAAAGCCTTTCTTAAATCAACTTTTTTTGATGTATGTTTTAAAATTGAAACCGTCATCGACGGTTAAAATCAATAATCCTCACCTTCGGTGATGATTTAGGAAATACTCCTTGTCGAACTTCGTTCGCCATTTTGCACCGATGGTTCAAAATCGTAGTATTTCTTGTATTTCACGCAATATCTAATAGAAATTAACTTGATACTTTTTGTTTAGATAGCTTGTCGCGAACAACTGCACTCATCGCTGTTTTGCTGTGCCACAGTAAGTGCTTTTAAAATTTCCACAACCTGTTCGCTTCCCTCTTTACTTATCATATAATGTGTCCATTTTCCGACATACCAGCTTTCAATTATTCCGCTTGCACAAAGAATTTTCATATGATACGAAAGCTTTGATTGGGCAAGGCCAAGCTCGTCTGAAATGTGGCATGCGCATTTTTCGCCTGTTTGAAGCAGTTTCACTATCTCTACCCTTGTTTCGTCACACAAAGCTTTAAATATTAGTGCTATTTGCTTGTTATCCATATCGCTTTCCTTTTCGATTTTTTCAAATCAACTTTTTTTGAACTATCTGTAGTATAAACCTTTTGTTTTCCGATGTCAATACTTAAATCAAAAAAAATTGATTTAAAGTTTATATTGATATTATATGCAGTTTAAACAAAAAACACAACGTAAAAAAACAACCCTCACACAAGGCAAAGGTTGTTTTAAAGCAATTATTATTTTTTTATACTTAAACTAAAAATTATATTCTTGTTGTTCGTCATATTCAGGAGGTTCAGCTTCTTGTTCGTTCCCAAAATCGTGCTCGTAGCCTTTTGTTATAAGAACAAATTTGTTCACCAATTCTTTAAGCAGATTTGCTTGGCTGCTGAGTTCTTCTGAAGAAGCAGCTGTTTGTTCCGAAGTTGCCGCGCTGTCGTTGACGATATTGGCGATTTCCGAAACTTCGTCGGTGACCTCTTGAACTGATTTTTGTTGTTGTTCTGAATCAATCGCAATTTTTTCAACAAGTTCGGTAATCGAGCTTGCCGCTTTTATAACTTCGTCTATAACTTTTGCCGTTTCATAGACAATGTCTGTTCCCTCTTTAATTGTCGAGATAGTTTCATCAATTAGCTGGGTTGTGTCGGTTGCGGATTCCGCGCTCTTGATAGCAAGGTTACGAACCTCTTCAGCAACAACGGAAAATCCTTTTCCGGCGCTTCCCGCCCTTGCTGCTTCTACAGCTGCATTAAGCGAAAGGATGTTAGTTTGGAACGAAATATCGTCGATAGCTTTAATGATATTGCTTATCTTGTCTGATTTTTCTTTGATTTTTTCCATCGAAGAAATCATTTTTTCCATCTGCTTGCTACTTTCGGTAGCCTTTTCGTTACTCTTTTCCGACTCGTCACGTGCAGTAGCCGCATTCTTTGCGTTAACAACAGCACCTTCCGAAACGTTTCTTAAGGCTAAAAGAAGTTGTTCAATGCTTCCGGATTGTCTGATTGTACCTTGTGCCAACGATTGGGACGCCATCGAAATTTGATCGGAACCTATCGAAACTTGTGCAGAAGCGTTGTCTATTTCCGAAAGAGTTTCAGAAAGCTGTTCCGCGATTTTGTCCATGTTTGCATTTAAAGAACCAAAGTCGCCGATATACATATTAGCATCGGTTGATTGAACGGTGAAGTCGCCCGACGCAATACCCGAAAGCCTAAGGTCTATGTCGTCTATCATTCCTTTAATCATCGAGCAAAGCAACGCCATATTTTCCGCCAAGCTTCCAAGCTCGTCTTTAGATTTATATGTTATGTCTGTTTTAAGTTGTCCTGTGATAATCTGTTTTGCGGCTTTTTCAACCTGTGTTACAGGCTTCATGATCATGCTTATTATATACACAGCAGCCACAAACGCAAGCACAACCGAGCCTATCATTATAGCCACCATGATAATAAGTGCGTTTGAATATAATCTGCCGCCTTCTGTGTTTGCAGTGTCTGCGCCGTTTTTATTAAACTGAACCAACTCTGTGAAGGTCGCAGAAGCTTGATCAAACAAAACTTGCGATTCATTGTTCAAAATTTCCATAGCAAGTTCTGTTTCATTTTGGCTACTATATTCTATCATTTCTTCATGGACGACAAGATACTCTTCCCACGCCGTTTTCGCTTTGTTAAGCACTTCTGCATCTTGATCGCTTACAACATAGTTCGCTTCATAATCATCGAATATATCTTGAATCTCTTTAGCTTCTTCTGCTAAATCGGCCTCGAACATCTCCATGTCGTCTGCACTTTGTGAAATAACGTGTGCATATTCCGCAATTCTGAAGTCGGAAGACGCCGTGTTTACCTCTTCAGCAAAAATAACACACGGCAACCAATTGTCCGAGACTTGCATCATACCATTGTTCAATCTAGACAATAGCACTAGCGAATAACAACCCATAAAAATCATCATCGCCAACACAAACGCTAGCAGAGCAAAAAGTTTATATCTAACTTTAAGGTTTTTCATGCTTATTACCATTCCTTTCTTAGTTTTGTGCGACTTTTTTCACATAAATTTTTATAGTGAAAAAGTTTTGCCTGACGTATTTGGCAAAAAGCACAAAACGGTGTTTGAAAAATCTTGTTTTTCAAACTTTTCTCCTACGCAAAAAAATAATAAAATTATTATTAAATTTGAATATTTATATAAATACAAAATTCTATAATTCCGAAGTAAATCGTATCATATTATTCTGCAAAAATCAACAGATTATTTATTAGTTGTGCTTAGTTGTGCTTATTAGATCAAGTGGTCTGTGTGAAACTTGCTGTCCTTTCAATGTTAAGATAACAAAAAACATGTAAAATGCAGTTAAATTATTTCATGTATAGTGTTACAAGCACTCAGATAACATAACAAACCACAAAATTAACCTATCCAATTTTAGATAAGTCCGGTTAAATAATCATATATCTTTCGGTCTTTAAATCCCGTCTTTATAGTTTCAATAATTTCTTGATCGGTGTGCCCCGCAAGTCGTGAGTAAAAGAAAATGCTTCTAAACCGTGTATAGGCATGAAGCTGTAATACCGACAAAAAATCTTCATGTCCATTCGAACTATAAAAATCTGCAAGCGCTTCAAAAGTGTCGGCATAGAGAGAAGCAATATTACACCTGTTGGCAATATTATGTATAATTGAAGTTTCGCGCTGATAATAATTATATAAACCCTCATTGACAAACACTGTTTTCTTGATAAACGGTAATAGCTTAAAAGAAAAAAGTGTGTCGGCACTTAGCGGAAAATTTTCAAATCTCACATCCGAAGACATAATTATTTCCCTTTTATATAGTTTTGTCCACACATAATTATTAGGTTTTGGACATGCACAAAATTTAGCAAAATATCCATATGCATCATCCTGTACGGATACCGATCCGTTTATCATTTTTGAATATGAATATTGAGTTTCTTGTTTATCATAAACTAAATTAAAATTGCACATAGCTAGGTCTGCGTCATTATCAATTAAGGCTGCATGTAATTTAAAGTACATATCCTTCTCAATATAATCATCGTTGTCTACAAACCCAATGTACCCACCGCCAGCAACATTTATTCCTGCATTTCTTGCCGCAGCTTCTCCACCATTTTTTTGATGAATCACAATAACTCTTTTGTCGTTTGAAAACTTTTGCAAACGCCCAGCTGTGCCATCTGTGCTACCATCGTTCACAATAATTAACTCTATATCGGTATACGACCCCGACAGTATACTTTCAACACATTTTTCAATGTAATTTTCTGCGTTGTAACACGGTATTATTATTGAAATAGTTTCACTTTTCATATTCCCCTCACATTAACCCTTTATTAAAACACAAATTTAACGCCTTGTTTGCTTAATGTTTCTAATGCACACTTTATCAAATTTTGATGTTGATACACACAAAATTCATGAGTAAATATAACTAGATTTTTTTCATTTTTATAGTATGACAGTTGTTTTAACAAAGAGTTTTCGTCAAACAATTCAAGTTGAATGTGTGTTTTTTTGTATATAATACCCTCTTTAGAAAAACAACCTTTATTTAAACTGATTACATCATGTTCTGTTAAATCATAAGACAAGGGCGAATTAAATAGATTTTTGCTCTTTTCATCGCGGCATAAAAGCTCTTTTATGCCGTTTTCTTTTAGCACCTTAATCATACTTTTGTTAGCAATATACCGATGTAATCTCAGTTTATTTGATAAAAGTTGATTGGGAATAGTATTATTGATATTATCTAATTCCTTTGAAAACAGCTTTAAATCTTGTATATTGCCTACGTTTTTATATCCATGGTATCCGAATTTCAAAAAATTCTCGTTACTAATCTCGTCAAAATACTTTTGCGGAACATCTGAAATATGAAACCCGGATTGATCGTTTTCAAATATATAAAGAGTAAACACCGCACCATAGGTGTAGCATAACTCCCTAATATATCTAAATAACGGAATGTGAAACACTGATTTCGGCATCTCTTGATGCAAATTTCTCAGCGAAGTTATAACATCATCTATTGACAAATGAACATTCATAGCATTTCACTTAAATCCACTATATTTATAATTGTTGCATTAGTTTTTTTCGACAAAGTTTGTTTAATCGATCCATAATGCAAATAGTCGGTAACTACTACCACATTGGCATCACTGCTATCTTGGTATTTTTTTAACTTATCACATATAAATAAGAGATGTTCGGCAACTCTGTTTTCTCCAAACACTGCAACACTTTTTTCGCTCATATTTGACAAACAACGGTGAACACTTTCAGTAAAATCACTTCCCGGGGTTTCCATTGTATAGTTTAACATATTGATACCATCTGCAAATATCTGTCGTTCCTCAATATAAGGCTCGTTATTTTCACAAACTCTATGACTGTATATCTCTTTATACGGGCCTTTCAGCCATTCATCTCCACCGGGAAGCACCCTGTTTCTAAGTTCAGCATAGGTGGGGGAAGGAATTTCAGGAATAACACCGGCAAAACAATCAAACACATGGCTATTGTAACAATGTGGAACTCGACAATGATGCCCTATGGGCAAATAATGTATATCTTCTGTCGGGTGTTCAAAAATATTTTGAATAACTCCTGAATTGCGATAGCATTGTTTCAAATCGCCTTGAGACAAATTGAGATTAAAAGACCACAGTCCACCATAGCAAAAATGTTTTTTTCGGTCGTGTCCCCATGTGGCTTGACGATAATCAAACAAAGCGGAATTAAAACTGCCCCAAACTTTTAAATGTTCGTCCATAGGCATGTTTGTCAAATGTCTAATATCATCTGTTGTGTTTGCACGGGGATCTGTCAGATGACACAAACACCCCAAGTTTTCCATACAAACTTTTTTTATCTCATCAATATACGGGACATTTCCGTCTGATGCAACAAGCTCAACAGTGTACGAAATACCCGCTTTATGTGAATTATGTATATTATTAAAATATACATTCAACAGATTTAATCTGACGAGCTCCGTATAATGAAACGAAAACTTAATAAACACGCGTGAGCGTTCCTTCACATCCAATTTGCAAAGTTCATCAATAGCCTTTGTCACCGTTCCATTTGTCACTATCGACACAAAGTGTCCATCACGAAGCAATAGTTTTATAAAATCCATTAGTTGTGGATGCAAAAATGTTTCACCATTGCCGCATAAATTAATAGCGCATATTCCACCCATCCTTTCGGGTCTTAGGGCATACGCCATTGTATCAACCGGATATTCAAAATTTGTATACTCTTTTTTAAATGCATTGCATTGTCCAACCATACAATAATCACATTTAAAATTACATAGGTTGACAGGGACATGGCAGTCTATAAAACGTTTTATCTTATACATTACAGTCACTCTTTATTATATTATTTAAATTGCTTGTCAATGAATCGAATTTTTCCACAAATGCAGCTGTATCAATTGGTTTAAATTCGCAATTTAATTTATTCATTATCATTTCCGAAAGCAATTTTTCATCAGGCGATTCGGTTATTGTTATATGTGCGTACTGTTTTAACCATGTATCATAAAGATTTGATATTTTTTTGTATGAATTGTCAAATGCAATACACGGTGTATTGGTGATAGCTGCAAAAATCATCCCATGTAATCTATCCGTAATAATAAGTTTACATCTGCTGTAAGTGTTTAATATATTTGACACTTGCTCATTTCTGTCTGTCGATTGGTTTGCATCGAGATGAGAAATATATTCTACTTGTTCGCCAACTCTTGTTATTGCAGATTCAATTACTGTTATATAATTATCGGGTAGTATTTGTTCTTTGTCATTCCTTATCACCACGCCGATACCCGAGCGACAGTGTGAATTTTCAAAAAACAATGTCAACACCATATCGGGCAACAACATACATTTACAATTATATGAGGACACTACAAATTCATAACTCCGTTTATCCCTTACGGTTATTGTTAAGTTTTTATGTGCATTATAAATTTCACGTGACAATTCAAAATATTGTCTGTCTTCACTAGTATCACCATAAAATACAGACTGTGGAAATACTATAACAGGGTTATTCGGAAACAGCAAAAGAATGTTTCGAAATATTTCTTCAAAAACACGCCAAAGTGATCCGATATTTCCGCCACCTTGTAAAAAAATTATGTCGTTAGGTTTCACATAACTTTGAAGTTTCTTTAGGGCTAACGGATGACAATCATAAGTTCCAAGTTCAAAAAAATCGCCAAAATTCTTCTTTAAATATATTTCTTCCGCCACAGCAATTGCCTTGTCTCCAAGGTTAATATAGTCCGGCGTATTTAACAAAAACAAACGAGGAGCACAAGAACTATCAAATTGAAATTTTTCTTCAAAATTAAACTCGGTTGATATAACAGTCCACGGCAACCATGTAAAACCTTTTTGTGTCAACCATGTGCCAACTCCTATGTAATCGGTCAACGTTACAATAATAACCGTAGTGTTTTTATCTTTTTTCTCTAATACCCAAGGAGAAACAATTTCAACTTGATATTTCCCCGCCTTTAACGTTTTTCCCTGAAGGGTTTCATTCTTATCTACAAAGCAATCTAAACAATTTAAATACTTCGCAAACCTTTCATCACGGAGCATGTAATTAGCATTTGTTCCTGCGCCATATCCAATTATCAGCTTGTCCTTAATTGCTTGTTCAAATGATGAAAAATTAAACACATCATTCATAGACTATAACCCTTTTCATATGCCCAACCTCTTAAAGCTGTTCTAATATCTCGCAAGTCATAAAACAAACCATCATGTGAACTTGTAAATTTATTTTTAATTTCAGTTGCCTTGTTTGAATTTTCAAATAGCAAGAGTTTAGGTAGTGAATCGTATGCTGTATCATAAGAATCTAAAGCGCATGGTTCTCCAAAAGCCATACAAACAGCTGTTTTATATAGATCACCATAGATAACAAATCCCCTGTTTGTATGTTTTTTTATTTCTGAATACTGTAATAAAGGTTGTTCGACTCTCATTTGCAAAATAATATCAAGCGCAAATCTCATTGTCAAATCATAACTGTCAATTTTATTTGCAAATTCAACATCTAAATATTCAGATGCAATTTTAAACAGTTGAATTGATTCAGCTTCTACGTTATCACCACGACTCATTTTAACCTTCAACTTAATATATGTATAATACACTTCAAGTGCACGCTTTACACTTTTATCGCTTTTATCTAGACCGGCAATAACGTCTGTGTTCAAACTATGCAACGCATCATAATGACTTAAAACTGACTTAGTATCACCATCTATCCATCTTGACAGACCTCCTGTCCTGACGCTATATCGGTATAAAATTTCTTTGCATCTTACATAATCGGAATAATAGCTGAGCGGAAGCATAAGCGACCATTCTTGAGTCAAGGGTGAATCAAGAATTTCCTGTCCAATACATTTATAAAAATAATCAGAACGAACTAACATGTTCCAAACGTTGTAAGGAACAAGTTTTGAAATAAAATCGTAATAATCATTTTTATAAACACTTTTTGTTGGCAAAATTTCTTGATATTCACGATTTTCATTTTCAATAATTTTCACAAAATCGCATCGTACCCAGTTGCCTCCAGTGCTCTCTAGTGTATGAACCATTGAAGAAACATAGTTAGCAACAAAAACATCATCTGAATCAGGAAAACATAGAAAATCGCCCGTGCTAACTGTCAAACCCGAATTAATTGCAGCGCTCACACCCTTATTTTGTGGGTGGTTAACAATTATGTAATTAATCTTGCTTTTTTCGAACTTACTGATGTAGTCGTGTAGTACTTCCTGAGTATTATCTGTTGAAGCATCATTAACAACTACTACCTCCAATTCCTCATAATCCTGCTCTAATGCGCAATCAAGAGTTGCATTAATATAATTTTCCTCGTTGTAAACAGGTATAATCATCGAAACTTTTTTCATGCTGCAACCCTTTCCCATATTTGATACAAAACGTACTAATTATAATATTTAAAAACAATGGGGTTTCAAACTTTCTAAATACCCATTAAATAAAACAAACTTCAGTCAAATTATATCGATTTATTGTATGAACACAACATACAATGTTCATCCCGTTTGCCTTTTTGTTTGTGTAATATTTTTTAAGCTAATACTTTTTTGATATGCTGAATCTGCGAAAATATTACACGTTGTTTTCCAAACTATCAAGAGCATCCACTTAAAATTACTGAACTGTCCTATGTCGACAAAAGTCGTTTCACAATATCATCAATCGAATCACTCTCTGTATCTGCAACAAAATCGGGATTTTTCGGCACTTCATACGGACTTGAAATCCCTGTGAAGTTTGAGATTTCTCCTTTTCTTGCTTTCTTGTAAAGATTTTTTGTGTCTCTTCTTTCACATTCGGAAAGGGACGTTTGTACATACACTTCAAAATAAGCCTCTCCTAAAATTTTTCGTGTATTTTCTCTGTCTGCTTCGAAGGGAGAAATCGCTGAAACCAAAACAATCAGCCCCGCATCATTCATAAGCTTTGCCATCTCCGCCATTCTGCGGATGTTTTCTACACGGTCAACAGGGGTAAATCCTAAATCGTTGTTCAGGCCCATGCGTACATTATCACCGTCAAGAATCATAGTATGCTTTCCCATCGAAACAAGTGCACGTTCAAGAGCATTTGCAATGGTGGATTTTCCAGAACCTGAAAGTCCGGTAAACCAGAATGTTTTGGGAATTTGCGTTTTTTGATTCGCACGAATTTCACGAGTTACATCGGTAGTCTGCCACGTTAGATTATCCGAACGACGAAGTGTATGCTTTACTACACCACATGCCGATGTCATATTTGTTATACGATTTATAAGAATAAATCTGCCCATTTCTGCACACTTGTTAAAATCATCCACTGCGATTTTTTCCGAGAGCGATATATCACAATTTATAATATCATTTTTGCTAGCCTTCTCCTGTAGTATGTGTTCACCTGTATTCACATCGATACAGTAATGAATTTTAAATACTGTGGCTGGAAGTATACGTGTGCCCAGTTTTATGAGATAATTTCGTCCGACAAGAAGTTCTTCGTCATCCATCCACAGCAGGTCACATCGCAAAAGTCGGCTTGTTTGCAGCGATTTTTCCGAGACTATAACACAACCCCTCGAGCAGTCAACTTCTTGTTCAAAGACTACAGTTACAGGTTGTCCGCGCTGAACGCAAGTTACTTCTTGATCTGCCATAAACAATTGTTTTATAGTTGCAGTATTTTCGCTTGGAAGAACAATAATTTCCTCTCCAACGGCAAGTTCCCCCTTTACCACTTGCCCTTGAAAACCCCTAAAGTCTCGGTGTGGTCTACACACATTTTGTATTGGTAGTAAAAACATCTCTTTATGATCTTTTCTAGAAAGTTCAATCTTTTCAAGATATTCGAGCAAAACTCTCCCAGTATACCATGGCATGTTGGGAGACAATTTTGTTACATTATCTCCTCGTGTTGCACTTACCGGAATAAATTCACAGGTTACACAGGGCACTTGTGCCATCAACACTTGGAGCACATGAACGATCTTGTCAAAATATCTGTTGTCATAGTAAACGAGATCCATTTTATTTATGGCAAAAACAAAATGAGATATGCCCATGAGCGAACATATACGAATGTGACGGCGAGTTTGGGGAAGCAATCCCTTTGTTGCATCTACCAAAATAATTGCGAGATCGGCAAACGATGCTCCCACCGCCATATTTCTCGTGTATTCCTCGTGGCCAGGGGTATCTGCCACAATAAAGCTACGTCGTTCCGTGTGAAAATAACGATATGCAACATCTATGGTTATACCCTGTTCCCTCTCTGCCGAAAGTCCGTCGAGAAGCAACGAATAGTCCACTGTGTCACGATTTTTCACCTTACTATCAAGTATTAATGAGTTTTCTTGGTCAGCAAAGAGCAATTTTGCATCATATAGCATATGACCGATAAGTGTTGACTTTCCGTCATCCACACTTCCGCATGTAATAAATTTAAGCAATTCAATCATATCTTACCGTCCATAAATCCCATTAAAAATAGCCCTCTTTTTTTCGGCGTTCCATACTATTCCGTGCCTCGTGATCAATGACTCTTGATGTACGCTCAGATGACACTGCCCCCATCGTTTCAGCAACGATTTGTGTCAACGTCGTTGCATCCGACTCTACAGCACCCGTAAGTGGATAACAACCGAGGGTACGAAATCTCACGGTTAAATGTTTAATTTCTTCGCCGTCAAACAACTTCATGCGCTCATCATCTACCAAGATTAAGTTCCCATCTCGTTCGACAACAGGCCGTTTTTTAGCAAAATAAAGCGGTACAATTTCTATTTTTTCTTTCTCTATATACTCCCAAATATCCGCTTCAGTCCAATTTGACAAAGGAAACACTCTCATACTCTCACCTTTGTGTATAAAAGTATTATACAAATTCCAAAGTTCGGGACGTTGCTTTTTGGGGTTCCATGCATGGTTTTCATTTCTGAATGAAAAAATACGTTCTTTTGCGCGCGACGCTTCTTCATCCCTTCTTCCACCTCCAAACGCCACAGTAAATTTGTATTTATCTAGAGCTTGTTTAAGAGCTTGAGTTTTCATTATATCAGTATACGCACTGCCATGGTCAAAAGGGTTTATGCCGTTTTTCACGCCATCTTCGTTGGTGTGCACAATTAAATTAATGCCTTTTTCCCGTAGAACCCTATCGCGAAACTCAATCATCTCGGAAAACTTCCATGTTGTATCAATATGCATAAACGGGAAAGGCGGTTTTGCAGGATAAAATGCCTTCATGGCAAGGTGTAGCATAACTGAGCTATCCTTTCCGATGGAATAGAGCATAACAGGGCTTTCGCACTCCGCCACTACCTCTCGCATGATATAAATTGCTTCTGCTTCCAATCTATCCAAATGTGTCATAGCTCACCTCAATATCGTGCAAGATATTATTTTTGCTATTTACTATGAAAAAGCCTTTGTCGTTAAGTGAATTTTCTCTGTTATAAGTCATCTTTGAGCCGTCCATTTGTCTGAAAATCGCCCCCGCTTGTTCAGCAATGCACTGCATAGCGGCGGTGTCCCACTCCATAGTTGGGTTGTGACGATAGTATATTTCGGCATCACCCTTAGCGACGAGACAGCCTTTAAGTGAACTGCCCATCTTCACAAAATTTGTAAACTCGTACTTCTCTATAATCTCTTCCATCTCTGCACAACCATGAGAACTACTCATAACAAGACGTAGTTTGTTTAAATCAATTACATCCGATACGGATATTTCCAAAGTGTTGCCCGTATTATCCCTATAAAATGCTCCATTATCCTTACTTGCAAAGTACAGTTCCCCCGACACCGGTACATAAATTACACCCATAATAACCTCATGGTTATATGCGAGCGCGATGTTTACGGTAAATTGCCCGTTGCGTTTTATAAACTCTTTCGTCCCATCCAGCGGGTCGACAATAAAGCAATAAGGTCTCTCAAGTCTGCTCATATCGTCCTTATCCTCCTCAGAAAGAACGGAATAAGAAGGAAAGTTTTTTTTCAGTGCGGACACAATAATGTCGTTTGAGGATTTATCTGCAAGAGTCAAGGGAGATTTGTCCAACTTATATTCAACGCTAGCAAATGTTTCTTCATTTTCATATATGTTCATTATGGCAACACCCGCTGTTGTGGCAATGTCGATACATATACTTTGTATATTTTTAAGTTCAGTTCTAGATATCAATACAGTCTCCTCATCTTATATGCGGTCTCCAACGAGCTTTAAACTTCTCAATATCCTCATCGGAGTAAAAGTGTTTGACATAAGGTTCATTATAGCAAGCATCAAAGTATTCCTGTGAGAATGTAAGCTCCCTTTGGGCTTGTTTGTACGATTCTCCTGTCCACTTATCCGCACCTACGTTTGCGCTTTCCAGTTTGTCAAACGGAACGCCAACCCAATCTGAAAGCTCTGGGATAATATTATTTAGCTTTTCTAGTTGGTAGACAAACACTTCAACATTGTTCTCCCTCATTATAGCATAACCTTTTTCTTTGTCGAACGGGTGTGCATAAATATCAATCACTTCTTTTCGAAACCTATTCATACAATGTTGAATATGCCAACTATGAGAAAAGCTATCTACATTAATTGGGTTGTCTGCTTTTGGATAATTCTTTGAATTAAGGTATGCATCAAAAAGTTCCTGAACATTGCCTCCGTCTTTAAAAAACAGTTTAATCAGACCTTCGTGGGTTTTATATTTTGCATCAAAGTTAAGCATGAACTGTTGCATGACATCAAATTCATCCATTCTGGTCGTAAGGCTATAAACTAAGGATATATTTTGACCTATTGGCTCTCTTACTGCTGTAATTATTTTCACAGGTGAATACAATGTCTTAAAATATTCAATATCCATCGACTTTGGTTGAGCCCACATATTAAGTGCAGGTATATCATTTATAGAAAAAATATTATTTAGTGTGAAATCAGCTGTTTTGGCAGGTAAATACAATATAATAATATCTTTCATATATCGAGATAATGCATTGTATAAAAACCAGCTTCTTTGATGTCGTATAATTATGTTATACTCATCACTGCTAAACTTAACAGATTTGGAAGAACTAAATATATCAATATTCCTACGAAACTGTAATGCCCATCTTGCCTCTTCAAATGAAATGTAATCAATCTCCAGTTCAGATAATTGTTTCAATATACTTAATTCAGATTTTGTTTGAAAAGAAAGTTGAATCAATAGATTACTGTTTTCTTTTGATAACAGTTTTAATTCTGCCGGAGACATAACTTTTACTCCATTTATGGTAGTATTCCATAAGTTTTCATCATTGTCACATAGTGCAAATACTTTGATATTGTAGTTTTCAAACAAATCCAAAAAAAGTTTACCAAAATATCCGCATCCCCACAATATCACTTTCTTGCCCTTGTAAATAGTAAATTCACTGTCAATTTTAGTTAATTTTATCATTTTTCACCTTTTTATATATAGATATTTTGATGAAACACTTGTTATCATCATTTTGTTAATTTTATGTAAAACTTTTTTCTAATTCATCATATTTTTTTTCATTCATTTCTGCTTTCATATCTTTTAGCAAATCCATATAATTATATTTCGGTAAATATCCCAACTCTTTAACGGCTAAATCAATATTCATGATATACTCAGGATTATTTGATTTTTCGGGACAATATACAACTTCTGAAATTTTATTTTCACAAAATACATCTCTTATTCCTAAAATTTGCTCTTCAAGAGTTGTTCCTTTGCCCGTCCCAACATTGTAAGTCTTGTTCCTTTCTTTTGTCAATATCGACTTATATACCATTTGTGCAAAGTCTTTCACGTACACAATGTCTTTGCTTATTTTAGGATCTCCCCAAATTTCAATTTTCTTGCCACTTATTGCTCTATTAATGATATAAAGATACGCAATGGGTTTTATTTTTCCATTAACACAAAACATTTGATTTTTTGTATACATATAAATATTGGGCATTCTTAAAACTATACAGTTTAGACCATACATTTGCGAATAATTTTTCATAAGTTCTACCACCGCTACTTTGGATATTACATATACTGAATGGTCATTTGTGTAGTTTAGCTTAATAGGCATATCAGGAAAAAGCTCTTTTTCTACACCAAAATAACCTGCTAAATCTGAAATTGACTGTGTGTAAATAAATTTTTCAGTATTTGTTTTTCTTGCGTATTCCAAAGCATTTATGCCACCAATTGTGTTTGTCTCAATATATTTTTCAGGCTGATACCCTTCCATATATGCCGGAAGGATTCCAGCCATAAAAATTATTGCATAAACATCTGTCTGTGGTAATTTTTCAAAATCTCTCTTACACGAAATATCAACTTTTATGTATTCTATCCCATACTCCCTCGAAAAAAAATCAGTGTCTCGCTTGGAAACTGCAATAAGTTCATATTCACTACTATTTAGATAATTATACAAATAATCTACAACATATGCCCCAGTTGTTCCGGTAGCCCCAAATATCAATATTTTTTTCATATACACTCCTTATAACTTAATACAAATTATTTTGCTGAGATTGCCTCATTACTTACTATCAGATGTTAAATTATCTGCTTAGTTCTAGAATAAAATATTATAACAAGATATACTCTTTTAGCATTTCATTAATTATATCAGGACAGTTAAACATAAGAATATCTAAAATTGACAAAGAAGGGACAAAGCAATCATTGCTAAACTGCGTGTATTTGATGTTGCCCGATTTTAAGAAACTCAGCTGTATACCTTCCTTACTGAATTCATTTTTGCTGTATAGACCGATACCACCTATTGAATTAATATAAGTGGTTGCATTTAACTCTTTACAAATTGCAATAACTTTTTCTGTGGATTTTAAATTGTGATCAATACTTAGACTAGAAGAAATAATAAGCTTTGTGTTAAGATTTAATACGTCCATAATGTCTACTATTGAATTAAATAAGAAACTAAAGAGATTTCTGTCTTCATAATTCAATATTTGTTCAACTAGAGTTATAGCCTTTTCGTAAAATGGTGCTTTGTAATATGACGAAGTAAACTGACGTACCATTTTATTTCTATCAAATGATTTTGAAATTTCTCTTTGGTCAATATTTAAGAAATCAGAAGCTTTTTCAAGAGGTACTGTAAATAATTTATTACATCCATGAACTAAATAGTTGTTTCTATTTATCCACCCCTTTTTTGTATACTCAATATTATCGTACACTACAAATATGTCTACGGCGGATATGAGCTGCCAATACCCAATATACGGGAAAAAATATGGTTGCATTATTCCGATTTTCATTAAACTATCCGCCCTTCACAGCTGTTCTTAAACCTTTCGATATCTTCATCTGAATAAAAATGAGAAACAAAAGGTTCGCTATAACACTTTTCGACATACTCCCTCGAAAGTTTAATGTCTTTTTGAAACAAATTGTCCGTTTCATTAATCTCTATCCCGATTGCACAAACTCCAAGCCATTTCGATAGTTCGGGCAGTATTTCTTTAAGCCGCTCATATTGATACACAAAAACCTCGATGTTGTCGCCCTGCATAATCGAAAAGCCTTTTTGTTTGTCAAAAGGTTGAGCCGTGATATCAAGCACATGTTTACAAAAACTTCGCACAAAACCCTGAATATCGCGTGACAATTTCATGGTTTTCAGAGTACAGCTTTCCGGAATGTCAATTCCCTTTTCATATCCTGTCTCTCTCATCCATTTGTCAAACAGCATCTGCGGCGTTATGTCTTCGAGATGTTCAGCTAGTTTGATGTAATATGCTTCTTCCAAAAATCCTTCACGCCTTAACATTTTGTGTACAAACGCCATATTTTGTGATATAGGATCCCTAACGGCGGTAATGAGTTTTTTGTTTACATCGCAAAACCCTAGAATTTGACTGTCAAACCCTTGTGGACAAGAATCAAAATTGTATATTTGCTGTGTATCGGGAATAAGCTTGTAGATATTCTCCAATCCTGTCTCAAATGGCAGATTAAATAATATTGGATAACGTTTGGGATTTTTTGCAACATCACGTACAAAAGTTGTCTTTCTCTCTAGCGCATATTCTATGTCAATCAAATCCGCATCAATCAAGATGTTGTTTTGAACTTGTTTTATTTCTGTATTATGTTGATGCAGTCGCGAGTTAATCAGCCTCAAGTATTTCAGTTGAGTCACAGGAAAACAACAAGTTACGCCAATCGATTCAAGTTTAGAAATAAGCGAAGTGTAGTCCTCAAGAAGCAGCGCAACTTGTACAACAACATCGTCACTTTGAGCCAATATATCTTTTAGCTTGTTTGGTGAAATAACCGGGGTATTGTCTATCTTTGTTCCCCATAACTTTTCATTGTTGTCACAAAACGCAAGCACTTCACATTCTAAGCTTTTTAAAAGATCATGGAACTCCTTGCCGATTTTCCCCGCTCCCCACAATACAACTCTATGATTTATATATATATTAAGATTTTCGTCATACATTTCAATCATATTGTTTCCCTACAGTTCGCTTTCTATCTGTTTCCATATTGCTATCCCCACCTTTTTTTCGCTACAATTTCGATTAGTATTTTCATCGATAGCCTTTACTGTTTCTATCCATGTTGTCGGCGACAATGGCAAATATGGGGCAAAAGCATCTTTTCCTGTTCCCTTTAACTCACATCGAAATAGTTCTTGTACTCTATCATGATTTTCGATTGTAATTCGGTGTTGGCTAACATTTTGATGTTTTAAATCCACCACAGATACAATATTGTTCTCAAATCCATGTGGCAACACATATATCTCATTATCAAACAAAAGAGCATCTATTGAGCAAGTTGTAAAGACATTCATCGTTTTAGGCGTTAGTTGTTTACATGTCATTGTGCTAATATCAAGGCTGTAAAGAGCGTCTGAATATGTAGTACTAAAGAGAAGCCTTCCATCATGTACGTTGCAAAGCCTAATAAAAATTTCTTCGCCGGTCTTAGATTTGTCAAAAATATTAATTACGTTACAGTTTTGAAAATCCTTAATATCTTTCCAATAAAGGAGTTTTCCTTCTTTTCTACTTACTACCCATAAACTATTTTGCGAGATACAGATATGAGGAACAATTTCAAAAGAATAATTATTCGGCAAATCAAACGTCAAACAATTTCCCGCATTTCGTGCAACTAACTTATTATGCAATTTTTGATGTGTCCAAATGTACCCATCAGCAGCACTTAAATATGTTTCTTTCTCCTTTAAATTTATTTTATTACAGGAAAAATCTTCAGTTGATATCACATAGTGATAGTCTGTACTATCTTTTCTGACAACTATAACTTCATCTTCATTTACATATGAAGTAAACCATTGAGGCTTTGCGAAGTCTTCCTTTTCAATTTCAATATACTTAATGTCGGAGGATACAATATTGTAGAGTACCACACAATTTCTAAATCGTGGTACTAATACAAGCCAATCATTACATATGGCAATAGTATAAAATAAATTAGGTTCAAACATTGGAAATTTAGCTAGTGATGCAACGTACCATGCTTGTTTCGTTACCGGATTGTATTTAATAATTGCGTTAAATGAAATACCGAACTGCCATACATATCCCCCTGCAATAACTCCACCACTATTTATATTTATTAGCCTAGTTTCCCACCAGTTTTTTTCATAAGTATCCGGCAAAATATATATTGGCTTGTCAGTCTCTTTATAAAGAGTAAACACAGAACTTTTGAACGAACCTATATATCCGTGCGAGAGGGTAATGCTTCTGTGCAAATCTGCTGAGTCATCATAAATTCCGTTTTTGAGCAGTTTAAATTTATCCACTCTTCTCTTATACTGTCTTAGCAATTCCTTATTATTTTGGAGCGAAGTTAACGTCTGCTGAATAAGCGGATGGGGTCTCCAGATCACGACAATATCTTGGTCATCTCCCATTATATCCATCACATAATCCAGCATGTCAAAGAATTTGGTCGGTTCATTCATAACACTTTTAAGGTGTGTGTTAAATAACAAAACCGTTTTATTCTCTATCTTCTTCTGCCATTCTTCAGGAATATTTTTTGTATTCGCATTAAACAGCGCATCTAATTTGGGGCTTCCAAGCCCAATCACCTTCTCTTCCTGATATTTCTTCAGATACTGTGCCGCCACCTCCTCTTGAACTATAACTCGCCAAGCATTCTTAACTCCCGGCATATCCGGCATATGCTCCATTGAATTTTCAGTTGCAAAATAATATGGTACATAAACAAGATATGGTGTAATTTTCTTGAGGTTTGTCGAAAAAAACTCCGGATGAACACAGGTGATTAGATTTATATCGTCATAGGGATTATGATAGAAAATAAGATCCGGTTTCAAGCTTTCAAGCGTTCGTGTTTTGTAGTGGACTAAAGGTAAATCTTGTGGAAACATGTCATACTCACAGGTGTCACTAATTGGTTTTCTCTGTTTGTCAAAAGAATAATATGGAACCGGCATTACATAAGCCTCCCAGTCCTCGTTCTTCATCGCTTCGTGACAAATGCTTGCAAGACTGTCCCACATCGACGCTATGTACGGCAAAAAAACCACGACCTGCTTTTGTTCAGGAATATCGGATTCAATCACAGACTTTATATCTTTAATGTTAGAGCTGCAAATGTTGAGAAGATTGGAATATTCCTTACTTTGTAGTTCCTCTACGCACCCGAGTTTGTATATATTTTTGTAGTATTCTTCGAGTTGTTCGATAATACGTTGCACTACATCTATCAGAGATTCTTGAGCCTCTAGCGTTTCACCCACAGATATCGCTAAATCCTGACACAGCCCCAACAAATCTAGCGACTGTTCTTTATCTTTGATAGAACGTATAATTTCGTGACATTCCTCAATGCTTGCAACTGCCTCCAAAACTTGTCTTTTAATCTTTATTTTCATGAACCCTCCGTATAACCTCGCAAACCCTATCCACTTCGCTATTGTCAAGTGTCGGGTAGATTGGCAGAGTAAGTATTTTTTGCGATATCTCGTTTGCTACAGGTGTATCCTTGGGCATTTGTTTGTCTGTATAGCAATCGAGTTCTGTCACTATCGGATAAAAGTACTTTCTAACGTATATCTCCTGTTCAGCTAGTATATTAAACAACTCATCGCGTGTTTTCCCAAATGCTTCCAAGACCAACACAGGCACATATGCATAGTTTTGAGTCTGCTCCGGGTTGTTTTTACAAAACACAATCCCAGCTACATCACTCAGATTTTCCAAATATCTCTCATATACTCTTTTTCTTTCATCTATTGCCCATTGCACCTGTTTAAGATTACAAAGTCCCATAATAGCAGAAAACTCGTTCATCTTAGCATTCGCACCAACGTATTCCACTTCATCTTGCGATTTTATGCCAAAATTTTTTAGATTATATAATCTACTCTCAAGCCTGTCGTCCGAAAACGTGATTGCTCCACCTTCGATTGTGTTAAACACCTTCGTAGCATGAAAACTGAACATAGACGCATCACCAAATCTGCCCACCGGTATATTTTTGTACGAAACTCCAAAAGCATGTGCTGCATCATAAATTACCTTTAAATTATACTTTTTAGCTATTTTGTCAATCCGCTCCACGTCACATATATGTCCATAAACGTGTACAGGAAGTATGGCACAGGTCTTTTCTGTAATAGCTTCCTCGATTTTATTTACATCTATGGTATAGTTATCTCGTCTGATATCACAAAACACCGGCGTCAATCCGTTTCGCACTATTGCATGTGTTGTGGACACAAATGTAAACGGTGTGGTTATTACCTCGCCAGCGAGTTCCATCGCTTGCAATGTCATCTCAAGCGCCATGTGGCCATTGCAAAACAAAGAGACATTTTGAACTTCCATATAGTCCTGAAGCTCACTTTGAAATAATTTGTGGTACACACCCATGTTTGTGATATTGTGCGTTTCCCAAAGTGGCTTAATCGCTTCACAATATTCTTCATATGTGGGTAGGAGCGCTTTTGTTACATAGATTTTTTTCATCAAAAGTCCTCCTTTGCTAGTATTTTCAGCAAGATAGCTTGATTCATATATGATGAATCGTCCATATATTTATTTATCGAGTCCTTTAATTGCATTGCCTTATGTAACGAATACAGTTTCTCTATACCGAAATATTTTTGCATAAATTGTTCAATTTCACAAAAACCATTATAAAGATACCCCGTTATATTTCTATTCTCAATGCTTGCACTCCAACTATCTCCGTGCGTAGTGATATATCTATAACATCCAACAAAGTCGGATAGTTGGTAGAAATCGCCACTTGCAGCTATAAGTGCGGCTAATTTCATATCACCCGTCATCTTAATGTTTTTGTACTCTTCAAGAATTTTTCCACTCAGGTTGCTTATGACTTGTTTTCTGTACATCAAGCTGCATGTCTGTGCAAACCGTCCTTGTAAATATATCTGTCTAAAATTCATTATTTCGTCATTCTCTCTTACAAGATATTGCTTTAAGAAAGGTGATGTATGAGGGGTCCCATCATAATCAACTACTGTTACATTTCCTCCACACCCAGAACATTCTTTATGAATATCCAATATATCAACTTGCTTTTGCAGTTTGTATGGGTCTGTCCAATAATCATCACCTTCACAAATTGCTATATACTCACCACGACATAAGCCATTTAATTTTTGATGCCAAGTAACTTTAGCATAACAGTTTTGCTCTCTTAATATCGGAATAATAATTCCAGGGTATTTTTTTGAATAATCTCTAATAATTTCCTGAGTATTATCAGTAGAGGCATCATCGTTTACAATTACTTCATATGCAAAGTTTGTTTTCTGAAGTATAAAACCATCAAGGGCTTGTCGTATATAATTTTCATGATTATATGAAATACATATTATACTTACTTTTATTTTTTCCATAACACTCCTTGCAAGGATAAGTTATTCAAATATTATCTAATTAGCCATTGTGTTTTAATTTTATGATTCGAAAACGACTTCTTTTATCGATACTATGGGGCAATTTATGCGCTCTTTAACACTCTTTTTAATTTCCGAGTATTCAACAATCGGAGTAACCACCACCACGTCTACTTGTTCCAAATCATCACTAACCGTCTTTGTAGGATATGGAACGGAATTTTGCGATTTAAATTGTTCTATTATGTACTCAATTTTCACATCATGACCTTGCAATTGAAACAACAAGTGTTTTGCTATGTGCCCATAGCCATAAACAGCAATCTTTTTAAAGTTGTTTTTTATAAAATAAGATGCAACCGCCTTGCCATCCTCCAGTTTAAACATCCATTCGTTCATAAGCGAAAAATACTCGTTCATTTTGAATAATTTCGTATCATCTTCCTCGTATAATAGATCCTCTTTATTAGGTGTCCAATCTTTATTTTGTTCCAAAAACAACTCTTGTGCATTTTTCACTGCATCAAGATATGCGAAGCCATGAAGTTTATCCGGCTCGAGATGCATACCTTCTCCCCACTCATTCCACGCATTAACAAATGTAAACTCGTTGCCTTTGCAATAATTCTTCAACAACATCTGTTTCAAGTGCGTTTCGAATAATTCTGGAGTTGATCCTTTAAATATGTTTCCAGGTTTTCTTCTTGGGGAGTCGTCAAAGCCTACAAGAGCGCCATAGTATACTTTTCTGTTTTTTTCGTGTTCAATTTTAGTAGCTCTTTCCCAAAGTTTCTCAATATCAAATACCTTTGCATATTCGGTAATGGTGCATTCCTGTGCACTAATCATTTTCGGTATAATCGCACTAGGTAGTTGTATTAGGGACGCATCCACATTGTCCCACATTTTTTCATTATCATTTGTTACTATGCTATATATACCATCAAGTCCTGCACAGACAGCCCACTCATTCCAACATTCCAGCATATCATCTAAGCAATATATATTTTTAGCAGCATAAAACAAAAAAACAGGCTTTCCGTCTTTCTTTATATATCGCTTGTCCATAAAGAAAGGAAGCAGATAGTTAAAGTGTTTTTTCCACTCATATTCTCTTCCAAATTTTTGGTCAATCAGTATCCCGCTACCGTTTTTAACATGCTGTCCTTCACTGTTAACATCCCATGAATAGTTGAAATTCATTCTACTCCAACTTTGCACCCAGGCATTACTGTCCCAACTAAAACAAAACTCTATATTGATGTCATCCCATTCAAGTAGATTTTCAGCCGGTTTCTCCAATATTGTTTTTCCGTTCATAAACCAATAATGATAAAAACAAAAACCATCGACACCATATTTCTTCGCCAATTCTGCTTGCCACTTCATTGTACTTTTGTCAAGAAAATTATAGTAATTGTCCTCTAACGGCTCGTGTGGTTGATAATGCCCATCAAACAAAGGTTTGGCATTTCTAGCCGATACCCAATCGGTAAACCCTTCTCCCCACCATTCATCATTTTCCTTTGTCCTGTGGAATTGTGGTAGATGCATTGCTATCGTTTTCAATTCTTTTCCCTTTCTAAACTTCGCTTAATTTAGCAGCTCATCAACTAAAAATATAGGCTTTTCCCACAAAACTTTACCTTCATTAATTCCATATAGTTTTTGCAAATCTGATTTTATTTCCATAGCTAAAGCTTTATCTTGTATTGCTATAACTATATAATCAAAATTAATTTTTAAAATAGCTTCTATGTCGTTAATACATATATCATCTATGAATTCACCAGCCTTGTTCTTATCTACAATACCTACCATGTTAGAAGTTTTATTATTGATAAAAAATCTTAAATAGCTTATCCCTACTTCTCCGGCTCCATAAATAACAATATTTTTGCCATTTATACTGTTATTGGGAAATTTATAGAAGTTCATCCTTTTTTTTATTGCAACCGGCAGTAATGATAAAATCGTCAATAAAAACCATTCATCGATTTGTTTTATTAAAAGCTCTTTTTGTGTATGCTTCTGGTAAACGGATTTTACATGATTGTAGACAACAATTGCATCACCAAGTAACTTTTCCGATCGATTTAATGTAATAGCGGATTCATTGCATTTATTGTAGTGATACAGCACAACATCTGAAACATAAAGTTTGGATAGAAATGGTACACATGAATAAACACAGGCTAAATCTTCAGCATATGAAATATCGTTAGGTATGGATAGGTAATACTGCTTAATATAATTTGATTTAAACAACTTGTCCCACAAGTTGGACGTCAAACTCATTTTACTATTTGAATTTGATAGATACATATCAATTAGGCTACAATCACCATCTTGTCCATCTTGTGAATATAATCCGGCATTATAAGATTTAACAATTCTATTTGCTCCATTTTTATGCTCTTCAACATATCCAACACACACCATGTCTACATTATATTCTGTTATCATGCAATACATATGTTCGTACATTTTTATATTAATATAGTCATCTGCATCAACAAATCCAATATATTCACCTTTTGCAATCTTGACTGCAGATTTTCGAGCATCTCCTCTTCCCATATTGTCTTGATGAATTACTGTGATGCGATTATCACGTTTTGCGAAATCCTCGCAAATTATACCACTACCATCAGTCGACCCATCATTCACAAGTATTATTTCGAGATTTTCATATGTTTGTCCTATTATGCTATCAACACATCGTGTTAAGTACTTCTCTGTGTTATACACAGGTACGATTATACTTATCAAAGGAACCATCTTTATTTCCCCCTGAAACTTGCATGATTTTTAACTGTTTTCACCAGCATATCAATACCTTTATTCAAGTCTGTGACCGGCTTCCACCCTAGTATTCGTTGCGTCTCGTTTTTTTCTAAGAAATTATTTTGCACATCACACATCCTTCTCTCTTTATATATAATCTCTTTAAAACGTTTACCTGTTGCAGCTTCTATTGCAGCTACAACTTCACTTGTTTTGTGGGTATGTCCTGTGCAAATCTGGAAAACTGTTTGGTCTCCACTGTATCGCACTAATTCAACAGTCCCCGATACTAAATCATCAATGTAAATATAATCTCTACGTGTTTCTCCAAAAATTGTAATCGGCTCACCTTTTAGGTTTTTTCGAATAAATATTGGTATAATGCCCTGCGCTTTATTTGTGTTTTCGTCGTATCCGTATGGGTTTGAAAATCTTATAATTTTGACTTTAAACTTGCCATACATAGCATATAAATTCAAATAATCCTCAACTGTGCTTTTCATTATTCCATAGCTGCAAATCGGTTTTTTTATTGAAGCTATATCGCAAACGTTTTCCGATTGTCCGTATACAGTACCTGCTGAGGATGCAAAAATAAACTCTTTTACATTTGAGCGATTAACACTCTCGAGAAGTTTAACCGTTGGAATAATATTTAGCTGGATTTCTTCCATAACATTTTCGGTTGAATTCACAGGAACCGTAGTGCTTATCAAATGCACAACTTTATCTACGCCTACTAACAAATCGTCAAAATTTTGTATTGTAGTAAAATCTACATTCAATGTATTTATTTGCTCAAAATCACTCTTGATTGTGAGTGATTTATCTACTGAAATTATATTGTACTCTAAGTTCAATTTATCAATCAAGTGCTTTCCTATAAATCCATTAGAACCTAACACCAATATCGTTTCCACATTCCTCACCATAACTTTTCAATTTCTTCAGCCATGAACTCGATATACTTTCTATAATCACACTTTTCAAGGATAATGTCTTTGCTCCTCGAACCAAAAACTTCAAGCAAATGTCTATTTTCGTCTAAAGATTTAATATTGTTTGCAATGTCTGATATATCTTGTATGCAAGAGACATATCCGTTATAACCATGTGTTATTACATCACTGACACCGCTTACATCAGTAACAACCGGAACAACCCCATATAACATAGCTTCAAGCATAGCTAGGCTCATTCCTTCAAAATCAGACAGATTAAGATAAACATCTTGTTTTTTCCAGTATTCTTTAAGTTTGTCCGCTTCGAATACACCTAGCATTTTTATTTTATTGCCCAATTTTTTTTCTTTTATATAATCACGCAACTTTTCCTCATAAGATCCTCGCCCGGCTATATTTATTTCATAATTAACTTTATGTTTTTCAAGCAATTCAACAAGATTCAACAAAAGATCTGTCCTTTTTTGAAGCACTTCTAATCTAGCCGCAAATGCAATTCTAATTGGTAATTTACCGCAACTATATGTTTTTGACTGTAACGCATCCTCTTTGTCAAAAATCAATGCATTTTCTTTCATGACAATCTTATTCGGAGGTATTTTGTAGTTCTCTAACAGTGAATTGTAAATTTTACTGCTAGTGGCAATCGTTTTATCTATTTGATCACACACAGTAGATGAATTATAATTTCCAAATCTTGAACTATGCTGAGCATTTATTATCCGCACTTGTTCGGGAAAAAAATGTCTCGTAGCAAGGGCGGCATAATATGCTATATCAATTCTTGAACTAACAAGTGTAAAAGGAATTTTGCTCAAAAAAAAGCTTGCACATTCTTTAATCGACTCTAAATAACTTGTGTTTGCAGACTCACAAAACCACTGTTCACATTCATAATCTTCAAGCCTGGTTTTTTGATCTTTGTTACACGCAATACACGTATTTATACCTTTATAAGAATGTAAGCCTTCCGCAACATTGATTGCCCATTGTTCTGCCCCGCCCCAAGAAACCGTCGATATGTTGTCGATAATCACCGATTTTTCTTTAATTTCTGCCTTTACTTTTGCTTCCAGATTATTTGGTATCGACAATTCCGGAATTATTTTTTCAAGAGCCCATTGTGAAACAATGCTATAATTGTATATATTATTTTTAAATCCCAAACTGTTAAGTTGTGCTTTAATTTCATGAAAATAAGCATTTGCTACTATAACATCACAATCAATATTTATCAAAGATTCCGGTGAAAGAACTTTTTTTCCATTTAAAAAGCCTTGTTTTGTTGGGTCGTTGTCTGCATAGCAATTAACCGAAATACATAATTCTCTCATAATTTTTTCTGTACGTTCGCCGATACATCCTGTCCCAAACAGAACAATTTCTTTTTGTTTCATCTAATCTCCTTTTTTCAATATTTCTATTGAAATTGTAATGTTTATACATCACCTATTCACAATTAAATATACTCTTTGTAAACAGTATATATACTGTTTATAAACATTGTATATATTTATTGCAAACATTATATATACATATTTCAATAACATACTTATGATTTAGTCAACAACTGCATATAATATTGTGTCAATCATACTGCTACTGTGATGCCTGATATAAATTTTATATTCAGGAACAAGACTTTTTATATACATGGGTATTTCAAAAATATCCTCCGGTTTGTGGTAAAGACATATTGCCAATTTAGGTTTGTACTTTTTTATAGCCTCTTTTGCACCTTTTAGAGCATTAAGCTCCGCACCTTCAATATCGAGTTTAATAAAGGTAACGCCATCTTTGCAAATATTGTCGATAGTATCAACGTTTACTTTTAACTTCCCTGTACCCTCGGCTATACGGCTACTACCACCCTCAATGCAGTCAAATTCCAAAGTGCACTGCTCGTCCCAAAGCCCTAATTTAAAAAACTCTACATTATTAAGCGATGACAAACTTGACTTAACCTCAGGAATTTTATCGATATCGGGTTCAAAAACATAGATTTTTTTATACTCTCCATTACACCATGTTACAAAATCTAACGAAGTCTGTCCATTATATGCGCCACCATCAACAAAAATTTCGTCACATTGAGGTTTCATTATGTCCGCAACAAAATAGTAGTCCTTGTCATAAAAAAACTCAGCAGTATAAATATTTGAAGCATCCATGTTTTTTGAAACAAAAGAATATACTTCATCGAAATAATTACTCGTAGCAATTATTACGTTGCAGTTTTTATATAAGGCAAACAATTGAGTTGGGGAAATAACCGGGATTTCTTCAATTTTAGAAATTTTGTCAAAATTAGCATCGCAAAATAAAATATTAGATGTTGAAAACGTTTCTTTTATGTATGGCAACATCGACTTGCCAACTCCTCCGGCACCATAAATAACTATTGTGTCTCCGTCCTTAGCTTTTATATCCAAATAATGTATAGACTTAATATTATCTTTAATATTGTTAGATGTTAAAGACAACAACGCTAGTAAGCTTTCTTTGCTTTTTGTAATGTTATACTCTAACCTTTTCAAAAAAACACTCTTCGACAGGTCATCCTCTAAAAAATTATATACTTCTCTTGCTTTTTCAATAAATTCCGAATATGTCATTTTATGTTCAACCATTAAACTCTCTCCTTCAAAAATTCACCTATAATCCGAGCAATTTCTATGCTTTCATCTACAGTCAATTTGTCTGAACCCTCGTTATATCCGTTAATCTTAGAGACAAAATCAGCAAGCTCATATCTCAAACCGTTACCCATAAAATCTGTCCTATACACACGGTTTTCTCGCGTATCCTCAAAACACACTTCAAACTCTTGCATTAACCACCAAGGAGACCTTGCTATTATATACCCCTGTGTGCCGGAAATAAGCAACTGGCCGTCTGACTTTACACCTAGACCTGTTTTCGACGTTGCAAACCCATTTTCATAGACAAAGTATGCCTTTGTATAAATGTCCACTCCATTTTCTGCCCTGACACTGTGAAAACGCACATCGTTGTATCTGCTTCCCATTAGCTTAATTATCGCCATGAGATTATAGCTAGCAAGCTCGGTGAAACTGCCACCATATTGCGCATCTCTAAGTTCGCGCAGTTGTTTAGTTAAAGGGAGTTTTGTAAAACACGCCTCTACGTCACGTATGTTTCCGATAACTCCACTGCGAATAATCCCCATCATTTGTACAAAACCAGGTGCATAAGCTATTTTTATCGATTCCATAAGAATTTTGTTATAGTTTTTTGCAAGATCAAAAGCCATCTGCGCCTGTTCTTTATTTAACGCCATGGGTTTCTCGCACAGGACATGTTTACCACCTTTGATAGACTTAACAATATAATCGTAATGCGTTTCATGTGGAGTTGCCACGTATACCGCATCTATTTTATCCAGAAAATCTTCAAAGTTTTCTACAGCATCTATCGAATACTGACTTGCAAACTTATTTGCGCTTTCGGTGTTAGGGTTGTAGACACATGTAACTTCGATTCCACTTACATACTTTATTTCACGCATTAAGCGAGGCACAACCCTACCAGTACCAACAACGCCAACACGTATTAGCGGATATTTCTGTGTTCGAAGCTGTGTGCTAGAAATATTCTTCGTCCGCTCCAAATAAACAACTTCACAATAATCCTTCAGATAGTCAAATTCTCCAACCCAGTCTGAACCGACGGTAAACACATCAACCCCATATTTTATTATATCTTCCAACTTTTGACCGGCGTGATCTTCAGTTATGACTTTGTCAGCAAAACCACACCTCTCTACATTTTGACACCTCTTAATATGCGATTCAATTACGTTTAACTTCCCTCTTCTTTCATCAAAGTGGTTGGTTGTCACTCCCACAATAAGATAATCTCCAAGCGCCTTTGCACGTTTTAACAGTCTTATATGTCCCTCGTGCATCATATCAAACGAGCCGTATGTAATAACTTTTCTCATACCATCCCCCTATTTATTCAGATACCCTCCGTCTATAGTTAGCAAACTGCCGTTCATATAAATATTGCTAACTAAAAACCATATTGCATCAGCTATTTCTTTTTCATCGGCAAAACGAGAAAGAGATATTTTGGCTTCAATTTTTTTTCGGAGTTCTTGAGGCTTATTCTTTTGCCATGATGTATCAACAAACCCGGGAGCTATAGCATTTACGCGCACGCCCTTTGTTTCATACTCCTTTACTAGCGATTTTGCAAGAAAATGCAGTGCAGATTTTGAAACACCATAAGGAATTGAAATCGCATGAGGGTGTATCCCCATTGCGGAACCTACAAAAACTATGCTCCCTCCGGGTTTAAGTCGTTTTCCCAGCAACTGTGCAACAAAAGCAGGCGCATTAAGATTTACGTTCATTACCCGTTGCCATGCATCCCAACTCATGTCCTCCCAAGAAGTTTTGTCTGTAGTACCGGTATTCGACACGATAACCGATAATTCGTTTGTTATTTCATAACATCTATCACAGAAATTGCAAACATCTTGATAATTTTCAAGGGTTTGTTTTATAATATACATGCGGTCTTTATACTGAGCAAATTCACTTTTCACCTGCTCTGCCGACTCATCGTCCATGGCATAGTTGATGATTACACTGTAACCTTTTTCAAGAAATAGTTTAGCCGTAGCCTTGCCTATGCCCTTTGTGCTACCCGTAATAACCGCATATTCCATATCTTACTCCTCGCTTTTAACCTTGGATGTGCTCACCGATTTTCCCTGTCAGGTTGTGCTTTAGCTTGACTCGAAAAAAACGCTACACAATCGCCAAACTTGCCACCATAAGCAGTATTTTTCAATCACAATGTTTTTTTAACTATTAACAATTTGACGAGAATAACACAAAAAAAGTATTGAATACCTATTGTTGTTTTGCATAAATGCCATAAATAAATTTCTATCAAACAATCCCTTCTTCAATCCATATTCTACGATATATTAAAAGATAGAGTCTATATATGTTTGATTTTCTCTTTATTATTTAAGCAAATCTGGATGCGATTCAATAAAATTCAATACCATTGAGTTTTTTTAATATGTTTTTTAGTCTCTAAATGTCTGCCCGATAATCTTCCTATTTTCTATTTAATATAATATCGCTTTTCTACATATTTTGCAATATTTATTTATTGGTAAAAAACTAATCCACCGAGAAGTTGATAAATTGTGTTGTATTAGTTATATCAACCTTTCTCTTTATGGCGAATAGAGTTTTTCACAAAACTGCAAAAAAGCGGATGGGGTCTGTTTGGTCTGCTTTTAAATTCCGGATGGAACTGAACTGCCATGAAAAAATCGTTTGAGGACAATTCCACAGCCTCCACCAAAAACCCATCGGGAGACGTTCCGCTTATTGTCATACCATTTGTTTCAAAAAGTTCCCTGTAATCGTTGTTGACTTCATATCGATGTCGATGTCGCTCGGATATCTGTTGTTCACCATATACATCAAAAAGTTTTGTTCCCTCTTTAATTGCGCAAGGATATGCGCCAAGACGCATAGTTCCGCCCTTTTTTGTTATGTTTTTTTGATGTTCCATGATGTCGATAACGTTGTGTTTTGTGTCTTGGTTAAATTCACTTGAAGACGCCCCCTTAAGCCCCAAAACATTTCGCGCAAACTCAATCATCGCAACTTGCATACCAAGACATATCCCGAAAAACGGTATGTTGTTTTCCCTTGCGTATCTTATCGCCGCGATTTTATATTCTATTCCGCGGTATCCGAAACCGCCCGGGATCAATATTCCACAAACACCTTGAAGCAATGATTCAACGTTTTCGATCTGCTCATCGACACATTCAATCCACCTTATTCCAACGTCGACCCCGTGATATGTTCCGGCATGGTTTAAACTTTCGATAATCGAAAGATACGCATCTTTAAGTTCGACATATTTCCCGACAACAGCAATCTCGATAGTTTTGTCGGTGTTTTTCGCCTTGTCAACCATCTCGCACCATTGTTCAAGATTGATAAAACGTGGATCCAATTTAAGTTCACGACAAGCTATAATATCAAGCTTGTTTTCACACAGCATAATAGGAGCTTCATAAAGATGTTGGACAGTTAAGTTCTCTATAACGCAATCACTTTTAACGTTGCAAAAATGCGATATTTTGTCTTTTATGCTGTCGTTCAACGGTACATCCGAACGGGTTATAATAATCGATGGCGATATTCCAATCCCTCGAAGTTCCTTAACTGAATGTTGCGCGGGTTTTGATTTATGTTCGTTTGACCCTTTAAGATACGGAACCAAAACAACATGTATAAAAAGACAGTTGTCCTGTCCTTGTTCAAGCGAAATCTGACGAATGGCTTCCAAAAACGGTTGGCTTTCGATATCTCCTGTCGTTCCGCCGATTTCGGTTATAAGTATATCCGCCTCGCTTTTTTCGGCGCTTTTGTATATAAATTTTTTAATCTCGTCTGTTATATGTGGAATAACTTGAACCGTTTGTCCAAGATACCCTCCGTTTCGTTCTTTGTTTATTACGTTATAATAAACCTTTCCCGACGTAAGATTAGAATATCTATTTAAGTTCTCATCGATAAACCGCTCGTAATGCCCCAAATCAAGGTCGGTTTCCGCGCCGTCCTCCGTCACAAAAACCTCGCCAT
The DNA here is from genome assembly GCA_964368445.1 of uncultured Oscillospiraceae bacterium. Taxonomy (GTDB): domain Bacteria; phylum Bacillota; class Clostridia; order Oscillospirales; family Ruminococcaceae; genus CAYJAY01. Next base: position 36,500 of record CAYJAY010000003.1, read on the forward strand.
GTTGCAACGGGCTCATCGTTCCGGGGTCTACATTTATATATGGGTCGAGCTTTTGCGCCGACACTTTATAACCTCGTTCTTTTAATAGTCTTCCGAGAGCCGCCGCCGTTATCCCTTTTCCAAGACCCGACACGACACCACCCGTCACAAATATAAATTTTTTCATCGTCCCTCCCCAATATTACCGTTAACCTATCATAAATTTCATTAATTTTCGTAAACTTTAAGTATATTTTCCGCTACTTCTCGTTTGCTTTTTCGCAAATCCATAGCCTTTTTTTCAATATGTTTATGTGCTTGTTCCTCGTTCATGTTAAGGTGAGATATCAAAAGACATTTTGCCCTTGTAACAATGCGTATATCGTCCAATTTTTGGCTAAGCTTTGTTGCCTTTTTTTGCATGTTTTTCATTCTCGAAAACGTAGCCTTAGAAAGCTTTAAAGATAAAATAAACATGTTTTTGTTAATCGGTTTAGGAACCGTTATAATCCCATAGTTCTCAAGCACGTTTGATGTATAATCGTATATATCGTTTTTAACCAAAAAGATAACTTGGCTTACATCATTTTGTACAAGGTCAATTGCAAGGTCTTCGCCCGAAACGTTGTTAACAGGGCTGTTTATTATATAAAGATCAAAGTCCTTTTCGTTAGACAATCGTCTTGCTTCACCACACGTTTTAACGGTGGTTATTTTTTTGCACGAGATATTTTTCAAAATGTTTGTAAGATTTTCGTTTAAACTTTCGGTATACGAAACTATTAAAGCCGTTTCCAAAAAACTACCACCTTTCAATTAAAGTCTTTCAAAATACGTGTTTATATAATAATCTGCTTTTCCTTTTGCGTTGATATACTGTAAAGACTCTTTGCTTTTAATCTCAATTATCTTTTGCAACAACTCGCTATCGATATGTTGTTTTATAAACTCGCTGTTTTGGGCAACGTTGATAGCTTCGCTTAAACTTTGCGGTAGTTGATTAAGGCTTTGTACGATGTCTTTTTCTGCTTTAAAAAGGTTTTCGTCTGTGGACGGCGGAAGCGAAAGGCTGTTTTCGATTCCGTAGATTCCGGCGTATATCATAAGCGCAAAAGCAAGATATGGGTTAATCGACGGGTCGGGCGAGCGCAGTTCAAAACGGTGTTTATCATCCGAAGCAAACGGTATTCTTATAAGCTGCGAACGATTTTCGTGTGACCATGAAACATATTTCGGCGCCTCAAACTGGCCTAATCTTTCATATGAATTGTTGTTCGGGTTTAAAAACAACGTTATATCGGGTACCTTTTCCAAAATTCCGGCTATAAAGTTTTCGGCATAACGATAGTTTTCACTTGTTTTGCTACAAAAAAGGTTAACTCCGTCTTTGTATAAAGAAATATTGGTGTGCATTCCGTTTCCACTTTTATCAAGAAACGGTTTTGGCATAAACGATGCAAACAAACCGTTTCTCGACGCTGTCGCTTTAACGACCGATTTAAACGTCAAAAAGTTGTCTGCCGCCGTTAACACATCGCTGAATTTAAAATCTATCTCGTTTTGTCCGGGACCTTGTTCGTGGTGGGAACGTTCGGGATTAAGCCCCATCTCCTCAAGGCAAAGGCAGATTTCACGACGAACGTTTTCCCCTTTATCAAGCGGAGCAACGTCGAGATATCCGCCTTTGTCAAGCGTTTCGGTCGTCGGATTTCCGTCGTCGTCCGTTTTAAATAGATAAAATTCACATTCCGTCCCAAACTTACAATCAAACCCCAGTTCATGTAATTTTTGAATGGCTTTTTTTAATATATACCTGCTATCGCTTTCAAAGTTCGTGTTGTTTGGGTTTTTGATGTCACAATAAAACCGCAAAACCGAATTGACGTTTGGTCGCCACGGCAAAAGCGCCAACGTTTCGGGGTCGGGAAACAACAAAAGGTCGCTCTTATCCACTTCGGAAAAACCCTTTATAGCGGAAGCATCAAACGAAATCCCGTTTTTAAATGCTCCCTCAAGTTCATCCGCCATTATTGAAATATTTTTTTGTTCACCAAAAGGATTGCAAAACGACAGACGTATAAACTTAACGTCGTTTTCCTCTATAAATTCAATTATTTCTTTGTTGTTCATAATAATATCCTTTCGTAATAATTAAAATAAAAAACGTCCATCAATCACAATTGCAAAAAAAATTTGCAACCAACAAATGATGAACGCCATTGTTCTTGCTATAATTGTATAGCATATTTAAAAGAATGTCAATAACGATTAATTTAAAAAATATTAACCAAACTTTTTTTAAAATATTTGTTGACAAAGCCAAATTCATATGATAGAATACTCGACATAAACAACAAAGACGTTGTGAACAATAACTGTTCATGGCGTCTTTGTCTTTTTTTATGAATTTAATTTGAGAATGGAGAAATAACAATTATGAAATACTGTACAAAATGCGCAATGCCCGACACTCGCCCAGGTATCACCTTTGATAAAGATGGAGTTTGTAGCGCTTGCACCCACTTTGAAGGACGTAAAAACGTAGACTGGGACGCAAGGTTCAAAGAGTTTGAAAAGCTTTGTGACAAATACAGAGGTTGCAACGGCCCCGGTGGATATGACTGTGCGGTTGCGGTTTCGGGAGGTAAAGACAGCCATTTCCAAGTTTATATGCTTAAAGAAGTTATGGGGATGAACCCAATATTGTTCACCGTCGAAGATAACTTTCCAATGACCGACGCCGGCATACACAACATCAAAAACATCAGCGAAGAATTTGGATGTACAATAATTAGCTGTAAACCCAACATCAAAGTTCAAAAAGTTTTGATGCGAAAATTCTTTGAGAAATACGGAAAACCGACATGGTATGTCGACCGCCTTATATACACGTTCCCCCTTCACATGGCGCTTAAATTCAACGTTCCGATGCTTTGCTATGGCGAAAACGTGAGCTTTGAATATGGTGGAAACGAGGACGAGGAAACATATTCGGCAAAAGGTCAAATTGAAAACGGCGTTGCTGTTGGAATGCCAATGGAGGAGCTTTTGGGCAACGGTGTAACCGAAAAAGATCTTTCTCTTACCATTGCGCCAACTATCGAAGAGATGCAAAAACTTGACCCAATCTATATGAGCTATTTCTTGCCATGGAACAGCTATAAAAACTATCAATTCGCAAAATCAAGAGGATTCCACGACCTGACACACGAATGGGATAGAACCCACCATTATGAAAACTTTGACCAAATTGACAGCCGCGCATATCTTGTGCACAGTTGGCTTAAATACCCGAAATTCGGCCACGCTGCCGGAACCGATTATGGTTCAAGATTTGTTCGATATGGCATGTTAACACGTGAGCAAGCTATCGAGATCATTAAACAAAAAGACGGCGAACTTGATGTGCTTTGTGTAAGAGATTTCTGTGATTTCTGCGGATATTCCGAAAAAGAGTTTTACACAATTCTTGACACATTATATAATAAAGATCTTTTCAAGAAAGATGAATACGGCAAGTGGATTTTAAAAGACCCCATCTGGGAACAAAAGTAAAAATTTATTAAGAATGGTCTGGTAAACAAATGAACAATATAACTAACATGTTCGGAAGCCTTGTTTTTGGCGACGAGGCTATGAGAGAACGGCTTCCGAAAGATATCTATAAAGCACTTAAAAAGACTATCGAACTCGGCCGTCATCTTGACATAGACGTGGCGAACGTCGTCGCAACCGCCATGAAAGATTGGGCAACCGAAAAGGGTGTAACACACTTCACCCACTGGTTCCAACCTATGACAGGGATAACCGCCGAGAAACACGACAGCTTTATCTCGCCCATTGGAAACGGCAAGGTAATCATGGAGTTTTCCGGAAAAGAATTGGTCCGTGGCGAACCGGACGCTTCTTCGTTTCCAAGCGGAGGAATCAGAAGCACATTTGAAGCAAGGGGTTACACCGTTTGGGACACAACGTCATACGCATTTATAAAAGGCGACACCCTTTGTATACCAACTGCGTTTTGTTCATATTCCGGAGAATCGCTTGACAAAAAAACGCCTCTTTTGCGTTCAATGGAAGCTATCAACAAACAAGCTTTAAGAATACTCCGCCTTTTCGGAAACACGACAGCAAAAAGGGTTAACTCAACAGTAGGCCCTGAACAGGAGTATTTTCTAATCGACAAAGAGATGTTTTTAAAACGCCCCGATTTGATGTATTGTGGGAGAACGCTGTTTGGCGCAAAACCGCCAAAAGGCCAAGAACTCGACGACCATTATTTCGGAACAATTAAACCACGTGTGGCGGCATTTATGAAAGAGCTTGACCACGAACTTTGGAAGATGGGGGTCATGGCGAAGACAAAACACAATGAAGTAGCTCCGGCACAGCATGAGCTTGCTGCCGTCTTCACCACAGCAAACATAGCAACCGACCACAATCAACTTACAATGGAGCTTATGAAAGTTATAGCAGACAGACATAATCTCGCTTGTCTTTTACACGAAAAACCGTTCGCCGGAGTCAACGGTTCGGGCAAACACAACAACTGGGCGCTTTCGACCGACACGGGAACAAACCTTCTCGAACCGGGCGAAACCCCGCACGAAAACGCACAGTTCATTCTGTTTTTGGTTGCGGTTATCAAAGCGGTTAATGACCACCAAGACCTGCTTCGTCTTTCGGTGGCAAACGCCGGAAACGACCACAGGCTTGGGGCAAACGAAGCTCCTCCCGCCATCGTGTCGATGTTTTTGGGTGACGAGCTAACCGAAATTCTCGAAGCACTTGAAAACAAAGAGGAATATTGTGGAACAAAAAAGGTAGACATGGAACTTGGAGCTAGCGTTTTGCCACATTTCCCAAAAGATTCGACCGACCGAAACAGAACTTCGCCTTTTGCGTTTACCGGAAACAAGTTCGAGTTTAGAATGCTAGGTTCCACGTTTTCAATTTCAGGTCCTAACATCGTGCTTAACACAATAGTCGCAGAAGTTCTCGGCGAGTTTGCAAACAGCCTTGAAAACGCCGAAAACTTTAACGAACAGCTTGCAAAACTTGTGCGCAAAACCATTAGAGAAAACAAACAGATTATATTTAACGGCAACAACTACAGCGATGAATGGGTAGAAGAAGCGGAAAAACGTGGGCTTTTAAACCTTAAAACCGCCGTCGAGGCATTGCCGGTTTACATTAAACCGAAAAATGTCGAACTTTTCACCAAGCACGGAATCTTCACCGAAAACGAAGTTCATGCTCGGTATGAGATTTTAGTGGAAAATTATCAAAAAACGGTTCACATCGAAGCACTTACGTTTGTTGAGATTATATCAAAGCAAATTCTAGGTTTTTCTCTAAGTTTTCAAAAAGAACTTTTAGAGGTTATAGCAAACAAATCTGCGTTTAACATCGACAACAGTTTAGAAAAAACGTTGGTTGACAACTGCTCAAGACTTTCAAAAGAAATTTATCAAAACGTTGAAAAACTAGAAAGCGCTTTGATAAAAACAAAGAGTATTGAAGATTGCCTTGAGCTTGCAAAGTTCTATCGCAACACAATTTTTGCTTTGACCACCGAAACACGACTTATGGTGGACGAGCTTGAAACGATTATACCAAAAAGACATTGGGGTCTTCCGACGTATGGAGAACTTCTCTACAGCGTCAACTAGCACTACACAATGGGGTGTACTTGATTTTTTCGAGTACACCTTTTTATTTTCAATAAAAAGGAGAAAAAAATTATGTTTTCAGCAGTAGACACAATCTGGACATTGCTTGCCGCGGCGCTTGTTTTCTTTATGCAGGCCGGTTTTGCAATGGTTGAAACGGGGTTTACCCGTGCAAAAAACGCAGGTAACATTATAATGAAAAATCTAATGGATTTTTCGCTTGGTTCTTTATTCTTTTGGCTAATTGGCTTTGGGCTAATGTTCGCCGGTGACGGCGCTTTTGTGGGGGGAATTGATCTCTTTATTCAAGGCGACTACAGCAGTTCTATCCCCTCTTCTGCTTTTGTCATATTCCAAACTGTGTTTTGTGCCACAGCGGCAACCATTGTTTCGGGAGCGATGGCAGAAAGAACAAAGTTTTCGTCCTACTGTATATACAGCGTTGCATTGAGCGCTTTTGTATATCCAATCTCGGGACACTGGATATGGGGTGGCGGCTGGTTGTCGCAACTTGGCTTCCACGATTTCGCAGGTTCAACAGCGGTTCACATGGTGGGCGGTGTTGCCGCTATTGTCGGCGCAAAGATTTTAGGACCTCGAATCGGGAAATATTCCAAAAGCGGAAAAGCAAAAGCCATTCCGGGACACAGTTTGACCCTTGGAGCTTTAGGAGTTTTTATACTTTGGTTTTGTTGGTTCGGTTTTAACGGTGGGTCGACAGTCTCGATGACCGACGGTTCAATTGAAGCCGCTTCTAACATATTTGTCACCACCAACATTGCGGCGGCCGCCGCAGCGGCTCTCGTTATGGTTATAACGTGGATTAGATACAAAAAACCCGACGTTTCGATGACATTAAACGGAGCGCTCGCTGGGCTTGTCGCTATCACAGCCGGTTGTGACCAAGTTTCCCCAATTGGCGCGTTTTTCATCGGTGTGGTTTCGGCATTTGTGGTGGTATTTGGCATCGAGTTTGTTGAAAAGATTTTGAAAATCGACGACCCTGTCGGAGCGGTCGGTGTGCACGGAATGTGTGGTGCGGTTGGAACTATATTGGTTGGCGTGTTCGCTCTAGAGGGCGGCGCGCTGTATGGCGGCGGATTCAACTATCTTTTGGTTCAAACTATCGGCGTTTTGGCGGTTATAGCATGGGTTGCCGTGACGATGACAGCGGTGTTCCTCGGAATTAAATACACTATCGGTTTAAGGGTTACAAAACAAGAAGAGATAGCAGGACTTGACATAGAAGAACATGGCCTTGCAAATTCCTATGCCGACTTTGTTCACGTTCCGATGGGAACAAACTTCAAAGCACAACCCGAACCGAAAAGCGAAGTTGCACAAATCGAAAAAGCTATTCCTATTGTCGATCAATCAACACCCGATTATGTTATGAAAAAAGTTGTAGTTGTGTTTAACCAATCTAAGTTTGAACAGCTTAAAATGGCTCTCGACAATGTTGGCATAACGGGTATGACCGTGACAAACGTATTGGGTTATGGAATGCAAAAAGGAAACATGTATAGGGGTGTTTTAGTCGAAACTTCGCTAAGACCCAAGATTAAAGTCGAGATTGTCATAGCCAAAATCCCACTCGACACAATTATAACAGCGATTAAAGACGCGCTTTACACCGGTAATATAGGCGACGGAAAGATCTTTGTTTATGACATCGACAGCGTTGTTAAGATAAGCACTGGCGAGACCGACTATGCGGCTTTGCAGGACAATCAATAGAACACGATATTAAATCACCACTAGTTAATAAAAGCTCTGCCAAAAGCAGGGCTTTTATTGTGCGATAGTTGAAACTTTGTTTCTCCTGTCGCACTATTTTTATAACAAAACACAAAAACGCTTTAAAGTATTGAAGTGAATATCAAATTGTGTTATAATGGTTAAAATTTAAATATTTGCGACAATGGGGTCGCATATGAAGACATTCTGTTTGGATGTTTTTATATGTGACCCTTTTTATTATGAAGGAGGCTAACGTTTAAAATGCAAAACAAACTATTATATGATAAAAAGTTTGAACATGATGCTTGTGGGATTGGGGCTGTCGTTTCTATAGACGGAAAAAAGACACACGAAACCGTTTCGAGCGCGCTTGAAATTGTCGAAAAACTTGAACACAGGGCGGGAAAGGATGCTTTGGGCGAAGTTGGCGACGGCGTTGGTATTTTAGTTCAGATATCCCATGATTTTTTCAAAACGCTACATCTCGGGTTTGATCTTCCAGGCGAAAAACAATATGCAGTTGGAATGATGTTTTTGCCAAGCGAAAAGATTAAACGAAGTCAAGCGAAAAAATTGTTTGAGATTATAGCGAACAAAAGCGATGTGGAAATTTTAGGTTGGCGAAATGTTTCAACCAAACCCGAAATTTTAGGCAAAAAAGCAATAGACAACATGCCATATATCGAACAATGTTTCATAAGACGCCCAAACGACATAGGTTCTGAACTTGATTTCGACAGAAAACTATATGTAATTCGCCGAGAGTTTGAACATAGTTGCTCTGACACATATGTTGTCAGTTTATCCTGTCGCACGATAGTTTATAAGGGAATGTTTTTGGTGGAGCAACTTCGTGAGTTCTATCTTGATTTGAAAGATCAAAACTATAAAAGCGCCATTGCAATGGTACATTCTCGTTTTTCCACAAACACAAACCCCAGTTGGGAGCGAAGCCACCCCAACCGCATGATACTGCACAACGGCGAGATTAACACCATTAGGGGAAACGCCGACCGGATGTTGGCGCGCGAGGAAACGATGAGTTCCGATGTGTTTGGCGACGACATCGAAAAGATTGTGCCTGTCATAAACGGCGAAGGTTCCGACAGCGCAATGCTGGACAATACTCTCGAGTTTTTGTATATGAACGGCATCGATCTTCCGCTTGCTGTTATGATGACTATACCCGAACCGTTTAAAAACGACCGCTATATGAGTCGAACAAAAAAAGATTTCTATCATTATTATGCGACGATGATGGAACCGTGGGACGGACCTGCCGCCATTCTTTTTTCGGACGGCGACATATTTGGCGCAGTTCTCGACCGAAATGGCCTTCGTCCCTCTCGTTATTACATAACAGACGACAACACTCTCATATTATCGTCCGAGGTTGGGGTGTTGGACATAGATCCTTCTAAAATCGTGAAAAAATCAAGGCTTCTCCCGGGAAAGATGTTGCTTGTTGATACTGTTAACAAAAAGATTATAAGCGATGACGAATGTAAAAGCTATTATGCAAACAAAAAACCGTATGGAGAGTGGCTTGACCGAAACTTAATTAAACTTAAACAGCTTCAAATTCCAAGCAAAAAGATTGAAAAATTTGAACAACAGTATCGAGATAAACTATATAAAGCTTTTGGATATTCGTATGAAGATGTCAAAAACGTCATTCTTCCGATGGCACAAAACGGAATTGAGCCCACCTCTTCGATGGGAACAGACATTCCGCTTGCGGTTCTTTCGGACAAACATCAACCGTTGTTTCGATATTTCAAACAACTTTTTGCACAGGTTACTAACCCTCCTATCGACAGTTTGCGCGAAGAGATTGTGACCGACACTACGGTTTATATCGGCTCGGACGGAAACCTTCTTAAAGATAGCCCCGAAAACTGCTGTGTTTTGGAGGTAAACAACCCAATTCTCACAGCAACCGACCTAGCAAAGATAGCCGCTATCGACAAAAAAGGTTTTTGTGTCAAAAAGGTTGACCTTTTATATTATAAAAACACGTCGCTTGAAAATGCTCTTGAACAGCTTTTTGTTAAATGCGACAAGGCATATAAAAACGGCGCTAACATTATTATACTAACCGACAGAGGTGTCGACCAAAACCACGTTGCAATTCCGTCGCTTCTTGCTGTTTCCGCCATCGAGCAATATCTTGTCAAGACAAAAAAAAGAACTGCAATTTCGATCATACTTGAAAGCGCAGAACCACGAGATGTACACCAGTTTTCGGCGCTTCTCGGATATGGCGCACGAGCAATCCACCCATATCTGGCACACGAATGTATAGAAGAGCTCATCGACAAAAAAATGCTTGATAAAGATCTCTACACCGCTATCGACGACTATAACAGCGCAGTTATCCATGGCATAGTTAAAGTTTCCGCAAAGATGGGTATATCGGTTATCCAGTCGTATCAATCGGCGCAGATTTTCGAGGCGGTTGGAATAAATAAAAAAGTTGTAGATAAATATTTCACCAACACAGTAAGCCGTGTCGAGGGAATTGGGCTTGAAGAGATTTCGGAAGGGGTTAACTTTAGGCACTCGAAAGGTTTCGACCCACTTGATCTTGGGGTCGACCCAATGCTTGACAGCGCAGGTTATACAAAGCTTGTAGGCGGCGAAGACAAAGAAGACCATCTGTATAATCCACAAACGATAATTGCGCTTCAACAGGCAACAAGAAACGGCGATTATAAACGATTTAAAGAATACACGGCTTTTGTAGATGACCAAAACAAGCCTCACACGTTGCGTGGTCTTTTGGAATTCGATTTCAAAAACGAAATACCGCTTGAAGAGGTAGAACCGGCAAGCGAGATTGTCAAAAGATTCAAGACCGGCGCAATGTCATATGGTTCAATTTCAAAAGAAGCACACGAATGCATGGCGATTGCAATGAACAAACTAGGCGGAAAATCTAATTCCGGCGAAGGCGGAGAAGACCCGACACGACACGGCACCGACAAAAACAGCGCTATAAAACAAGTTGCCTCGGGGCGGTTTGGTGTGACAAGCAGATATCTTTTAAGCGCGAAAGAAATCCAAATAAAGATGGCACAAGGCGCAAAGCCGGGCGAGGGCGGACATCTTCCGGGACAAAAGGTCTATCCATGGATAGCTAAAACAAGGCATTCGACACCCGGGGTAACCCTCATCTCTCCCCCACCACATCATGACATCTATTCTATTGAAGATTTAGCACAGCTTATATACGACCTTAAAAATGCCAATCGCAAGGCGAGGATTTCGGTTAAACTCGTGTCGGTTGCGGGGGTTGGAACGATAGCGTCAGGGGTTGCAAAAGCCGGAGCATCGGTCATTCTCATTTCGGGATATGACGGTGGAACGGGGGCTGCGCCTACAAGTTCGATACTTGATGCAGGACTTCCGTGGGAACTTGGGCTTGCCGAGGCACACCAAACCCTAATACAAAACGGGCTTAGACAAAACGTTATTCTCGAGACCGATGGCAAACTAATGAGCGGACGAGACGTTGCAATAGCCGCTATTTTGGGCGCAGAAGAGTTTGGTTTTGCAACCGCTCCACTTGTCACGATGGGTTGTATGATGATGAGGGTTTGCAACCTCGATACATGTCCCGTCGGAGTTGCAACTCAAAACGAAGAGTTGCGCAAAAGGTTTAAAGGAAAACCGGAGTATATCATAAATTTCATGATGTTTATTGCAACCGAGCTTCGTGAGATAATGGCGAAACTCGGGGTTCGAACCCTTAATGAGCTGACGGGCAGAACCGACCTTATAAAGGTTCGTGACTCAAAAACGACAAAGCGTGCCGAACTTGTGGACATGGGCAAAATTATATCGACACAGTATGCTAAAAGACAGGACAAAACGTTTGAACTGTCTAAAGCATTCGACTTTAAACTTAATGAAACTATCGACGAAAAAGTTTTGTTGAAAAAATTTGAAACCGCTATTCAAAAAAACAAAAAACATACAGAAGATATAAACGTTTCAAGCACCGACAGAACGGTTGGAACGATCTTGGGTTCTGTGATAACAGAAAAATTTCAAAATTCTCTCGAGCCAGATACCTATACGGTCAACTGCGTTGGTGGCGTGGGACAATCGTTTGGCGCGTTCATTCCGAAAGGGTTAACGCTTAACTTGTCGGGAGATGCAAACGACTATCTCGGAAAAGGGCTTTCAGGCGGAAAGATAATAGTTAAACCACCGAAACAAAGCGTTTTTAAACCGGAACAAAACGTCATCATCGGAAACGTTGCCTTCTATGGCGCAACGTCGGGTGAAAGTTTCATAAACGGCATTGCCGGCGAGCGGTTCATGGTTCGAAATTCGGGCGCCGTTGCGGTTGTCGAGGGTTGTGGCGACCATGGTCTTGAATACATGACGGGCGGAAAAGTTGTTGTGCTCGGTGACGTTGGCAAAAATTTTGCCGCCGGAATGAGTGGCGGAATTGCGTATATCCTTGATTTAAAACACGAACTATACCTTAAACTGAACAAAGAGTTTGTTACAATGAACGAGGTTACATACAAACACGACATCGATGAACTTAAAGGGCTTATAGAAAAACACCTGCAAGCAACAGGGTCTCCCTATGCAAACTATATTTTGGAGAATTTTGAAACGCTGGTTGCGGATTTCAAAAAGATAGTTCCAAACGATTATCAGAAGATATTAAACGCTATAAGCGAGTTTAAGCAAAAAGGGATGACAGACGAACAGGCGGAAATGCAAGCGTTTATATCGATGAAAAAAAACAAATAGGAGGAACCTCATGGGAAAAACAACCGGATTTTTAGAGTTTAACAGAAAAGCCAACGGAAAAGTCCCCGTTAAACAACGGATAAAAAACTATGATGAATTTTATGATATCAACAACCAAGACGAACGACAAAACCAAGCGGCAAGGTGCATGAACTGCGGTGTTCCTTTTTGTTCAAGCACTATTGAACTTTCAGGGATGGTGACAGGGTGTCCTCTTAACAACCTCATTCCCGAATGGAACGACGAGATATACAAAGGTAATTTCTCACATGGTCTTGCGCGACTTTTAAAAACAAACTGTTTCCCGGAGTTCACCGGAAGAGTATGCCCGGCGCTTTGCGAAAAAGCTTGCATAAACGGTCTTGATGGCGAAGCGGTGACGGTTCACGATAACGAATTGTTTTTGATTGAAACAGGGTTTGAAAAAGGATATGTATCCCCTGTTCCCCCAAAAGTGCGAAGCGACAAAAAAATTGCCGTGGTAGGATCGGGGCCTTCGGGGCTCGCAGTTGCCGAAAAACTTAATAAACGCGGGCACTTAGTGACGGTGTTTGAACGTGAAGACCGAATAGGTGGCCTTTTAATGTATGGAATCCCCAACATGAAGCTTAGCAAATCTGTTATAACGCGACGTGTGGAACTTATGAAACAAGAAGGCGTTGTATTTGAAACGGGAAAAGATGTAGGAAAAAATTTAAAGCTTGAAGAGTTGGCACAACAATTCGATGCCGTGGTTTTGTGTTGTGGAGCAAAAAAACCACGAGATATAAACCCAAACGGCAGAAACGCAAACGGCATATATTTTGCAGTCGATTTCTTAACAGAAACAACAAAAGCATTTTTAAACAACACCCTTTCGGGGGATAACTATATCAATGCAAAAGGGAAAGATGTTATAATTCTCGGCGGTGGCGACACCGGCAACGATTGTGTAGGAACGTGTATTCGACATGGCGCGAACTCTGTTATACAAATTGAGATGATGCCAAAACCACCCTATGACAGAACAACCTCAAACCCGTGGCCTGAATGGCCAAAAGTATTAAACACCGATTACGGCCAACAAGAGGCTATTGAGGTTTTTAAAAACGACCCTCGTATATTTCAAACCACAATAAAAGAGATATTTCAAACAGATGGTGTCATCTCCTCTGTTCTAACGGTTGGAGTAGAAGTTAAAGACGGAAAACTGTGCGAAATTAAGGGCAGCGAAAAGACAATTAAAGCGGATATGCTTTTGATAGCCGCAGGTTTCGTCGGTTTTGATGATTATATTGTAGGAAAAACAAAGATCCCTACTAAAAATGATTTGAGTTATCAAACCGATATCGACAATATTTTTGCGTGTGGTGATATGAAACGCGGCCAATCGCTCGTGGTTTGGGCGATATCAGACGGCATTAAATGTGCGGCGCAAGTAGACGAGTTTTTGACGGGATGCTAATTTTTTTGCAATTAAAACGCGAAATAATTTGTCTGATTAATATTCTTGCAAAAATCAACCTACAATCATAATTTTACCAACAAACAAAAAATCTTTAAAACATCAATTCAACCATCGTTTTAAATAGTAAGTTTATTTTCATACCGGCAAAGCAAGTATCTTCATTAGCTGATTATGATAAAAACAACTAAAAACAAGGTTGCTTCATACTTTTAATGAAGCGACCTTGTTTTTTTGATTAAAATTTAAAATTTTAGAAATACAGTAATGTTCACTCCGTTGGAGTAATATGGCGAACTAATCGAATCAAGGAGAATATCTATAAGTGTAACCACACGCGACGTTTTCTCCGCAGTTAAAGCTTACAATAGAAAAATTTATTGTAAAACAGTTCTTTATTCAATTTAGCTTTGAATTTCTTCGTGAATTATCGGAAATTTAGAATATGGCAATCTAGATAAATGGTCCTTTGAAAGTTCTTGTTCATAATCATAATCACTTATCATCTTGTAGTTTCCATCGGACTGTTTAACAATATATGAATTTTCCGGAGTCAAAACTTGCGAAGCAATCAATTCCTCAATTGGTGGGTAATGCTTAGGTTGAAAAACAACCATATATGAAAGAATGAAACAAGTACACATAGCAAGCATAAATATAACGGATTTAAGCTTGGTTTCTTTTTGCGGCGCACTTATCAATTTAAACCTTTGTTTGATGTTAAAATTTTCTGTTATGTTAAAAAAATTAAATCCAGTTGATAACCGCGGTTCGGCTTTTGGGGATGATTTGCTTTTTAAAAAAAATAATATGGTTGAAAGATATCGATGCTTTTCTTTCTCGCTCATGTCTCGGGTTGACTGAAAGTCGCATCTGAGCTCTAAACCACTGTCCAACCCACGTCGCAACAGATATACTATCGGATTAAACCACATGACGCAACAAACCAGCTCAACTAACAATTTAACCCACAAGTCTTTATTTAGAATGTGTGTTACTTCATGCCTAAGAACATTATGTAGCTTGTTGTCGGAAAGTTCCGCAATTGATTTCGGAAGCAATATAGTTGGGTTCAAAAGTCCGGCAACTATCGGCGACGAGACCTCGTGAGATATAACAAGGTTGCATTTTTTTGAAACCTCTTGAAAATTAGATTTAAAAAATTGTTCAACACGTTCGTTTTTCACACCGGAAAAAACAAGGCTATTTAACACTCTTTTGTCTTTTACTATCTTTGAAACAACAATGAAAACGCTAAAAACTATTCCACTCAACCATAAAGCAACCAGTAAAAACAACCAGTTAACTCTTAAATTTCCTATCGTAAATATTGGCTGAATTAGATGTTCGGTAAAACCGAAAATTATAGTAGCGTCTACAATTTGGGTCATTGGCAGTTCAATTGGAACACATAAACGAACGATAGCCAACACAATAAAAACTAGCAGAATGTTTATATTACAATAAATTGAAAAGCCTATTTTTCGCCTTAACATTTCAGAAAGCAAAACGAACAAACTAAACCAAATTATTGCGGTGACAAAAGAATACGGTGTTACAATCATTATTTCACAATCCTTTTTTTCATATCATCTAAAATTTCTTGCAGTTCGTTAATTGTACTTTCCGAAGCGTTCATGTCCTTTGTCAACGCAGAAAAAATCCCAACGACCGATTTTTCAGGCTCGTGTGGCGTTCCGACAAATTGATTCGCAAGATATTCTTGCTTGGTTTTAGCCGCTGAATAAGTTCGTCCATAAATCTTTCCCGACTGTCTCATTCCAACAACCTTAACAAACTGCTTTTTCATAAGCGAGTTTAGTATTGTGTGAATGCTGTTATCCTTCCAAGATCGATGTGGCGAGAGTTCAATAATCTCGTTTCGCGAAAAATCAACGTCTTTACTCCACAAAACATTCATGACTTCCAGTTCATTTTCAGTTAAAAACAATTCTTTTCCTCCATACATAATGAATAATAGTTAAACTATATTTTTCATGACTAAATAAATCTTGATTATTATATTTTATTGAATTAAACTTACTTTGTCAAATAAAATCTTGACAAAATAAGTGTATTAAAGTAATATATAGTTGAGTTGATTCGAGTATATCCGACAACGTCCAGTTTCTCGAAACGGCTTATATGTTCTCAAAAGGCATAGTGTAAAGCCTTTTAAGAAACAATAAATTTACTCCTATACACAATTGATTGCATACGGTGATTAAAATTAAATACAAAGCAAATTAATGTGACAGAGCAATCTTCTAAAGCACAAATAGTGTCAAAGAAGGACAAAAGTTCTATTGTTCAACCATATACAGCAAAGAACCAACCCAGATAGTCATTCGTCTGTGGTTGGTTCTTTGTTGTTATTATATTTCAATTTGTTTATACTTTGCGATAGTGGATCAATTATTTAAGGTGTGTTTTCTGCTTTTTTATTTTATGCGTCCATTCTTTTTATGTAGTTACCCATAACATCCGGCCCCTGACTTAAAATTAAAAAAGCACTTTCATCATGGCTTTTTACGATTGCTCGCAAAGCAGAGATTTCATATTTTGATATGACGGTCACTAGGATTGTTTTATCCTCCATCGTATATGCCCCTTTTCCATTCCACATTGTAACACCACGCCCCATATCATCAACTATTGCTTTTGAAAGTTCGTTGCTTGTGGTAAAGATTATCGCCATGATTCTTATGTTTTGAGCATGGAATTTGTCCACAACGATTGAACAGATAAACGCAACTATTACCGAATAGATAGCGGTTGATAGATCAAACAATATACTACAAATTAAGTACAGAACCGAATTAACATATATAGAAAACAATCCTACAGAAAAGTTTTTATATTTTATTGTAAAATACATCGCCAAGATATCAATACCACCGGTAGATGCTCCGGCTAAAAGAACGATACCTATTCCAGCGCCTGTTAAAGCGCCACCTACTAATCCGTTTGCAAGGATATCGTGCATTATTGGAACTGTCGGGGGCGTAAGTAGCGTAAAGAAGAATGTTTGTATAGCTATGCAAAAAATCGTTCTAAATAAAAACGCCTTTGACATACTTTTATATGCAAGTATGAATAGCGGAATGTTAATTAGAAAGTTTAAAACTCCGGCAAGTTGTATGTTTTCCGGAACATAAATTAAAAGCAGATCTTCAATAATATACTGTAGGACCTGTGATGCACCAAGCACGCCACCACTGTTTAACTGTGCCGGAAGTATAAAGTATGTAGTTCCAACACAAAAAAGCGCGCTACCAAATGTTAACAACAAAAAATTTTTAATAGCACCCGTTATGGTAGTTGTTCTCAAAATATTTCCTCCTTAATACTGAAAAATATAACAAAAAACAGTCTGTGATTTGCTTTATAACTATAATTTAAAAAAATAATGACTTTGTAGAAAAACAACGCAAAGCCATTATTTTTTATAACATTATTCTTTTTCAATAATCTCTTGTTCTTTTATAAAAATTGTACTGATTTCGTTAACATTAATTGAATTGTTAACAAGATATGTATCAGCGTTTATTTGCCCGTCTAAGCAATACACTTTATCATCAACTAAAGCTTTCTTGCGATAACCTTGTACTAAAAAAAATACAGTTGCCGCAAAAACTATGACCGCGCTAAGAGGGCCTGTTAACAAAGAAAGACCAGTAACTATTACTGCTATAAGCGTTGACATTAAAATATAAATAATTTTTCGTGCAATATTGCTCATAGGCAAGACCCCGGCAATTTTACCTGTTTGCCCATTGATTGTAAAACAATATTTTTTCTTTTTGTACTGAATATTTAAAAACCAAACAGGTATCAGCACGTTAATTTTTTCAAAATCATTATATTCAACGTCTGAATTTTTTAGGTTGATTTTTGCGTAACCTTTCATCATTTTTTTGCAAACCGCCGATACAGACTCTACTATTCGATTTTGTGCGGTTTGTAAGCATTTATCGTCCGAAACATCGCTATAATCGGCAAAAAAGCCCATGATGTATTTATTGTCAAACTTCGCCAACTCATTACATTCAAACGGCTCAATAGATTCTATAAATCGGCTGTTTACATAACTGCTCGCATTTACAGGGATTTTACTAAAACTTACGAGACCACGCATTACAACATCAAAAAAACTTGCAATTCTCTTTGCGGATACTACTTTAATTTCGTCTGTTGAACACTCGTATTGCAGAGTGATATCAGCATTTGCGCTAAAAAACCACGCAGGCACATATACGCCTTGCATTCTGCTAATTTTGCTCTGCTTGGTAATTTCTCTCGGTGTTAATTTCTCTTTCTTGCAAAATTCACGAAACAGCTCCATCGCTTTTTCTTTATTAATAAGGAACGGCAGAACATATTCCGGTTCAGTATACATATTAGATTTATCGCTTAAAACTACATTCGAATCACAAAAGGCACACTGCGTTGCAATAGTCGTTTTACCCGCTACTAATTTTGCCCCGCAAGAAAGACAATCGTAATTATTATAATTCTCATTTGAAATCCGCGTTTTTTCCTTTTCATTAAGAGTCGAATGTTCAGTTGAACAGTGCTCACAAAAAAGTTTTTGCGCCATTGGATTGAATACAATATTTCCACCACAGGAATTGCATTTATAATTAGTTGTTTTTCCCATGTCATTCTTCTTTCAACAGTTTTCTAATTAAACAATGTTTCGCAGACATGCGACATTCAAAAAGCCTATCTATAAAACTTCGTTACCCCTGCTCCTCAACGTGCTCGACAAATCAGTCTCGCTGTTATCGTTGCCTTGTTCATTAACGGTTGTTAGTTCTACCAAATATTACTTTCAAATTAATATCTTTTGAACAAGAGCATAGTATTCCACAACAATAGAAAAACACCACAGAATAAATTTCATTTTTAAAAGGAAAAAGAGATTCCATAAGCCCTGTTATCATAATATATATTACTATACCAGCATAGATTATAAAATTATTGTCAAATGCCTTTCCCATGATAATTGTAAATATAATTCTCAAAAATATAAATAAATAAAACAACACAAATAGAATTAGTCCAACAATACCAAACGCTAAAATAATATAAAGATATTCATTATGTGCGCTCGCAAAAAAGTTCCCGGTTAACGATTGAACTTCGCTAGATATATCCCAAGGATCCATTTTAAAGCCAAAAAAAATCGTATAAGGATATTCCTTAATTATCTGTATATGATCTGTCCAAATCCCTGTTCTTCCATTAAAGTGAACAACATCGCTGTAGTCTCTTCCAACATCTAAATCTTGGTCAAACTCATTTGCATTTTCATTTTCGCTTGTATTTATATCAATCACAAGTTGTTGGACGTTTTGCTGTGGCGCAAGTTCCTCTACTACGGTTTCATTTATCAAAGGTTTTGATACCTGTTGTTCTGCAATATCTTGTTGTTGCAAAACCAATGGCAAAGATGAAAAATCTATGTCCGACAAACTTATGCGAACAAAGTTAAATATATTTAAAACGATGATAAATGCAAAAAAAACACCAACCGTTGTTGCAATAAGAACACTGAAAAATCCAATGAATTTCTTTTTAAGCTGTGCCGTCTTATATCTATTCAAAGTCAAGCAAGCTAAAATCAATCCAACAACAAAAGCATAACATAAATTTGAAGTTCTGCTTTGAGTAAGCGAAATGATAATAAAGAACATGATTAATTCTATAATAATTAATATCCGTATTGTCTTTCTCTTAAAATAAAAAAGAAAAGCAAATGAAATTATTGATAGAAGCGAAAATACAATAGCTGTTACATTCGGGTGGGAATAAATAACTAGCCTTGATTGGTCTTCATGCAAGCTTATGTTTGGCATATCTGGCGTTAATGATCGTAAATCGGAATTAATAATAAACGCATATATACCAAGAACCGCCAAAACCAAAAGCAGGATAATTAATGGTAAAAAAACCACAAAAGAGAAAATAGTCTTGTGCTTATGTTCTAATAAAAACGGAACCGTAAATGCCACCAACGTCATAAAGACCACGTTAAGTATTTCAGAAACATTAACCCAATAGTTTAAAGTATATAAAATAAACGCCCACATCAAAAACACAATAAGTATTTTAAACTCTTTGGCTTTTGCAAATACTTTAAACTCATTAATTAAAATCACACCCAACGAAAAAGCATATAAATAATCAATAAAATTCTCAGTATAATACAGAGCATATGATGGATGTGTAAAAAACAATATTTTAATTTGAAAATATATAAAAAAAGACAATAGTATAAAAGTTCTTAGATTATAGTATCTTTCAAACATACCAGCTTTAGTTAAAATGATTTATTCCCCTCCCGGTCATTATACAAAAAATAGGCTACGAATACTTTTTCAAAGCATTTATTACATATGATACAAAGCATTCAATCGAATAAAGAAGCGGCAGTTTTTCCACGTTTCGATATAAAAACCACGCGCCTTTTACAGCTTTAAATTTGTTATTCGAGAGTGACCCCTCTCGTCTTCTATATTTCGCTAGAGACATGTTGAGCCCATATGCTATCTCTCCTGTTTTTAAAATCTTTAACCAAGTAGCTCCGTCTTGTCCAATTCTCAAATCTGGCATAATCAATAATTCTTTTGAAACATTTTCAAGATCAATTAATATTGTATGTGAACAAGTTAATGGTCCCTTTAAAAAACTTTCATATGTAGTTTTAATAGGAACATTTATAGATTTTATATAATCCCCATTTTCTTTAATCAGATCATAGTTTGTATAACAAATATTATATTTATTTTGCTTTATAAAGCTTAGTTGTTCCTCTAGTTTTTTTTCTGCCCACAAATCATCTGAGTCAAGGTATGCGATGTATCTCCCTTTTGAAATATTTAGTGCATTATTTCTAGAACGACCGGGGCCATAATTATTATCGTTTATCATCAAAATAATTCTTTTATCTTCTTTTTGTAATCGCCTAAGCAGTTCTACAGTGTTATCTGTTGAACAGTCATCACAAATAATCAATTCCCAATTTGAATATGTTTGTTTTTGAACTGAAGTTATTGTTTCTTCAATCCATTTTGAACTATTGTAAGCCGGCATTATAACGCTAACAAGATCATTCATTTTTTGTCCCCTCATCTTTGACATTAACCATCTTTTCGTTGTTAATTATTTTTCCGCCAAACACCGTTAAAAAAACAATCTTAATATCCAAAAAAATGTTCCAATTTTCTATATACCATATATCATGCTTAATTCTGTCAACTATGCTTGTGTCACCTCTAAGACCATGCACCTGCGCCCAGCCTGTTATCCCCGGCCTGACTTGATGTTTAACCATGTATAGTGGTATTTCTTCCTTAAAGTGCTCAACGTGAAAAGGGACTTCAGGGCGAGGACCTACTATCGTCATGTCCCCTTTCAAAACATTAAAAAACTGCGGAAGCTCATCAATGCTTGTTTTTCTAATAAAGCTTCCAAAAGCAGTTTTTCTTGTGTCTTTATCTGTCGTCCAGCCGGTTGTTTCGGTGCCGGTAATCTTCATGCTGCGAAATTTATACATGGTGAAAATCTTTTTGTTTCGCCCGACACGTTCTTGCTTAAAAATAATGGGACCCGGGCTTGTTATCTTTGTGCCTATCATTGCAACAAACATAAATGGAGACGAGATAACAATGAGAATAAGCGACAAAACTATATCAAAAGCTCTCTTCTGCAACGCACAAAAATCACTATCAAGCGGTATCGTTCGCATATTAATCAGTTTAATGTCTTCAATGCTATCAACCGACGGCGTGGTCGGAATATAATCGTTATATATAGGTATAATATAAATCTTCATGCCATGCTTTTCGCAGATATCGATAGTTTCTCTGATTATTCCGGTTTCATGCGGTTCAAGCGCTATAACAACTTCATCGACAACAACCTTTTGCAAAACATCATTGAGCTCAACATATCCGCCAAGCCTTTCGCCTAGTTCCTTGTTTTCGTTGTCACTTATATAACCTTTTATGGTAAATCCAAATTGAGGATTATTGTTCAAACCCTCTATATATCTTTTGGAAAGGTTTCCGGAACCAATTACGATAACTTTTTTTTGATTAAACCCAAGTTTTCGATATTTTCTAAGAACTCTTCTTAAGAATACTCGTTTTAACCCCACCAAAACTATTGTTAACGCATACGTAAGCACCAAAACACCCCGAGAAAAGTCCTCAAGCCTAAAAACAAATAATGATAATCCAAATAACAATATCGTTATGCTTGAAGCCTTTATAATCTCGGTTTGTTCTGAAATGATTGTTTTAAATCTGTAGGAATCATATAGATTAAAAACTTTAAAAATTATTATACTTAAAAGGCTATAGATTAAAACCAAATAGATGCTTTGAGAGATATTGTTCCCAAGGTTGTTTTGATTTCCAAGCCAAACAAGAATAGAAAGCGCATAGGCAAAATTTATGATAATGAAATCCGATATAACGTTTATAAAGTTTAAAAATCTTTGGTTTTTTCTGATCATAAAAGCTGTTTCACCTTTTACAAAATATCTAATGATAAATTATATGTAATTAAGTATGCGCCGATGTAATTTCATGTTAATTCTATGTTAAGTGCAAACACATTGTACTATTAAATTATAATATATAATTATACTGGGGTATTATACTAATTGACTTTCACCTGAAGCCAGA
The DNA here is from genome assembly GCA_964368445.1 of uncultured Oscillospiraceae bacterium. GTDB lineage: Bacteria > Bacillota > Clostridia > Oscillospirales > Ruminococcaceae > CAYJAY01. The sequence goes on from CAYJAY010000003.1 coordinate 58,804, forward strand.
TAAAATCACAAATAATCGTTACAAGAAAATAACAAAACAAGTCGACTTAATCACTTGCTTTAACTGGTCTCGCCCCCGAAAAATGTACCACTATGAATATTGATAAAAAATCACAAGCTAACAAAAAAAGGATCGAAAAAAATGGCGAGAAAGAATTACAGTATAGAACAAATTGTGACCGAGCTGCGAGAAGTGGAATTGTTTTGCGGACAAATAAAATCAGAAAATGGCTGAAAAATGCCGAAGTAATTACGGCATATATTGAACCGGGTTATCTTGGGAGAACGGATTTTGTGAAAGTTTCAATGCCAGAATGAGGGACAAGTTTTTCAACTAAGAGCTGTTCGGCAACATGTATGAAGCTGAAGTTTTAACAAAAAGATAGGTCAAATATTATAACGAAATCAGACACCACAGCAGTCTCGGAGACACCCCCCTACTCCACAAACAGTTATACCTTTCACATCCTTGAGTGGGTTTTACTGTTTATTTTTTCAAACTGTCAAGGGTAAATATAAGGCTTCTCCGCCCTTGACTCTTCAAAAAATAAGCAGTGTTGGGTAGTCAAACCGTGTAAGAAAAATGTATTTTACGGGAAAGTTACTAACATTATTTCTGGACTATAAAGAAGGGACATTTCATATCTATTTATATAAACTACTGTTGCTCGGTAGTTTTTTTCGTGCTAAACAAATTAAACTTACACCAATCGGAAGCGATATTTTGTTAGCAATGAAAAATACTTCTGATGATAAAATAGTATAACATAATTTATTGATAAAATTGTTTTTGATATTTGTTTCAAGTTTGCTTTCTGAATTTAAGTGAAAAATATTTGACACAAGGCGTATTGTCAAAATCGCAGGAAAAAACCAAAAATTGTAATATCCAATATAATCAATTTCAAAACCTGCATTTTGCAACAAAGTAACAAGTTGTTTTTTGTTATATCTTCGCTTGTGACCTAAATTTTCATCAAATTTTGACCACAATAGCTCAAGCGCCGGAACAGTAAAAACACAAAACCCATTAATTCCTAAAGAATTGTAAATGTTTTTTACGGCCTTTCCATCGTCTTCAATATGCTCTAAAATATCTAATGCAACTGCAACATCATATGAATTTTCAATTATTTTATCATCACTGGCAATGTTACTTAAAACAAAATTGACTCCACAATGTTTTTTTCTGCAATGATTTAAAACGTCTTCATTTTGATCGTAACCAGTCAATTCACCGAGAATCTTCAGATCTTCAAGCATTAGACCTGCACCACAACCAAAATCAGCAACTTTCATAAAACTTTTAAATTTATGCATTTTTATTAAAGCTAGTACTAACTCACGTTTACTCATTAAATACCAATGATACTCACTTTTATCCTTTAATACTGTGTACATATTTTCATTCATCGGTAATATTCTCCAGTTTTTCAATTATAATATACGAAGCACCGAGAGGTGTAAATTTTCGAAAAATTTTTTTCCCCATTACCCAAATTGATTTTCCAATATCAACTTTACCATACTCTAAAACATTTATATCATTTATAGTTTTAACTAGCTTAATCAAACTTGTTTTCGAATATTGATATGTATATCCAAATTTTGTAATACAAAAAAACAATTGCATAGGTAGATATAAACATCTTTCTATCATTTCAAACCATGGTTCAACAGTGGACTCAACAATTATTAATTTACCGTTTCTCTTTAATACTTTTAGACATTGTTTTAAGGCTACAAGCGTGTTATGTTCAGTTTCTTTATATGTCTTACCAGCCAAATGATGAATTACTGTTTGTAAAATTACTATATCAAACTTGTCATATACGAATTCATCCATTTTTAAAACATCTGCTTCAATAAATTTAACTTTACTTTCTAATTTATATCGCTCAACTGCCAATTCATTGTATTCCAAATCAGCACAAATTAAAGACTCTATAGGCTTTAAATTATAATTTATTACGCCACCGTTACCAACATCTATTACATAATCACCACTATTAATGAATTTATTGATAATCTTTGCTGAATTCTTGTAAAACGTAGGTTGAATTGACATTATTTCTTCCGCATAATTATCAATATTTTTTTTAAAGTATGTATTTCTCATTTTTATATCCTTCATTTAATTTACTTTTCGTTTCTTTTATAAATAATAGTTCTATCATCATATTGCCAAACAGGGCTGTAGGTTTCTGTAATATAATTATATAATTTCGGTGAATAATTGGAAAATTTCACACCATCCATGTCCCAATAATTGTCAAAAAAAATGTATTCAATGGGTTCACTTGTCAATACCCCAATTATTTCCTCTATGTAAGCATCGCTAAAATTGCCAATTATTAATAATTCATTTCTGGTTGGATTATTTTTTTCAAAAATTTGATAAAGTAATGGGGACATCGGAAGTATAAAAATTTCTTCATTTTTTACTACAGTTTCAACTTGCTCTATAACCAAACTATATTTATTTGCATAATCACTATATGTTAAAAGCTTTGTTTCTGGAAAATAGGCTGTTTCCACCTCTCTCACTTGTAAAAAATAGTTAAATCTTGAGTATCCAAAAAAAACACAGATAATTATAACAATCCCACTTAAAATCATATTGAATACTTTTTTTGAATAAAAGTTCAACTTGCTAAGACTAAAAACTACATATACTATTAAAATTACATTTAAAGGCATTGTTGCCAGCACTTTAGTATAAGAACATCTTTCAAATATTAGCAAAAAACCAAATATAGAAAATATCATTAATATAACAGCATGCATATTAAGTTCACTTTTTTTTAATTTGTAGCTAAAAATATTGCAAACTACATAAATAATTGTTCCTACTAAGCACATTACTTGAAAATAAAACAACCATGAGTAAACAGTTATTACATTTACACCTTGTAAAATTAACTTTAGTTCTGATATAGTAGGCGGCGGTGTTCTAGCAGCACCAAATTCTGTGAGTGGAATAATAACTAAATTATTGAACATGTCATAAAGTGCACCATGAATTGCAAAATACGAACAAAAGACAATTACGCACATCACTAATGTAGTTAAAAAAAACAAACTAAACTTCTTTAATTTTTGCAAGTATTTTTCTTTTTTTACAAGCATAATTATAAAGCAAGTCACATATGCTAATGCAAAATATAAACCTATTGTTTGTTTAAATAAACCACTCATTGCCAAAAAGCCAGCAGCTAAAATCGGAAGATATACTTTAGGAGCGCGGGTTATGTACAATATAAAACAAAATAACGACAATACGCCAAAAATTTCAGCATTATTTGAATAAATGGTGTACTGCATTCGTGTCAACGATAAACCCATAAACAAGGTTAATAAAAAACCCGATATTGAATATCCTTTACTTTTAGTTAGTTCATAAATAAAAATATAAACAATTATAGGATATATTGATGCAAAAACTGCTGTCAAAACACGCAAAGAAATTATAGCTCCATTACTGAAATATAGCGTCGCCATACTAAACCAAAAACTCGCTGGAGTTATTAGTGTAAAAAAATCCTTATACGGTATATCACCATTCAGCATACGCATACTCCAAGCGTATGTGCTTCCTTCATCAAGCATACCAGAAAAATAGTTGAAAAATAAAATGTTATATAAAAATGCAACAACAAATAACAACAAATAAATTTTATATTTATTTGTTGTTATAAATTTATTAAATGTATACATAAAAGCTCCTTTTCAAATATTATTCACTATTATATTGTTTACTTAATATTAACAGGTGATCTTTTCCGAAAAAAATTAACATATAACTTACTTGTTTTCCGAAATTAACTTTAAATAAGTATTAAAATCTCTAATATACTCGCGCGAATCATAAATTTCGCTTGCTATGCAAAGCAAAATCGAATCCTCAGAAAAATCATACATGTCTTTCCATGTCATATTTGGAATATAAACACCTGTATGTGGTTTATCAAGCACAAATATTTCCTCACAGTTCTTATAGCGAATTTTAACCTTAGAAGTTCCACATACATTTATAAGTACAAATTCAGATTTTCGGTTCGCATGACACCCTCTTACGACACATCCTTCAGAACCGTAAATATAAAAAATTCGTTTAATTTCGAACGGTATATCTTTTAAACCCTCCACAACCACTAGGTGACCTCGTTCGTCTCCGAGTTGTGTAAAATCTATCTTTTTTGCTTTTTTCACAACTTAAATTCCTTTTCCTTTCAATAATTAATTACAACAATCATTTTAATAACTTTATATTTTTCATTAATACTCTATATCAGAAATTTTAAAAATTATTAATTCTTCAGTTTCAATAACACTACCCTCTAAGGGCCAAGAAGACATATCTCTTGCTAGAATAGCTGCCTTTTCAAATTGATCGGAGGTTGGATAGATCAAAGGAATCCCAAGGCTCTCCAACAAAGTATACCCTCTTCTGCTATGTATACCATTAAAATCCCATTGAAATGCTGAACGCCCAGAAACCTGTTCATAAGTATACTCACTATCATTTATCGCTATAGAGTTAAAATTCGGACGTAACTGTCCTATTATTGCAACCGGCTTTTCGCCATCATCTTCCATCAGTTTTTTTACCTCCTCCTCAATTGTATATGCCAATTTATAATCATGCATAACTCTAACATCATCCATATAAATTAAAGTTAATGAATTATTAATTGACTGTAAACCAATAAATAAAATAATACACACTATTGCTACATTTGTTTTTTTAAGTTTATATAAACTAAATATTGATATAATTATAATAAAATTTAGTGCTGTTGCTATAGGGAACATAATTTGAGACCATGTCCCTAACTCGTAAGCAAGAAGTGTTGTTAGTAAAAATGGAGTTAATACCATTACAATACAAGAAAAAATTGTTATAAAAATTGTGTGAATTTTCGCCTTACTTTTTGTTAAGGCAATAATTATCGCAAAGATCATTAATAGTGATGAAATACCATAATATCCGTCATACAACTCACCTTGACCAAACAAATGCTTTTTGTAAAATGATATAATAATATTAACATTATTTTCAAATGTACGAAGCGACCAACCGCTACTAATATAACCAGTAGAGGGAAATATTGAAGTTGTTAATAAATACAAAATTAAACTACTTCCTAAAATCAAGATGCAATTTATTGAATTTGTTAAAAACTCTTTTATCTGAATTGCTTTTTTTGAATGTATTATTTTTAATATTATACATGTTATCGCAAAGCTTATATATATTAAGGAAAAATATTGATAAATTCCTATTGCCATATAAGCTAAAATTATTGCAAATAGATATTTGTATACTGTTTTTGTTTTTATCGCCTCAAATGAAAATAAAACTGAAAATGAAACCAAAATTATTCCTATAGCAATTACAGGTGACTGCATTATAAAATAGTTTGTTTCGACAAATAAAGGGCTTGTAATTATTAATAAAAGAGGTAGAATACTGTGCTTAATTTGAACATTACATATTGCTTTAAAAACAAAAGCAATACTTAATAAAGCTAAGGTAAAAAATACCATAGCCAATATGCTATAATAATATACACTAAAATTATCACCATAAGATAAAAAATAGTGAAAAATTGCCATGAACGGTCTACCAATATATAAATTACCAGCATAAGTTTCAGGATTTATTAACATTATTTCTATATCAATTCTTGAAGCAAACATGTGTAAATCACTGTTATATATTGCAAAGTAAACAAACGCTATTAAAACTATATACCATTTATGTTTAACTGAAAAATCTTTTAAATCTAACAATAAAATATTACTTTTAAGTTTCTTATTTTTATCATTTACTAACATTAACGCAAAAGCTAGTAAATATATAAATATTAAAATAGTGCATATTAGTATTTCTTTCATTAAATTTTTTGAATTAAAGATATAAATATTAGGTTTGCCCGGTAATGTATTATTGGGGTAATCAAAATCTACCCTAATTTTCTCATAGTCTCCTACCGGGAGTTTTAACGTTAATGTTGTAGACGGTTGCTTTAAAACTCCTCTTATAGAATTCTGCTCTGTAAAATCTTCTTTATCAGTTGCATAAAAAACTTGAACATTCAAATCGTCTGGCATATTTTGTGTAAAACCTAAACTAATTAAAGAAATCTCTCCACTATATTTTAGATGAATTTGTGGATCATCGTTTAAAAATTCTAAATTATCTTCATTTTCTTTACAATTGACAGTGTCGTACTCTACAAATTGAGACATATTAAAAACATGCGCTAAGGTTTCATTTCGCTTTAATACACTTATTAATAAGTAAGATAAAGTAAAACTAATTATAATTAATATAGCTAATATTGTAAATGATTTTTTGCTATTAAAATTTTTATTGTAGTACATTTAAAAACTATCCTCCTATTTTTCTTGCTTTATGTTTATAATAAAGTTTTTTGAAAAAATTTTTAAATGGTATATGCTGCTTTATTTTGTATTTCAATTTATACACAAATAACTGAAAAGTTTTTTTAATTTCCAATTTCAAACTAAGACTATCTTTATTGATTAACTGAACCTGTTTCATATATTTAATTGGAATATTCGTTTCGGTAGTCATTTCAAATATATTAAAACTTGGTTCTTTATGCTCTGTCTTCTTTTCTAAATTTTCGTATAAATCATAATACTCATTCGACATTTCTTCAATTGTTTTTATTCGGTATTTTTTAACTTGCTCCTTTTTTGAAAAAAGTTCGTCGTTATTTTTAGATATATCTATTATTTTTTTTAAGATATCTTCTGATGTGTCATTAAGTGAAGCTGTCCACCCTACATTATGATTCTTTATTCTATCACCAACTGCGCCTATATCTGTCCCTAAAACAGGTATACCCACACTTAGTGCTTCAGATAAAGTATAACAATATGTTTCAGGCAAAAGTGGTAAAATACATACTAAACTAATATTATTTTCGCTCAACAACCTGGGTAAGTTTTCCTTTTTATATACGCCATGTTGTTTGTAATTTTTTTTCGAAAAAGTAAGTAATTGCTCATCCCCTATTATGCCAAAAACATGCCACTTTATATTTTTAGGTGATTTTTTTATAAGTTCTAAGGCCGATAAACTACCCTTTTCAGTACACATACCCCCAATAAATGCAACGTTAAATATATTATTGCTATCTTTATAATTTATCTGTCTATCTATTTTGTAGATTTCACTACCATGTTCAACAACTTTTATTTTATTTTCAATTTCTCTGTATTTTTTTGTTATAATAGATTTCGCACTCTCACTAGGGCATACAATAACATCTGCAATTAGTAACGCATTTAACATTTCTTTTTGCCAATAGTTGATATAACGTTCACCATTTTTTATTTTGTACTTTTTAAACAACAACTCATCATATATATCGGTTTCTGTTATAAAATCTTCATTATATTCGTTATTAATATTTAACAATTTTAAATCGGGAGATATTGTAAAATAATCATGTATAGTAAATACAACAGGAATATTTCGTTCTTTTGAAAGATAAAATATATCATTCGATAGCCCATAAGTACTGTGTATATGAGTAATGTCAATTCTAAATTCGTCTAAAATTGCACCTAAAATATTGTTTAAATATTTATTGCAAAAAGTGTATATTGCATAATCCTTTGTTATTGGGAAACTCAATGTTCTTACTTCATCGTTTACATATAGCGTAAGATCATACGAAAATCTATTTTGAGCAAATACAAATAAATTAACTTTGTTTTTTAAATTATTTACCAAGTCTTTTATATGTAATTGAATTCCACCAATATGATCCAATGATCCTTCTTTAAAATCTCTATGAGAAATATACAAAATATTTTTTTTCGAATTGTCTAGCAATGTATGCCATTTAATTGTATCTTGCATATACTTAAGCGGGTTTTTTGTGACAAATAATACAGTATCATTAACAAGCTCTTTGTATTTCGCATCTAGAATTTGCTGGTTTTTTTGCATTAATTTTATTTTTTCATTATCTTTAAATGACATACTACCAGAATGATAAATATATGTGTCATCACAAAGCACATTAATAAACCCAGCTTTTACCACCCGGTAGCAAAAATCATTTTCTTCTCCATATCCTTTTCCAAATGTTTCCGCATCAAAATAACCAACTGTTTCAATTGCCACTCTTTTAATAAACATACAAAATCCAACAGCCACAGGTATTTTAGGATATTTCTTTTTGCTGACTTTTTCAACTAATTGTGCAAAACTATCAATACTATAACCATCAGGTACAATATTATCTTCGCAAAAATTTGGTAAAGAGCAAATTGTTGCGTTATTTGAATATGGAGTAACCGTTGCAATTTCTTTGGCTGAATATGCACAAGTTATTATTTTTTCAAGCCAGTTAGAAGTTGCAACTGTGTCGCTGTTTAATAAAACAACATCATTTTTCGAATATTTCATGCCTTTATTTACAGAATCTGAAAAACCTAAGTTTTCAGGATTATCAAGTAGAATGAAATTATCGTTTTCAGTGCATATTTTATTTAAATACGGTAATATTTTATTATCTGAACTTTTATCATTTACAAGTATTAATCTATTTATTGAAAAATCCGTATATTTTATTAAACTATCCACACACTTTATTAGTTCTTCTAGTGCATTGTAAACGGGTATAATTATATCTATATTCATTTTTATACTTTCTCTTAATAAATCATAAATGTTCTCTTTTAAATTTATCAAGTTTTGTTTTTAATTTCCATGTCCTGGAGTTTTTAATGCAATTTAACTCTGTATTCAAATCATTTAACTCATTTAATGCATGTATAGTTTCTAGAATCACTAGTTGTCCTTTAATGGTTATTTCATCAGATGTTTTATCAATATCACTTATTAAGTACTGTGGGTCTAAATTAAAAAATATATCAAAATCCCCATCTTTTTTATAAGAGTTAATTGCTATTATCTTTCCTGAACACTCAGTTATATGACATTTGCACATATGCATTTCAACTGGATCAAACCTTATTTGTTTTAGCTTTTGAAAATCATTGAAAATAAATTTAATTTCAAATTCATTATCGTCATTAACTCTATACTCTTCCACTATAACATCCTGTTCATTGAATCCGTTACCATAGTCTAAGAATAACTTCGATTTGTATATTCTTGCAAAAGAGCTTAAATCTACAAAAGTTGTTTTAGATCCAAAAGCATTCTGACTATTGTTTCCAACATAATTTTGTGAAAAATTAGTTTCCCAATTTATAAAAACCTCTTCATTTTTTATATCAACACCAAATTCAATTAGCAATTCTTCCTTTAAAAATAATGATGTTACTTTTTTAAAAGAATAATAAAAGTCATTTAAAAATCTCCATTTAATATACTCAACCGGCACAGGCAACCTAAGTACCCATTCATAATCTATAATATAAAATTTATTGTTTTCATAAAATATATTTGACATTATCATGTCTATATTTGCAGGGTCAATACAAGGAGCTTCATTTTCCATCGTTCCGAAATCATCACCAAAATAAACAGCAAATTCGTCAGTTTTAAATTTACAATTTATTTCATTGATAAAATAAGCATTGAAAAAATTATATATGATTTCTTTTATTTTTTCTTTATTATTCTCATTTAAATATTTTTCTAAAATTTTTTCTAATGGTGTTTTACTAGTATATTCTATGTATAATTGTGAATTAGTAAAATTATATGGTAAATAAACTATATTTTCTGTATTAAGTAGTTGTGGAATTTCCATCATTTGTTTTAAATGTAATACATCGTTTTTTTCATAGGGTTTTTTTATTACATACGATTTATTATTTTCACTTATTATTGCCGTGAAAAATCTAAATTGCTTATTTCTGTCAATATTGCTTTTTACGTAATCAATTTCTAAATTTTTGTCATTATAATTTTTTGATGCCTCAACTAAAAATGAATTGACAAAATACGAAGCAATGTTCTCTTCTCTCAATGTTTCATAAACGTTGCTTGTACTAAATAAATCAACAACTCTTTCATTAAAATTTAAAAAATTCTTACCATATTTTTGAGATGCAATGCTTTTATCTGTGAAAATTTCTCTCGGGAATTTATAGTCAGGGTATGGATAATAAAATTTTTGGCTTTTAAGTCCACATTCGTTTAACAAAGTAGTTAACTCTGTTTTAGAAAAAGTACGAATTCCGCATGGTACAGGATAATTATTAATTCCATCAAAATATATGCCAGTGTGATCCTCCGGTGCACCTGCAAAATATTTTAAACCGATTCTATTTTCAATAGAAATAAATACTTTACCGCTATCTTTTAAAAATTCTGTAGAATTTTTAATAAATTCATGAAATGGTGTTTCACCTTGTGTAAATTTACCTGCATATTCAAGCACACCATTTAAAATAATATAATCAAATTTTTCATTAAATGACATATCATTTAAATTTCCTACTAAGATATCTAAATTTTCAATATCTTTATGGCGATTATAGTTAATTGTAGACCTTTTTAAAGATAAATCTACGCAGGTCACATGTTTTGCATTATTACACAGTCCTCTGGTTATTGCTCCGCAGCCTGCCCCAACTTCCAAAATTATATCTTCATTAGTAAATGGATACCAATTTAAAATACATTCTCTTAAAGGAGAAAAATGATATAGTTCAGGATAAGAAATATCTGTTTTTTTAAATACATCAATATTGTTATCAGCAATATATAATAATTTATCTTCTATACTGCCATCACTATAAATATCTGAACCTTTATAATATTTTAAGTCTAGTGTGCTCATTGTTTTTCACCTTTACAGATAGTTGTGAGTTTATATCAAAATACCCAACAGTAACTTTTGTTCCAATTACTGTTATGCAAAGAATATCATATATTCTATGATGCACATTCAGGCCATTAATATTATATTCTGTGCAACCTAGAGAGAGTAGATACTCCCCATTTTGAAGAACCATTCTTTGTTTAAATTTTACTTTTACTGTTTCGCCTTTTTTTATATTTGGCATGTCATATTTTTCAACATTAGTGTTTGTTCCACATATTTCTGTGCCTTGTGCGTTTTTAATCGTAAATGCAAATATTGGTTCTTTAATATCTTGATTAAATTTAACTTTAAAATATATGGTGAAATCTTTTGTAGATTCTATAATTGTGGTTGGTTTATTGTCTTCATCTAAAATTCCATAATCAATTATTTCTGCATATTTAGTTCCATACTCCGTATAGTCTTTGTTTAGCTGCATTTTGTTTTTTATTAAATCAAAATCTTGCGCTTCATCTTCTTCAGATTTTTTTTGATTATCATTTAATTCTATAATATTATTTAATTTATCTGCAAGCATTTTTTTGTAATCGTCTACTATTTTTTTTGATTCACCAACACCAACAAGAATGCCCTTGTTTAGCAATATCGACCTAGAACAATACTGGGTTATAGTTGTTAGTGAATGGCTAACTAGTAAAATTGTTGTATTTCTTTTCCTCAACTCCTCCATTTTTTTAAAACATTTATTCTGAAAAAACACATCTCCTACGCTAAGCGCTTCGTCAACTACAAGTATTTCCGGTTCTACATTAATTGCTACCGCAAATGCAAGACGAGCAAACATGCCACTTGAATAGTTTTTTACAGGTTGATAAATAAAATCTCCAATGTCAGCAAACTCAATAATAGATTGCAATTTTTCTTCCATTTCTTCTTTAGTATAACCCATTATCGTTCCATTAAGATATATATTTTCTATACCTGTATAATTAGGATTAAATCCTGCGCCAAGCTCCAGTAGAGCAGAAATCTTCCCATTTACCTCCACTTTTCCAGAACTTTGTGTTGAAACTCCAGTAAGTATTTTTAACAATGTGGATTTTCCACTACCGTTTACACCTATAATTCCAATAGTTTCACCTTTATAAACTTCGAAATTAATGTCTTTAAGTGCATAGAATTCTGTATGATATTTTTTTCTTCTAAAGTCAAATGCCTCTTTTATTCTGTCTAAATTCCTATTATATAATTTATAACATTTTGAAACATTTGTAATTTTTATAATTTTCTCTTTATTCATCGTTTCTCCATTAAAGTACATCTGCAAAATGAGGTCTCATCTTTTTAAAGATGTTTGAGCCAAGCACAAAAAACAATAAGACTACAACCCAATAGTAAATATTTATCCAGCCAAGTTCCCAAAACCACACTTCTTCTGTAAAAGCACTTCGGTATCCTAAACAAATATAATAAAAAGGGTTTAATTGTATAATAAGTTTTACTGATGGAGACAAGATGCTTGAATCCCAAACAATTGGCGTTGCCCAAAACCCTATTTGTAATATTACACCCACAATATTCGCTACATCAGGTACAAATGGAACTAATGCTGAAATAAGCCATGTCAATCCAACTAAAAGCGAAATAAGTGCAAAAAAATAATAGATAACTTGCCAACTATAGATTGTGGGAAAAACAGCATATAATAAATTAATTCCTATAATTAATCCAATAAATATAATATGAATAATTGCCGCAGATGTTATTTTTACAATTGGAATTATCTTCACGTCAAAGTTGATTTTTTTTACAAGGTAGCTATATTCAATTATACTATTTGATGAACTTGACAAAGCTTCATTAATAAAGCTCCATGAAATGTATGCCGGCATCAACCATATAATAAACGGTACATCTGATGTAGCCGTGCTTCGCAATCCTACTTGAAAAACAAACCACAAAACCAAAATGGTAGTTAACGGCATAAAAACAGCCCAAACAACACCAAATAATGATGATGAAAACTTGGCCTTTAAATCATTTTTTGCTAAATTTATAAGCAGTTTGTTTCTTATAAAGTCTTTTTTAAGTAATAGTTTTAATTTTTTTGCCATACATAATCTTTCTAATATTGTAATAATGTTCATTCTGTCAGATTTAAATTCACTATACTGTTATTTTTGCAAATATTTCATTTTATCATCCACAAAACAACGTGATACAACTTACACTTTTTCAGCAACACAGTTTGTTTTACATTTTTCTTGAATTTTATTAATTTTGATTATTTTTTCGCACAATTACATTTTACCGAGTTTCTTCATGCGCCTCTTTTGTTGCATTAAGATATGCATACCCATAACGTTTATCTGGTTCTAAATATGCACCCTCTCCCCATTCATTCCACGCATTTATAAATACAATTTTATCATCCAAACTATCATCATTTTTTGTATGTTCCATAATATCTTTAAGCCATGTTTTATATAAAAGAGGTGAAGAATTTTCAAATATAATACCACTGTCATTTCTTCGTGCCGTATTATCCCATGATGGCATTACAGCTTTATAAAGTTTTGGTGTATTGTTTTTCAAGTATTTTTTGTTTTCTACTAAATCAGAATAAGAAAAAACAACACCATTAAAATTATTTTGCATCATCGGTACGTATTTTGTTATATTTTCTAAATTATTGTATATCGATCCTGGGTGAAACTCTGACATTGCATCAAATCCTTTACTTAGCCAATCTATTTCAATATTAACTTCTTTTACTGCAATGATGTATAAATCCCCTAAGTTGTTTTCTGTGCAATAATTACGCCAAAAAAGCAATACTTGTTTTACTTTTGGAATTAAAGAAGGCCTATATATAATAAGTAATTTTTTGTTATCTATTGTTATATATCTTTTGTCACATAAAAATCTAGCTATATCTAGTATAACATCACAATAACTTTTAAAAGATTGTGGTTGTTTTAGTAATATCTCGCTATTATTCCCATTGAATTTTTTTGTCCAATTTTCATTAGCCCAACATAAACAAAACGGAAAATCTAAACTCTCGTCTTCTAAAAAATTTTCTAAAGGTTTTTCTAATAATCTCTCGCCATTAAACCAATAATAATAAAAAGAAAACCCATGTATCCCATACATTTTGGCTAATTCGATTTGCCTTAAAATGTTTTCTTTTAATCTTAGATCATAAAAGCCAAGTTCACCTGGCAAACGTGGTTGATAATGACCTACATATTGTGGCACAGCTCTACAAACATTATTCCACTCGGTAACGCCTTTTCCCCACCACATTTCATTATGCTTGTCTGGGTGAAACTGTGTTAGGTAAAAGGCAATCAATTTACAGTCATTAACGTTTCTTTCATAGGGGAAATTTATTAAGCTTTTATACTCTTCATCTATATACTCAGGTGATTTCAAAATATTTTCTATATAAATATGTGCAGTATCCTCTATAGCTAGACTAGATATAGTCCTTTTTGCTTCAATATTATTTTCTTTTAATGCTTTTTTTTTCTGTGTTATAAACAATTTGACACGTTTGTAGGTTTCTGGCAAACCATGTCTAAAAAGAAACACCATAAAAAAATGCAGTAATCGGAAGAAAGAAAAAAACTTTTTTGTTAGTTCAGCTAAAACTCTAATAGGCACAGTTATTTTCCATGAAAAAGAATTTTCAATGTCATCCAGCTGCTTTTTCAGTTCAGCAATTGTTTGTTTCACTTATACCATCTCGTTTCTGTATGACTTATTAATAGTTTCAATATACTCAATTATTCTGCCTGCAATTATTTTTGATGTTTCACCATCACCATATGGGCTTACAGCTTTCGACATGCTAAAATATTTATTTTCATTTGTCAATAATTCATATATATGTTTGTAGATGTTTTCTTTATCTACCCCAACAACTTTTACGGTTCCAGCTATCACAGCTTCAGGTCTTTCTGTCTCTGTTCTTAATACTAAAACAGGTACTCCAAAGTAAGGAGCTTCTTCCTGTAGCCCTCCGGAATCTGTTAAAACTAAATAACTATTTTTTATTAAATTATGCATGTCTTGAACACAAACTGGCTCTAACAAATGCACTCGGCTAACATCATCTAAAACCGATTTTATTGATCTTTGTGTTTTAGGGTTAGGGTGCATTAAGCAAATAATTTCTATATCTTTGATTTTATTTGCAATTTCTTTTACTGCATTACAAATATTTTTTATAGGTTCTCCAAGATTTTCTCTTCTATGTGCTGTTAAAACAATTAATCTTTTATTAGATTTTATTAAAATATTATTAAGCTCTTTTGATTGAAAAGTATAATCTTTTTTTATTGTAGTCTTAAACGAATCTATTACACTATTTCCGGTTATAAAAACATTTTCTTTTATATTTTCATTAAACAAATTTTGCTTATTTAATGTAGTAGGGGCAAAGTGAATTTCTGCTATTCTTGCTGTAAGTACCCTATTCATTTCCTCTGGAAACGGAGAATACTTATTAAAAGTTCTAAGACCTGCTTCAACATGTCCAACGGGTATTTGTTTGTAAAAAGCAGCAAGTGCCGCACTAAAAGATGTACTTGTATCCCCGTGAACTAAAACAATATCTGGAGCAACTAAATCTAAAATATCTTGCATTTTTTGTAGTATATCTGTAGATATTGTAGTTAGTGTTTGATTGTCGCGCATTATATTTAAAGAGTAATCTGCTTTTACATTAAAAACATTAAAAACTTGCTCAAGAAGCTCTTTGTGTTGCCCTGTACTGCAAACCACACTATCAAATTCATCACGCTTTTCTAACTCTAAAATTATCGGACACATTTTAACTGCTTCAGGTCTTGTGCCTATCACACTTAAAACTTTTATTTTTTTCATATTTACTCCAAATATTAACTAACTATATACTTTTCAATATGTTTAAGTGTTTCAGTTTCTTCTTCAATAACTATTTTCTTTAACTTCTCACAACTATTACTAAATTCAATATTATTAAAATTCTCTATATACTCATCAATTATGTCTTTTATATTATCTGTTTCCAAATCTACACTTTTGCCCAAATTATATTCATTTACCACTTCTGCCAAGTATGTGTTGCTAGAAACAATTATTGGTTTTTTGTATATTAAACAATCATATAATTTATTAGGCAACGCAAGCTTTACTTCAGAACTTCTATCCCCATAAACAGAATTAATTATATCTATATCTTTATAAATTTCCGGTTTCTGCTCATTGTAAAATTCCGGTTTAAATTCGACATTTTTAATATCATTTTTTATACAAAACTTCACAAGAGTATTTCCGTGGTGTTGCTTCCCTATAAAAGAAAATTTATATTTCTTTGAATTTGCAAATTGCTCTATTAACCTTTTGTTAATCTCATAATATCTTACTGACCCAACAAAACCTATATTGATACTCATTTTTTCTGTTAGGTCACTAGCTTTCAATACACAATTGTCAATATTTGATATATTGTGTGTGACATGCACTTTACCATTTAATTTAATTTTAAATAGACCAAAAAAAGCGTTTGACGAAAAAGTGGTGATATTTGAATTATCTATAAGTTTTTCAACCATAAACCTATACACGGGAATTTTTTCATACGTGCTGTCTCTATAATCAAACAAAAAGTTACCCTTATATTTTTTTAAAATGATATCATATAATAATATACCTGGAATTGTGGTTACAACTATTAATTTATCATAATTTCCAGCCTTTAATTGTCTTAAAACAAATCTTCTCCATTTAAGGAAAGGTATTATTTTAAGTATTTTGTGTTTATAGTTTTTCGCTTTAAAAACCAACCAATTTTCTTTTGGTTGGCTAATTGTATTTCTTCTATCCCACAGAATTATATCGTACTGAATACTATTTTTATTCATGATTTCTTCATATTTTTGTATGTATGGAATTCCTATGTACTCCTCATGAGATATGATTAATAATTTCAACTATCCTCTCCTAATAATTTGTGTTTCAAAGTGTTTAATTAATAAATTATACCACATTTTATTACTCATTGCAATATTAGACGATTGTTCAAATCTGGTGTTTGCATCATTGCACGGCCCAGTATATTTATAACTGCATTTAACCTAAGCTCTTTTAAACAAAGAGCTTAACCAACGCTGAGAAGATGGTTAAGCTCTTTGAAACTAGTTTATAATTTTATCCACGTTGCCGTTCCAAGATTCCATGCATATGCAATGGATCCTCCAATTTGAATGTTCGAATATTGGTCAACACCTTTTACTCGAGTGAAATGTACTGCTGGATCAAAGTCTGTCCAAGCAGATGACACTTCATCCCAAATTTGAATATCTGACAACGCAGTTATTGAAATGTAATCGTCTATTATAAGCTCTGTTCCAGAAACCGGTGTAATATAAACCGTACCAGATTGATAACTTACGTCGGCTATGGGGTTAATTGTAAAGTTTGCCAAAACCGCATTTTCACTTGCTAGGAAAATATGTGTAGCATTTGCCGAAGAGTTGGTTGCAGAAGAAATTACAGATGGAATATTATATACAGTTGATCTCCATGTAGTTGTCGGCGTTGAACTCTTATCACCAACAATTTCACTCCACACATACCAACCAGTTGCAAGTGATCCTGATTGTTTTGCATATGTAGATCTTAATTTTAAACTTGAAGTTGCATCAACACCAATAACATCCCCATCAAGTAATGTTCCGGTAATATCTAATACTGTATCTTTTGGTATTGTAAGAATTGTGTTTCTCTGTACAACCAAAGTTCCTTGAACCGAAAGATTGCCCATTAGCTCAACCGGAGTACCCGTTGATCCTCCTTGTACAACTACAGTTTCTCCAAGCGGAATCAAAGAGCCAAGTTCATCAACAGTTCTCAGCCAAGCCCAACCATTAGAATAGCCAGCGTATACTCCACCAACCGCAAGTCCCGGATATGTGCCTCCTGTTGGTTCTACCGGTGCAGTAACCTTTGTTTCATCTCCGGAAAGATCAAGTATTGAACTTGAATCAGCGCCCCTTATACTTGCGCCCGTTTCAAGCGTAATCGAGCCGTTACCCGGCACTCCAGCTGTTACAACTGGTGTTGCGTCAATTGTAAGTGTGACACCTGAATCTAATATAACTATTTTTCCGGCTGCAATTGTTACAGCTGCATTAATTGTATCACTAGTTCTTACATAAGTAGTATCAGATGTAGGAGCGAAATATATATCATCATCAGCCGTTGCAGCTATTACCTCCGCCCAACTTGTGACAATTTTCATCCATTTCGCAGTGTCTCCACTACCAACCCAAACATAAGACCCAACCGATTTACCATAACCAATATCGGTATCAGCCGTAGTTCTGTTTACTGTCAATCTGGAACTTGAAGACTGTCCTACAATTTTGCCTTCCGTTCCTTTTTCGGTAGTTACAATTAAATCATTGGCAACATCTTGTCCTTTTATAAACAATGTCGATGTATTTGGTACAGTTATTATTATTCCGTCAGGTAGATAAAATTTATTAGTAATAGTAGTACCATTTACTATTGAGAAACTTTCTGAAGCTATAACCTCTCTACCTGCGTTAAAGTTATTTCTAAGCTCTGTTGCCGATGTGGCAGAAGGTGTCCACTCAGCCGGTGACTTCAGCTTGTTCCAAGCGTATGCTACAGCAGAGTCCATGCTTTTCGTATCACCATGGCTATTTTGTTTCACTTCCGCTCCGGATTGAATGGATAACTTCGATTTGTGTGAAAGTCCTACAATTGAGTTATAGCCAGCAGCAGTTGTGTCACGACCAATTATCGAACCGCCACTTGCAACTGTTAGCGTCACATTTTCATTGACTGTCATTTGTACTGATCCGCCAACATATAACTTATAGCCACTTTTCACTGTAACATTCGAAGTTACGCTAAACTTTTTAGTTGCTTTTGATATTTTAACCGTAGTGTTATTCATTGCATTTTCTAAGGATTTTTGGTCATATACATTGTTGACCCAAATCTTATCCACAGCATCCCAAATATATTCACCTTCGCCATAAGTAATCCCACCAAGAACAACCGATTTTCCTCTTGCAACCTCCATTTGCGCACTCGCGTCTTCGCCAATTATATTAGCATCGGTTTCAAGCGTCACATCGCCGTTAATAAATAATGTGTACGTTGAGCCCACAACAAGGTCGCTACTAGCCGCTATGACCAAAGTTCTTCCTGCAAGAATTGTTAAGTCTCCTGTGGTGGTTCTGTCATCAATTGCAGTAGCAGTCGTGTCCATGTCAGGCGTAAAGTAAACCGTTTCTGCGCTGCCTGCGAAAGCTGCTCCGATACCGGCGGCCGGTGATGTATCTAAATCTTTACCGGCTGTGTTTGTTTCCGACGCCCATTTGTTTACCGCCCAGATATAATCAGCTTCGTTTGCTGTCGGTCCCGTAATCGAGCCAAAACTTGAGCCATCATGTATAGACGCATGTGAATTTCTGTCCACACCGATAAGTGTTCCGTATCCTGTTTGGTTTGCCATAACCAATCCGTCGTCTTGAACTACAAACGTGTGTCCGCTCGGAACGGTTATGTTTGCTCCGGTTGACACTTGAAGGGAATTTTTATCATCGACTAGATATGGTATTTCCGCAAGTGTGCTTTCCGCATCAACAGACATCTTACCGCTTGCTAAAATATAGGTGTATCCCGTGTTGTTGTCGCCTTTTCTGTTAAGTCTTGTGGTTGTTATGTCGCGGTCGAACGACAGGTATCCTTTGTCTCCAATGACTTCCGTCGCTGAAATTGTATTCGGAGTTGTTGTATTATCAGTGGCAGAACCCTTTCTCGTAAGCGTTGACCCGGGTGCGAACGAAAGAATTCCGTTTCCGTATAGCGAGTTGTAATCATAAGTCTCTTCCACTTCGCCCAACACAGTTATAGTCACTCCGGAAACTATCTCAAATTCGCTCGCTCCAGTACCTCCGATAAGCTTGCTACCGACCGGCAAGGTGTAGTTTGCGTTTGCGGTTGCATAGCCGTCCGTTTCAACGCCTATGATAAACGTTCCGTTTGAAGAATTTTTTTGCACCGTGACGTCGCCAAAGAATATTCCGTCGATAGTTCCGCGAACCGAAGTTCCGCCCACCGTCTCGGTCGTCATGATAATCGGTTTTGTTCCTTCTACCTTACCGGTGGTAAGTGTGTTAATTCGGCCTGTTCCGCCGAACGAAGTTCCTCCAACATTTAATGTACCGCTGTTCGCTATCGTTCCGATAACATTTATTTGTGCCGTGCCCGAAGTTCTAAATGTCGAACTTGAATCGACGGTCAGCGTCATTCCCGAAGGAACTGTCAAATTCTTGTCACTTATATGAATAGAACCCGAAACCGAGAAGCTGTTAGCCATCGATATGTTGTTAATCGACATCGAAAGCGCTTCGTTAAGCGTTTGTTCACTTGTAACTAGGAACGTAAATACGTTGTTAGGGTCGTTAACTTTAGTCGTGCATTTTACATAAGTTATAGTTCCAAGCATGTTGTTGGGGGTTAGTGCCGCCGGGGTTGTGGTTTCATAAGAATTTATTGCATGTATAGCTGTAGTACAATCATTAAATGTACTTGTAGTAATTAATAAATCTTTAAGCGTTATTTGGTTATTTGACTTGTTTGAAGCAACTTCGGGAGTTACAATTCGAACACCTGTCTCAAAGCCAGTGAACGTGCTACCACTTACCTCGATTTCACCTATGTATGCACCTTGTTGTCCACCAATTCGAATACCGGTTGTTCCTGTAGCAGTGCTTGCGCTGAATATATTGTCTGTTAACTCTACACCCGAAATGTAAAGATCGGATCCACTTGAATTTTTAAGTCCTTGATAATTCAACCAAATTGCACGTTGATCTATCTGGTCGAAGCTACTTCCTGTAATAACAGAATTCGAGAGCTTATTTGCATAAATTCCTGTGCCATTAAATTCACAGTTGGTAACTTCAAGGCCTGTAACGTTATCTGTTCCTGCATCCGATTTTTCAAATCTTAAAGCGTCGGATATAAACCCGGTAAATTCGCAACCTTCAAAACTCAAATCTGTCGAAGAGATATTATCTTCAACCAAAACAGCTTCGCTTGCATTAGCAGTAGCTTCAAATTTTATTCCACCAAAGGTTATATTAGAAGCTTTTGCGGTTTGTTTGCTTATTTCGTCAGCTGTTGTAGCTGTCGTTGCACTAATAATTGGGGCTGTTGCAGTTACTTCAATTGTTGTATTGCCAATTCCACCACCTGTGAAAGTGATGTTTTTGCTTGCATATACCTCGTTTGATACACGATAGGACAAATCCCAGTTGCCGGGAGTTTCAAAAATTTTATTCACCCCAACAAGTAGAATTGCGCAGTTGGGAGATATGCCATTGTTTGATCCATTTACAGCATGCCAAGCGCCACCCGGGTATTGTATAACTAATGAATTAAGCGCATCAGAAGTTTTGACTCCAAAAGTACCTGTCATTGTTCCAAGATTGGTAAACCAACTTGTTCCGCTTGTATCATCATCATCCCCAAAACCAAACGTCGTAGTTCCGTTGTTGTTGAATGTTCCTTCGGAATAGCTTATACCACCATCAACCTTTGAAGGCTCGATAGCTACTTTTCCGTCCACCTCGAATACAATACCGCTATTAACCGTAAGTGTTGCGCCCGCTGCAACTATTAATTCATCGTTCGAATTCATCTTAAAGTTAGCAACTATGTTTGCGCTTCCGTTTTCGGGGATTGTAATTTTGTATCCACCAGTTAGGGTTTTTTGTAGTTTAACATCACCGGTTATCGCGCCAAGTACATTTGTTGCGCCATTAAGCTCGATAGAACCATTTCCGGCGAGTTCGCTATCTACATATTCTATATATTTTCCGTCGCCATATGCGCGGCCGTCCACCCACAAAGCACCCTTGTTGTGGAGCGCGCCGTCAAGTTTAAGGGTGTATCCCGGAGGGGTTGTGCCTTCTCTTATCCAAAGCAACGAATCTTGTTCGATCGTAAGTTCTTGAGCCGAGCTAATGTTAAGGTCTTGGTTCATCTCGACATTTCCAAAAATCTTGTAATCAAAATTGTTGTAATCTGTTCCTGAAATCGCAACCGCGCCGGGGACAAGATCGAACGGATAAGTTTTTCCAGCTGGATCGCTTGCATCTCCAAAATCTTTTGTATCTCCAAGGAAAAACTGACCTGTTGCACCTGCGCTTGAAATAAACGGAACAGTTCCTCCATTAACATCTTTAAAGAAAATCTCTGCATTTGTTGCAGCTCCGGTTGGCTTTCTCGTTATCAAGTCTCCAAGACTTGCAATGCTTGCACGGTTTGCATCAATTCTTCCCTCGTTTATAAATTGGCTTCCACTTCCGACTGTCAGTTTTGCGCCCTCGGAAATATTCCACAAATTCCCTGCAGAAAGGGTGACTTGCGAGCCATTTTGTGCAAGGACGAAGCTGTCCTCAGAAGCTAGCACTGACAAATCTTTTTCAGCTATAGTGCCTCCGCCAAACGTCGTTATTTTCGTGTCCATTACAGCGCTACCAGTCAACATGTTTGTATATCCGTCAACTAATGTGCCGGTCATTGTTATGTTCGAACCATCAGTTATTAGTAAATATGGGTTATCGGATACTTCCGATGAAGCATAATAATAATAACTGTGAGGTATTGTAGAGTCATGGTCAAATGCATCAGCACAAAGCGCAACTTTACCAGTTACAACCAAGCTACCCTCTGCCAAAAGTGCATTTTCATTCATGCGGATTTCGCCGTACACCGTTACGTGGCGCAATGGATCAATTGTAAGAGTGTTTCCACATTCAAGTATCAAAACTCTGTCTTCCGGTATAAATAGAGTTCTTGTTATATGTAGGTCGCTGTCTATCTTAATCTCTCGTTTGCCAGCAAGATTTTTAAGCTCGTCATATATCTCGACCTCGGTCGTTAGATATTCGCTTTCAAGGTCATATTTAAGATTGATTTCATGGTCAAACGTCTCGGTTCCCTCAAGAGTTTTCGCCATCTTAATTTGAACGACGTGTGTTCCAAGATAGGTCGTGTCGCTTATCGTGAACGGAATTTTGACAAACGAGTATCCTGCAGAGGTTTGTTGAACCTCAACTGTTTGCGCAGATAACCCACCGCCTTTGTTTGCGCCGAAAACAAAGTCGTCGATATAGAATTTAATTCTGTCACCCACGTTAAATCCGTCTACAGCAACTTGGAAAAAGAGCGTGTCTCCCAAAGCTGTTTTAACGGTTTCTTGATATTGGTTAGCAGAACGACGGTCAATGCCGCCTGAGCCGTCTTGATATTTGCCTGTCGTCGCGTTATAAGTTAATGTTTGCAATGCCGGGTCTGCAACATTTGGTGCTTCTACTCTTATTCCTGCTCCTGTCGAATATCTTATGTCAAACATCTCAAACGAGGTATCGACCGTAAACCTAACCTCAGTTATGCCAAGCGAGTTAGTGCCGTCAAACAGCTCAACGCGCATTATATATGTGCCAAGGTCAAGTTTTCCGCCGGTTGCTCCGTCCCCAATTTTATACGACATTACATACCCTGCCGAAGAAGCAAGGTGATTTTGTGCGGTCGTGAGGACATGACCTGTTACTGTATGATTAAATTGTCCGTCTAGGCTTACGATTGTATGTTCGATTCTGTCAACGCTTGCCCCACCATAGAACTTGTATGTCGCAGCAATTGTGTCACCATTAACCGATTTAACAGGCGAACTTGTTTGAATTACAGGTATTGCGCTGTTTGATTTTGTGAGGGTTACATTGGATACATTAAATGTTCCCAGCGTGCCAACTCTAAGTTCAAAGGTTTTTTCTATAATAACCGAAGAAGGAGTTGTCCCATCAAGATATTGCGCTTTAACGTTTATATAATATGTTCCTGTGGCGAGATTAGACGGCACAGAAACCGTGGCGGTCTTTCCGTCGCCAACATTTTTAAACGTCACGCCACTTGGAAGCGAGCCGGTATTTTCAATGTTAAATTGTGCATTTTCTGCAGCCGTTGAAGCCGCTTCAATTGTGAAAGTTCCGGCTTTCCCGGTTGTTGCATATAAAATTCTATCGCTATCAGTGGAGAAATCTACCGATGTTGTGGAAGGCGTAAGAGATAAAGTAGTGGCATCAACCGTTCCGGGACCTTCAAAATATTCAAGATCCGAATCGGTATATGTAATCGGCTTAACTGTGCCGTTTGCATTAAACCAATATAAATTACCATAACTTAAGGTGTCTTTTGGAACGATCCTGTATTGAACTCCATCCGTT
Source organism: uncultured Oscillospiraceae bacterium (assembly GCA_964368445.1). GTDB lineage: Bacteria > Bacillota > Clostridia > Oscillospirales > Ruminococcaceae > CAYJAY01. The sequence continues at coordinate 82,915 of CAYJAY010000003.1, forward strand.
AAGCTTCCATTGAGACTAAATGTTAGCGTATTTGAACTGGCGTTCCAATTAACATCTGTAACACTTATTGAATTTATTATTGTATTTGAGCTATTTGTAACAACAAAATCACTTGCTACAAATTGTGATGCTTGTTTTGTTATAGCTCCACTTAAACCAAATCCAGGAGATTGTGTAAATTTATAGGTTGCCGTCTTTCCATCGGAGGTTACTGTTGCTTTTTGAGTTAGGGTTAATGCAGGGTTGACTGTTATTTCAAACTGCACTCCTGAACTACTATAGCCATCATATATGTATGAATAAAACATAGCATATGCTGACTGAAAAGTTGCACCTTCAGCATTAAAAATAGCCTCTGCTTTATAATTATCTGAAGCAACAGGTGAATATCCTTCAAACCAGATTTTTGAAGGATTTAAAGAATTCCATGTTATAAGTTGCTGTATTTCATTATAAGTAAGTCGAGTTCCGTCTGAATAACGCGCTTCTACATGAAAAGAAAAATTTCTGTCACTTACTGAAGACATTGTAAGTGTATTTAATGTTACACCACTTGGTATATGAGCATTACTAACACTATCAAATATTTGGACTGAACTGACGGTTCTTCCGCCTGTAATAGCTTTATCCACAACATTCACGGTGTATGTATCTATTACTGTGTTAGTTCCAACATTTGAAAGCGCAATAATTGTTGTTGAGCCCGGAGCCACTACATCAAAAACAGCTGAAACGTGAGGATTAGGGTAACCAGACTGCAACTTCAAAACATTTTGATTGGTCGAAATCCAGTTCACATTTTTTTCAGTCGCATTTGATGGTAATATCATAGCAGAAAATGTAGCGGTTTTATGTGTACCATATACAATTTCATTTGTGGTTGGATCGGGTTTTGATATTACTATATCCTCAACCGCAACGTTCGCCAAAGCCGTAGCCGCAAAAATCATCACGACAACCGTCAGCATTATAAACATAACACCTATCTTGTTCAGCCTTTTGTTCATTCTTTTTTTCTCCTTTGCTCTACTCGAAATAGCATTATTCAGCATGTATTCTTTAGAAAAAGACATAAATTTATATATTGATATACATTACATTATAGCTAATCTTTTTTGAAATTTCAAGATTATATTCGATATTTAATAAAAAATTGTTGAAAAATCTGTTCAAAACCTGTTGAAAACTATCTAATCTTGGCTCAAAACCACGAAAAAAAGAGAACAAAAACTAAAATGTAAAATTTTGTTTGTTCTCTGTGATTGATTTTTTATTCTATTGTTTATGACGGATTTTTTTACTATTGGTTAGCCTATCTCGATTCTCGCAAACGCGTTTTGGTTGCTTTTCGCTATGTTTCCGTCGAGATATTCAAAATATCCTTGCGCTGCTATCATTGCGGCGTTGTCTCCGCAAAAACTTTTGTGTGGTATGTAAAGTTTTATTCCCTCGCTGTCGCAAAGACTTTGCGCAACCGTTTGGAACTCGTCGTTCACCGAAACCCCACCACAAATTGCGGCAGGAATGCCGTTCTCTTTCGCCGCCGTGACAAGCCTTGTCGCAAGCATCGTCACAACTTTGTGCTGAAATGAAGCTGAAAGCGATTCGATGTCGAGAGCTTCACCTTTCATGTTGGCGGAATTAACTATATTTAACACGGCCGTTTTGAGCCCCGAAAAGCTAACGTCCAATTGATTGTTTCCGACACTTGGCGTCGGAAGATTAAATTTTTGTTTGTCGCCGTTTTTTGCAAGCCGTGCAATCTCTACTCCGCCTGGATACGGAAGCCCCAAAGTCCTTGCGACCTTGTCAAACGCTTCGCCGGCAGCATCGTCCACCGCTTTTCCAAGTATCTCAAAATCGGTGTATCCGTTTACCTTAATTAGATGGCTATGCCCCCCTGAAGCCACCATTGCGACAAACGGTGGTTTTAAATCGCCATGCGTAAGATAAAGCGACGCTATATGTCCGCGCAAATGATGGACAGGAATGAGCGGTTTTCCGATTGAAAAGCTTAAACCTTTCGCAAAGCTTACTCCGGCAAGAAGCGCGCCAATAAGGCCGGGCGCAAAGGTAACCGCAACAGCATCTATCTCGTCGAGTGTCACGCCCGCCGTCTTTAACGCCTCGTCGCAAACGTGGGAGATTGACTCGATGTGGAGCCTGCTTGCAACTTCGGGGACGACGCCGCCAAAAATTCGGTGGCGCTCTATCTGCGAGGCTATTATATTTGATTTTACTTTAATCCCATTCTCTACGACCGAAACTGCTGTTTCGTCACAAGAACTTTCAATTCCAAGTATTAGCAAAATACATTCCCTTTTTATGTTGTTTTTTATTAATATTAAAACTCAGCCCTGTTTTGAAAAGATTACTTTTGTTGTTCAGTCCTGAAACAATCTGTTTCCAAATACAATTAATAGTTGTTTTCACAAGGTGGGCGAAGCACGAGCTCTTGCATGTAAGCATCGTTTGGTAGCTCTATCGCGTCTACTATAGCTTTTGCCACCGTTCTTGCGCTCATATAATCGGGACGAGCGAGTTCTCGAAACGCTGTGTCTATTCCGCCCGGGTAGACACCCAGAACCTTAACCCCTTGGTCTTTAACCTCTTTTGCTAGTATATCGTTTATGCTTTTCATGGCATTTTTGCTTGCGGTGTATCCCGATATCGTCGGGTTGTTAAAAAGACAACAACTCGAAAGCACATTTATAATCTGTCCGTTTTTTTTGTTTAAAAATATCGGCAACAGCTCTTTTATCATTATTATTTGGCTAATACAGTTGACTTCGAGCATATTTCTGACATCTTGAATGTCGATATCCAAAACAGAGGATTTTTTCGAGTTAAATCCTGCATTATTTATCAGTATATCAATATCCCCACGTTGTTTGATGTTGCCACAAAAAGTTTTGACATCCGTTTCCGACAACATATCGAATGTCTCGGCATACACCCTTTGTTTGTCAAATCCTTGCACAACTTCTTGCATCTTGTCCTTGTTTCGTCCGCACAAAGCGAGGTTATATCCCTTTTCGTAAAGCATTATCGCAAGCTGTTTTCCAAGCCCGTCGGAAGCTCCGGTTATGACTGCTGTTTTTGGCATAATAGCTCCTTTGTTGTAAAGAATTTTTTTATAAAATAAATTGTAGGGACAACCCTTGCGGTTGTCCGATTAAAAAAATCTCTCTTAATCGGACAGGGGCAAGCCCTGTCCCTACATTATTTTGTTATATCTGGGTAAGTGTGATTTTCTTGCACGTTGTCCTGTAGCGTTCCTTTTGTCAGAAAAGAATACTTTTTCGTATTATATCTGTAAGCAATTAAATCTTGAAAACAATGTATCAAAATCTCGCCATGCAAGTGGCGCAAGATCGCTCCCCAGAACGACCTAAATTACGCATTACGCATTAAAAAACCTATTCCGTCTTCGCGTTAATTGCCGCAAGCGCGTCTTTTCTCGAAAGGTCAAGCCTTCCTCTGTCATCAATTTTTATAATCTTAACCGGAATTACGTCGCCGATAGCCACGATATCTTCGGTCTTTTCGACACGTTTGTTGTCAAGTTTACTTATGTGGACAAGTCCTTCTTTTCCGGGAGCAATTTCAACCATTGCGCCGATAGGAAGAATTCTTGTTACTTTGCCGTAGAACATCGAACCTATTTCGGGTTCTTTTACGATAGTTTCGATAATCGTAAGCGCTCTTTCAACGTCTTCGCTGTCGATACTCGAGACAAAAACGGTGCCGTCTTCTTGTACATCAACTTTAACGTTGCATTCAGCACAGATCTTTTGGATTGTCTTTCCGCCTTTTCCGATAACTTCGGAGATCTTATCCACTTCAATCTTGATAGATTTCATCTTAGGAGCGTGTTTCGAAAGTTCTGCTCTAGGTTCTGCAATCTCTTTAAGCATTACATCGTCAAGAATGTGAAGTCTTGCTGTGCGGCATTTTTCCAAAGCTTCTTTTATAACTTCGTATGTCAAACCATCCGTTTTGATATCCATTTGAATTGCTGTGATACCCTTGTGTGTTCCGCCGACTTTGAAGTCCATGTCGCCAAAGAAATCTTCAACACCTTGGATATCAACCATCGTCATGAACCTGTCGCCCTCGGTTATGAGGCCGCACGAAATTCCGGCAACGGGAGCTTTAATCGGAACACCGGCATCCATGAGTGCTAGTGTCGAACCGCAGATTGCGCCTTGTGATGTCGAACCGTTGGACGAAAGAACTTCGGAAACCAAACGCATTACATACGGGAACTCTTCAATCGTCGGAAGCACAGGAACCAAAGCTTTTTCGGCAAGTGCTCCGTGGCCAATCTCACGCCTTCCGGGACCTCTGCTCGGGCGAGTTTCACCAACAGAATAGCTTGGGAAGTTATATTGGTGCATATATCTTTTTTCTGTGTCAAGGTCGATACCGTCAAGAAGTTGTGCATCGCTGTTCATTCCAAGGGTTACAATAGTCATAACCTGTGTTTGACCCCTTGTGAACATACCGCTACCGTGGACAATTGGTATCATACCGACTTCGGCGTCGAGAGGACGAACTTCGTCTATTCCTCTTCCGTCCACACGTTTGTTGTCATCAAGCAACCAACGGCGAACAACGTATTTTTGAAGCTTGTACATACACTCTTCGATCATGCCGATGTTGTCGGGCCAGCTTTCGTCGAGTTTTGCGTGAACTTCTTCGTATATTGGCGCGAGCGCCGCGTCACGAACCGTCTTGTCGTCGGTGTCCATTGCAACGCGAACTTTTTCAATAGCTATTTCTTTAACAGCTTCGTAAAGCTCCGGAATAACAACTTTGCTTTCAAATTCTTTTTTGGGTTTTCCTATCTCTGCTACTATCGAGTTAATGAAGCTTATGATGTTTTTACACTCGTCGTGGCATTTAACTATAGCGTCAAACATCGTTGCTTCGTCTACTTGGTTTGCGCCCGCTTCGATCATTACTACTTTTTGTTCGCTCGCCGCAACAGTCAATTGAAGGTCGCTTTTTTCTCTTTGTTCAAGGTTGGGGTTGACAACAATTTCGCCATCCACAAGCCCTGCCGCAACGCCCGCAAGGGGGCCTTGCCACGGAATATCGGAAATCGAAAGAGCAATTGAAGTTCCTATCATTCCGGCAACTTCGGGGCTGTTATCCTGTTCCACCGCCAAAACCGACATGACGACCGAAACGTCATTTCGCATATCGCTTGGGAAAAGCGGACGGATTTGCCTATCAACAACACGTGATGTTAGGATAGCTTTTTCGCTCGGACGTGATTCACGTCTTATAAAGCTTCCCGGAATTCTTCCTACAGAGTAGAGTTTTTCTTCAAAATCTACCGAAAGCGGGAAAAAATCTATTCCATCCCTAGGTTTTGCCGCCATAGTGGCAACACACAAAACGACAGTTTCGCCAAAGCGAACCAAACAAGATCCGTTTGCAAGCCCCGCCATCTTTCCAACTTCGACCTTAAACGGTCTGCCTGAAACGGTTGTTTCAAACGTTTTAAAATTTTCAAACATTTAATATATCTCCTTTATTTTTAACCAAACCCAAAGGAGCAGAATTATTAGCAATAAATTCAACGTTTAACAACAAGTTAAAAGCTCAATTTACCGCTAACGCACATGTCCGAAAGGTTTGGATTTTTACGTTAATTAGTTTTAAAAAGAGGGCGACCCTTAACCTTCATTATAAAGATAAAGAAAAGCCCTCTTTTTAGTGTTTTATTTTCTAAGTCCGAGTTTAGCAATTAAAGCACGATAGCGTTCGATGTCTTTCTTTTGGAGATATGCCAAAAGATTACGACGACGACCAACCATTTTAAGAAGACCTCTTCTCGAATGGTGATCAAGCTTGTGTGTTTTAAGATGCTCATTAAGGTGGTTGATACGGTTTGTAAGAAGTGCTACTTGAACTTCGGGCGAACCTGTATCTTTGTCATGCACCTTGTTTGTGCCTATAACATCTTGTTTAGATTGAAGCATTTTTGTTTTTCCTTTCATCTCTTTTTTTATATTAACCAGTTTCACAGAAAAAGGGTGACGATGAACTCCGCTTTTGCGGCACACGCCCTGTGCTCCGTGGAAAAGGTATATAACACAGTAATGTCTTGCAATTATCTGCGCTACAGTATATTTTAACACATAATCGTTTTAAAATGCAACTTAAATTACAATAAAACATACAAATTAACGCAAAATTAATATATCCAACTATATTTCGATTCCCCTTGCGGTCTCGATATTTTTCAAAACTTCGTGCTTAAGCTGGTCTGTTGTATCAAACTTCTTTTCTTCTCTTATGAAATCCAAAAGTTCAACCGAAAGATTCTCGCCATACAACTCTCGATTAAAATCCAATATATGTGTTTCGGCCGCAACATTTGTTGTGTCGTGGTATGTCGGTCGCGTCCCGATATTTGTTATAGCTTTTTTCCACTCACCATCGACAAACACCCTTGACAGGTACACTCCGTATTTTGGTATCGTTGTCGCTTTGTCGATATGTTGGTTTGCCGTTGCAAACCCTAGTTTTGCACCTAGTTTCTTACCCTCTACAACCGTTTTGCAAAATCCAAAATTATAACCCAACATATCGTTTGCAAGTTTTACATCGCCTTGTTCTAGCGCAGCTTTAATCCTTGTAGTCGACACAGATTTTCCGTAAAGTTCAACCTGTTCAACCCCAAAAACCTCAATACCTTTTTTACTCGCAAGCTGCGCAAGGCTTTTTATATCCCCACAACGATTTTTTCCGAACCTAAAATCATCTCCGACAAAAACAGCCCTTGCACATAGACCTTTTTCGCAAAGGAACGTATCAAAAAAAGCCTGTTCCGTCAGGTCTGTCACTTTTGTAAAATCAATCTCAATATGTTGTTCGACCGAAAGCTGTTTAAAAATTTCGTTTCTTTTTTGTTTTGAAATTAAATCTATTTTTCCTTTAAGTTCCGGACGAAGTTTTTCAAAATTAAATGTAAGTATCGTTGGCGTTAGGTTGTTTTTTAAAGCAAACTCAACCATCTCGCGGATGACTTTTTTATGTCCAATATGTACCCCATCAAAATATCCGACCGCTACTGCCCTTTTAATGTTTTCTTTTGTTATATTCTCCAAACTATTCAAAACTTTTTACCTTTTTCAACTTTTTATCCATAACTTTGCAAAGAGAATGAAAAGAATTTTCAAAGTAAACTCGATAGATACCATCATTTATATCTTGATTTAAATTCAACGTCATTCCGTTTAAATAACGTTTTTGATAGTCTTGATTAAGCTCAAGTTTTCTGTAGTTTTTAAATACCGTTTCAACCGATATTAAAACTTCGTCAACTCTTTCGTTATCGACTGCCGCCATTATTTCTTCTATTGTAAAGCTTTGTTCAACCGAAAAACCACCACTTTCGGTGCGTTCTAGCGAACAAAGTGTTGCTTTATGGTTCAAACTTTGCGCAAAATCTTCACACAATGTCCTTATATATGTACCTTGAGAACAAGATATATCCGCTGTAACCACTTTGTTATCCCTGTCTATATCAAGAATGTTAAATCCATAAATCTCGATCTCACGTGGTTTTCGCTCGACAGTTTTTCCCTCGCGCGCAAGCTGGTATAGCTTTTTTCCGCCTATTTTAACCGCCGAATACATTGGTGGAAGTTGAGAAATATTCCCCACAAATTCAAGCGTTGCTCCCATAAGCTCGCTGTCGCTAGGAAAACCGTCCGACGTTTCGACTTCGTCACCCGTTATGTCTCCCGTGTCGGTTCTAATTCCGAACTTAAAGTTCGCAAGATATCTTTTACTCTTGTTCGGATTAAGGTCTACCGCTTTTGTGGATTTTCCAATATAAAGAGGAAGAACCCCCGTCGCCATAGGGTCGAGCGTTCCTCCGTGTCCTATACTTTTTGTGCCTAAAACTCTTCTAAGTTTTGCTATAACGTCAAACGACGTAAAATCTTTAGGCTTATATGCAACTATAACACCGTTCATCATAGTTCTCCGCTATTCAAAAATCTACAGCTTTTCGAGACTGTCGTTAATCTTTGCTAGTAGTTTAATTTTTAAACTTGAAATATCTTTATCCTTTATCTCAAATCCTGCGGCGCCTTTGTGTCCACCGCCACCAAATTCACGGCAGATAGCCGCGGCATCTATCTTGTTAGTTCTAAGGCTAACCTTTAGCGTTTCTTCCCCTAGCTCGCGAATTGTAACCCCAACTTCAACCCCCTCTATCATTTTGGGGATTGGGGTTATTCCTTCGACATCGTGTGGTTTTGCCCCAGACAGTTTAAACATCTCACGTGTTAAAAATATAATGGCAACTTTGTCCGAGAAATAGTACTCGATGCTTGCTACCGCAAGTTTTTCAAGCTCAAGTCGAGCCCTGCTTTTTTGTTCAAACAAGATTCGATTAAGCTCTGCTATGTCTATGCCATATTCCATAACCTCGGCCGCGACAAGGTGGCTTTTAATCGTCGTGTTTCGATATTTAAAACAACCGGTGTCTGTCGAAAGCCCGGTATATATACAGCTTGCAATATAGTGGTTTATCTCTACACCAAGGGTTTTTATAACATCATAAACAATCTCGCAACAACTCGAACTTGACGAATCTACCAACGTATTTTTCGCAAAACCTTCGTTACTTTGATGATGGTCTATGCTTATGTCGGCATTTTCGCAAAGTAATTTATGTTGTTCGTCGACAAGTTGCACCGACGCTGTGTCCACGGCGACGATGTATGGCTTTTTAAAATCCTTTTCGCTGTCTTCGCTAAACTTTTCGGTCATATAACAATACCTTGACGGAATTGTTCCGCTCGGCGAAACAAGAGCTTTTTTTCCTAAAATCTCAAGTGCTTCACGCAACGCGAACGCACAACCTAACGTATCTCCATCAGGATTTTTGTGCGGCAAAATCAAAATTTCATCGTTTTGCTTCAAAAGTTGTGCGGCTTTTTCTATAGAAATATTATTTGTCTTGCTCATCTTTTAGCCCCTCTAGTATAGAACTAATCTTGTTAAAATATTCTGTTGAGTCATCCGGAATAAAGATAAGTTCCGGCGCTTTTCGAATCTTCATATTTTTAGATATATTAGTTCTCAAATGTCCTGCGGCTTTTTTTAAAACGGCACACGCTTCTTTAGCGCTTTCATAGCCTTTTATCGACCCGATATTAACCTTTGCATACGAAAGGTCGCTTGTGACCTCTACGCGCATAACCGAAAGAAAACTGTCGATTCTCGGATCTTTCATGTTTTGTATAAGCGAGGAAAGCTCCTGCTTCATATCTTTGTTTAATCGGTCTATTCTGTGTGATGGCATTTAAGTTTCCTCCTTTGTTTATAATTATAATAAGTTAATTAATAATGAAAGGTGAAGAATGAAAAATTATGCAGTTAAAATATCATGCTTTACCGCAACGCTGTCGGTATAAATAGTGTCGGGGCAAAAATCAATGCAGTTATAGGGGTCTCTTTTTTCTGAAACATCAAATGCCAAAGTTTTGTTCATTATTGTGCACAACCTTTTAAATTCTCCGAGTTCACTTATTTTTTTATAAACATTTAATTCTTCAAAGATAAAATTACAGTCATAAAGCTTTATTTCACCGTTGTCATAATACAAATAAACTTTAAAGTCGTCGGTTGGTAATACTTGATAAAGAACCGGCCTTTGCATAAGAATACCTCCCTTAATTGATTGGATTTATCTTTTTAAACTCTTTTGTTTCCCACATTTCCAAAAGTTCATCTTTATGAATTTCATACCAAGCTAACACAAGTCTTGATTGTTTTGACGGTAACGCACCTTTTATAAACACACCCTCCGTTATATCAAACAACGTTTCAATTCCATTATATTCTGCGTGGAAATGAGGAGGGTTATGTTCGTTAAAATACATCGTTATAACAATTCCAAAAAATCTACAAAGTTCAGGCATAAAATCCACAACCTTAAATAATATTGATTTATTAGGCAAACGCAAACAGAGACAAAGCGTTCGTTACTCTATCTTCTAGTCCCTATACTCTTCAATAACATACGATTCAAAGATATCTCCGTTTTTGATATCGGCGAACTTTTCAAGCGTTATGCCACATTCAAATCCCGCAGCAACCTCTTTGACATCGTCTTTAAATCTTCTTAAGGAACCAACTTTGTCGTCATGTATAATAATTCCGTCGCGAACTACGCGGATAAGGTCGCCCCTTGAAACGTTACCCGAAAGAATATAACATCCGGCAACCGTTCCGACCGAAGAGATTTTGTATACCTCGCGAACTTCGATTCTTCCGCGTTCTGCCTCCCTTGTCTTGGGCGCAAGCATACCTTTAAGCGCGTCTTTAACGTCGTTAATCGCGTCATAAATAATACGATACATACGCATCTCAACGCCTTTTTGCTCCGCTTGTTCCATAGAGGTTACGTCGGGGCGAACGTTAAATCCAACTACAATAGCTCCCGAAGCTTCCGCTAACATTATATCGGAGGAATTAATTCCGCCAACACCTGTGTGGATAACTTTAACCCTAACTTCCTCGTTGGAAAGTTTAAGCAAGCTTTGTTTAACGGCTTCGGCAGACCCTTGAACATCGGCTTTAACGATTATGTTAAGGTCTTTAAGTTGGCCTTCTTCTATATGACTAAACAGGTTATCAAGCGTAACTTTTGTCGCGCTATTAAACACCTTTTCTTTTTCATCGGTTCTTCTTTGGTCGGCAAGTTCACGAGCCAAACGTTCGTCTTCAACTGCGTTGAAAACTTCGCCCGCAACAGGAACTTCGGAAAATCCTGTGATCTCGACAGGGGTCGAAGGACCCGCAACCTCGATAGCCATTCCGTGGTCGTCCGACATCGTTCTAACCCTACCTGTTACCGTTCCCGCAATTACAACATCCCCGGTTCTTAACGTTCCGTTTTGAACAAGAAGTGTTGCTACTGCTCCGCGTCCTTTGTCAAGGCGAGCTTCGATAACCGTTCCTTTTGCAAGCCTGTCGGGATTTGCTTTAAGTTCTTTAACATCGCTTACGATGGTTAACATCTCTAAAAGATCGGGGACTCCGTCGCCCGTCTTTGCGGATACCGGCACGCACACAATGTCTCCGCCCCATTCTTCCGGAATAAGTTCATGTTCCGTTAGCTGTTGTTTAACCTTTTCAACGTTGGCTTCGGTTTTGTCTATCTTGTTGATAGCTACGATAACCGCAACCCCTGCAGCTTTTGCGTGGTTAATGGCTTCGACAGTCTGGGGCATAATTCCGTCATCTGCCGCAACAACAAGTATTGCGATATCGGTGACCATTGCACCCCTTGCCCTCATCGAAGTAAACGCTTCATGTCCCGGCGTATCAAGGAACGTTACAAATCTGTCCCCCGGAACCGCAACGCGATAAGCGCCGATATGTTGAGTAATTCCACCGGCTTCTCCGGCTATTACATTTGTTTGACGGATATAATCGAGAAGCGAAGTTTTTCCGTGGTCGACATGTCCCATGACAACGACTATTGGGTTTCTTTCAACAAGGTCACCTGAACTGTCTTCTGTATCATCGATAAGACGTTCTTCAATTGTAACAACAACTTCTTTTTCAACCTTTGCGCCTTGCTCCTCGGCTACTAGCGTCGCGGTGTCAAAGTCTATGACATCGCTTATCGACGCCATAATTCCAAGACCCATTAAGTATTTAATTACAACTGCCGCCGTAACTTTAAGGCGTGTCGCAAGGTCTCCAACAGAGATTTGTTCCGGAATCGAAACTTTAAGCTGTGCTTTTCTTGCTTTTTCAAGTTGGATACGCATTAGCTTTTCCGCTTCGGTCTCACGAACAACTCGTTGCCCACGACGTTGTTTTGATCTTTGATTGAGCTTTTGTTTGTTAGTTTGGTTAAAGTTCTTTTTATTGTTAAAAGAACTTTGCGCAATTTGGTCATACTTTTCGTTATATTTATCTATGTTAACTTCCGAAACTCTTGTGTCGATATGATGAACGACACGTTCTTTTGAAACTGTTTCAACATTTTGTTTCTCAGGCTTCAGCGGACGTATTCTGTCGCCTGTTGGGTTGTTCTTTTGCCTTTGAGGTTGATTTTGGTTTTGGTTTTGGTTTTGATTTTGGTTTTGGAACTTGTTTTGATTCTGATTTTGGAACTGGTTTTGATTTCTGTTTTGATTTTGATTTTGGTTTTGTTGTACGGGTCTTTGGGGCGGCTTTTTCTGCCAACCTTGATTTTGTCCCGTTTGATTTTGTCCTGTAGGTTTATTTTGTGTCTGAGCTTGTTGTGCTACCGGCTTTTGGTTTTGAACCGTCGGTTTTTGAACGGGCTCAACAACTTTTGGCTCTTGTTTCTTTTGTCCCGAAGATAAAAAGTTGTCAAAATTTTCAACCTCAAATTTTTTGCTTAAAGCATCAAATGCAAAGTTCAATTCAACTTCAGACAAAATAGTCGTATGTTTCTTTTCGTCTTTAAATTTTCCAGAAAAGACTGCCGCAACCTCCTTGTTCGGCAGATTTAAATCCTTCGCAAGCTCTCCTAGCTTATATTTTATTACCATATAACGTCCTCCCTATCCGGCTTTTGTTTCAATTAGTTTCGCAAAGTTTTCGTCCAATACCGCCGCAACCGCAAACTTTCTTCCGACAGAAAGTTCAATAAGTTCCATCGTAACGTTTAGTTTGACAGTGCGGATGTTGTTTTGTTCACATGCCATTAATATATTTTTTTCGGTTCTTTGCGACGCGTCCAATGCAATCACCACAAGCTTCGCGGTCTTTTTTTTAACCGCGGTTTCGGTCACGTCGAACCCAATTTCAAGCTTTCCCGCCTTTCGACACATCGAAATCGCCGAACAAACGGGGTTGCTAAAGCTGTTTTTCATACTTTTTAATTAATCCTCTATCTCACAAGCGAGATTTTCCATTATTTCTTTTGGGATTTCTCTTTTAAAAGCACGATTCAAACCTTTGTTTTTTAATGCTTTTTCAAGACATTGTTTTGACCTGCATATATATGCGCCTCTGCCCTCGGCTTTGCCGATTTTGTCAATCGCTATATCGCCGTTCTTGTTGCATACTATACGCAAAAGTTGCTGTTTTTGTTTGCCGGCTCGACAACCGACACACATTCTTTCGGGAACCTTCTTTGTTTTGCCCGTCATGTTTTTGCCCATGCCTTCTTTATATTGTAGTTGAAATTTTCGCCAAGCCGCAAATTTGAATTTTCGGCTTTATTTCAAATTTGCCACACGAAAACTATTTACTTTATGTTTAACTTAGCTTCTTTAAATTTTCGCCAAGCCGCAAATTTGAATTTTCGGCTTTATTTCAAATTTGCCACACGATAAAATAAATTTTATTTATTTTATCGTGTTCTATTCTTCCTCACCATAATATCCGCTTTCGGGGCGAATATCTATTTTGAAGCCGGTAAGCCTTGCTGCCAGTCTTGCGTTTTGACCCTTGTTACCGATAGCAAGCGAAAGTTGATGGTCAGGAACCGTTACCTTGCAAGCTTTTGTTTCAGGATCTACCACCTCGACACTTTTTACGTTTGCCGGCGACAACGCTTCCGAGATAAACTCGTCGGGGTTTTCGCTCCAAAGAACCACGTCAATTTTCTCGCCGCCAAGTTCTTCGACGATTGTTGCAATTCGGCTTCCGCGAGGACCGATACACGCTCCCCTCGGGTCTACGTTGGGATCTTTTGAATAAACCGCTATTTTGGTTCTTGCTCCCGCTTCCCTAGCAATTCCTTTAATCTCGACCGTTCCGTCAAATATTTCGGGAACTTCAGTTTCAAGCATTCTTCTGATTATATTTGAATGGGTACGCGATATCATGATTTTAGGCCCATGGTCGGTCGAGGCAACCTCAACGATATAAACTTTTATCCTGTCGCCCTCTTTTATCTCCTCACCGGGTAGCATCTCGGATTTTGGAAGCATCGCTTCGTTTTTCCCGATCTCGACGACTGCCGCGCCTTTTTTGTGATCTATCTTCATTACCGTAACGGTCAAAAGCTCGCCTTGTTTTTCCGAAATTTCGTCAAACAATATCTTACGCTCAACTTCGCGTATATTTTGGTGGATAACATGTTTCGCGGTTTGTGCCGCAATTCTGCCGAAATCCTTTGTTTTTATAGGAATTTCAAGCACTCCTCCGAGTTTTGAACGCGATTTCATCTTTTTCGCGTCTTCAAGCGTTATCTCAAGTTCCGGATTTTCAACCTCTTCAACTATGTTTTTTGTAAGGTATACTGAAAAATTTTTCTTTTCGGGATCGATGTCGACAACTATGTTATCGCCGTTTCCATATTCCTTTTTTGTTGCGATTAAAATAGCGTTTTTAATCTTTTCAATGATATACTCCGCCGGTATTCCTTTTTCCTTTTCAAGGAGTGCCAGCGCTTCAAAAAATTCGGCATTCATTATTTTTTTCCTCCAAATAGATCTTGTTCCGATGCTTTAATATATGCCAGCGCTTTTTTATCAAAAGCCTTTGTCTGTTCGTCAACCTTAATTGATATTTCTTTGTCGTCATATTCTTTAAGGACTCCGAAAAACTCTTTGTTTCCCTCGTCGTCGGGTCGTATAAGTTTAAGCTCTATCTCTTTTTCGATATACGCATCAAGGTGTTTGTCGTTTGTCAACGTTCTCCCAATTCCGGGAGAGGAAACCTCAAGAAAATAACTGTGTTCTGTTGGGTCAAGCTTGTCTAAAATCGGGTCGATAGCGCGACTGAACTTTTCACAATCGTCAAGCCCGACACCGCCTTCTTTGTCTATAAACGCCCTCAAGAACCATTCAGGACCTTCTTTTTCAAATCGCACATCCCAAAGCAACAGGCCTTGTTCAATCGCAATAGGTTCGATAGCTTCACGAACCAGTCCCGCCGTGTTTATTTTTTTTGCCATTGTTTTCTCCAAATATCTCGACTTTAAAATTTATCTTTACAAACATGAAAGAGCGGGTAAACCCACTCTTTCTTCTACAAACAGTATAACATACCGCTTTTAATATTGCAAGTACTTTTTTTTAATTTTTATACGCCCAAAATTTATTGATTAAAAAGTTGACCGGCGTAGTAATAAACAAGTTAATTAGGGGGGCTATCTCTTCGGTTAAACCTAATATATTAACATCAAACCATACAAGCGCAAGCCCCAAAACTATCGTAAACCCGTATGCAGCGTAAACCTTTATAAAACGTTTACCTTTAAAAAGACCTTCGCCCGCCGCAACCGAGATTTCCGCGCCTGTCTCTTTATGTTTCGTCTTGAAAACAAAGAGATTGCCAAGAATATAAGAATGAAACGTCGCGACCACAAACGCTATTATATAGCTTATGTATACATTAACATCAATATACAAAAACAAAAGATATATTACATAAAATATAACGGTGTTAATAACGCCGACTATACAAAAACGTATACCCTCTTTAAAGAGCGACCAAAACGCTTCTCTTGATTTAAAACCGAAAAGCCCGATTAATCTATCAAACCACATTATTCCGAAAACTCCCAAGCGGTTTCAAGACCTATCGTTATCATGTCGTTTAACGTTGTCTCTCTTTCTTTCGGAGTTAGAATTCCGGGGACTTTAAAGTTATCTGAAACGGTACAGATTGCGAGTGATCTTGCTCCAAATTTTTTCGATATTGTATAAAGTGCCGCGGCTTCCATCTCGACTCCAATTACTCCGAACTTTTCCCAGTTGTCAAATTTTTCGTTTTCCCACATCGGGTAGAACATTTCGCTTGAAAGGATGTTCCCAACCGTTACTTTTTTTCCGGCGGCAACAGATTTTTCATATGCCGATTTTAAAAGATCAAAATCCGCTATGGCGGAATAGTCGCCCGCAAACGTGTTTCTAAGGAATCCTGCGTCGGAGCAAGCGCCCATAGCTATGACAACATCGCCAAGTCCAATCTCTGCTTTAAACGAACCACACGTTCCAATACGTATAAGGTTTTCACAACCATATTCACTCATAAGCTCGTTGATATAAATCGATATCGACGGAATTCCCATTCCGGTTCCCATGACCGAGATTTTTTTACCTTTATAGGTTCCCGTGTAACCCAACATTCCCCTAACTTCGTTGAAACAAACGGGGTTTTCAAGAAAGTTATCCGCTATATATTTTGCCCTTTTGGGATCTCCCGGAAGCAAAATTGATTTTGCAACATCGCCTTTGTTTGCCGCTATATGTGGTGTACCCATTGATTAAGTCTCCTTTATAATTTATATTGTTTAATTTTACAAAACCGAAAAATACGGTTTATTCTTGTTCTATTTCTTGTTCCTGTTCCAATTCCTGCTGCGTTTCCGGCTCTTGCTCTTGCCCTGGCTCTTGCCCCGGCAACTCCTGAACATGAATCATGTCTTGTTCCGGCCTTGGCGCTTCGATTATATCAAGCCCAAATCTGTCATACCAGATGTTAACGTCTCCGTCATAGTCAGAGTCAATGTGTCTTGCAAGCGCCATTCTGCCCGTCGTCGAGTCGATATGTATAACAAGACTTGCCTCTTTCGCAAGTTTAGACTGTGCCTCGCCTATGTCTCCATAAAGCCCAAACGCCTCGTCTGTTTTTGTTTGATCGCTTAGCGTCTCCATTATGTCATACGTTATTTCATCTGTTATCTCGTGGTCTCTTGTCATGGGCGGAATTCCGGAGTCGGTAAATACAGAACTTCTAAACGGCGAAGGCGGTTTAACGTAAAATCTTCCATATAGATGTTCTTCATCAACCGGCGCGCTTGTATACCAAACAACCTCTATGACATATCCCGCGAGCACCCCGTTTTTCGGGTCTACTATCGAGGTTGTAAGCCCTCTTAGAATATGTGTCGCCGTTTGAAGGTCGTTGGTTTGTCGAGAATTCTCGACATATTCGAGATATTGCAACGATATAAGCAGCGCGATAACCGCTATAACTGCAACAACTATTACAAGTTCAACAAGCGAAAACCCTTTGTTGTTTTCATTTATTTTTTTATGCATTCTAGCTTTCCTCTAACAAAAAACTTTGTTATCATTATTATTAAATAATACTAACTCAATATAGTAACACTAAATATAATATCAGATAATAATTAAAATTTCTACAAATTTGTTAAAACTTTTGTGTTTGAAGATTTATATAATATTTGAAGCAAATATTATATAAACACTCTTTGATAGCGCATCTTTTGTTTAAAGGGTGATATTTTAGTTTATTTTATGTACACAAAAAGCTATCCAACTATTTTTTCAAAACAACTGTACCATTTAATTCCGTTTTTCTTTTCTAGCTGTTTGTCAACCATTCCAACCTCGCAAAACCCAAAGTTTTTATAAAGCATTTTAACAGGTTCGTTGAAAATCGAACAATCAGTTTGTAATGCTTTAAAGCCGTTGTGTTGAGCATACTGCAAAACAAAATTCATTGTTCTTTGCCCTATTCCAAGTTTTCTGAAGTTAGGTGAAACACAGATAAGACAGATGTACAATATCTTTTGTTCGCTGTCCGTCACAAAGTTTACCTCGTCATATTCTTTTGGTCTTTCCTCGCTTAATGTCACCGTTCCAACCGCTTGACCGTCCAGATGAATTATAAAAAGCTGTTGGCTATCAAACGCCCTTTTGGCGTGTTTTGCTGTAGGATATCTTTTTATGTTCCACCCCTCGAGATTTTTGGTCGAATCAAAATAATCACACGACATCTCATATATTTCCACCACGGATTCAAGGTCTTTTTGCGCCGTTACCCGACTGAACACCATTTAAAAATCCCCTTTCATTTTTAAACATCAAAAAATCTAAACACCAAACGTTGGTGGCTGTTTTTTATTGTGGCAAAATCAAATTTTTTATCGTGCCTTTTATATTTTTGTTGCAAAAATCCACCAATGTGTTAATTGACTTTTTTGACACTTCACCTCTTGAAAGTGCCACAACGCAACGCAACGGAAGATTTTCAAAATCAGAATGTTTTGAAATTTCGCTATCCTCCATCAATTTTTTAAACGCTATTCCCGCCGAACAACGTGACAACTCGGACACCGTTGAATTTACAGAGAACTTTCTGTATTCGGATTGATTTTTCGAGTATTCAGCAAAGATGTAAAACGTCTTTTCTCCAAAAGTTTTTATCTCGTCGGCCGCAAAGTATTTCGGCATAGTATCAACGTTTTTCCCCAAAACCAAAACATCGCAAGACATCAAAATATTTTGCGCGTCACAAGCAAGATGAACGGTATACTCTCCCGGTTGTTCCTGCCACGCTTGTGTATTCGGATTGTATCTTGAAAACGATGTTCGAGACAAGGTTAGTTCGACTGTTCTTTTTTCGTTCGGCAAAAGAAATATCTTTTCAAAGTTTTTAAGCTCTTTATATTTATCATTTTTTTTCGAAACATAAATTTGAACAACGTCTGCCGCGACATATCGCCCGACGTTTTTAACACAAAACGAAATAGTCAACGTTTCAAGTTCCGCAACCGATGTCCTATCAAGTCGCATATCGCTATGCTCAAATTCAGAGTATGAAAGCCCAAACCCAAAAGGAAACATAGGTTTTAACCCAACGCTTTGAAAGTACCTGTAACCTACATAGATACCCTCACGATATTCCTGTGTATTTTTATCTTTTTCGGTAAACATCGTTGTCGGTATTTGAGACAGTTTTTCGGGCCAGCTTTCGGCAAGCTTTCCCGACGGACAACAGTTTCCGAAAATCAAGTTAAATGCCGCCGTCTCACCTTTGCACGCAGAGATATCAACCGCCAAAACACTTTTTACTTTATCCAAAAACGGAAGTTGAACCGGTTGGTGCGACGTCAATATAACCGCAATGTTTTTTGTCACCGTGCCAAGTGAATTAATCAGTTTTAACATGCCTTGTGAAAGAGATATGTCGTCGCGGTCTTTTTTTACGTTTACTTCAAACGGATCAAAAGCCCCCACAACCACTAAGGTTTTGTGCGCATTTTTCGCTAAATTTTTTGCTTCGTTTATAAGATTATCGTTTGTTGTTCCGTCAAGGTTATAACCTTTCGCAAAATCAAACATTACCTTTTGTTCCAAAAAAACATCAACCATCGACATTTTCTCGTTGTTTTTTTTGTGTGCAAAGCTCCCTATAATCGCTATATTTTCATTTTTGGAAAACGGCAAAAACTCGCTTTCGTTTTTTAAAAGCACCGCCGTTTGTTCAACCGACTTTTGAGAAAGCAATTGATTTTTTAAAATGTCATAATCCTCCGCTATAGTCCTTGAAGCCTTAACATAATCAGACAACATAGCAACTTCAAAGGCCGCGTCCGAGACAACGTTTTCACCTACCGTTCTTTTTTTTACAGAGTGTTCCGTTTCACTGTCGGTTTTTGTCGATTCTCCCGACATATCAAGGTCAACCCCCGCCAAAATAGACTCAGCTCTGTTTTCAACCCCACAGTTAGCGCTAGCAATTAGACCACGAAAACCGAATTTTTTTCTTAAAACTTCAATATATTTTTTACTTTGCGCAACATATTCGCCGTTTATTTTGTTTCCCGAAAGAATAATGCAAGATGGGTTGGAATTTAATATCGCTATCCTTTGCGCTTCAAGGTATATTTCGTTTAGCGCTTTTTTGTCGATTATACAGTTTGTTGTAAATCGCCTTTTTATTCTGCTACACGACAGAAAATCTTTTATTGCGGCACAAATCCCTAACGATTCAATCCCGTTAACCAACCCCGCGCAGATGTTTCCCGACAAAAAAGGATCCTCGGAATAACATTCAAAATCGTTGCCGTTTAAAATGTTTCTCTTTATTCCGGCGGACGGAACTATGACAACATCGACGTTTTGTCTTACAAGTTGGCTCGCCACCCCTCGTCCTATATCAAACGCAAGGTTTCTGTCGAAGCTTGACGAGATTGTCGAACATGACAAAAAGGCGGTGGGTTTTTGCATGTCCCCACCGTCTGAAAATATTTGGTTTGTAACGTTTTGTCCCAAACCGCTTTTTTTGAATATAATCGGCTCTATCCCGACACGCGCACAACCGTCGACTTTAGAAAAATCCTCACTTAATAAAAGCTTTGTTTTTTCCTTCAACGTCAAACTGCTTACTCTTTCGCGTATCTCTCGTTGCTTTTCAAGTGAACTTTTATACTTATAAAAACTTTCATTTTTCTTATTATTCAACTGTTTCTACAATGTCCCCCGCTTCCGTTGTGTCATAAGTTGAGCTCTCTTCTTTTTGAAGTTCGGCTGTTTGCTGTTTTGGTTCAAACGCTTTCTCCGGCCCGTTTGCTTGTTCGATAGTTTCAACAATGTCTCGAATGGTTTTCTCTTCGGATTCAACATCTTGTACTAGTGCAACTTGTGTGGTATCTTGTTGTTTTACAGTTACATCAACAACATCGCTTTGCAATTCGACTTGTTCTAGTTGTTGTACATCCGTTTGATTTATCTGTTTTTCTTGTTCCGCCTCGTCATTTTCCGATACAACTGTTACGTCGCTCTTAAACAGTTTATTGTTTTCGTCTTGTTCTGCCCGTTCGATTTCGCTTTCGGGTTTCATTTGAAGAGGTTCGATTTTTTTGTCGGCGTTTAAATTAAAGAAAATTTTAACTCTCTCGACAACACTTAAACTCTCATTTGGCCCTTTTATCTTTTTCTTGCTTTTATCGATTGTTGGTGCATTGCTTATTATCATTGAAAAAGCTCTTTTGCAAATTTCCATATCGGAATCGTTAGAAGGCAAAACTCCAATAAATCCACCCGCCATGTTATAGGCTCTTGACATCATTTCAAAACTTGAAACAATATCTTGTTTTGAAAAATTCAATATAAAAAGCGGAAAATAACTAATCCAGCTGCTTGATTTAAACCGCCCACCGACTTTCGAAACGTTAACAAGCTTTCTTTCACAATATCGAGAAAGCTCACTTTGCTTAATCGTTCCAACCGCGACAACATCGCTCACCCCAAGCGAAAGATCATTTTTTATAATCATTATTCTTGAATCGTCAATAGTTTTAACCATATTCCCAAGCGTTGCATGTAAAAATTCGTTTTCTGAATCGACAAGCCAACCCGAGACAGACGGATGATTTTTAAATTGGGTAACCGCAACGGCAGCACGTTTAAGTGCCTGTTGTGTGGATTTATCGGTTAAGCTGCGTTTTTTTCTTGAAAACATCGAAACTGTTAGCGGAATTCTTACGACAACCGACATTCCTATATGGTCGCATATCGTCAACATAAGTTCACTCGCGTTGTCAAGAATTATTGAATTAAATTCATTATCTTTAAGTTTTCTTAATAGATTAACGGTGGCATTTACATCACATTCAAAATTCCCCGAATGGTTAAAATAGGCGCCTTTAAACATAAAACGTTTATCGTTGTGAACCGTCATCAAACATTTTTTGTTTTTTTGAGTTACCTCTTTAATTTTGTAGTTCGAAAAGCCAAAATTTAACGCCTTAACGTCACTAACAGCCTGGTGTTTTGGTTTTAACGACACGATCAGTCTATATATTTGGGTAGAAGAAACCGACCACATCTTAGCGTCTTCAACCAAAACGGTTATCCTTTCGCATGAATAGGAAAACTTGTTTGCCTCTTTAAACTCAACCGTTTTCTTTGCAACCGTCTTTCCGTTTTGCAACACAGTTAACACTATCTCTCCGCCATACTGAAGATCTGATTTTTCATATGACGAATAGATTATGTCGGCGGTCACAACCCCGTCTAAACCTTTTTTTTCGGTTGTCACAACTATGTCGTTTATCGAGGTTACCGATTTATACGACAAGATTATGTTTCTGTATATCCCAAGAAAACCCTCGGTTAATCGGTCTATAACTTGGTGGTCATTCTTGTATATTTTTAACCCCAAAATGTTTTTTCCGCGTTTTACATAATCGGTTATTAAAACTTCGGTTGTGTAATATGCGTCCTCGATAGTCTGCACAAGATCATCATTTATGTAGACGTCAACCGCTCCAAAGATACCTTCAAACGCAATGACGCTGTTAAACCCTATCTTGTTGCCGTCAAAATCAAACTCAACCGCATAAAACAAAGCCTTTGAACCATCGTCATTAAGTTGGATATCTTTTTTATAATGCGGAAGAGACACCTGTTCAAAATCAGTTTTGTCAAAAGGTACCGCAAAAATCTCTTGGCCTTTTGAAACATTATCTATCTTGAAATAAGCGTTGTCTCCTATTACGGTTTCAAGCGGATTTTGTCCCACAACCGCCGCATCAAACGAAGCAAACCCCGCCATTAAACATCCGGCAGGAACTAATTTTGAAACTTCGGAATTTTTGCCACCAACCGTTCTTGTTGCAGCAGTCGACATTGTCGAATTATTTTTGGTGCTAATCATCTTTGTCCCTAACGCTCCTATCTTTAAGGGTTATGTAGTATCTTTGTTTCTTTTGTTTTAAGTTCAAAATAATTGTTTTGGCGCAGCGCTTCATAAACGCCAATTGCAACAGCGTTGGAAAGATTAAGGCTTCTCGCTTGATCAAACATCGGAATTCTAACACATCTTTCTACATACTTGTTAAGAATATCCTCGCTAATCCCTTTGTCTTCCCTGCCAAAGATTAAATAACAGTTATCGCTAAACTCGGCTTCGGTGTGGTATTTTGGAGATTTTGTTGAGAAAAAAAACATCTCTCCGTTGTTTTTTTCAAAAAACTCATCGGTGTTTTTATAATAGGTTATGTCAAGCAGATGCCAATAGTCAAGCCCTGCTCGCTTTAATTTCTTATCATCTATCACAAACCCCATCGGCCCAACAAGGTGTAATCGACTTTGTGTCGCCGCCGCCGTCCTTGCAATGTTCCCCGTGTTTTGTGGTATCTGCGGTTCAAAAATAACAATGTTTATCGGCATAATAACGGCCGTGTTCCTTTCATAATCAAAACACCATGGAAAGTCGGCACATCGTTAGCATACCCCACCTCGTTTGCGGTCGTTTTGTTTGTTTTTTTCTCTAATCGTTTAAAAGTTGCAACAGTTTTGGGATAGCAAGTTCAAAGCTAACCCCATATTTTGGATCGGTTCCCATCCTATCGGTTATAGAGATACAGTGTCTCGTAAATTCAACCGCTATCTCGGACGCTTGAACGAGATTTTTCCCCGACAATATTCCGCAAACTATGGTAGAAGCGAAGATATCCCCTGTTCCGTGGTAGTTTCCGTTTATCCTCTCCCCAAAACAATATGTAGGTTGTTCGTCCTTTTGCAAGATTGCTGCCCCGAGAAAGTTGTTATCAAAACAAACTCCCGTAAGAACAATGCGATTTTCAAATATTTCATAAAGTTTTTTTAAAAGTTCGCTTATGTATTGTTCGGTGTGGGGAATTTTTTTGTATTTAATCTCTGCAAGAAGCGAGGCTTCGGTTATGTTGGGGATTATGATATCCGCAAGCGAGCAAAGTTTTGTCATCTCGCTCGGAAATCTTTTATCAAAGCTTGAATATAGCTTTCCTCCGTCTGCCATAACCGGATCGACTATTAAAACGGTGTTTTCTGTTTTAAACATCTTGACAACCTCAATAACCTTTTCGACCTGTTGAACAGATGCAAGATATCCCGTATAGATAACATCAAATTTGACACCAAGAGATTTCCAATGGTTTGCTATCGGCATAATCTCGCTTGTTAAGTCTTTTTTTGTAAAACCCTCAAATCCTCCTGTGTGCGTCGAAAGCAGGGCTGTTGGAACAACCGCACATTCAATTCCCGCCGCCGAAATTATAGGAAGCGCAACGGTCAAGGAACATCTTCCAAGACACGATATATCATGAATGGCAAGCACTCTGTTTTGTTGTTTCATCTGTCCCACCATTCCTTTGAAAAAAATAAAAGATATATGCTTAAACATCCAATTTTGGGTAACACTACCTTTAAGGTATTATGATGCCTAGGCGTTGCTATCGCCATTAAAAAAACGAAAGGAAAACCTCAAAAATGAAATGTTGCGTTAAAAGCAAAGCGGTCGTAGGGAACGTTTTGGTCGGTGCTGCAGTTGGTTCGGTTGTCGGCCTTGCCGTTGGCGGAATCAATCGAAAGACCAAAATCAATCTTAAAAAGTTTCTTAAAACAAAAGTATCAAATCTTGTTGAATTTGTCGACACAGCCGAACATTTTGTCAAGTCACTTTAACTCCAAAGCGAAGCTTGTGCGTTACGATGCAAAAGCTTCGCTTTTTTTTTCGTTACAAACTTTCGATAGTTCTGACTCGAATAACCCCTTCAACAGCTTTAAGCGCCTCTTCCAGCTGTTCAACACAATCTGTGTTAACATCCAAAACTGTGTACGCTACCGAGTTGTCTTTACCCGTTTTGTTTACAAGATTATCGATATTTATAGAAAGATTTGTTGCAATTGAGGTTATCGCGGCAAGCATACCCGGAACATTTTTATTTATGATCGTGATTCTTTGGTGTTCGGGCGGCAAAAGTTCACAGTCGGGAAAGTTAACCGAGTTTACAATCGAACCACATTCAAGATAGTTTGCAAGTTCCCGCGCCGCCATCGACGCACAGTTTTCCTCCGATTCGGGAGTAGACGCGCCAAGATGCGGTATCGCAATTATACCACGTTGGTTAACGAGATTTTTGTCGGGAAAGTCAGTTACATAGCAAGCAATTTTGCCAACCCTAACCGCTTCAAGTATATCTTTGGTGTTCGCTAGTCCGCCCCTGGCAAAGTTTAAAAGTCTAACTCCGTCTTTCATCTTGAAAAGACTTTCTTTGTTATAAAAACCTTTTGTCGCTTCCGTTTCGGGTATATGAATTGTTATGTAATCGCAGTTTCTGTAGATTTCATTTATATCTGTCGAATGGTTAACCGCCCTCGAAAGACCCCACGCGGCGTTAACCGATATATATGGGTCATAGCCATACACCGTCATTCCAAGAGCCACGGCGGCATTAGCAACCCCGACACCAATAGCCCCAAGCCCGATAATGCCAAGATTTTTTCCGGCAAGTTCAGGCCCCACAAAAGCAGACTTTCCTTTTTCGACTAGTTTTGGAATCTCGTCGCCTTTGTCCGAAATCGTTTTAATCCAGTCGATTGCCTCGGACATGTTCCTCGCCGCCATAAACATAGCTCCGATTACAAGTTCTTTAACACCGTTCGCGTTTGCACCGGGAGTGTTGAAAACACATATTCCCTTTTCGGTACATTCTTCGATTGGAATGTTGTTAACTCCCGCTCCGGCTCGCGCTATTGCGACAACGTTTTTTTGGATTGGAGCCGTTTTTAAATCGGCACTCCTTAAAATTATTCCGTCGGGCGAGTCTATTTGTTCGGAACAGTTGTATAGGTTTTCGTGTAACCTTTCGATTCCGCTTTTGCTTATATTGTTGAGAATTTTAATATTAAACATTAAATTTAACCCTTATCTGTTTTCTTTTTCAAATTTATTCATAAAATCTACAAGCGCTTTAACGCCCTCGATAGGCATTGCGTTGTAAACCGAAGCCCTCATGCCACCCGCTGAACGGTGTCCTTTAAGGTTAATAAATCCGCTACTTTCGGCTTGTTTGCAAAACTTTTTGTCAATTTCTTCGTTTCCTGTTACAAAAGTTATATTCATAAGCGAACGATCACACGGCTCGACAACGTTGCTAAAAAGTTTGCTTTGATCTACAAAATCATACAAAATCGCCGCTTTTTTCTCGTTGTGTGCCTTCATATTTGAAAGGCCGCCTATATCATTTTTAATCCAATCAAGCACCAGCGAAAGGATGTATATAGCATATGTCGGAGGTGTGTTTAACATCGAATCGTTCTCAGCTTGTACTTTATAATTAAGCATAGGCGGAACGTTTTCGGGGGTTCTGTCCAAAAGATCCTCGCGAACTATGACAACGGTAAGTCCGGCAGGCCCCATGTTTTTTTGTGCTCCGGCATATATCAACCCGAATTTCGAGATGTCTGTCGGCTCGCTTAATATACAACTGCTCATGTCCGCAACAAGCGGAACGTTTCCTGTTTCGGGAACTTGTTTAAAAGACGTTCCGTATATCGTGTTGTTATAACATATATGCAGATAGTCCGCGTCTTTGCTAAACATCGAGCTATCAAGCTTTGGGATATAGGAAAACGTCTTGTCTTTGCTTGACGTAAGTTCCGTCGCCTGTCCATATTCAAGCGCTTGCTTTTGCGCCTTGCTTGCCCAAAGACCCGTGACAACAAAATCCGCCTTTTTCGACTTTGTCATAAGGTTAAGCGGTATCATGTTAAACTGTAACGATGCACCACCTTGTAAAAACAGCACCTTATAGTTATCGGGGATTGAAAAAACCTCCCGAAGCGAACTCATTGCTCCGTCAAATATCGAGAGATATTCTTTTGAACGATGGCTCATCTCGAGAACCGATTGACCGCTTGTTCCGTATTCAAGCATCTGTTTTTGCGCCGTTTTCAAAACTTTTTCCGGCAACACCGAAGGACCTGCGCTGAAATTAAAAACCCTAGACATCTTTTAAATTCCCCAACTTTATTCTGTTTAGTTATTCGCTCGCGACGGTTTTTCGCAAGCGGAAAGACATTGATTAATATTAATACCACCATTATTATATTGCTTTAGTTTAAAAACGTCAATATCGTTAATAAAAACTCGAAAAACAAAGGTTATTTATCGCTTATAAAATATTTTTATACTTTTTTGTTGCAATAACTTTAACGATAAATTATACTTAAACACATAAAAATTTTAATAGGAGACATATACATGGAAGGTTTAGGCTCGATACTCGGCGCTGTTTTAAAAGGAAACAACGCAAAACAAATAAGCAACAAGGTTGACGCAAGCGAAGGACAAGTTCAGGACATTTTAAGTTCCGCCGTTCCTGTGTTGGTTGCGGCAATGACAAAAAACTCCTCCACAACTTCGGGCGCTAACGCGCTTCAAAAAGCTTTAGAGCAACACGAAAAAGACAACGATAAGATTTCCGGAAATATCGACAACATCGATGTTAAAGACGGAGAGAACATAATACATAAAATTCTCGGCAAAAACGAAGACAACGCCATAGCGACTATTGCGAAAAAGTCCGGTGCTTCGCAAAGCGACGTATCGTCGGTTCTCGCATATCTTGCACCAATGCTTTTGTCGCTTGTTGCTTCTAACCTTTTAGGAGGAAACAAAAAAGACGAAGGAAACGATCTTTCTTCGATGCTCGGTGGACTTCTGACGGGTGGCAACTCCTCTTCGGGTGGCCTTCTCGGAAATCTGGTCGGTGGGCTCCTCGGTGGCTCGAACGACAACGAAAAAAAGGATGACAACGGAATGCTAAGCGACATAGTCGGAAGCATTCTCGGAGGCAACAACAGTGGAAAAGACGACGGCAAAAACGACACCGCAGATCTTATAGGCGGCCTTATTAGCAATCTTCTTAAATAGCCTTCACACCACCATTAAAAAACAAGCACGGGCGACCCTTTGTGGTTGCTCGTTTTGTTTAACCATCTCGATTACAACATATGATACCAAAACTTGTGTAACTATTCGTCTTTGTCGCATGCAGTGTCAAAACATATAATCCCCTTAGCCCTCTAGACTTTTAATCGGTTAGTAAGTATAATAATGTAAACCACTTTTAAAAAAGGAGGAACCTTGTATGGCTAAATTAGTTTATAAAAATATCGTTAAAACAGCTTGGAAAGATTTTATCAAAAACGAAAACACATTGCGTGACATGGTAGACCGTGGCGACAACTATGAAAATGTTTTCACTCTTTTGGGTAAAATCTTTCCTATAGATGGTTTGATGTTTGAATGTTTTAAGATTGAAAACGACCGATATGAACTTTGTTTTTCCGCCGACGGCAATCGTTCTGTTTTGATGCTTATATCTTTTTTGATAAAGTTTAAACCAAAAGAAACAGAAAATCTTTGGAGCTTTTCGATAGGACGAGCCGCAGCGGGCAACCAAGATTATGTCTTAAAGATGGGCGACGTCTCGGTTTCTCCCTCGGAAGTTGATGTTTACTACGCCGAAAATGAAAAAAAATTCGCTGTTTTTTTATACTGCAAAAAGCTTAACAAAGTTATGAAAAAAGACTTTGACGCTGTAGTCCATGTTTTAAGTATCATGTTAACTTCAAGCATAGGCGAAGTTATAACCTCCGAATGTATCAACAGTTTTGACGTTGCCACAAAACCCAAAAAAAAGATGTCTTGCGTTAAACTAAATATGTTTTCATCTGTTTTAAATGAACACGGAATAGACAAAAACTATACTTTAGATATCGACAACGCCGAAAATTTTAGCTATACAGTGTATCAAGCAAAACCCGATGTTAGCGAAAACTGCAAATTTCGAGAGGATGTTTTTGTTGGCACAACTGCGTTGTACGAGCTTATCGACGACTACTTAAGCCGAAAAAACTCTTCCGTATTATCGTATATGAACAATGGTGTCTATGCCGGATTTTTGGGATATAATCATATTTTTTTGAAAAAACAGGACTCCGAAGACAATGGTGTAATTTTTGACTATCGAGAAAGCATCTACCAAAAACTTCTCGACGCTTGCGGACCATATGTTTTTACAAACATCGGTGGCGCAACAGGGCTGTATCACAGCTATATAGACCTTCTAATCTGGGATCTTCCGGCATTTGAAGAAGGCGCAAAAAAAGTATTTGAAAACGAACCACCCGACCACGTGCTTTTAAGGGAGTTTGTGACGACTTCAAAATTTATACAGATAAAAAACTGCTGACAAACTTTAAAAGGGTCAACAAGAAACCAAGTGTTTCTTGTTGACCCTTTTGTCATTTTTGTTTTGAATTTCTCTATTTTCTTTTCACTCTGTTAAAAACCATATCTTTAATGATGTTACACATAACCTTGTTACTTGCAACATAAAAACAACTTCCCGCAAACCCAAACATCAGCATAAGCGGATGTACCGACGAAAGATACATCATGAACAAACTAAGGTTTGCGCTTGAAACCTCGTGATATGAGACCATCGCAACCCTTAAAACAATAGACAACAAAACCCCCAACATGACAAACAATATCGTAACAGCTTGCATATTTCCTTGTTTAAAATATAGTTTAAGCCTTTTAAGCTCCGGCACAAACCATAAAAACGCAAATATCAACATCACAGGAGACAACACGAAATAAATATATCTAATTACATCAAGACCAAGATACATAACCTGTTGAAACGGGTTGTAATACGGCAAGGCTGTGTTTGTCTTGGCTATCGAAACCGATTTGTTGCCAAGATAGCTTTCCCACTCTGCAATAAGCTCGGGCGGCGCAAAAGTCAAGTCCACGCGGGCATCGGTGTCATAAAAAACGGCACAAGCCAAAAAACTTTTCGCCGATTCAATTAAAAGCGGAACGACATAGTCGCTTCTAAACGGCATAGAAGTTCCGCTTACAAACGCTTTTGCCGGTATCGTTCCGCTGTCACAAAGTTGGTTTATCTCGTCTGCAACTGTTCTCCAATAATCCGCCGACATCGTTGCCGTTTGGTACACTCCCGCTTCGCTTGCTGCTTCTCTTAAAGCCCAAAGCAGTCCCGGCGGGCTGTATTCTTGTATCTCGACAAACCCATATCTGTCGTAATAGAAATCTGTTTCAAGAAAAGGTTCAAGTTTTGCAAAACTCGGCGAAAGCTCATACAGCGTTTCCCTCGTTTGTTTCGGAACTACGACAAATCCGGTCTTGTCCGGGTTTGTTCTAATAATCGCTCCGTAAGCATCGGAAAACTCCTCGCTCATAAGCTCGTTTGAAACGTATTTTCCGTATACATTATAGTTTACAAAACTATAAATCGAAACAGACAGAAAAACCAACACAAACGGTATGGCAAGACAAGCTACCCTTAAAATTTTCTTGTTTAATTTCTTGTCAAACAAAATGAAAAACGCTACTGTTGCAAGCGCTGCCAAAACAAACGGTACAAGCCAAAACCCATCTTCTCGCGTTAGATATGCCGCCGAGAAGCTAACCCCAGAGTATACTAAAAACCAGATATTTTTTTTAATCGGTTTTTGGTATCTAAAAGCAAATCCAATAATTCCGGCAAAAGCCAATGTGCAAATAGACGGAAAGATGTTATCGCGATAGACGCGCGAATTAAACGAAGCGGTAGCGGCAGGGTTAAACCACATCACCGCAAAAAAAACAACGTTTAATGCATTGTTTTTAACAACAGGAGAAAACGAGACCACAACCGCAACACAAGCCGCCCCCCAAAGAATATTTCCTCCAAGCAAAAACGGTATTCCAAAAAAATTAAGAACACTAAGCCACAGCGCAAAAAACATGTTTTTCGATATCGTAAGCCAACCATATTCCCCAAACCATTCTCCGCCACTTAAACTCCTTGCCGCTTCAAACATCAAGGTATCGTCTATCGGTGAGCTTTGCGGTTCAAGCATTAGTGGCTGTGGAAACAAAAGCACAAGCTTTAGCGCCAACAAAGTTAATATAAAAAACCACATAGTTTTTTTGTTTATATCTTTTTGAAGATTAAACCTCATATTTATGATAATCCTTTCTTAATAGACTTTTATTATACATTTTTGTTGAAAAACTATCAACAAGTTTTAATCCTCAAAAGTCGACCAGTTTATCACAACAAAACCATTGTAATTTTTATCAAAATATCATATAATTGATATTAAACATAATTAAAGAAAAGGGACATCAAAATATATGGAAAAAAAAGCTATAATAATCGGCGCAGGCCCTGCGGGGCTTACGGCTGCATATAAGTTGCTTAAAGAAACCGATATCAAACCTGTTATATACGAAGAAAGCGACATGATAGGCGGCATATCAAAAACCGTCCCTTACAACGGAAACCGAATCGACATAGGTGGTCACAGATTTTTTTCTAAAAATACCGACGTCAACGCACTTTGGAAAGAGCTTATGCCGATACAAGGAAAAAGCTCTATCGACGACATTCTTTTAGGTCGAACAAAGAAGCTCGCCGAAAGCGACGCCGACCCGGAAAAGCAAGACGTAGTAATGCTTATTAGAAACCGTGTTTCAAGAATTTTCTTTAAGAGAAAGTTTTTTGATTATCCTATCTCTATGAAACCCCAGACTTTTATAAATATGGGCTTTGTCGACACCGTGAAATCCGGGTTTGGATATCTTTTTTCCGTTGTGTTTAAGCGCAAAGAAAAATCCCTTGAAGATTTTTATATAAATCGTTTCGGCCGTCCTTTATACTCGATGTTTTTTGAAGGATATACCGAAAAACTTTGGGGGGTTCACCCGTCCGACATATCCCCCGAATGGGGTTCGCAACGTGTCAAAGGAATTTCTCTTTTAAAAGTTATAGGAGAGATGTTTAAAAAACTTTTTAACATTCGTTCAAAAAAAGTTGAGACCTCTTTAATTGAAGAATTCTTCTACCCCAAAAAAGGGCCCGGCCAACTTTATGAAGTTATGGCGGAGAAAATTTTAGAGATGGGCGGCGTTATCCACATGAACAGCGCCGTAAAAAAGATAAACACAAAAGACGGCGAGATTAATTCTGTCGAAGTTTTGGAACAAAACGGAACTACTTCTACAGTGAAGGGCGACTATTATCTTTCGACGATGCCTGTTAAAGACCTAATCGAAGGAATGAACGACGTTCCAAGCGACGTTTCAAATATTGGTTCAAACCTCCCCTATCGTGACTTTATAACGGTCGGGCTTTTGATGAAAAAGCTTTTACTTAAAAACAAAACCGACATTAAAACGATGAACGACATCGTTCCCGATTGTTGGATATACATGCAAGAACGCGACGTAAAACTTGGACGTCTTCAGATCTTCAACAACTGGTCTCCCTATATGGTCAAAGACTTTGAAAATACAGTTTGGATAGGCATGGAATATTTCTGTACCGAAGGCGACGAGTTTTGGAACACCCCTGACAAAGAGTTTATCGAGTTTGCTATCGACGAGCTTGCAAAGGTCGACATAATCGACAAACAAGACGTTCTCGATTCGGTTAGAATTAACATCAAAAAAGCATATCCGGCTTATTTCGGAACATATTCCGAATTTGATAAAGTTCGCGAGTATCTCAATGGTTTTGGAAACCTTTTCTGTCTCGGAAGAAACGGCCAACACCGCTACAACAACATGGACCATTCGATGTTAACAAGCTTTGTTGCGGTCGACCTTATCAAAAACGGATCGACCGACAAAAAAGAGCTTTGGAACGTCAACAGCGAAGAAGAATACCACGAAGAAAAATCACAAGAAAATTAGAGAATATCACCAAAAAAGACAGGCATTTTTGCTTGTCTTTATTTGTTTGAAAAGTTTTTTCGACAACGATTGACTTTATCGCTTTTATTAAGTAAAATAGGTAAGTAAAAAAATACTTTTAAAGGATTAAATTAAATGAAACCTCTTGTGTTACAAACCGACTTTGGTCTTGACGACGGAGCCGTCTCTGCCATGTATGGCGTTTCAAACTCTGTAAGCGATGATCTAAAGATATATAACCTAACCCATGGCATAACCCCCTATGACGTTTGGGAAGGAAGCTATCGTCTCATTCAAACGCTAAGTTATTGGCAGCAAGGAACTGTATTTGTTTCGGTCGTCGATCCCGGTGTCGGATCGGACAGACGAAGCGTTGTTGTCAAAACCGAATGTGGACGTTATATCGTAACCCCCGACAACGGAACATTGACGCATGTAAAAAGAATTGCAAAGATAGCAGAAGCTCGAATTATCGACGAAAATGTCAACCGTCTGCCCAATTCAGGCGAATCATACACTTTCCACGGGCGCGACGTTTACGCATACACCGGCGCACGGCTTGCCGCAGGCGCTATCACGTTTGAACAAGTAGGACCTTGCTTCGACGTGAACGAAATTATTATGCTCCCTATAGTCGAACCTATCATTAAAGAAGGCAAAGCTTGCGGAACAATCGATGTTTTGGACATTCGTTTTGGAAGCCTTTGGACAAACATATCTCGCGAAAGCATTTTGGAAATAGGCTTAAACTACGGTGACCGAGTCGAGATAAAAATCGAAAATGATACAAGGGCGGTATATCGAAACATCATGCGTTTTTCTCGCTCGTTCGCAGACGTTTATGTCGGCGAACCGCTCATGTACATAAACTCGCTCGACTGTGTCGCGATAGCCATTAACCAAGGTTCTTTCTCAAAAGCATACAACATCGGAACAGGAAACACTTGGCGTATTACAATCTCAAAATCAAAGATCTAGAAATTGTTTTCGTGCGCGTTTGCACAGCGCTCTTGCGCGGTGTACTTGCGCTTTGAAATATATTACAAATTAGGAGAGAAAAAATGAAAAAATCACCTATCACCCTTGTTGTTGCAATCGGCATCGGCGCGGCATTGTTCTTTGTTTTGGGACGTTATGTGGCTATTCCAAGCCCGGTACCCAACACAACCATCAACATCCAATACGGTCTTCTCGGATTCATGGCTTGTGTCTTTGGACCTGTTGCCGGCCTATTTATCGGACTTATCGGACACGCGCTAATCGACTTCTCATGGGGTTGGGGAATTTGGTGGAGCTGGGTTATAGCTTCCGCTGTCTGTGGCTTTGTCATGGGATTGGTAAGCAAAAAAACCGCTATTGCTCGTGAACAGTTTGGCAAAAAAAGCATCATTCGTTTTAACATCTACATGGTTGTAGCAAACGTCATTGCTTGGGCGTTAGTCGCTCCTGTACTTGACATACTTATCTTTGCAGAACCTGCAAACAAAGTTTTCACACAAGGTGCTGTTGCCGGAATTTCTAACATCATCACCTCTTGCATCGTCGGAACTCTTCTTTGCATAGCATATGCACAAGTTAAACCCAAAAGCGGCAGCCTTAAAAAAGGAAAATAGAAACTTTCTCTTAGCTGCTAGGCGAGATGTTATAGTTTTCGCCTAATAAACAAAACGGTAGATACATGGTTTTTTTGCGGTATCGTGTGATAAAGATACGGACATGGCAAGCCATGTACCTGCCGTTTAAAATTTTTTATAATGGTGTGATAACATGAAACAAACCCCAAAAATTCAATTTGAAAATTTCGGTTTTAAGTATAACGCGCAGGTAGACCCGACGTTATATGATATAAATCTTACGATAAATTCAGGCGAAAAAATAGTTATCTGCGGCCCGTCCGGTTGCGGAAAATCCACCCTTGCCCATTGTATAAACGGACTTATCCCAAATTCATATTACGGAGATATAACAGGGAAATTTTTAATAGACGGCGAAGACATGTCAGACAAAGATATCTTCACCATTTCAAAAAAGGTGGGTACCGTGCTTCAAGATGCCGACGGACAGTTTATCGGTTTAACCGTTGCCGAAGACATAGCTTTTTCTCCCGAAAACGACAACATAGTTCAATCAGAACTTTTTAAACTTGTTGAGAAAGCCGCAAAAGAAGTTGCGATATCGGAGCATCTTAACCATGCTCCACATGAAATTTCGGGTGGCCAAAAACAACGCGTTTCGCTTGCAGGGGTTATGGTGGACGATGTTGATATTTTGCTTTTTGACGAACCTCTCGCAAACCTCGACCCCGCAACCGGCAAAAAAGCAATTGAACTTATAGATGAAATTCAAAAACGTCGCAGAGCAACGGTAGTTATAATTGAGCATCGTCTTGAAGACGTGTTACATCGCCCCGTCGACAGAATTATACTGATGAACGACGGAAGGATTGTCGCCGACTGTTCACCCGGAGAACTTCTTTGCAGTTCGCTTTTAAAAGAAACAGGAATTCGTGAACCCCTTTACCTAACCGCTTTGAAATATGCCGGGGTTGAGGTGGCCCCGAATATGAATCCGGACAGCATAGAAGAGATAGCTCTTTCTAAAGACGACATAAAAAAAGTGTCCGCTTGGTTTGAAGCCGTCCCGAACAGCGATTCGACACAAATAGAACCAATTATCTTAAAAGCTTCAAACATAGATTTTAGTTATCCAAACGGCAAACATGCGCTGTGCGACATCTCGCTTGATATTCACAAAGGCGAGATGATGAGCATTGTCGGGCGCAACGGCGCCGGCAAGTCAACGTTCTCTAAGCTTATCTGCGGTTTTGTTAAACAACAAAGCGGACAGCTTTATATATCCGACCAAAACTTGGCTGATTTCAGCATCAAAGAACGTGCCGACAGAATTGGATATGTCATGCAAAACCCAAACCAGATGCTTTCTAAACCGATGATTTTTGATGAAGTCGCTTTGGGACTTGTTATGCGCGGAGAAACAGATCAAAAACTTATCGAGCAAAAGGTGGATGATGCACTTAAAACCTGTGGGCTTTTTGAGTTTCGTTCGTGGCCCGTCGTTGCCCTTTCATATGGCCAAAAAAAGCGTGTTACCATCGCTTCAATCATGGTGCTTGAACCGGACATCATCATACTTGACGAGCCAACCGCCGGGCAAGACTATCATCACTATACCGAGATCATGGAATTTTTGGTCGAGCTTAACAAACGCGGTACCACCGTAATAATGATCACCCACGATATGCATCTCATGCTTGAATATTGCAAACGTTCGGCGGTTTTTTCAAACGGAAAACTTATAGCAGACCTGTCTTCGGCAGAGATTTTGACAAACCCCGAAATAATTGAAAACGCAAACTTAAAGGAAACTTCGCTTTTCGGACTTGCGTTGAAATGCAACATAAATAACCCCACTGAATTTGTCAAACGTTTCATAAGTTTTGAAAGAAAGGGACGAGACAATGGTTAATCTATTTAATTATATCGATCGAAAATCGTTTGTCCACGACCTAACCGGCGCAACAAAACTTGTTTGTTTGCTTGTTTTATCGTTAGCTTCGATGATAACGTTTGATACAAGATTTTTAATTGTTCTGCCTCTTATTTCGATTGGGGTATTTGCCGCTTCAAAAATTAAATATTCCGACATCAGCTTTATTTTAAACTTCACAATAGTTTTCATGATTGTAAATAACATCATGGTTTTCATCTTTTCCCCACAACATGGGGTTACAATCTACGGAACAAAACACATTTTGCTCGATCTTCCGGGACGTTGGGATGTAACGCTGGAACAGCTTTTATATCAGCTTAATATCGTGCTAAAATATATCTGCTCGATACCGATTGTTCTTTTGTTTGTGTCCACAACAAACCCCAGCGAATTTGCGGCTTCGCTAAACAAGATAGGTGTAAACTACAAGATAGCATATTCTGTTTCGCTCGCCCTTCGCTATATACCCGACATACAACGAGAATACACCGATATATCGCTTTCTATGCAAGCGAGAGGGCTTGAGATGAGCGCCAAACGTTTAGGGTTGATTAAGCGCCTTAAGATGGCGGCAACACTTATTATTCCGCTTATTATTTCAAGCATAAACCGCATCGAGGTAATCTCAAACGCAATGGAACTTAGAGGTTTTGGGAAAAACAAAAAAAGATCATGGTATCGTTCAAGAAAATTCAAATTTTCCGACTATCTTTCGATTGCTCTTTGTGTTGTTCTTTTGCTTGTTGCTCTAGCGTTAAACTTTATAAACGGCGGACGATATTGGAATCCGTTTGTATAATCTCTGCCTTACGGCAGAGCTATTAGAAATAATCCTGCGGATTATTTTGTATATTCTTCTGCCTTACGGCAGAGCTCTAGCGTGCATACAATGAGCGCCGTGCTTTTTTACATGTTAAAAGGGGCTGTGACAATTTCGTCACAGCCCCTCAGACTGTCGAAAAACCCCTATTGAAAAAATACGCTTGGCATTTTGCACAAACC
>CAYJAY010000004.1:0-108208 GCA_964368445.1 uncultured Oscillospiraceae bacterium
TAACGGTTTTTTGCGCGAAAGGTGGCGTTGAGCCCCAATCCGAAACCGTTTGGCGCCAAGCCGACAAGTACAAGGTTCCGAGAATGGCCTATGTAAACAAGATGGACATTATGGGCGCCGACTTTTATCGAGTCGTCGACATGATGAAGACAAGATTAAAATGTAATGCAGTTCCAATCCAGATACCAATCGGCGCGGAAGATGCATATGAAGGCATGATTGACCTTGTCGAAATGAAAGCTTTTACCGAATTTGAGGTAACTGGGGACGTTCCCGCAAAAGAAATCCCCGCAGACCTTAAAGAAAAAGCAGAACAATACAGAACCGAGCTTTTAGAAGCAATTTCGGTTGAAGACGAAGCGATTATGGAAAAATACCTTATGGGTGAAGAAATTCCAATCGCCGATATCAAAACCGCTATTAGAAAAGCAACTATCGACAACGTTATCGTACCGGTAGTTTGCGGAACATCGTACCGCAACAAAGGCGTTCAAAAAGTTTTGGATGCGGTTGTAGATTACATGCCGTCTCCGCTTGACATTCCTGCTATTAAGGGTGTTAACCCTAAAACAGAGGAAGAAGAAGTTCGCCAATCGAGCGACGAAGAACCGTTCTCGGCGCTTGCGTTCAAAATCATGACCGACCCGTTTGTCGGAAAACTTTGTTTCTTTAGAGTCTATTCCGGAGTTTTAAAATCCGGAAGCACCGTGTACAACTCGGTTAAAGGAAACAATGAGCGTGTAGGAAGAATCCTTCAGATGCACGCTAACCACAGAACCGACATCGAAGAGTGTTACGCCGGAGATATCGCCGCGGCGGTAGGACTTAAAAACACAACGACAGGAGACACGCTTTGCGTTCAAAACAAACCTGTCATACTTGAATCGATGGAATTCCCCGAACCTGTTATAAGGGTTGCTATTGAACCCAAAACAAAAGCAGGACAAGAAAAGATGGGCATTGCGCTTTCTAAACTTGCCGAGGAAGACCCGACATTCAAAACCTATACCGACGAAGAAACAGGACAAACAATCATCGCCGGAATGGGAGAGCTTCACCTTGAGATCATCGTCGACAGACTTCTTCGTGAATTTAAAGTTGAAGCAAACGTAGGTAGCCCACAGGTTGCTTATCGTGAATCTATCAGAAGAGCTTCGGAAGCCGATTGTAAATACTCGCGTCAGAGCGGTGGTCACGGTCAATATGGTCACGTTAAGATCAAAATTGAGCCCAACGAAGCCGGAAAAGGATATGAGTTTGTTAACAAAATCACGGGTGGTGTTATCCCTCGCGAGTTTATTGAACCGACAAACCAAGGTATCCAAGGCGCTATGCAAGCCGGCGTTGTTGCGGGATATCCCGTTGTTGACGTTTTGGTTACTCTTTATGACGGATCATACCACGAAGTTGACTCATCGGAACTTGCGTTTAAAATTGCCGGTTCTATGGCGTTTAAAGACGCTATGAAAAAGGCAGACCCCGTTATAACCGAACCTATCATGAAGGTTATGGTAACGGTGCCGGACGATTACATCGGAGATGTTATCGGCGACGTTAACGGAAGAAGGGGACAAATCCAAGGAATTGATACCCTTCCCGGCGCGCAACAAATCAACGCAAACATTCCGCTTTCCGAGATGTTCGGATATTCAACCGATCTTCGTTCAAAAACACAAGGTAGGGGACAATACAGCATGGAACCAAGCCATTATGCACAAGTTCCAAAGAGCATCTTAGAGGATATAGCGAAAAAGAACTCTAAAGGCGAATAAAAATTTTAAAAATACTATTGAATTTTCAATTAGTTATTGATAAAATTAATATGTAAAAAATGAAATCAAACAAAAAACAGAAAGTTTAGGAGGATTAAACTTATGGCAAAGGCAAAATTCGAACGTAATAAGCCCCATATTAACATCGGAACAATCGGACACGTTGACCACGGTAAAACAACTCTTACTGCGGCAATCACAAAGGTTCTCGGAATTGGCGGCGGCGCTGACTTCATGGCTTATGACATGATCGACAAAGCTCCCGAAGAAAGAGAACGCGGTATCACAATCAACACAGCACACGTTGAATATGAAACCGAAGCTCGCCACTATGCACACGTTGACTGCCCCGGACATGCTGACTATGTTAAAAACATGATCACCGGAGCTGCTCAAATGGACGGCGCTATCCTTGTTGTTTCGGCAGCAGATGGTCCTATGCCCCAAACACGTGAGCACATTCTTCTTTCGCGCCAAGTTGGCGTTCCCTACATCGTAGTTTACATGAACAAAGTCGACCAAGTTGACGATCCCGAACTTCTCGAGCTCGTTGAAATGGAAATCCGTGAGCTTCTTTCGGCTTACGACTTCCCCGGCGACGACACACCGATAGTTAAAGGTTCTGCTTTGCAAGCTCTTGAAAGCGCAAGCAAAGATTCTTCTGTTCCCGAATATGCTTCGATCCTCGAACTTATGTCGGAAGTTGACAGATTTATTCCTACACCTGAAAGAAAAGCTGACCTTCCGTTCCTTATGCCTGTTGAAGACACAATGACCATCACTGGTCGTGGTACTGTTGCAACCGGTAGGGTTGAACGTGGTACAGTTAAACTCAACGATGCTATCGAAATCGTTGGTCTTTCGGAAGAAAAAGGCAAAACAGTTATCACAGGACTTGAAATGTTCCGCAAACTTCTCGATAGCGCAGAAGCAGGCGACAACATCGGAGCTCTTCTCCGTGGTGTTACCCGTGACGATATCGAACGTGGACAAGTTCTTTGTGCTCCCGGATCGATTGATCCGCACACAAAATTCCGTGGCCAAGTTTACATCTTGAAAAAAGATGAAGGCGGCCGTCATACACCTTTCTTCAACAACTATCGTCCCCAGTTCTACTTCAGAACAACCGACGTTACAGGTGTTGTAAGCCTTCTTTCAGGCGTTGAAATGTGTATGCCCGGAGACAACGTCGAAATGGACGTTGAACTCATCACTCCGATAGCTATCGAAGAAGGTCTTCGTTTCGCTATCCGTGAAGGTGGACGTACAGTAGGTTCCGGCGTTGTTATCGGAATCAACAAATAAGAATAGCATTTAACATTAAAAACCCCTTTCGCTTTTGCGAAAGGGGTTTTTTGCAGATAAACTAGATTTGATATGCCGCCACTGAAGCATCACCACTTGCCGGTTTAACCTTTTCAAGACTTTGCGAAACATCTTCAAAAACAGCTTGCTCAAAATGAAACTCTTGTTCACCGTCTTTTTTTGAGACTTGTTTCATCTTTTTTGGGTCGTCGTTTTCTCTCACTGTCGAGATTGAAAGCATATATAAATCGGGGTCGTTGTCCATCAAAAACTTGTGGTCAAAAGCCGGTACTTTGTTTCCGCTTATTATATTCCCCGAAATTTTCATGCATTTTATGAGTATATTGAAAGCATCTTTCATCGCTTCAACTTGTTTGTTAGACGCGTCAAGCTCGGCTCGTAACCGCTCGAGTTCTTTTTTTTGCTTTTCCTGCTCGACCCGTTGTGCCTCAACCTTTTCGCTAAGCTTTGTTATCCTGTCGTCGTCCGACTTGGATTTTAACTCGGTTTTGTCATATTTTTTACTTGTTTCGTTTCGCTCGTTAACCTGGTTAACCGGAGGAATGTTTGACGTTTTATTGTATTTATTGTTTGCTTGATAGAGATTTATTGCGTTGTCAACTTCACGTATAAACATATTAATTTCCTCTCAATTCTATTATATAAAATATTTATTCTCTGTTTTTGTTAAAACTAAATAAAAAATATTATATTATTCAAAGAAAATTAACATTCAGTTGTGTTTTGTGACAAAATTATCCTACTTAATCATCGTTATGTTCCTTCTCGTGCAACGAGATATACTGCGCAA
This sequence comes from uncultured Oscillospiraceae bacterium, assembly GCA_964368445.1. Taxonomy (GTDB): domain Bacteria; phylum Bacillota; class Clostridia; order Oscillospirales; family Ruminococcaceae; genus CAYJAY01. The sequence continues at coordinate 3,889 of CAYJAY010000004.1, forward strand.
GGCGTTTCACTTCATAGTCGAGTTTTGAAATTTTAATAGACATGTAAAACTGGTTGACAAGCAAAAGAAAAAGAACCACAAGAAAAACAAAGTTTGTCGGGCTTTCTATTCTAAGCCAGTCACTTGCGATAAACGCTATGTCGGGGAAGATGCTTAAAATTATGAAAACAAAAGACAACCCTATCCAATAGATGGTGTCGGCTATTTGAACTTTTGCTTTTCTTATTTTTAACAGTGTTAAATAAAGATAGGCGACCGCGCCCAAAAATAAAAGCAAACGTAATGCTATACCCATAATTACTTAATATCCTTTCAAGAGTTTTAAAACTTTTTTTTCTTTTTTCTGTCATGCCTAAACCATTGTATCAACACTATCGAGATGCTCACGTTTATCATGTATACCGCCGAATTTAAAAGCGACAGATAACTTTCCCCCGCGTAGCGTTCGTTCATCTCGACTTGAACCTCGGCGAGCTTTGCGCCTGTCCGCAACAGATACGCCATCGTGTCCGGTTCGGGACCATAGTTCAAGTTTCGTGAAAATTCCGCAATCATCTTTTTATTAAACATTCTCATTCCGCTTGTCGGGTCGCAGATTGGTTTAACATTTTTCGGAACAGTAAAACGAATCGCAAAGCTTATTAAAAAGCTGCCAAACATTCTAAGCGATATTGGTTTTTTACGGGTTATAAACCGACTTCCGATAACTATGTCATATCCTTCTTCAATCTTATCAAGCATAGTTTGAAGATATTTTGGGTCGTGTTGTCCGTCTGCGTCAAACTGAACAACGTAGTCGTATCCTTTTCGCTTAGCATAGCGAAGCCCGGTCTGGAACGCCCCTGTGAGCCCCAAATTGATCGGAAGATTAAGCATGTTGAACCCATGTTGTTTGCAAGTTTCGTATGTTTTGTCGGTGCTTCCGTCGTTTATTATAATATAATCAAACTGTGGGTAGTTTTCGATAAGATTATTCACCACCGTAACAATGCTGTCCTGTTCATTGTATGCGGGAATAACCAAAAGTAGTTTGCTCATCTTTCCTCCTGTGACGCTTTGTGTAGATCAATAACTTTTATTAGTGCGTCTGCTGTTTTTTCAAATGTAAAGTTATCAGAAAGCCGTTGATAGCTTTTTTGTGCGGCGCTTTTGCGCCATTCGTCGTTGCCTAGCGCGCGAGACACCGCCGACACAGCGTGATCGACAGACATGTCTCGGAGAATTTCGCCATGGTGTTGGTCTATCAACAACTCAGGGCTTCCGCCCGTTGCGGTTGTTATAATTGGAGTTCTTAATGCCGCGGCTTCAAGAACTGTGCACGAAAATCCTTCCGAACGAGTTGGCATTAAAAATATATCGGATTGCTTTATAAGTGCCAACGAATCGGCGTAGCTAACTTCGCCCAAAAGATGTAAGCCCGCGTCCTTAAGTCCACTAAGTTCGTCGTAACATTCTCCGTTTCCGGCAAACACCATTACTGCGTTCGGTATTCTTTCTTTTATCAAAGGAAGCGCTTGTTTCATAACTAAAACACCTTTGTCCGGTATAAGTCTTCCGGCATAAGAGATTATTAAACTGTCGTCTTTAAGGTTTAAAAGCTTTTTATAATCTTTGTCGCTCGTGGACGCTACCTCGTTTATCTCGTCGGGATTAACGGCGTTATAAAGCTCTCCTTTTGCGGTTATGCCAAAATGTTTAAGCCAAGTACCGCAAGCTTTTGAGACACCGTAGAAGTCTTTACAATTGATCTTTAAAAGAAAGCAAAAGCTGTGCTCAACGGCATTGAAAAGAGTTTCGACAATTCCTTTGTTGCTTACAAGGTGTGCCGTTCCGTGTTCTATCTCGATTTGAAAGGTTTTGTGTCGCTTTGCCGCAAACGATGCGTAAAGCGACAGGGGATAGAGCTTTGTATTTATAACTGCTATATCAAACTTTTGTTTCCAAAGCTTTTTTGTTAATTTGAAAAATTCTTTATTAGGTTTAATGACCGGAAACCTGCCGTTCATAAATAGAAAACTTGGAAGCCTTATTATTTCGATACCTTCGGCAGAGGTCTCAAGATTTTCAAGATTTTTTAAGCTTGATGTTACAACTGTGACGGAATGGCCACATTTGCAAAGTTGTTTAGCAAGGTTGTTTGTATAGCGCTCAACCCCGCCGACGGTCGGCAGATACTGAGCCGCAAAAAAAACTATATTCATATAATTAGAACACTCTTTTCTTGTAAGACGGTTTGTTAACGTAAGATGTTGTTTTTTTAGCTTAAGTTGCCAAACGATACCGGCGGCTATCTTCCAAGCGCCACGGTAAACGCATTAATTATTACAAAACAGTTAAGCAAAACAACCGAAGCAATTAACGGGTAGGTTATATCTTTTTTAAGCTTTATTCTATCAATCGATAGAGCTAGAAATAAAATAGGAATAGCGGGAAGTATATATCGGTCGAGAACACCAAAGATGGTTTCGTAGTATGTCGGGGTCCAAAGTATGTTGGACGCTATCGTCAACAACCAAACGACACCGACTATCGAAACACAAAGTAGTTTGTTTTTTGTTGAAACTACAGTGTCACCCTCTTTTCGTATAAGCGAAACAAACATCAATATCATAAAAGAAAATACAAACAAGAGATTTATCTCTACGTTGTAGTTGCCAAGGTTATGTCCGAATATGCCCAAAATATAGTCGTCGGTTTTTTCAAAAAACGTTGTCACAATAAGTTTTATTGTAGCTACCATGTTTTCGAGGATATATTGGGGGGTGTACATAACTGTGTCGGCTACTAAAACATTGTGGGCGTCACCAAGGCTTGTTGTCGCCTGTGATAACGTTAAAATCTCGTTTGCTGTTGCCGATGACGACGTTGTTGCAACTGTTGTCTCGACGACTGATGTTTGAGCTGTCGACAGTGTTTGTATAGTAGGGCTGTTTGAGACTAAAGCTTGTGTTTGAGTTGATGTGTTTGCGATTTCGTGGTGGGTTACCGGGCTAAATCCTAATACACGAGTAAAGTACGAGACGATGACCGCCCTGTTATACATAAAATACGATATAAACCCTGTCGCTAGTACCGCAAGTTTTGAATAGACCGCTGTTTTTGTTAAACTAAATTTTTTGTTTGGAACCAACAAGCATAACGTCACTATCGGAAAATAGATTACCTTAAGAGGTGCTAGGAAAAGCGAAACGACACAAAGGGAAACTATCTGTTTCGTTGAGATCTTTTTAATGCTGTCGTCATAAGCGAGGTTTAAGCAAAGCGCAGTAAAGATAAGTGTAAGACAGATTAAAAGGTTGTCGCGATTAAAACTTGTCGTTATGTTAAACACCATTGGCAAACAACAAAACACAATGAACGAGTTTTTAAGAAAATCGGGAACCTTTTTTATCGCATACGACGCGGATAATGTGTATGCAATTAGATTGAAAAATCTTCCGAGATAAAGCGTTCCAACAAAACCTATCTGCAAAAATCTTGCAAAAGTAACCGCAATAGTTCCGAAAACAGTCATTTCGGCGAAATCTGCCGTAGGTTCTACAATTGATTTTCGGTCAACTGCCTTGTCGGGACTTTTGTCGAAAAAATGCTCCACAGTTTCTTTATAGGTATAAGGGCTGCTATAATCAACGTTTAAAATTTCATTTCCGTCTGAAGGACGCATGTAGATTCCCGAAACATAAGGACCTACTAAGTTAGGGGGGAAATGGCGCTCGGTTAATCGGAAACTTAGAGTAAACGCGGTATTTATGTTTGATTTTCCGTCAGGGGAGTTGTACGGAGAAAAAACAAGCATAAACAAACATCCAACAGTTAGAACGGCTATACCAAACGTTGTATGAATCTTAAATCTCTTTGATAAACAAACCCATGTTAATATACCGGCAGATATCGAAACAGCAAGCATGACGGCAAGATAGTATTTTAATATAAATGTTCCGATAGGGCCTGTGCGCACAAGGACACCAAGCGTTCCCTCGACAGGTTGTTGGTCCACATTTAAGTTGAAATTTTCTGCTGTCGTGGTGGTGAAGCCCAAAACCACAGGGTAGTCAATTTCGCCCGTGTTAACAGAGGCTTGTACGCGATATGTCGTCTCGCTGTTTGCCTTTACAACCGTTCCAATCGACGCAACGTTAAACGCGTTTAGTATTACCTCGCTAGCGTTGATAGTTCCGCTTCCGAGCAGTTCGTTTGTTTTGTTATTATACAGAGATACATCGATAGTACCTGTATAAAAATCTTTGATGTAAAAACCGACAAAGCCTATTTCGCTATTCGTTTTAAAGGTTTGTGAAAAAGATTGGTGGTTTTCAAGCACAAGGTTGTCAGAAGAATTGTCAAAAACTTTTGCCGAGATGATGCTTAAGGCAGCAGGCTCGGCATAGATAAAATACCCGAATACTGTGACGACTAGGAGAATGAATGTCACGGCTAGCGAGATAACTATCGTTTTATATTTTTTAATTAATTCAATCAACTTTTTATGACCATCCTTTTTTTGTAACGCAGTAACGTTGGGCGGTTTTACATTAAGAAAATTTTAGTCGTTACGACTCAAAAATTAAAATTTACATATAAAATATATTTTCACACAAAAACTATTTTTCATGATTTTTGATTTTTGAAATTTTAGAAACAATCAAAAACAAAACGTCCTTTATAAAAACAACTCCGTCAAGCGAGATTAAAAGCAAAATTCCGGAAAATCCGAATTTATAAAAACCTCGTGATTCGCTTAACATAAGAAGCAGCATAAGCCCGAAAACAGCTATCTTTCCGGCAAGTAGGGGGGAAAGTTTTTTTAATGTGAGGTCTTTTATGACACTAAACGGCATTAAAACAAACAACAAACAGTTAATCGCTTCGTTATAAAACCCGGGTACACCGACAGGCGCGAGGTATAACGGAGCCGACCAAACTAAGATATGTTTTGTGTAGAAAAGTTGGACAATTCCTGATATACCGAGTTCTTTTAATCGTTCGATTATCAATTCGTTCATAATTTCGGAGCGTTCCGAAAGAGAAGAAGCGTTTTTCATAAGCTGAAAAGCCTGTTCGCTGAACACACCAATTCCGCCGCCGTCGCCCGAGATAAGCCCCGTGTAGATCCAATAGGTGGCGGGGAACCCTTCCTGTTCGGCAAGAGTGAAATCTATTATTCCGCTTATGTTAACAAGAGTTTGAAAACAAACCAAAACAACCGCCAACGAAACGACAAACACAACAAAGTTAATTAAAGATGTTTTGAGGTTGGATTTTAACAAGATAAATATTAAAAATCCAACCGCCAACACATAGCCGGTGCTGTATAAAATTGCGGATATTGCACAAAAAACACCGCTTAATATAAGAGATGTTATACGTTGCCGAGTATCGTTGGCATAATAATATTTAACTAAAAAAAACAAACAAACCGATATAAACGGAAAACAATAGGTGTGGGAATAAAAATAAGGGATCATGGCGTAGTACGGCAAAAATAAGAATAGCATTGCGGATAAAATAAGCGAAATGTAGTTTCCATATATCTTTTTCGCACACAAAAATGTAAAGGTAATCCCGACATTTATACAGATAATATTTACAATATTATTGGCAACAACGCTTCCGGGGAGTATCCCGAAAAGTTTATATGTTACATAATCGGTAAAAATTTGGAAAAATAAAGCTCCGCGGTTGAACGGATACCACAAAAAATATGTGTTGCTTTCGGTTAGCTTAAATCCGTTTCCAATAGCCTCTTTTGCGCCGGTAAATATAGCCTCGAAATCTGCTGTTGGATAGACGTGGTTGTTTAACGCATAATTAACTTGAACTATAGATGTAAGACACAAAAGCAAACAAAATATAAAAACAGTTTTTTTAGTAGAAAGATTACTTAAAAAATTAAATCGTTCTTTAGATGCCACAGCTGCTACCAAAATACAAACACACAGAATACAAAAAAACACAAGCGAAAAGCCAAATGTTTGAGAATGGGTAAGAGACGTTATGACAAGCGGCAACAACAGCGCTAGAAAAACTACAGAAAAGATATCTTTCAAAACAAGACTAAGCTTCATCGTTTTAAGTCCTTGGAATCGTCAATACGTTTTTCTTCGATGTAAACCGGACGGTTTCGCGTTGCGTCAAATGCACGGTAAAGATATTCGCAAAGCACACCTAGCGTTAACATGATTATTCCAAGCGAAAGCAAACTCACGATTATAAGCGTTGTATAACCGCTTACCGGAATATTGTTAGTTAGTCTACCGATCAAAGAATATGCCCCAAGAGCCAACGAAAAGACACACGAGACAACTCCCGTAACCCAAACCGCGGTTATCGGAAGTGTGGAAAAACTGAACAACGTGTCTTTAACGAGTTTTATTTTTTTCTTTAATGTCCAACGGCTTTTGCCAATTTCACGTGCTTTTCTCATATATTCAACCGTCGTGGTTTTAAACCCGGACCACAAAATCTGGCCGGTTATCGCAGTGTTTTTTTCGTCCATAAGTTCCAACACTTGAATAACTTTTCTGTCGATTAAAAAGATATCAAAGCCGTTTTTTGGCATCTCGGAAAGGGCATAGTTTCTAACCAACCAGTAATAAAAGTTTGCAAAAAATGTTTTGGATTTTGCTTCGTCGCGTCCGCTTCGCACCGCCAAAACAACGTTATAACCTTTTTGCCATTCGCGGAACATGTCAACTAAAAGCGAGGTGGGTTCTTGAAGATCGGCAGCTTTTATGACAGCACAGTCGCCTGTGCAGTTGTTTAATCCGCAAAGGATAGCGGCGTGGCTTCCGAAATTTCGAGAAAGTTTAATCGTTTTTATGTTGTTATCAATTTCGGCGAGCTTGGTCATAACCTCGAAACTGTCATCTTTTGACCCGTCGTCAACCATGACTATTTCATATTCAAAGTCTGCCTTGTCGATTAGTTCTTTTTTGATATCGTCATACAACGGAACAAGGTTTTCGCTGTTGTAGTATACAGGTATAATTATTGATAGTTTGCTCATTTGCTATTCACTTCCTTAACGAATTCATCAAAATTTCTCATATATTCATCGGAATCGTACGTTTCACTTGCAACACAAAGAAGCACCGAGTCGCTGCTGAAATCATACATATCTTTCCAAACCATCGTTGGAAGATAGACGCCGATATGCGGTTCGTTAAGTTCGAACACCTGAACATTTCCTTTTCCGTCGTCCGTTTTAACTTTGCTTTTTCCCGAAAGGTTAATGAGCACAAACTGTGTTTTTCGGTTTGCATGTTGCCCACGGACAACGTCTGGGTCGCTTCCGTATATGTAAAATATTCTTTTTATCTCAAACGGAACATCTTTAAGCTGTTCGATAACAACCAGTTGTCCGCGCTCGTCACCCATTTGCTTGAAGTTTAACATAAAAGGTTTAACGTTCATATTTGAATTCCTCACTTAAAATTTCGTATAACAACAAATCTTTATAAACTCCGTTAAGATATACATGTTGTTTAAGGTAACCCGTTTGTTTAAACCCACATTTCTCATAGAGTTTTGCGGCTCTTACGTTATCGGCATAGACATTGAGGTAGACTTTGTTTAGCTTTAGCTCTTCAAAAGCTACTCTTAATACCTCGAGTGTAGCAGTTTTTCCAACACCTTTGCCAATGGCTTTTTTACGCAAAGCAACGGCGTATTCGGCATTTTTATCTTTTTGATTAATCTCTTTAAGACTGATGGTTCCGAGATATTCGTCGTCGTCAAGCGTGACGGCATAGTTTTTTGAACTGTCGGAAAAAGAATTTTCAACAAATTCCGACACCGTTTGTTTGGTTATAATTTTTGCATTAAAACGAAAAAACTGATTTAATTCATCGTCCTTCATCCATTCAAGGATAAACGGAACATCTTTTTTTTCTAAACGTCGTAAATTTACCATATTAATTATACACCAAATTCGTTAATTTTTTCTATTACAAAAGATATTTCATCGTCAGTCATGCCATTATACATCGGTATCGAAACGATGGTGTCGGCACATCTTTCTGTAATAGGAAGGGACCCTTTTTCGACATTTAGGTATGAATATGCTTTCGAAAGATGGGGCGGAACGGGGTAGTGTATGATAGTTCCGATATCGAATGAAGAAAGGTGTTCAATAAGCCGGTCTCTCTTGTCGCTGTGCAACGTGAATTGGTGCCAGGTATTGGTTGAGCCGGGTCTTGTTTTGGGAAGCGAAACTAATGGATTTTTTATCTCATTAAGATATCTTGTCGCAATTTTAACACGCTCGGCATTAAGCTCGTCCATGTGGGAAAGTTTAACCCTTAAAAGTCCTGCTTGGAGTTCGTCTAGGCGGCTGTTAGCGCCGACAAAATCGTTGTAGTATCGTTTGCTGCTTCCGTAGTTGCGAAAAGCTTTAAACTTGTTTGCTATTTCAATGTCGTCGGTCACAATCGCCCCGGCGTCGCCAAAAGCTCCGCAACCTTTGGAGGGGTAAAAACTAAAACAACCAATTTCACCTATCGACCCCAACATTTTTCCGTTCCAAAATGTTCCGTGGCTTTGAGCACAGTCTTCGACAACTTTGAGGTTGTGTTTTTGAGCTATCTTTGTTATTGCCGTCATGTCGCAACTTTGGCCAAAAAGATGAACAGGAAGAATGGCTTTTGTGTTTTTGGTTATTACCGCTTCAATTTTGGTGGCATCGATGTTGTCAAACTCGTCGGGTTCGACAAAAACGGGGGTGGCATCGTTCATCGAAATTCCCATCACACATGCAATATATGCGTTGCCGGCAACAATGACCTCGTCACCTTTGCCAATGCCTAGTATCCTTAACGATATCCAAAGCGCGTCAAGTCCGCTCGCAAGACCCACACAGTATTTAGAACCGGTGTAGCGTGCAAATTCTTTTTCAAATTCCTCAACCTCCTTGCCGAGGATATACCAACCGCTTCGCAAAACCGAAAGGGCTGCTTGCTCGTATTCTAAAGCGTGCAAATCATATTGTCTTTTTAAGTTGTTAGGCATTATTTTCATGTTTATAACTATCCTTTCTTTAATGAAAAATGTTGTTTCACGTCAAAACAGCAACGTTTAAAAGCGGATTGCGCAAGAAAAATTTGCTGTTTAATATTTATTTGCAAATTTAATATATTTTAACTTAGCCAAACTATTGCGTATTTGATATTGGCTAAAAGGTTGCTTATAATCGTGAAGTTAAACAATGCTGTGATTACAAATAAAAATGAATATAAAAGCCAGTTTTTCTTGAAATCTAAAAACAAAGATTTAAAATCAGTGATATAAAAGAAATAGCAAAACACAAGTATATAAAGCGGCATAGCGTAGCGAGTTTCGACAACTCCGGGAATCGAAAAGATAACGGGAAGTAAAAGCGAATAGACAATCAACATTCGGTCGCCAAGAATCTTTTTCAAACTAAACTTTTTTCCTCGAAGTTTCAACAAGATGTCCGAGGTAACCAAAAAATAGATGATAAAATTAAAAACCAGCGGATAGGTTCGAACTCTTATGTCGGTGACATATACCCTGTTGTAGATAGGATTTAAAAGGTTGATGAAATGTTTGAAAAGCAAAATAACATATTCTATAGGGTATCTTAATATAACCGAGAAATATTCCGAAAAGCTTTTTATCTCCCAAATCTGGTCGCGTTCCTCAAGAAGTTGTTGCATGACCGGGTCAAAAAACATCATTCCCGCCGAGTAGTATAGTTCCTCATTCCCGATAAAGGTTTCGTACTTTTGTCCGTAAAGTCCAGCGTTAAGTTGAAAAATGACCAAACCGTTTTCCATTTCGGGAATCGTTGTCACCAAAAAAGGTGTGGCACCAAGCCCGAATGAATAGTGTATATACATCTGTGGAAACGCCGAAACCAAAAGGCCGACAACAAACGGAACAACAAATATGAGATGTTTCTTATCTTTTAAACTGTTTTTTAAAAAAAAGTAAGCTAAAATGAAAAATGAAAAGATATATACCGTTCGAGTGTTATATGCACCGTAGAACAAAAAACCCGAGAAAAAAGCCATGACACAACCGATTATGAGTTTTTCTGTTTTAAGCTCAAAAATCAATATCACCGATATTAGCATCATTGAAAAAGAATATATATCGGACAAGGGATATATCAATAGATCTGAAAAAAAATATATAAACACGGAACAGCTCAAAAGCGTTTTAACAACGCTGAAGCGGCACCCCAAAAGCTTGTTAACGAAATAGACCATTACTGTCGCAAAAACGATTGAGGACAGCAAGGAGCTTATAATTTTGGGCGAAATAATGGGAACGATGTTTGTGAAAATAAACAGCAAAAACGGAAAGAAATATCCACGATATCCGCCGTTATAGTTTAAAAACGAAAATCCTTCTCCGCGGTCGAACGATTGAGACGCGTTATAGTAATATGAGGCGTCCATTGTGGACACGGTTTCAATGTTTCTACCAGAAATCAAAATTAATACAAAGACAAACCCAAACACTATTATAAAATTAATAAAAGTTTTGAGTGGTCCGCCGGACATCTTAAGCTGCATAAAATTCTCCAATTTTAAACAATAGATTTAATTTTTAATTAACACATAGTTGTCGCCGTAAAGCAACAAGGAGCTGCCATTTAAATATGCTCGTTGTTCAGAAACGCTGCCGTTTCGTGTTAGCACATACCCCGACTTGATAGCGCTGAAATCTTCATCGTCTTGATATGCTGTGTAGTCTACGTAGTTGATACCATATCCTTTTGGCACCGAATAAAGCGGTTTCCAAGGTGTTTCATAATAACTTCCGTTTGCGCTGTTATAGTCCGCCGCGAGAAACGCCACAGTGTTGTCCCATCTGCCTTCGCTTACAGGGTTTTTCATAAGTTCATACATCTGCATAGAAGTTTCTTCATAGATAGCAACATCATCTTTTGTGCCAAACGGAACATCAAAGTTATAGTTGTACATGTTGCCGAACGGCGCGATAATAACAAAGAGTATAAACGACATCGTTACATTTATGATGCTGCTTTTTTTGCAGTATCTCGAAACTATAAACACCGACACAAACGCAACGGGGGCAAGATGGCGCGCGCCGTTGTATATAAGATAAAAGCAAAATATAGATATAATCAACAGAAATATAGTGGCAGCAACCGATATCAAAACTATTTTTGATTCTTTTTTTGTTTTTTCTATATTTCGAGTGGAGATTAAAAGCATTGCCATTTGGAAAAAAGTAAAGAAATATATAATCGATGCAACGCCGCCGATATCACGATTAAAGAAAAGGTCAAACATATCTGTGAAACCGTTTGCTATCAAACCGAAAAAATGAGTTATAATTCCGAAAAATCCACTTTGATTATATACTTCAGAAAGTGAAAAATTTAATACTTGTGCATAATAAGGAGCAGTTATGTTTTGTTCTATCCAAAAAAATACAACAACAGCTATAATTGAAGATATTATTGAAAAGATGCACATTGAATATTTCTTTTTTAGAAAACAGTATACCAACACAGGGATTACAAATATTGCATAGTATGGTCTTGACATGGCAAAAAACAGCGCAATCGAGAGATAAAAATAAACCGCAACAGAACTTTTGCTGTAGTCAAGAATATATATAAAAAGTGAAAGTAAAAGAATTAGCGCCGAAAAGCTTAATGCTTCCATCATGCTTGAAACGATAAATCTGCTTAAAAATGTATAACTAGACACAAAAATGGTTAGACAAACTTTTTGATGTAGGGTTGGATTTGTTAAAACAATAAAAATTATTAATGAAAAAACTACAAATAAAAGATTAAAGATTATCGGGGAATATATATTCCAACCAAACAAACTTCCCAAAACCACATGAGGCAAAAACAGCATTGGACTCCATGCCCCAAAAGTCAAAAGATTTGGAGGAACCTCGTTATACCCAAAGTATCCTTGAGGTATTCCAAAGTGAATAATAGCCTCTATCTGCTTATAATAAAATACTTCGTCGTTCCACAATGAATTTGGCAAGAAGATATTAAAAGGCGAGTTCCCCTGAAAAACACAGAGCAAAACAACCCCAATTAATGGTGAACAAACAAATAAAAACGTCCAAACTGCGTTTAATTGTTTGTTGTATTTTGTGAAAAAATTGTTTAGTTTCATGCTAACCACCATTGTAAATTAAATTATAAATCATAAAACGGATTTCCCGCAATTATCCTTGAAAAATACTGAAAGCCAAATAAAAGCTGAACTAAATAAACAGACAAAACCAAAACCAAAATATGCTTGCGCTTTTCGTGTTTAATTAATACGCCTAGCGAAATAAATGTTGAAAGGTGAGTTGAAAGTCCATATCCCCAAAAATAGTCGCCAAATGCGTGTCCGGTTTGATAAAGAAAATAATACTGGACCCAACCGACAAATACAGCGAGCAACGACAAAAGAAATCCTGTTTCGCTTTTGGTTCTCCGTAACCCAAGAATCGCAAAAACCGTAAGCGGGATAGCCAACATAGAAATGGTTGAGCGAATAGCAAGCGAGATCAACATGTCAAACTGGCTTCCAAATTTAATGATAGTGTATACGTTTCCATCGGCAAAGGTAGACGACACATATATAAACTGTAAAATTAATATTATTCCCGCGGGCAAAACAGATAAAAGTAACGGAACACCTATTTTTTTAAATTTATACACAAAATTATCCGACATCTCGATTAAAGTTAAAATTCCCATAGCGGGCATTAAAACAAACGCATAATTTGGTTTTGCAACACAGCTAAGTGCTAAACTAAAGGAAAATACACACAGTTTTTTCAAGTAGTTCTTTTCTGTTTTAATCGCTTCAAATGCTCTTAAGAAAAGGTAGAAAGCAACAAGACCAAACGGCCTGACAAATATAAACGTTGGGTTGTGCCAAACATTTGGAGCTCCTTGTGGGAGATAGAATTTATAGTCGGTTAGCGGCCCGCAAATACCGATTATGAAAACAGAGGTAACGCTAATTAAATCAAAAAGATACTTAACGCTTTTCTTTGGTGGACAGTATAGTTTGTTAAGGATAAACCGAACCAAAAGTATTGTGGCAAAGTTGCAAGACGTTGCGACAACAACCGAGGCTATGTCGGTTGAAAGTTCAATGCTTAAAGAGGCGAATGGAAGCAAAGATATTGCGAGGCCGATTATTTTAACTGTGATGTGCATTATTGGATATGAAATTATCAAAGGGAACGAGAGTTCTGAAACCGGAACATTAAACAGCTCGATAGAAGAGGGATTGTGTGCTATAAAATCTCCCACTGCGTGGTTGACTCCGAACTCATAAAAAATCATTGACATGCCAACTAGCGCTACTAGGCAAAGTAATAAAAACGGATATCTTTTATATTTTGTATGTTGCATTTTATCTACTCATTTTCTTTAAGTTGGTGATTTTAAAAAAATCAAATCTATAGAACAATGAAATAATCGCCCATAAGAATACCTATAAAATATTGGAGGCCGTAGTATAGTTGGAAAAGATATATAAGTATAGACGAGTTAACAAGAAGTTTGTTTGCATTATGTTTATACAAAAGGCCTATCGAAACAAATATCGCAAGGTGGGCCGAAAGACCATATCCCCAAAAATAGTCGCCGTGTGAGGGACCGGTTTGATATAAAAAGTAATATTGCAAGAAACCAACAAAAACAGTTAGAACCGAAAGAGTATAAGCTGGCTCGCTTTTTATATATTTGTATCCAAACGTTGCAAATACCAATATCGGTATCGACAAAAGAGAGATAATCGATTTTATAGATACCCAAAACGACATGTCAAACTGGGAACCGAATTTTATAATTGTGTAAACGTTGCCGCTTGCAAACGTCCCGGTTACATAGATGAACTGCAAAATCAAAACAATTCCGGCCGGCAAAACTGACAAGAGAAGGGGAATTCCTATCGTCTTAAACTTGCGGATGAAATCGTTTGAAAGCTCAATCAACGTTAGCGCTCCCATTGCCGGAAGCAACACAAAAGCATAGTTAGGTTTTGCAATACAACTTATAACAAGCATGGCGGAAAACCAAATAAGCTTTTTTTTGTAGTCTTTCCCCGATTTAATCGCCTCGAATGCCTTTACAAAAAGATAAAACGTCAAAAGACCAAACGGACGAACAAAGATAAACGTCGGGTTGTGCCAAACGTTTGGACCGCCTTGGGGAAGATAGAACTTGAAGTTTGTCAAGTAACCACAGATTCCCATAATAAAAACAGAGGTAACACTTATACAGTCGTAAAGATAGAGGATTTTTTTACTCGAGGGTGGGAAAAGTTTGTTTAATATAAATCGAACCAAAATAATTGTTAAAAGATTGAAAACTGTTGCTAAAGCCACCGAAGCTATGTCGGTTGCAAAGCTTAACGAGAGCGAGCCAAAAGAGAAAAAGCAAATGGCATGACCTAAAAGTTTTAGCGTTATGTGCATCAAAGGATATCCCATTATTAAAGGAAAAGACATATTTGATATTGGCGTTTCAAAAAGTTCCAACGCCGAGAGGTTGTGTGCCGGAAAGTCGGCTTGCTCGTGAAAGACGCCAACCTGTGTGAACATAACCGCCATCGCAATTGATGCAATGATACAAAGGAAAACAAAAGGTAATTGATTATATTTTGTTTTTAACATGTTTTACTCCGATTATCTTAGAATATGTTGAAAGTAAGTATTATTTAGCATACAAATAAAGGCTATAGCTAATAAACCTAAGGCCGTAAAATAAACCGAAAAAGTACTGTAATCCAAAAAATAAATGAACAAGATACAACACACAAACAGAATTGACAAGCAACTTTTCTGCTTTATGTTTTAAAAGAAAAGCTATCGATACGACGATTGCAAGATGAACCGCAAGGCCGTATCCCCAAAAGTAATCTCCTCCGGCGGCTCCCGTTTGAAAAAGAAAAAAATATTGAAACCAACCTACTAACACGGTTAGAATGGCTAGTATATATGCGGCTTCTTTTTTGATATATTTTCGTCCAACCAGTATGAAGATTATAAGCGGAATAATCAACAGCGAAACGGTGGCTCGCAAAGAGTGTTCAAACGGAAGGTTATACTGTGTTCCAAACTGCAAAAAGGTGTAGACGTTTTTGTCGGCTAGAGTTGCGTTTATAAAGACAAACTGCGCAATCAAGACAAAACCTGCCGGCAAGACCGACAAAAAAAGCGGCACACCGATTTTTTTTAACTTTGGTATAAAGTTGTTTGACAGTTCAATCAGTGTTAAAACTCCCATCGCCGGCAACAAAACGAAAGCATAGTTTGGTTTTGCAAAACAACTGAGAATTAAAAAAAATGAAAACAAACAAAGGTTTTTAACGTAAGGTTTTCCTGTTTTTAATGCTTCAAAAGCTTTGATGAAAAAATAAAAAGTCATTAATCCAAAAGGGCGAACAAAGATAAATGTGGGGTTGTGCCAAACGTTTGGGGCTCCTTGAGGAAGATAGAATTCATAGTAGGTTAGCGGCCCGCAAATTCCTACTATAAAAACCGAGCTTACGCTTAAAAAATCATATATATAACGAACTAGAGGTTTTTTTTGCGGAAATAAACCGTTTAGCACAAGGCGAACCGCAAATATAGATAGCATGTTAAAAGCTGTTGCCACGATAACCGAGGCGACTTCGACAGAATAGAGTGTTGTTATGCTTTCAGAAAACAGGAAATAAATTAAATAGCTAAGAATTTTTATCGTTGCGTGCATAAGTGGGTATGCCAAGATGTGGGGGATTGCCATTTCGGAAGGAGCGAGTTCAAAAAGTTCCAGTGCGGCGCTGTTGTGTAATGGAAAATCTTCCTG
Source organism: uncultured Oscillospiraceae bacterium (assembly GCA_964368445.1). Lineage (GTDB taxonomy): Bacteria > Bacillota > Clostridia > Oscillospirales > Ruminococcaceae > CAYJAY01. Next base: position 19,706 of record CAYJAY010000004.1, read on the forward strand.
AGCGTGGTTAATTCCAAGGTTGTAAAACATTATGCTCATAAGAGACAGCGCAACCATACATGATATATAATAGGGGTGTTTTTTATAGCTTTTAAGATTCATCTTTTTTCACACCTAACCGATAGATTGATTTTAGATAAAGTATTCTGCTTGTTCAAATATGATTTTATAGACATACCAAAGCCCAAAAAACAACTGAACCGAAAAAATCGAAAACGTAGCAAATACGATGGGTTTTCGGGTTTCAAATTGCATTACAAGCGCTAGCGAAACTATCGTTGCAAGGTGGACGCCAAGGCTGTAGCCCCAAAAAAAGTCTCCGGCGGCAGGGCCTGTTTGGTATATAAAATAATACTGTAACCACCCAACAAACGCCGCCAAAACCGCTATCATATATTCAGGGTTAGTTTTTACAAAACGATATCCTGTCGCGCAAAGCACAAAAACGACAATTAACATGAGGGATATTGTCGAAAAAATAGACTGTGTAAACGTCATCTCGAACTGTGAACCAAACTTCAAAAACGTTTCAACCTCGTATTCGACCCAAGCGTCTGCAACGACTAGGTATTGAGCAAGGAGTATAAACGCGCTTGGAAGAGCCGCAATTAAAAGAGGCAAACCGAACTTTTTAAAGTTTGTTTTAAAATCTTGAAAAATAACGACAAGTGTCACTATCGCCGCCGCAGGAAGAAGAACAAAGGCAAAACTCGGTTTCGCAAGACAGCTTATGCCGCTTGCAACGGAAAATAAAACTAATGCTTTTAAATTTTTGTTGTTTGATTTATAATTATTAAAGATAACGATTAGAGAATAGAAAGCCAAAAGCCCAAACGGACGAACAAAAAGGGTTGTTGGGTTGTGCCAAACGTTGGGAGCGCCTTGCGGCAGGTAGAACGTTCCGTTTGTAAGCGGGCCACAGATACCGATGAAAAATATAGAGCCTGCACTCAACAAGTCGATAAGATATAGTTTTTTTGTATCGTTGGTGTTGACCAAAACTCGAAATATTTTTCGCACAATAAAAACCGTAAACAGATTAAAAACCACACCCATTATTATTGAGGCGGTTTTATAGCTCACGGTTGTGGCAAGTGAAAGCGAAAGTTTTAAAAACTCCGCAATTCCTTTTAAAATGATGTGGTATGTTGGGTAAGCGAGAATTATCGGAAACGAAAAATCTTCGCGATTAATCGAAAATAGTTCCATGGCAGAAACGTAATGTGGCGGAAAATCCGATTCCCTCATTAAGAAGTTTCCGGCATAGAAAACGGGAATCATAATTGCCGCCGACAAAATTAATAGCAGGATAAAAAGGGTTATGTTATACTTTTTTTTGGTTTGAACCATAAGTTAAGCTCCGAAAAATGATAATATGTTTTATAATACCATAAATTCGCTATAAAATAAAGATATAAATATAAATAACTTAATTAAAGCAGCAAAGAGTAACAAGGAGAAAGCATGTCTAAACAACAATGGAAAGGAAGCACAATTCTTTCCCCCGTTCCCGCCGTCATAGCTACCGCCGGAACGCTTGAACAACCAAGTTCGATAACTATCGGCTGGACAGGGATTATAAACTCTCAGCCCCCAAAAACCTACATTTCGATACGTCCCGAAAGATATTCCTATGACATAATAAAAAAAAGCGGCGAGTTCACCATCAACCTAACCACCGCCGATATGGCGTTTGCAACAGATTACATTGGGGTTAAAAGCACAAAGAACGAGGACAAACTTAAAAAAATGGGGCTTTCCCTCGAAGCCGGAGTTAACGTTTCGTGCCCGTCGATTGCGAAATCTCCGCTTTGTCTTGAATGTAAAGTGTTCGAGATTGTAAAACTTGGTTCTCATGATATGTTTATGGCGGACATAGTCTCGGTTTTGGTTGAACCAAAGCTTTTGGACAAAAACGGTAAACTCGACATGAAAAGAGCAGGCCTTTTGGCGTATGCACACGGAGAATATTTTAAGCTTGGCGAAAGCCTTGGAACGTTTGGTTTTTCGGTTAGGAAAAAGCCAAAACAAAAACGGTAGAAAAAACAAAAAAAGGCTGTGGCTTTTTGAGATGATCAAAATTGCCAAAGCCTTTTGTTTTTCAAAGCTAATATTTTATGTCGAAGGTATCTCGATTTCGGTTATGTCGGACGGTTTTTTGGCCGGTCGCCAACCAAGCGTTTCAACATCTCCTGCGCCAATCTTTTCAAGCGACATCTTGATATATGTTGCGGTAGCGGTTGCGCATACTTCGCCGCTTGGCAGATAAATCTCCCCTTCGCCTTTAAATACTCGTCTGTTGTGTTCCACCGTTCTTCCGTGGATTATAAGTTGGGTATCATACGGGCAGGGTTTTTTAAACTTAACGTTCATCTCGGCGGTAACCGCCCAACCGTCTGGGTCAAGCGCCATTAAAACACGACCGATAGTTTCGTCCAAAAGAGCGGCTTCAATTCCGCCATGGACACGCCCAGGGTAGCTTTGGTGGTCCTTTGTCGGGGTGACGACACCTGCGACAGAGTTGTCTTCGAGCTCATAAAATCGGCAGTTAAGTCCCAAGAGATTTTGGTCTCCGCATACGATACAGTCTTCTGAAATGTTTTGTTCTTTAACGATTTTTAGTTTTGCCATTGTACTTGTTAATTCCTTTTGTTTTAATATTTTTTTTGTTTTTGTCGTGTGTTTTGGGTGATATGTTATCCGTGATTAAACAACCTTTTCCGTTTCCTATCAAATCGCGTCGGTTACAAGACACAAGAGCTTTGTAAACAAGTTGTTTGTTTTTTGGATTTTTGAACTGTATAAGCGCACGTTGCATAGCCTTTTGTTCGGTGGTTTTCGGAATAAAGATTTCGGTCATTGTCCGCGGGTCGAGGCCGGTGTAAAACATCGTTGTGGACAGCGACGACGGGGTGGGGTAGAAGTCTTGAACCTGTTCCGGGTTTATCTTGTTTTGGTTGAGGTAGACCGCAAGCTCAACCGCGTCTTTAAGCTCGCTTCCGGGATGCGAAGACATGAGATAGGGCACAAGATATTGTTCAAGTCCAGCTTTTTTTGTAAGCGTTTTAAACCTTTCACAAAAGCGATTGTATACGGAGTTTTCGGGTTTACCCATTGCGTTTAAAACTCTGTTTGAAACGTGCTCAGGGGCAACTTTAAGTTGACCGCTTACATGGTGGGACACGAGTTGTTGAAAGAACTTTTCGTCTTTGTCCGCCAAAAGATAATCGAAGCGAATGCCTGATCGAATAAAAACTTTTTTTATCTTTGGAAGCTGTCTAAGTTTGTTTAAAAGTTCGATGTAGTCCGCGTGTGAGGCGTCGAGATTTTCGCAAGGGGAGGGGAAAAGACATTGTCGTTGTTCACATGCCCCAACTTTAAGTTGTTTTGCACAAGCCGGTTTGCGAAAGTTTGCGGTAGGCCCGCCTACGTCGTGGATATATCCTTTAAAATCACAAAGTTCCGTTATTTTTTTTGCTTCATCTATAAGAGATTCGTGGCTTCTCGATTGAACAATTCTTCCTTGATGGTAACCTAGCGCGCAAAAACTGCAAGCGCCGAAACAACCGCGCGAGCTTATAAGGCTGAATTTTACCTCTTCAATTGCGGGAACTCCGCCTAAAGCTTCGTATGAGGGGTGGTAGTTGCGCTGATAGTCTAGCGAATATATCCTGTCGAGTTGTTCTGTTGTCAGCGGAAGGCTTGGAGGGTTTTGAACAACAAAGCCGTCGTTAAGATACGGCTCAACCAAAATTTTTCCTCTAAACGGGTCACAGTTGTTGTATTGGCGCATATAACTTTTTGCGTATTTTTTTTTGTCTTTAATGATATCTTCGTAAAACGGAAGCCGAACAAAGTCGGACATATTATCTATTGTTTTCGCTATGTAACATGTTCCTCTAACCGAGGTTATCTCTTCCGCTTTAACCCCGTCGCGCAAAAGGCTCGCAATCTCTAATATTGGAGCCTCACCCATGCCAAAAACCAAAAGATCGGCTTTCGAGTCGATTAAAACAGATTTTTTAACGCTGTCGCTCCAATAGTCGTAGTGGCCAAAACGTCTAAGACTTGCCTCTGTTCCGCCAATAATTACGGGACAATTAGGATATGCTTTTTTTATCATTAACGAATAAACCGTTGTTGCATAGTCGGGACGTTTTCCCATGATTCCACCGGGGGTATAGCTGTCGGTTTTGCGCCTTGTTTTGGTAACCGAATAATGGTTCACCATCGAATCCATGTTTCCGGAACTTACAAGAAAGCCGTATTTCGGCTCGCCGTACATCGTGATGTCACTGTCCGTTTTAAAATCCGGTTGGGAAATTATCGCAACACAAAAACCCGCATCCTCGAGGACACGAGGTATGACGGCATTTGCAAAGGACGGATGGTCGACATAAGCGTCACCCGACACAAATATAAAGTCGGGACGGCTTTTGCCCGACTGTTCAAATTCTTTTTTTGAAATAGGTAAAAACATAATGTAAAAATTATATCATATATTCGCGAATTTTGAAACAAATTTAATCGATGACTATTGGCGGAACTTTATACAAAACTATCTCGGGTTCGCCTTGAATAGTGTCCCCCGAAAAGGTTTCGACAACCTCTAGTCCACCCGGATACCCGTCAACCGACGGAACAACGCCGTGTGGCTGGAACAGGATAAAGATGTTTTGATAGTCAGAAAGATGTTGGTCGATAGTTTGTGCAAGTTGTTCGGCAGTTAGGCGTACGTTTAGCGATTGATCCCATGTGAGATATGTAAAAAATTGTTCGCTCGACGGGCTGAACAACTTTTGAGTCGTAAGATACGGCGCAATGGCAGAACCGTCGCCAACCGTCGGGCAGACGATTACGCTGTCGCTTGGGAGGTTTTGCGTCACAAATTCCGCAATCTCGTCCGAACGGGCATAAACGCGGTCTTGCTCGGCAACTATGTCAGAGGAAAGGGAACCTAGCGACAAGACAGATATAATAATAACCGCAAGGCAAGCGGCTTTTTTTATATACTGGGTGTTTATTTCGGGGATTTTCTTATACCTTAACGGCTTATCATAAAACACAGTTACGAGACAAAATATAATAACAAGGACTGCTATAATTAATTTTTGCATCATAAAGCTTTGATAGATAAGAATGTGCACAGCAAATACAAAACCTACTCCGAGTGTTGTTATAAAAGTCACTTTTGGGAATAAAAACCCAATCACAACAACCGCGCCAAGCACTGCGGAAAAAAGCATAACAGAGAAAAACAGGTTTAGGTCAAGCCCGAAAAATCGTAACATTATGTGTTTGAAATAGGTCAGTGCTGAAAATAAAATTTCGTCTAAAGAGATCTTACCAAACGCCGAAAATTCTGAGACTGTAACGTTTGCGCCAACGCTTCCGAAAAGCTCGAAAATTAAAAAAACAAAGCTTAACGGCGGAATGAAAATTGAACCTAAGTAGCTTAAACTTTTTTTGCTTCTCGTTTTGTCTGTTGTCAGCTCAAAAAAATGAAGCAGATAAAGGGCGAGACAAAACCCAAAGATGAGAACATGTGTCTGCGCTAGCAAAGCTATTGAAACTGCGTATCTTAACGGTTGCTGTTTGCGTTGCTTATACAATATCGCCAAAATAACAACCAAAAGCAAAACCAAACAATAATTTCTTGCGATTACCGGATTGTAGTAGATAAAAACCGAAGATAACACCACCGCAGTGTTTGCGACTTTGCCAAACGGAAAATACTTTAACACCAAAAAAACCGAGGCGGTAACAACCGAAAGACTTATGAGGCCTATGTATTCATACGGAAACCCGAGTTTTGCGAACGGCATCAAAAACAAAAACCACAAAACCGGGTGTCCTTCGTATCTAACCTGTTCAAGAAGTCCCAAAAAATCGGTGTCTCGCGCAATCAACCAAGCTTGCGCTTCGTCAAGCCAACTTTCGTGTTGCATCAAAAGATAAAGGTTAAAAAGGAAAAACAAAGCCGTTATAAGCAACGCATAGAAAAAATGTTTGTTTTGCTTTATATACCTAATCGTCAACAGATCTTTGATTTTAAATTTTGATGTTTCCAAATTAAACCCCTTAGAAAAAACGTTTTGTTAACTTTTGGGTGTGGATAAAGGCGTTGATTAACTTTTTTCCATTCCCTAACTTTTTGATGTTTTGCAAATCTTGCGTATAGTTGTTATAATATTATAATAAATATAAATAACTTTCAACCATAAATGACATTAAAATTATAATTTCCAAAAAATTGGAGAATGATATGGTCTATAAAACAAATAGGGTACTGTATAAAGATATTGTCATGATGACGGGATCTGCGACATTAAGTTTGTTGATATATGTGCTTGCGTTTTCAATTAATGGCGTCGGGCTGTTTTCCGAGATGTCTTTTATTATATCGGATGTTCAAACCCAATATCTCCCGTTTTTGTCCGCACTTAAAAACGGGGATGTTTTTTTTAACCAAAACATAGGGCTTTCGATGAACTTTTTTCCGACATTTGCATACTATCTTGCAAGCCCTTTTAACTTAGTAGTCTTGTTGTTTGACCAACAAAATCTTGACAAAGCGGCGCTTTTGATATTTTGGCTTAAAGTATCATGTTCGGCAGCTACAATGAGCATATATCTTAAAAATCGCGTATTTTCGGGATATGTTAAACCGGTTATTTTGTCGATTGCATATTCGCTCATGTCGTTTGGTTTGTTTTTTTATAGCAATTTTTTCTGGTTTGATGCGGTTGTTGTTTTGCCACTTATTGTGCTTGCGGTTGAACAAATATTTGACGGAAAAGACACAAGACTATTGCTTATATTTTCCGTTTCGGCCGTTATTATAACAAACTTTTACATGGCATATATAACGGGGCTTTTTGTAGCTTTATATACGATATACCTTGCAGTTTTAAAGGGGAAAGTTACTAAAAAAATATTGGGATATCTTTTTGGTTGCGTAGCTGTTTCGGTCTTGCTTTCTGCGTTTATTACTTTTCCGAATGCCGTGTTTATGGCTCAAAACTCAGTTCCGGTATATAACGGATACGGCGAGCTTAACTTCACGTTAAAACAAATTTTGCTTAAACTTTTCATAGGTTTTTACGACGGAGCGGGAAACCAAACTGCGCCGACAGTCTACTGTTCTTTGTTTGTTTTTTCGCTTGTCGCGCTTTATTTTGTGTCAAAAAGGTTTAGGACAAAAGATAAAATTATAACCGGTGTTTTTATAATGTTTATGTTTGTAAGTTTTCTGTTACCTGAACTTGACATTGTGTGGCACGGCTTTTCCTATCCCAACTCGTTTCCCTATCGCTATGCATTTTGTTTTTGCTTTTTGTTGATCGTTGTGGCGGCAAAAAGTTTAAACGCATTAGACGGCGTACCAAAAAGATATCTTGTTTTTTTTGCTCTAGTGTTTTTATCATTGAACGTTTTGATAGTTTTTTTTAAACAAGACATTGAAATATTTAAGATAGTTTTAACGTCGTTGATTGGTGTAACTTATTGTATAATTTTGTTGTTGCTTAACAAAAAGTATAATTTAAAGGCTGTTTATATCGGTTTGCTTTTGTTTTTGTCGTTCGAAATGTTTTTAAACGCTACGTTGATTATAAAGACACAGGTTGAAAACGGACATTTCCCCAACAAACAAATCTACACAACCGCCCAAAACGATAAGCAAGAGCTGTTGTCTTCGGTTGGATATTTTAACACAGATGATAAAATATATAGGGTAGGCGAAACCGATATATCCGCTATAAACGACGGTTCGGTTTTGGGATATTATGGCTTTTCGTTTTTCACCTCGACTTATGATGTGCCGTTTCAACAACTCATGGGCGACTTTGGATATGACGACAACTTTAAAGCGGTTGCCTATCGTCCAACGTCGCTTATAAGCGACAGTGTTTTGGGGGTTAGGTATGCGTTTTCGAACGACACAATACCATATCTTAAAGAGATCGACAGCAACGACACGACAACGCTTTACGAAAACATCTATGCTTTGCCGCTCGGCTTCGAGGCAAACAAAGCGGTTGTCTCGGCAAAAGCCTCCTCTGACGTTGCAGAACAAAACCAACTGGATCTTTTGACGGCTCTTGTCGGGAACGAGGTTTTCGAGATAGAACCCGAGCTTGTAAAACTGTCGCAAAATACATTAGAAATTACACAAAGCTCAAACAATGGGATAAACGGAACAATCGACATGTCGGGCAACAACGTGTTGTTTCTTTCGATGCCGTATTCAAATGGGTTGCGTTGTAAAGTGGATGGAGTGGCGGCCGAGATAGTCCCTGCGTTTGGCGCGCTTTGTGCCATACCGCTTGAAAAAGGGGAACACAAAATAGAGATATACTTTGTTCCTAATCTGTTTGAACTTGGAACGGTTATGTCGTTAGCGATAGCGGTGGCGTTGATTTGTTTTGTGTGTATGAAGAATAAAAAGCAAAATAGACTATAAAGTCTTAGACGATATGATAGAGATAATTCAATTATAAAGGCCACTACAAAGATTAGAAACAGCAAAAAAATCGTATAACGGACAATGTAGATAAACATATCCGGCATACGATTTTTTGATTTTACAATTTTTTTTGAAAAAGTCTAATATTTGTGATTTTTGAAGGAATAATAAACCACAAACAACAGCTATCCTTTAAGGAGTTGTTCGATGACGCTCGCGACGTTGTTGAGACAGTTTGACTCAAAAAGTTCTATAGAGCCCGCGTCACATGCCGCCGAGAATTTTGGGTTTATTGGGATCTTTGCGGTTGCGTTTATGCCGTGGGCGCTTGCGATTTTTTCTATCTTGCTTTGTCCGAAAAGTTCGACTTTGGTTTTGCAATCGAGACATTCATAATATGACATGTTTTCAACCGCCGCAATTATAGGCGTTTCGGTCATATCGGCCATGTTGACGGCTTTTTCAACTATCATAGAAACAAGTTCTTGCGGAGAGGTTACAACAACAACTCCGTCAATCGGAATCGATTGAAACACGGTGAGCGGAACATCACCCGTTCCGGGGGGCATATCTATGAACATGAAATCAACATCGTGCCAGATAACGTCTGTCCAAAACTTTTGAACCATTCCCGAGATTACGGGCCCGCGCCAGATTACTGGGTCGGTTTCATTGGCAAGAAGCATGTTGACCGACATGACTTTTATGCCTGTTTTGGATGGTCTTGGAAGGATTCCAAGCTCTGTTCCTTCGGCTTTTTCCTTTATACCGAATATCTTTGGTATCGAAGGGCCGGTTATGTCGGCGTCAAGCACCGCCGTGTTGTATCCCATTCGGTTAAGCAAAACGGCGAGCATAGAACATGTCAGCGATTTTCCAACGCCGCCTTTTCCGCTCATAACCGCAACAACCTTTTTTATTCGACTCATCGAGTTTGGGAGTTCGTGGGTAGTTCCGCTTGACGGACAACCGCCACCGCATGAAGAACAATCTTTACTACAATCACTCATATAAAAAAATCTCCTTGAAATTAACTGTTGGGGTATTGAACGTTTTTAACAAACCAATCTATTTTTTCGATGCAAACAGAGATATCGTCTATGTCGACAATGAGTTTTTCCATTGGACAAAGGTCGGTTCCGTGACGATTTTCGATGTATTCGCAAAGTGTGGCATATTCTGTTTCGATTCCGTTGGACTCTAAAAGTTGTTTAGCAGAGCGACTTAGCAAAAAGGTGTAGACGCTTTTGATCTTTGCGTCGACAAGCAAACTTGCAGCGGCTTTACCGATAATTCTATCAGCAACCTGTGCGCCGTTCATCTCGTTTTTGAAATTTAGATAGATGTCGTAGAGTGGGCGAACACTTTTACCAACTCTTTTTACAACTTGATTGTTTTGAAGTTGCACAGCAACGGAACAATCGTCCATTTCAATTAGGGTTTTCAAATCCATATTTTGAGAAATTTCCTTTATTTTTTCCAAATTCAAACTACAAAAAACTTGATTTTTAGCTTATAATATGTATAATTAAACTACACCATTATATCTTAAAAGAAAAAAGTAATCAAGTTAATAAAAAAATATTGTTTGTTTGCTTGTTTTTTTGCGCCATTAAGCAAGAAAAAACAGAAGTTTATTGGTTATTTTAAGCTTAAATTAACAAGGGTTTAAAAAAACAAAGATATCTAGAAAAGCGCACAAACTGTCAATATGGAAGGAAAAATCGTAAGTATGGTTTCTGGAAACACTAGTGGAGTAAAAGCTCAAACGGGAACACAAGCGCCTATTAACCCACAAGCGCCAACCAGCCCACAAGCGCCGGTGGCCGGCGGGGCGGCTCCCTCTAATCTGCCCGAAATAAAGCAACAATCCCAACAAATGAGTGTTTTGTTTGCGGTTATAAAAATGGCGATTGTTTTTGTTTTTTGTGGGCTTGTCGCTGTGATAGCAAGCGCGCTTAATTCGCGAGAAATAAGCGATATATTTGAAATTTTTAATCTATAATAAAATATAAGGAATTGTTATAAAATGCAGAATTTTTATCCGAACCAACCGATAAATCCGAATGACCCAAACAACGTGGCGGCAAACGGACCAGCGCAAAACCTATCCCAACAGGTAGGTGCACAAAACTTTCCGGCAAATTCCGATATCTATCAAAATCAACCGATTCAAGGACAGCCGACCCAACCGATAGGTCAAGGGTTTGATCCTTATGCTCAAAATCAGATTCAACAGCAACCGCTACAATACGGAGCAGTAGCCCCCACCGACCCATATCAACATCAAATGACCCAACTTCCAAACGTCGGGGCACTCGACGCGTCGTTTAATGGCACACAATATCAAGACAACATGATGGCGCCAACTGCTTTTGGACAAACCCCACAAGAACAAGCATCGTATGGCGGCGGATATATGCAACCGGCTCAACCGGGACAGCCGTCACAACTTCAACCTATGCAAGATTTCTCGCAAGGCATGTTTGGCGTGCCGTCGGCGCAAGACTTTTCTCAACCGACAAGTCAACCGCAAACATCGACAGGACAAGATATCTACGGAAACGCTATGCAGTCGATGCCAATGGGACAAGTAGGTTTCAATCAGGCTCAAGATCCGGCTCAAAGTTTCGACATGTCACAGGGTATGAACTATGGTATGCCGCAAAACAGTTCGGTGCAGTTGCCGATACCCGACCACGCACTAAATTCGGGATATGACGTTATGCAACAGTTTGGCGCGCAAAACAACTTGTTTGGCGCAAACAATATGCCACAAAACGTAACGGACCGTTCAAATTACAACGATTTTTCGTTAGGTAAAGGGTTTGACGGCGGACAAGGTATGTTTGATATAGGAACGCAACCAAACGGTGGCACAGGCGGAATGAACTTTATGTCGCAAGGTCAACAATCGTTCAATGGTTCACAACAGGGATTTGAACAAAATGACAACGATCCTTATCGTTCCAACGAATCTAACGGTTTGTTTAATTCGGAACCAAGCTTAGATATATTCGACCAACAAAATAAAAATGAAATTACTCCGTTTTCGGGCAGTAAATTCGACCAAACTTTTGGAAAAGGTAAAAGAGGAAATTTTAAAGAGGCTGTGTCGGAGGACGGCGAAAAACCGGTACAGCCCAAAAGACCGATAAACCAAGCGAACCTCCGTGACGGAAGTTCGTTTAATCCGAATGCTCCGAAAAACAAACCGCCTGCGCGTCCCGGTGGTATGCAACAAAGACCAATGTCTTCCGATATGCAAAGAGGATCTAGGCCAAACCCTAACCAAAAGCCTCCCGACAGGAGACCACCGTCTAACAAAGGCCCTGCAGGCCAAGCACGGCCACAAAGGGGAGCGCCGGGTCAACAAAAGCCAGCTTTGCAACAAAGGCCGCCTATGCAACGGCCGCCGCAAGGCGCGCCGACGGCTCAAAAGATGCCGCCGCAAAACAACTTGCCGCCAAAACCACAAACAACTCCGCCACAGCTTCCGAAAGCGACCCAACTTCAAAAGCCAAAGGTGGACATTGCCGAAATTCAAAGCAAACTCGAACAAGCGGTGGTTATAGCGGATTTCGACAAAATATTTACTCAAAACAACCTGTTTAAATTTCCCGACAGGAGTTATATAAACATACGAGAAGCAACCTCAAAATATCTGCTTTCTTCGTCGGATGACGAGGGAATACCGGTGTTTTCAAACGTCACCGCAAACTTCCCCGTGTCAAGTTGCACCGTCGTCACAAGCGAGGACGAAGCGACAAAATACGCAATAGTCAAACTTGTCGGAACGGGGCTTGGGCTTGCCAACGGCGATATGCTTATTAACGGGAACGAAGTGAGAAGCAAAAGCATAATGCAAGAGGTTCTTTACATCGATGACGATTCGATGGTTCCCGACCGAATGACAGTTTTTGACTTTCTCATGCAATGCATTGCAAAGGTGCAGACCGACGATGAAGTTAAGATACAAAAATTAACCGAAATACTCGAAAAACTTGGGCTTGATAGCGTTGCGGACGACACTATGAAACTTTTCTCGACTGCACGAAAAATCATGGTTTTACTTATAGCGGCTACGCAAAATCCGTTAATCAGATGTGTTGTAATTAATTTTAGAAAGTTGTTGCTTGAACCGGAAGACGAAGTTCGAATGATGAAAGTTTTTGAGATGTTAAGGCTTCGTGACATAACGGTTATCATGAACGATTGTAACGACATACTCTCAAGCAATCTGCCAAACAGGGTTTTGGCTTTAAAAGAGGGCGAGGTTGCGTTTAACGGAGTTTACAGGGAATTTATTGAAAAATACTGTGAAGAGATTATGACGTTCCAATCGGAAGATAGCGAAAAAATAGAAAAGATTTCAAAAGCTTTTGAAAATCTCGAATTCTCGACAGACAACGATAAAGTAACGGTTAAAGGAAAAGGAGCAGACGCTTCGGTTGTTGAAAACGTTGTTGTCGAACTTAGTAACAACGAAATCGACCTCAAAACCGTGAGGCTTGGGGTTAGGTCGTTTGTTTTGGGTCGGAAAGAATTGGTGAAATAGATGAGTGATATTTCGGGATTTATTAAAATTGAAAAAAAAGAACAACTCTTAAACGGTAGATTTGATTTTCCCCGACAGATGATCTGGGCCGCCGGAATCGTTATGGGCGCTGTCGCGGCTCACTATATCTTAATTATACTTCAAACGTCACTAGGTGAAGATGTTATACCGACATATCTTCCAAGTTCGTTGTTTGGAATGCAATATGTATATGTAACGCTTGCGCTTATTACCCTTTCGATCCATTACATAATCCATCCGAAACTTTTTGGTTTTGCGGAGATAAACAACAACCGATGCAACTTGTTGATTAAGATGGGTCTTGCAACCGCCGGAATTACCGCCGCGCGTTTAACCGCAACATTAATCGCCGCCGCGGTGACCTATTCTGTCGGATATGTTTTGACGTTTATTTTCAGCATGCTTATAAGATTAAATTTTGTTTTGAATTATATAATCTCGCTTTATTTTGTGGGTCTTTATGCCGTTTTGTTTTTTACAATGCTTTCGATGATGTTGGCGTTGTTGCTTAACCGTCAAAAACTTAATTTCATAACAACAGTTTTTTCGCTTGTGATAACAGTTGTGTTGCTCGCCGCGTTTGGGTATTACGGATATCTTGAACCCGAAACGTTAGCGACAAATATTTCGTCGATGATGGATTTTAAAATTGCAAGCTTTTTGAACCTTGTAACATTTCTAATAATTGTTTTGTATGCATTGTGTGTCATAGTCGGTTCGGGAAAATCGGGGAATTTTATTCCGCAATTTTTTAATCCGGACCAGTTGGCGGGAGACTACATCGCAGACGAAGTGATGACGACCAGAACGGCAGTTTTGGTCGCGGCGCAAAAGAAACTTGCCGCGCCAAATCAACCTATCAAACCGGGAAGCGTTGCGCCGATGTCTGTGCCCCGCGCCCAACAGCAAGCGCATAAACTTCCGCCGCCTGTCGAACAAAAAAACGCACCCACCACAACACCGCCACCACAACAACAAAAACAACAAAGGATAACAAGTGCCGAGCAGACTACTGCTCGTCCTATAATTAATTCGGAACAAAGACCGCCAAGACAGGAGCAACGGCCATCGATTCAAGGCGAGCGGTTAGCGCCGTCACCCGGCGAACGATTGTCGCCCGACCAAAGTCAGCCGATGCCACCACAGCGGCCGCCGATGCAAGCCCAACGACCATCAATTCAAGGCGAGCGGTTGGCGCCGTCACCCGGCGAACGATTATCGCCCGACCAAAGACCACAGGTGCCACCACAAAGGCCGCCGATGTCTGATCAAAGACCACCGATGCCTGATCAAAGACCGCCGATGCCTGGTCAAAGACCACCGATGCCTGGTCAAAGACCACCGATGCAAAGAATGGGCACAATGGGCACACAAAGCATGCCGCCACAACGGCCGCCAATGCAACCTCCCAATGATTTCAGGGGGGCACCTAATCAGTTTTCTCCGCCCAAAGGTTTCGGAGGGTTTGACGATGTTGCTCAGCCGGTTGTGAAGATGAGCATTGCTAAGCTTATTTTTGGGATATTGTTTGGACTTGTCGGACTTGCCTTGCTGGTGATGACGTTGATGTCGCTTGGAATTCCCGACCCAACGGTCGACAGCTCAGGAGCAATAGCGGTTGAGGGCGCAGAGTTATTGAGACTTATAAAAGGGTTCACTTCCAAGGGGCTTAATCTTGTTATTATGCTAGCGGTTGCGGGAATGTTCCTTGCTTCCGGGGCTTTGCTTGTTGTAATGTCAACGGGCAAGGTTGTAAACGACAACGGATATTATGACGATGACGACGACGATGATGATTATGATGACGATGACGAATACTATTGATTAAAATTGAGATGAAATTAGCATAAATTCAAAAGAACAGTCGACCTTTAAACGGGTTGACTGTTTTTTTGTCGTTAACAGTTGTTTAAAAAATTCGAGACAAAATTAATTAATTAGACAAAATTACTCCATATTAATTTATTATTTTACCGTTATACTTACGTAAAAGATATTTCCAAGGAGGATGTATACGCTTTATAGAAGATAAAGTATAAAAGATAAATTTTAGAAAGGAAAATTAGTTATGCTTAAAAATAAAATCGCGGTAATAATATTAACACTGGGTCTGTGCGGTTTAGTTGTCGGATGTTCCGACATATATACGCAAGAGCTACCAATAAACGAGACAAACGCGGAGGAGGCAAAAGAGATGACGCTATCGTTTGAACAAAAAGAAGCACAAGTTCAACAACTTATACAAAGCGAGGGGTTGGAAACAATCTACCTTGCAGGTGGTTGTTTTTGGGGTGTGGAGGAATATTTTGCAAGAATAAACGGGGTGTACGATTCTTCGTCGGGATACGCAAACGGAAACACCGAAAACCCAAGTTACCAAGACGTAATCTATAAAAATACAGGCCATGCCGAAACTGTTAGGGTTGTTTATGACCCAATACAGGTTGAACTTGACTTTTTGCTTGGACATTATTTTAAGATAATAGATCCGACAAGTCTAAACAAGCAGGGAAATGACGTCGGAACACAGTATCGAACGGGGATATATTTTGAAAACGATATGCAACAGGAAGTTGCACAAAAACATCTTGACATCGTTCAACAACAGTATGACATGCCGTTAGCGGTAGAGCTTTTGCCGCTTGAGCACTTTTATCTTGCGGAGGAATACCACCAAGATTATCTCAAGAAAAACCCAAACGGATATTGTCATATAGATCTTAGTACGGCAAGCGAGGGTTTGACCGTTATCGACCCGTCGGAATATCAAGTTCCAACCGATGAACAGCTTAAACAACAGCTTTCAGAGTTGCAGTATGACGTAGTTAGAAACGGTGGAACAGAGCGCGCGTTTACCCATGAATACAACGACAACAAACAATCGGGCATATATGTTGACGTCGTAACGGGAGAACCGCTTTTCAGTTCAACCGACAAATACGATAGCGGTTCGGGGTGGCCGAGTTTTACAAGGCCTATCGACCAAAGCGTTATTGTTGAACATGACGACAGCAGTTTTGGAATGAAACGAGTTGAAGTTAAAAGCCGCGTGGGAGATTCGCATCTTGGGCATGTGTTTGAAGACGGACCTGTCGACGACGGTGGATTGAGATATTGTATAAACGGCGCGGCACTGGAATTCATACCGTATGACGAGATGCCCGAAAGGGGATATGGATATCTTCAACATCTTGTCGAAGTGAACTAGAACAAAAACAGATTTCTAATATTTAATTATTACAAAAAAAGGCAAAGGGTTAAATTTTGACCCTTTGCCTTTTTGATCGGTAATAATATTATATAAATAATCCTGCGGATTATTTATATAAAGACTAAAATTTTATCTCTTTTGGAAATGCTTGTTTTCGCATGACAGACCACATTTTGTCTATGTATGAAAGGGTGTAGTAGTTTTCATAGTGGTGATAGTAAAACGCGCCTTTTAAAGTCATCGACAAGATGCCGTCTTTTTCTGTTATAAATCCAAGTTTCTTTGCAAGAAAAATCTCAAAACCAAACCTACTTTTAAGCGAAACACCAAAAAACTTCTCGAATTCTTTTGGATTAACATGTGTGCTATACGCTGTCCAAAACAAAAAATAAACCATACGTTGTCTTTTGGTGAAACGAATTGTAAGCGAGGTTGGGAGTTGTTGTTGGTTGATGCGCTCGATATAATGTTCGACACAAAACGTGTTGATTTTAAAGCTATCCTTTAAAAGGGTGGTTGCGGAACAACCAAACCCTAAGAAATTATCCCGTGTCATCGAGGAATATTTTGCGTTTGGTGTGTTGCTGAATGTCCAAATAGAGTCTCTTTTGTAACCTTTGTTTTGACAGTATAGCGTTATCTCGTCCAAAAGTTTGCGTTTTGCGGTTTTGTCCATCGTCTTAACCGAACTTTTTGTAAACGTAAAGTCGATAAACGGGTAGACCGCTATATGGTTTGCGCCAATAGCAAAAGCTGTGTCGATATCTGTTATTAAATCTTGTTTTGTCTGGTTTGGTAGAGCAAATATAAAATCCATCGAAACCGTTTCAAACGATGTTTTTTTCAAAGCGGTTGACAAAGTTTCTTTGTCGGCGGGGTTTCTGCCCAAAACATCTAGAAATTTTTTAGAAAATGATTGAATGCCAATGCTTATCTTGGTTACACCGGCTTTTTTAATCGTCTCAAGTGTTTTGGTGTTAACGTTTTCGGGGTGTAGTTCAAGCCCTATGCCCTCGCATATCTCGAAATATTGCTTTAATGCATCGATTATTTCGTGCAGTCTGTTTGCAACTAAAGCCGGAGTTCCGCCCCCAAAATAAAGGCTTGTGACGTTTTTTTTGCCTTGCAATTCTTTTCCGACAAGATGGATCTCTTTAATTAAACTGTCGATATAAAAGTTTGCTTTTTGTTCGTCGTAAACCTCTTTGCAATATGGACAAAAGTCACAGATGTTTTTGCAAAACGGTATGTGAACATAAAGACCTAGGTTATCAAGTTGCTCGAAATCGAGGGAGTTGTCGTATTCGTTTGTGAACGTGAAAGGTTTTGTGGTTTTAGTCAACCACATTCTTGAAACAGTGGTTAAAAAGCTCATTAAATCTCCATTCGTTAAAAGTCAAAAAGGCTTAAGAAATGTATACAATATATCACAAGTCTAGATATATTTAAGATATGTAAAAAGCATATCAAAGATTATTTTTATTTTTCCGCTGAAAAGCAAAGTGTACTCCGCAACAAAGAAATATCCACAGTTTTTGCAAAGCCCCGAAACCTCGATACACCGTCCACAGGTGTGGATAATTCCGTTTTCTATGACGACACATTGGTGGCACGGCGTTGGGAAACTGTTGTTCGCAATGTATGGAAACGCAGATTTAAGGTTGAACACCGGGACACCTTGGTCTATCATCTTTTTGATAGTTTTAAAACAATTAAGTTTTTCCGACATAGAAAGCGCGAGATGTTCGGTGTCCTGGTAGGGTGTGTGGAAATTAAACGAAACGGCGCGAACGTTTTTTGTGTCGCGCGCGGTTATGCAAACATCGCGAATAGTGTCTTTGTTTATCCCGTTAATTGCCATGTAAAAGCAGATGTTGTCGCTCGTCGCGTTTTTGATGTTTTGCATAATTAAGTCATATGTGTCCCCGCGTATATCGTTGTGGCGTTGTTTATCGCCGTCGACGCTTAAAAGGATAAGATCTGCCTCGGGAAGATTAAGTTCAAACGTTCCGTTTGTAACGACGTTAACAATTAAAAAGCCCATCTTTTTTGCTTCTTTAACAAGGTCGCGCACAGTTTTTCCGCCGTCGTTCCACATAAATGTTTCGCCGCCACAAAAAAATAAGATGCGAATACCCATTCTATAAAGCCAGGCCATCTCGCTTTTTATCTGTTCATAGCTGTGCATAACAGCGGTTATGTTGTTTACCGAACAATGTTTACAAGAAAGGTTGCATTTGTCGGTTAGTATGATAGTTCCCAAGATGGGATCTTTCTTTTTAAACATTATAGTTTTAACTCCAAATTTAGCAAAGTACAAAAAATTTTTAAATTTCATTTTAGTTTTACAACCGTCCTTTCGTCGCCTTTGAAAACATGTTGATATGATTATACTTTATTTCGATATAATACGTCAAACTTGGTTTTGGATTAAAATTTATCGAAAAACGATAAAAAAATATTGACAAACGGTTTTGTGTGTGCTAAACTACAAAAAAATCAACAAATTCAACAAGGAAACGCCAAAATGAAAAAACAAGACAACGACATGACTATATAAGGGGAAAAAGCTATGGGGATTATAATAAACCTTGACGTCATGATGGCGAAACGAAAAATAGGCCTTTCGGAACTTTCTGAAAAGATAGACCTAACACAGGCGAATTTATCTATTCTTAAGAATAACAAGGCGAAAGCGATTAGGTTTTCGACGCTTGAAAAACTTTGCGAGGAACTCGACTGTCAACCGGGCGAGATTTTGGAATTTCAAAAGCTTGAAAAATTTGAAAAGAAGAATGATTAAAATTAATCTATAAAGAGATTAAAGTGAAGGATGGTATTAATATGCAAAACACAGAAACAAACAATCAACTTTTAAAACGGATGATCCTTATTGCGTTGGCACTTGGGTTTCTTTGCACATACTTAACGATTGAATGGCGCGTAGGAATTGGTATGACACTTTTTATCTTAATCACATGTGCCACATTGTTTGTCTTTTTTAGAGACAAACAGCAGATTAAAAATAAAAAAGCTTTTTTATGGATTGTGCCTATAGTGTTGATTTCGTTGACATTTACATTAAGGGCAAACAGAATCTTTAGTTTTTATAACGTTATAGTTATGTGGATTTTGTTTGCGGTGATGTTTTTGGATCTTCAAAACAAGCTAAACGTCCAAGAAGGTGGGTTTGGGTTTATTTCAAGAAGTTTCACAAGAGTTTTTGAACCGCTAAACTATTCTAGATTAACGGCTAAAATGATGAGTTCAGCATTTTTGGGATCTTCAAAAAAATCGAGGATTTTCAGACAGATTATAATTGGGCTTTGCATATGCATACCACTTGTTTTGGTGGTGCTTGCTTTGTTAAGTTCTGTCGACGCGATCTTTTCTAGATTAGTGGAAGACTTCCTTGAAAAGTTAAATCTGGAATTTTTCATAGAATTGTTTGCCAAAACTGTTTTGGCAATAGTAATAGCTGTGTATTTTTTCTGTCAACTGTATATGTTGTTTGTCGATAAAAAACAAAGAGAGAAGCAAGCAACAGACAACATCAAAACTATCGAAGCGGGGACGGTTAAAGACGCAGGGATTGCAAAGACAGTCGAAACAAAACAGCTGGATGTCGACCAAGTCGCAAAATCCGAAGCGATGCACATCGAGATGTTAGCGGCTTCCTTAAAAAACGGCAGTTTAAAAGAAAAACAGGTTGTGACATCGCCACTTGCAAAACCGCTATTCATACAAAAACAAGAACCACAGGATTTGATTATCTTTTTGATGGTTAACTGTATGCTGTTTATTGTATATTCTGTTTTCGCATACATACAAGTTACCTATCTATTTTTAGAAACAGCTTTGCCATATGGCTACACCTATTCGGAATATGCACGGCGCGGATTTTTTGAACTTTTGGTACTCACGTTTATTAATATAGCGGTTATGCTAACGACGATAAAAGTTGCGAAAAATCGCATCTATGTAACGAAAGTCACGGGAAATTCGGCTATCAAAATATTCATGGCGGGGCTTTGTGTTTTAACTGTTATGCTTGCGGGCTTGTCGTTTTACAAGATGATGCTCTACTATCAAGAATTTGGGCTAACGAGGCTTAGAGTTTTTGTTATGATATTCTTGTGGTTTGAAATTGCAGGGCTAGTGATAACGCTTGCTTTTATATTTAAGCCAAGACTAAAGATAATTGCGGCATATGCTGTTGTCGGACTTGCTTTTTATATCAGCATCAATCTTATAAATATCGATAGTATAGTAGCAAAAAGCCACGTAGCGATATATAACCAAACTGGTGACGCAGATTTTGACTATCTTGCTTCGCTTTCGTCAGACGCTTATAATGAAGTTGCTGATTTGAAAAACAAGGCTGAAGAAAGCGAAGGGATCTATTGGTATTCGAAATATATATATGATAACAAAATAACCCCGATCGAGAACGAGGGTTATTCTTGGAAAAGTTATAGTATCCCACAATATAATGCGGTGCAAGATTTTGCAAGTTTAAAATCACAAATATAAATAATCCGCAGGATTATTTATATTTAGCTCCACCGCAGGTGGAGATTATGCATCTTGACCAGCTCCGCCTTATGGCGGAGGTTGTGGTCAGGCGGTTTAAAATAGTATTGAAGACGCCGTGGCGTTGCCGTGGCAAAGCCACATGGCGAATTTATATATTGCTTTGCATTATATAAATAATCTCCACAGACTTATCTTATTAGAGAAATGTTTTTGTCAGGGGACAAGGGGGAGTTTCGATTCTCCCCCTTTGCCCCCCGACACCCCCCGAACCCCCCTCAACGATTTAGGGCGACACACGCCCTAAAAACCCGCCCCGTTTTTTGCGCTTTATAAACTGTATACTGCAAAAAACTTGCAATGGCGATACTCGTCATTTTGTATAAATAATATGATATTATACTTAAATGTTAATTTATTATCGGAGTTGATTTGAAATTAAAGAGGTTGTAGCAAAAAGTATACTGTCTGCGAAAAATAACATGAATATATACCGTGGCTGCACACATGGTTGTATCTATTGCGATTCGCGCAGTGAATGTTACGGAATGACCTATAGTTTCGAGGATATCGAAGTCAAGGTTAACGCTGTCGAGCTTCTTAATAAAACCCTTTCAAAAAAACGCGAAAGGTGTATGATAACTACTGGGGCGATGACCGACCCGTATATTCCGCTTGAAAAAGAGCTTGAAAACATGAGAAAGTGTCTTGAGGTTATCGAAAAACATGGTTTTGGCGTTTCAGTTTTGACAAAATCCGATCTGATACTTCGCGATATAGACATTTTGAAAAGAATAAACGACAAGGCAAAATGTGTTGTTTCGATGACGCTTACGACGTATGACGAGCAGCTTTGTAAAATAGTCGAACCTAACGTCGCGACAACAAAACAAAGATTTGACGTATTGAAAAGACTTAACGAGGAGGGGATACCGACCGTTGTTTGGTTTTGTCCCATACTGCCGTTTATTAACGATACAAAAGAAAACGTCGAGGGCATTTTATCCTATTGCAAAGAGGCAAACGTTAAAGGTATTCTGATTTTTGGAACGGGCATGACGTTAAGGTTTGGGAACAGGGAGTATTATTTTAAAAAGCTCGACCAACATTTCCCCGGGCTTAAAAAAGAATATATGCGTAATTTTGGCGCATCATACGGAATTCGAAGCAAAAACAGCGCGACATTATCGCGTATGATAAAAAAGTTTTGTGCCGAAAACGATGTTATCTATGGCGTTAATGCGGTGTTTGAATTTATTTCAAAGTTTCCGCAGATAGACGAGCAGACGAAACTTTATTAGGTGATAATTTACAAATGTCGGTTGATATTTAAGGCGCATTCTTTGTGACATGTTTTGAAAAAAGTGAGGGGGGTTAGTTTGAAATATACCTTTAAACGAGTTTTAACCATTGCAATCGGCGCAGTTGTTTTGTTTGGAATAATGTTTTTTCTATCAAGTAATGGAATTTTAACCGATGAAATCGAAAAGTTTTATGAGATTTCGGAAGATGCTTCGCAAAACTTGTTTCCGTTTGTGCGAAGTGTGGTTTTAAACACACTTGTGATTTTTTCGGCGTTTTATATTTTAATTGTTTTTAAATCTCCGCTTTCGAGAAAAGTTAACATAGCGATAGTTGCGACTTTTTTTGTTGCGTTGGTTATCGCTCAAGCGTGGTATTTTTACTTAAACGGTTTTGAAAACTCGTTGGAAATTTTTGGCGACATATCAATTGTGATTGCGTTTTTGCTTGGGTTGGCGGCGATAGCTTTAGCAATTAGATTATCTTTTTTTAAAAAAGCTTTAAAGAAAGATATCGACATTCAAACAATGATGGAATACCTTTGTTTGTTGGACGATCAAAAAGGAAAAGGTTTTCTTGACAATTTGAACAAACAAGGTATTATTCAAGAGGACACAAGACAAAAGATGTTGAAACTTGTAACGGGAACAAAAGAAAACCCGATTTTAGCAGCAGTGTATACAACTATTGTACGATCGAATGTCGATTCTTTGCCCAAAAAAATTGATTATTTTTTGGGAATAACACATGAACATTTAATATTTGCGAAGCTAAACGAGGCTTTTTTGGTGGTATCAGGGGAAAAGATAGCTCTTGAACAAGTTGAAAAATATAAAAATAAACGTACCGTATTTTCTAACAACACAGTACGTTTAACGTTTAGGAATGGCGAAAAAATTAAGATTAAAGTATATAATAATTTTGGTTCGGTTAAAGAACAACAAGATGTGCTTTCGGTGTTTGAACATAAAATTTGTGGAATTTAAGGGTGGTTTTGCAGTATGTCAACAGATAAAACATCGCTTAGAAAAGGCGTGATTATTATGATTTGCAAGATAAAGCCTATTATAAACAAAAAACATGAAGAATGAGAATAAAGAAAACTCTTTAACTGTTTAAACATCGTTTGGTTGGTTTGCAACCTTTGTCGGTTTTTTAAACAGTTTTTTTATGTTGGTATAGTTTCCGAAAACAACCACCGTGTCGTTTGTGAAAAGAACCTCTTCGCCGTTCATAATGCTTAAAGTTTCGCCGTTTCTTTTTATGAGAATAACTTGAATTTTATATTTCTCTTTAAGCCCCGAGTCTTTAAGTTTGACGTTATCGAGCTCTAAAGGAAGCCTTGAAAGGTTGATTTCACACATTGCGCTACTGCCGAACATCTCAAGAAGAATGATGGCGTTTGAGCCGTCTCCAAACATTATTCTGTTTCCAAGCGTTTCAAGACGTGCGTCAACAAAATGGCGTACCCATTTAAAGCGCATTATAATTGTAATTATTATAACCGAGATAAAGATTACAACAAGCGCCTCCCACATGTTTTCAACTTCAGAATAACTTAGCGAGAGAAATATGTTGACTATGCTTGACATTATTATAACGGTGAAAAGATAACCGAAAATGATGGTTAGCTTCGCAAGTTTTCTGCGCATTCGAAAGATCGTTATGTTTTCGCTTTCCTGTGTCGTGAACCCACAGTTTGTAAGCATCGAGATAACCTGTAGATTTGCTTTGTCATACGTCATTCCGGTTAGACGAAACAACACGGTGAAAACCTCGATTATTAAAAGATAGATTAAAATAAAAAGAAAGAATAACATTAAAGCATACGTTAAGTTCATTTGTGTCACCTAAATAATGTAAAGAGTAATTATAAGAAAAACGTCGCAAACTTTGTTAGTTTGCGACGTTTGGTGAGACATCGGGGACTCGAACCCCGGACCCTCGGCTTAAAAGGCAGATGCTCTACCGGCTGAGCTAATGTCTCGTACAGCTTTAATATCTTAACAAATTTAAATCGGTTTGTCAACAAAAAAAGAGAAATTTTTTTGAAAAATTTCTCTTTTTTTGTTTTATGCCTAATTAAAAGGATTTTTCTACGATTTCTTGCTGTGCAATTGCTATAAATTCTTCCAAATTCTTTGTTCCCATGTCACCGTTTTTACGCGAACGAATGGCAACCGCGCCGGCTTCTTTTTCTTTGTCTCCAACAACCAGCATATAAGGAATCTTTTGAAGTTGAGCTTCTCTTATCTTATAGCCCATCTTTTCGCTGCGTTTGTCACACTCCACCCTCATGCCAAGCTCGCTCAAACGGTCGGCAACTTTAGAGGCGTATTCATGGTGGGCTTCCGCGATTGGGATAACCATAACTTGAACCGGCGCCATCCAAAGCGGAAATGCTCCGGCGAAATGCTCTGTTAAAATTCCGATAAACCGTTCGATGCTTCCGAGAATAGTCCTGTGTAGCATGACAGGGCGATGTTTTTCGCCGTCTGCCCCGATATATGTCATGTCGAAACGCTCGGGCAGTTGATAGTCAAGCTGGATAGTTCCACATTGCCACGTTCTTCCGACACAGTCGCGAAGGTGGAAATCGATCTTCGGGCCATAGAACGCTCCGTCGCCTGGGTTGATTTTATATGGTTTTCCAAATCTGTCCAACGCTTCTTTAAGCGCGGCTTCCGCCTTGTCCCACGTTTCTTTTTCACCCATGAAATTGTCCGGCCTTGTCGAAAGCTCGATAGAATATTCAAATCCGAACATGCGATAAAGCTTATCGTCAAGGCGAGCGATGCCCAAAATTTCTTCAACTATTTGGTCTTCCGTTATATAAAGATGTGCGTCGTCCTGTGTGAAACAGCGGACACGCATAAGGCCGTGGAGCGCTCCCGAAAGCTCGTGGCGGTGGACTATTCCAAGCTCACCGACGCGGTAAGGAAGGTCGCGATAGCTCATCAATTTGTTGTTGTAAACAAGTATTCCGCCGGGACAGTTCATCGGTTTAATCGCAAAATCTGTTTCGTCAATAAGCGTTGTGTACATGTTTTCGCGATAATGTCCCCAATGTCCCGAACGTTCCCAAAGAGAGCGGTTGAGAATAAGCGGCGTTTTAATCTCAACATAACCCGCTTTTTGGTGCTCCTCGCGCCACATCTCTTCAAGTTTGTTGCGTATAACCATGCCTTTTGGGAAGAAAAACGGAAAACCGGGTCCCTCTTCCATAATCTCGAAAAGTTCAAGTTCTTTGCCAAGTTTTCGGTGGTCTCTTTTCTTTGCTTCCTCAAGCATCAGGAGATGTTCTTTTAATTGAGCTGATTTTGGGAAAGCTATACCATATAGACGTTGAAGCATCTTGTTGCTTGCGTCTCCGCGCCAGTATGCCCCGGTTATCGCGGTTAGCTTAACGGCGCCAATTGCTCCGGTCGACATAAGATGTGGGCCGGCACATAGGTCGCAAAAATCGTCCTGTTTATAGAAACTTATCGTTTCATCTTCGGGAAGTTCCGAAATAAGTTCAACTTTATACGGCTCGGTTTTCATAAATTCCAAAGCCTCGTTTCGTCCCAGTGTGAAACGTTCGAGAGGAATGTTCGCTTTAACTATCTTTGACATCTCGGCTTCGATTGCCTCGAAATCGTCCGGAGTGAATGTTCTTTCGCTGTCAAGGTCGTAATAGAAACCGCTATCGATAGCGGGACCAATTGCAAACTTGACGTCGGGGAACAAACGGTGGATAGCTTGTGCCATAAGATGTGAGGAACTGTGCCAAAAAGCCTTTTTACCGTAATCATCGTCAAACGTTAAAATCTCGACTTCACAATCATTTGTGATTGGGGTTCTAAGGTCTACGTTTTGCCCGTCTACCTTTGCGGCACATGCGGCTTTATATAGCCCCATGCCGATTGATTTTGCGATTTCAGCGGGGGTTATTCCGCTTTCAAATTCTCGTTGTTCACCTTTTAATGTAAGTGTTACTGTTGCCATAATTAAACTCCTTTAAAAAAAATAAAAGCCCATCCCAAAAACAAGGGATGAAGCTTTAAACTCCATGGTTCCACCCAAATTGCGATTTGAAATCGCCACTTTAAGCAGGCTATAACGCGCCAAACCGTCGTCGCTTTTAACGACAAAGCTAATGTGATGGTGTCGCAATGGGTTCGCTTGTGCCTTTCCAACTTCAGCGGCACTCTCTGTAAAAGCAAAAACACCTGCGCTCGTTCACAAATAACAGCTTTTTAATATTGATTTAATATTAAAAAATATTATACTATATAATATAAAAAAAAACAAGACGAAAAATAAATATATAATAAATGTTAACAAACCATTGACATATTGAAATATTAGGTCTAAAATATTACTTGTCGTATATGTTTTAATATAAAGCTAGTAGGCTTTAAATAATGGATATATTTCACAATAATTTCATTACTTTGCCATAAAAAAGTGATGAAAAATGAATTTTAGTTAGGAGACAAATGAAGCAATGGTATCTATAATTGTACCGGTTGTTTCAGCGATTGTGGCGGCGGTTGTCGCCGGAATAGCATGTTTTTACTTCGGCGTTGCATATCGCCGTAAGATAGCAGAAGCAAAGATTGGTTCTGCGGAAGATGAGTCGAGAAGAATCATAAACGATGCTATTAAATCAGCTGAACAAAAAAGAAAAGAAGCGGTTCTTGAAGCAAAGGACGAGATCTTTAAAATGCGAAGCGAGTCGGAAAACGAACTTCGTGAGAGAAGAAACGAGACGATGCGACAAGAACGAAGATTGACACAAAAGGAAGAAAATTTCGACAAAAAAGTAGATCAGTTTGAAAAAGAGGAACAAAAACAAAAGACCAGAGTTCAAGACCTTGAAAACAAGATTGAAGAGGTCGATAAGCTTAAAGTGACCCAACTTGGAATGTTGGAACAGATTTCCTCGCTTACAACAGAACAAGCAAAAGAGATGTTGCTCCATCAGCTTGACGGAGAACTATCCCACGAAAAGGCGCTTCGCATCAAGTTCTTTGAACAAAATCTTCAAGACGAATCCGAAACGATGGCTAGAAATCTTATAAGCCTTGCAATTGCACGATGTGCGGCGGACCATTCGTCCGAGGCTACTGTGTCGGTGGTTCCGCTTCCGAACGACGAGATGAAGGGAAGAATTATCGGTCGTGAAGGCCGCAACATAAGAACTATCGAAACGGTTACCGGCGTCGACCTAATAATCGACGACACTCCCGAAGCGATTACAATATCAAGTTTCGACCCTGTAAGAAGAGAGATTGCACGACTTTCGCTTGAAAAACTTATCTTTGACGGAAGAATACATCCGGCGAGGATTGAAGAATCGGTTGAGAAATCCAAACGAGAAGTCGACAACATAATTAAAAAACAAGGCGAAAAACTTGTGCTTGATGTCGGTATCCACGGAATCCATCCCGACATGATAAAACTTCTCGGAAGACTTCACTATAGAACAAGTTACGGACAAAATGTTCTTAACCATTCGTTCGAGGTCGCAATGCTTTCGGGAATACTTGCGGCAGAACTCGGGCTCGACGTCACGATGGCAAAACGTGCGGGTCTTCTCCACGATATCGGAAAATCCATCGACCACGAAACAGACGGAAGCCATATACAAATCGGTGTTGATCTTGCGAAAAAGTACAAAGAAAACCCCGAAGTTGTACACGCTATCGAAGCTCACCACGGCGACGTTGAAGCAAAAACACCGCTTGCATACATCGTCATGGCGGCAGATGCCATTTCGGCGGCGCGTCCCGGGGCGAGAAGCGAAAACCTTGAAAATTATATCAAACGTCTTGAAAAACTCGAAGAGATTGCAGATTCGTTTGTGGGAGTTGATCGCTCGTTTGCAATTCAAGCCGGACGCGAGATTAGGATTTTGGTTAAACCGGAAGAAGTTTCGGACGACAACTTAACCGTTGTTGCACACCAAATTGTAAGTCGGATAGAAAACGAACTTGATTACCCGGGACAGATAAAAGTCCATGTAATCAGAGAAAGCAGAGCTATTGACTTTGCGAAGTAATTAGTTCGCTAAACAATGATTACACAAATACGCAAATAACTGTAGGGACAGCGCTTGCCCCTGTCCGATTAAGGGTAATGTTTCTCTTAATCGGACAACCGCAAGGGTTGTCCCTACAATCTATTTATTATAGCAATGCTTTGCGATGCTTTGCGCAGCTTTGCTGTGTTTTGTCCAACCGATGTATGTTGGTTTTGTAGATTTTCGGTTAAACAATATAGAGTTTTAAGAAAGGAATGGTGGCTTGTATGAATATAATTTGTATCGGAGATGTCGTTGGAAGAACCGGCGTAGATGCGGTTGAAAAACTTTTGCCGACCTTAAGAATGAAACATAAACCTGACGTTATTATTGTTAACGGTGAAAACAGCGCCGATTCGGGTGTTGGAATAAACCGCAAAACCGCGACGAGGCTTTTTTCTTTTGGTATCGACGTTATAACGACGGGCAACCATTCGTTCAGAAGCGCGGACTATGTCGAACTTTTTGAGTCGTCCGAGTTTCTAATCCGCCCGTTAAACTATCCGAAAGGGGTTTGTGGAAAAGGAAGTTGTGTTATCGACAAAGGCTCATATCAAGTTGTTGTTACCAACATCATCGGACAAAGTTTTATGGGTATTTCAAGCGACAATCCATATAATATAATGGAGAATATAATCAAAGAGTATCCAAACGCTATAAAGATAGTTGATTTCCACGCCGAATCTACAAGCGAAAAATTGGCGTTTGCAAATTGTTTTGATGGCGAGATTTCTGCCCTTTTCGGAACACACACACATGTCGAAACCGCCGACGAGCGGATCTTTGCAAAAGGCACGGGGTATATAACCGACGTTGGAATGGTTGGGGCGATAAACTCGGTCATAGGGGTTAAGATAGAACAATCTATAAAAAAACAACGCTTTGGTGTTCCTGTTCGGTTTAGCGTTGAAGGCGGCGAGGCCAAGCTGTGCGGAGTTAGTTTTAACATTGATTTAAAAACTAAATGTTGTGTCGGAATAGAAAGAATATGTGAGTTAACCAACTAGGATATTGTTTCAATCCAAACTGCAAAATTGCCCTCTCAGTCAATCCGAGATTGACAGCTCTCCCAAAGGGAGAGCCGCGGAAATGGCTCTCCCTTTGGGAGAGCTGTCACAAAGTGACTGAGAGGGTGAGTGAAAACCGTTTTATATAAACTTTTAAATGACACAGGGTACTAGATTAAATTCATTATTCATATACTTTTTCGCTTGAATCTTGACATAATAGGTAGATATAGGGTAATATATTATTATAAGCGCACTGAAAGGAAATTATAAACAGTGGTAAAATATACAAATTCGATAGGTTCCGTAACATTTACATCTGATTTTTTTGCAAGTTTAGTTGGCAAGATTTCGACAACCTGTTACGGGGTTAGCGGAATGGCGACAAGTGGCCCGATGGAAGGTTTTCGTTCGCTTATTTTTGGTAACGACTTCCCCGAAAAAGGGGTGCGCGTTTCCGCAAACGACGGAAAGCTCGACATCGAACTCCATATAAGGGTTATTTATGGGGTAAACCTAAATGCGATAGTAGACTCGATTTCAAACAAAGTGAAATATGCAGTTGAAAATGCAACAGGTTTTGTTGTTCATAAAGTCGATGTTTTTGTCGATGAAATGGTTTCAGAGTAAACCAAAGGTAAAATTTTTTTGGAAGGACTTTTCTTAAATGATAACCGGTAAACAGTTGCGAGACAGCATTATTTCCGGCGCTAACAATATTAAAAATAATAAGAGTGCTGTTGATGAACTAAACGTATTCCCGGTTCCGGACGGAGACACCGGAACCAACATGTCTATGACGATAGGCTTCGCGGTTCGCGAACTTCAATTATTAGATGATAACTGCACGGTAGAGAAAGTTTCTCAAGTTGCTGCGTCCTCGCTTTTAAGGGGCGCTAGGGGAAATTCCGGCGTTATTCTTTCGCTTTTGTTCAGAGGTTTTGCAAAAGGTCTTTCGGGACTTGAACAAGCGGGAAGCAAAGATATTGCAAATTCGCTTGCAAAGGGTGTTGAATCGGCGTACAAAGCCGTTATGAAACCGACAGAAGGAACCATTTTAACCGTTGCGCGCGTCGCGGCGGAAAAAGCGGTCGAAAAAGCCGAGGGACTTTGTGCAATTGAAACGTTTGAACTTATTGTAAACGTTGCGGAACAAACTCTTCAGCAAACCCCCGAGATGTTACCCGTTTTGAAAAAAGCAGGCGTTGTAGACGCCGGCGGCCGTGGCTTTGTTTGTATTTTTGAGGGTATGCTTTCGTCGCTTAAAGACGGAAAGATTATAGAGCTTTCGGATTCAAACGAAACTTCGAGTGAAACGGCGAGTGCTCCAAAAGGAGTTTACGCCGAAGATGTCATGAGCGAGGAAACCGATAGCTATTGCACCGAATTCCTTGTCATTAAAACAGAAGAACAAGAGGCAAACGCTGTGAAGCTTCGCGCTAACCTTGAGGCTATCGGAGACAGCGTTGTAGTTGTCGAGGACGACGAGCTTATTAAATGCCACGTTCACACAAAAACCCCTGACAAAGCTTTAAAGTTTGCGTTAATCCACGGCTATCTCTCCAAGATAAAGATCGAAAATATGTTAGAGCAGTTTATGGCTCTTAACCCGGGCGCAAAAATTCCCGAGAAAAAAGTTTCTGTTGAAGACATAAGCGAATTTGAATATGTAAAAAAAGACAGCTCGATTAAATATGGCGTTGTTTCGGTTTCATGTGGAGATGGTTTAAAACAACTTTTCTTCGACCTTGGTGTCGATAAAGTCGTGAGTGGCGGACAGACGATGAACCCGTCTACCGACGATATCTTGGCGGCAATTCAATCGGTTGCGGCTGAAAACGTCATAGTTCTCGCCAACAACAAAAACATAATAATGGCGGCGGAACAAGCCTGCCTTTTGGCGGACAGAAATGCCGTTACGTTGCCGACGCGTTCCATACCGGCCGGAATAAGCGCTATGCTTATGTTTAATCCGGACGATGGCGTCGAGCAAAACCTTGTGACGATGAAAGAATCTGCCGAAAACGCAGTGGTCGGGCAGATTACGTTTGCGGCGAGAAACAGCGATTTTGATGGACACACGATAAAAGAAGGCGAGATTTTGGCGCTTGAAAGCGGAAAACTTGTGTTCACCGAAAAGTCGATTTCAAACGCTGCCGTAAAACTTGCAAAAAAGATCGTTTCAAAAGACAAGAGTTTCCTAACCGTAATATATGGAAGCGATGTTAACGAGGACGAAGCGGAAAAAACCCTAGAACTTATTAAACAAAAAATCCCGTCTAACATCGAGATTAACCTTATAAACGGCGGTCAACCGGTCTACTACTACTACTTATCAGCGGAATAGACAAATTGAGCAACCTAAATGTTGTAAAATATGATATAACTAAACTCAAGGGGGTTGGCAGCCTTCGCCAAAAGCTTTTTAAAAAGCTTGGCGTGGAAACTGTTGACGCTCTTTTGAGCTATTACCCAAGACGCTATGACAACTTGCGACTTTCTTCGTCGATAGCGTCCGCCGAAATAGGTAGCTTTGTCGTAATTAAAGCCATAATAAACCAAAAACTACCGCCCGCCAGAATAGGCGGCGGACGTATGCTTTATAAAGCGACGGCGTTCGACCAAAGCTGTTCTGTCGTTTTAACATGGTTTAATAATCGTTATACATATGACGCGCTTAAAGAGGGCGAAGAGTACTTTTTTTTCTGTAAACTTTCGACCGGTTTCACCAAAAGAGAAGCGATTAGCCCTGTTATTATACCAAAAGATAAGGTCGGAACGTTTGCGCCTGTCTATTCCTCTACCGACGGACTGTCGAGCAAGGTTATATCAAACACGGTGGCACAAGCGTTAAAGTTTGTCGACGAGGTTGTACAAGAAACGATTCCACAAGATATACTTAACAAGTTTGATTTGATATCTTTAAAAGAAGCAACCAAAAAAATCCACTTCCCAAAAAACGAACAAGATATATCGGCGGCTAAAAAGCGACTTATAACGGAAGAATTACTTGTTTTGTCGCTTGGGATGAAATATATAAAAAGCAGTTCAAAAAAACTTAATGGGGTTTCGCTGCCGATTGTTCCGTTATCTGATTTTATCAATGGCGTGCCGTTTAAGCTTACTAACGCACAGCTAAAGTCGATTAGAGAGATATCAAAAGACCTTGCAAACAACACCCCTATGAACAGACTTTTGCAGGGCGACGTAGGCAGCGGAAAGACGGTTGTTTCGGCAGCGGCGGTGTTTCAAAGTTTTGAAAATGGATTTCAATCGGCGGTTATGGCGCCAACCGAGATACTCGCGTCACAACATTTTGAAACGTACAGCATGTTGTTGGAACCGCTTGGGGTTAAAATAGGATTTTTGACCGGCTCGGTAAAAGGAAAAGCAAGAGAAGAAGTTCTAACAAAGCTTGAAAACGGACAACTTGACCTTTTGGTTGGCACACATGCCGTTATATCACAAAACGTAAAGTTTAAAAACCTTGCCGTTGTTATAACAGACGAGCAACACCGTTTCGGAGTAAACCAAAGAACGGCACTTTCGGACAAAGGGAACAATCCGCATATGTTAGTTATATCGGCAACTCCGATACCGCGAACGCTTGCGCTTATAATATATGGTGATCTTGATATATCGGTTATAGACGAGCTTCCCCACGGAAGAAAACCGATTAAAACATATGTCGTTTCGTCTGATTATAAAAAAAGATATCTTGACTTCGTAAGGAAATCTACCGAAAGCAAAAACGCTGTTTTTATAATCTGTCCTTTGGTTGAAGAAAGCGAGATGCTTGACGAGGTTAAATCTGCAAGCAAATATAAACAAGAGATTGAAAGTTATTTCAAAGACATAAAAGTTGGGTTGCTGCACGGGAGAATGAAGCCTAAAGAGAAAAACGACGTTATGGAACAGATGCTTCGTGGCGAGATCTCGGTCTTGGTTTCGACCACCGTTATCGAAGTTGGGATTGACATAAAGCGCGCAAACCTTATAATAATTGAAAACGCAGAAAGGTTTGGACTTTCTACGCTACACCAACTTCGCGGACGCGTTGGAAGAGGCGACGACCAAAGTTATTGTGTTTTGGTGTCAAACAGCAAAAACGAAAGCTCAAAAGCTCGGCTTGAGACTATGCGCCAGACGTGTGATGGTTTTAAAATCGCACAGGATGACCTTAAAAACAGAGGCCCAGGTGATTTTTTGGGAAGACGTCAACATGGTTTGCCCGAGTTTAGAATAGCAGACCTTGCAAGTGACAGCGACGAAATTACACTGTCACAAAAAATTACATTTGATATAATGGAAAATCAACAGTTCGTTTTGTCGGATAGGTTTAAAGCTTTAAGACAAAAGACTGAAGATATGTTTGAGGGGTTTTTAAAAGGGAGGTTAAATTAATTTGATAGATAAAAAAATTAAATCAGTTATATTGCTTTTGATTTTAACGATTACGGTTCCGTTTTCGGCTTTAGCGGCGGAATATGAACCGCCATTTGGGGTGACGGCAGAGGGGATATATCTTGTTAATACAGACACAAATCAAGTTGTATATTCTAAAAATGCAGACAAACAACTTCATCCGGCGTCTACAACAAAGATTATGTCGACCGCGCTAGCACTTGAAATGACGGAAGATTTAAACATTATGGTTACCGCTCCGGACGATTTGTGGGACGAATTTAGCCAGATTTCGGGGATTTCAAACGCCGGAATTTCTGCGGGAGAAACGATGTCGATGTATGATCTGTTGCATTGCATGATGATAGTGTCGGCAAACGAAGCGGCTTCTATCGTTTCGGAATACTATGGTGGCGATGAGTTTATCAATTTGATGAACCAAAAAGCGTTGGAACTTGGTTGTACGGGGACAAACTTCTCAAACCCACATGGGCTTTTTGTAGATAACCACTATTCAACGGCGGAAGATCTATATAAAATAACCGAATGGGCTCTTTCGGTTCCCGGTTTTATCGAGATTGCGGAAAAATCAAGATACACCGTTCCGGCAACCAACATGTCGGACGAGCGGCTGCTTGCGACAACCGTTTTGGTTCAAGACAGCTCGACACAGTACTACACTTCATACATCAATGGGGTTAAAACGGGAACATTGCCTGCTGCGGGAAGGTGTCTTGTCACGACCGCATCAAACGACGGACAAAACTATATCCTAACGCTTCTCGGAGCGACAACCGACCCTTCGTATCAATTGTGGGGGGATGGGGCGATTTCTTCGTTCACCGAAACAATCATGCTTTATGATTGGGCATATGGAAATTTTGAGACGATTAATGTAATCAACACGGACACGGCGATAGGAAGCGCCCAGCTCAGGCACAGTTCGCAAAAAGACGAACTTGTTTTATACGGTAGCGGAGAGGTTTCGACAGTAGTCGAGATTGCAAGGGAGCAAGACCCCGAAATTACCTACGAGATGGATATACCCGACCTTGTTTATGCGCCTGTTGAAGTTGGACAAGAGATAGGCAAAGCCAAGGTTTTTGCGGACGGCGAATATGTGGGCGAGATAAGTTTAATATCACGCGAAAACATCGAAAAAAGCGCATGGGCGGCGTTTCTTGATACATTAAGCGAGATTATGAGTTCGAGTTATATGCAGATTGTTGTCATAGTTGTGCTTTCAATCGTCGGAATCTATATACTTTATATCTTTGTTGTTATTATCTCGGAACGAAACAAAAAGAAGAAACGAATAGCGGCTTTGAGAAGACGCCAACAACTTGAAAACCTTAAAAGACAAGGAAAGTTGCCAAATCAAAACGGAAACAACAGGTATAACCGTCCGCCCGAAAACCCCTATGCGGACAACCCAAGAAACAAAAGAAGATAGAAAAAAACAGCTAAATATAAACGGTTTAGACAATACTCCTCAAAAGACGTTTGCTATGTGGTGGTTTCTTGCGAAAATCACAGATTTCGCCTTGTTAAACGTAGGTTGGGGAGTTTATTATTGCTCTATGTCAGTTAAACTTGACACACCGCTAAATAAAGGTTATATTTTATAAGTATTGTTTTTTTAAATTTTCACACAGAGGTTTGTTAAATGATGTTGGATAAAAAAATAAAAATTCCACTTGGTGGATTTTTACAAAAGATACACATAAAGAGCCTTGACACAAACAACCCGGTGTTGCTTTTTTTACACGGAGGCCCCGGTGTTTGCAACCGCCACGCTGTTATGACGGCGCACAAAGATCTGCTTGACACGTTCACGCTTGTCGGTTGGGACCAACGCGGAAGCGGCGGCTCATACTATGGAGTTGAGGTGAAAGACCTCACGATTGAGCGGCTTGTTGAAGATGCAAGAGAACTTGTCGCGTATCTTTGCAAAGAATTTAACAAGCAAAAGATATTTATAATCGGCGGAAGTTGGGGAAGTGAACTTGGAACATGGCTTTCGTTTAAATATCCCGAACAGCTTGCGGCGTTTGTGGGTTTTGGACAGGTGGTTAATGGAACGCTTAACGAAGAGATAAGCTATAACTTTGCGCTTGACTCGGCAGAAAAAGCGGGCGACACCTCGTCTGTTTTGAAACTCATGGAACTAGGCCCCCCCGTTAAAGGGGTGTACAAAGGCGGGTTCGCCGGGATGATGATACAGCGCAGAGTTATGATGAAATATGGCGGATATTCAAAATCCCAAAACAAACGTAGCTATTTCAGTTCGATAGTTAAACCGATGCTGTTTTCAGGCGAATATTCTTTTTCGGATCTTTTTGGAATAATTAAAGGACATAAATTGGTGCTTGAAGCTATGTGGCCCGAAGTTGGCGCAACCGACCTTGCCAAAACCTGTACCGAGTTTGAAATTCCTATATTTATCTTTGACGGTGTCCACGACCAAAACACACCGGCGGAACTGGTGGAGGATTATTTTAATTTGATTAAAGCTCCTCAAAAAGAACTGGTTTGGTTTGAACATTCGGGACACAACCCAATGAGCGATGAACCGGAAAAATTTAAAAAGCTTTTGAGGGAAAAACTTTTAAAAAAGGTGTTACATGAATAAAATTAAACTAACCGAAAAGCTGGGCTTTTGCTCGCTTTCAACCGCAAGCAACGTGGTTTATCAGTTCAAAAGTATATACTATCTGTTCTTTTTGACAGATGTATTAAACATGAACGTTTTGATTGCCGGAACAATCTTGACTATCGGAACGATATGGGACGCAATTAACGACCCGTTAATTGGATTTTGGGCGGTCAATAAAAGATTTAAAAGCGGCGAAAGAGCTCGGCCGCTTGCGCTTTGGTTTTCGATTCCGTGGGCGATTACAGTTGTCCTTTTGTTTACCGATTTTAACACGACCGAAACGACAACCGTTGTTATCTCGCTTATAATCTACATATTGTTTGAAACGTTCAACACGTTTGTAAACATTCCATACAACAGCATGGCAGGGCTTGCGACATCGGTCGACGCGGAAAGGCGTTCGATAAACATGTTCCGAAACATCGGCGCAACAATCGGCGCGGGAATTGGCGCGGTTTCTTGCCTTCCGCTTTTGAAACTGTTCGGAGCTATCGGCGAAGACGGAAACTTGGTTGATGCCTCTTCCTCAAAAGGGTTTATATTGACTGCACTAATTATGGGTGTAATCACCGCCTTGGGAGGGCTTATACACTACTTCACATCTAAAGAACGCGTTAAGCAGATTTCAAGCGTGCAGGATAAACTTTCGATAACAACCGTTTTTTCAATGCTTACAAAAAGCAAAGCTTGGATATTCAACACGGTATATATCTGTTTATACGGCGTTACAAACCTGCTTTTGTTAACGTGTGTGACATATTACGCAACGTATGTTTTGGGTCAAACCTCCTCTGCTACTCTAATTCAGGCGGTCTATCTTGTGTTTTCTCTCGGAGCTTCGTTTTTGGTTCCGCAAATCGACAAAAAGATTGGCCGAAGAAACACGATGGTGTTTGGTGCGGCGGTAGCCGTTATCGGAAAAGTTTGGTTTATGCTCAACCCGTTTTCGATATTTGCTATCTATTTCAACGCGCTAACGGTAGGCATTGCCGCGACAACGGCGTTTATCATGTTTAACACCAATCGTGCAACGATAGTTGACCTTATCGAACTTAAAGAGGGTCGCCGCCTTGACAGCATGGTTTCAACGGCGGACAACTTGGCCTCGAAACTCGCTTCCGCTGGCGCAACTCAACTTATAGCTATCTCGCTAGCGTCTGCCGGATTTGATTCGACGATAGTGGGGGCACAACCCGAATCGGCAATCAACATGATTAACTATATGTTAGGCTGGGTTCCGTTCTTGTTGTCGATAGGAATGTTGGCGCTTGTGTACTTTTTTCATATAGATAAAGACATGAAACAACTGCCACAGCATAACGAAGAACCGGAACAACAATAAATAACATAACTTAACAAAAAAAGAACCATGTACAAATGTGGTTCTTTTTTTGAAATATATTGATATATAAAATCTGAAATACACAGAGATGTTGCTTTTTAGCGGAGAAAAAGATGTATACAAAAGATGTTGAATTTATAATTGATAGGTTGGAACAAAACGGATATGAGGGTTATATCGTTGGAGGCTGTGTTCGCGACAGCCTTTTGGGGCTTGTTCCGAAAGACTATGATATCTGCACAGATGCGCTCCCAAACGAGGTTAAACAGTGTTTTTTAGGATTTAATGTAATCGACACCGGCTTGAAACACGGCACGGTTACCGTTGTGTTAAACGCAACGCCGTATGAGATTACGACGTATAGAACCGACGGGGAATATCTCGACAACAGAAGGCCGACAAACGTCACGTTTGTGCGAAATATTAAAGAGGATTTAATGCGACGTGATTTCACCGTTAACGCGATGGCATATAACCAAAAAGTTGGGGTTGTCGATCTGTTTGACGGAAAAAAACATCTCGAGCAAAAACTTATATCGGCGGTTCTTGACCCTGACACAAGGTTTAAAGAGGATGGGCTTAGGATTATAAGGGGTCTACGGTTTGCTTCGGTCTACGGGTTTGACATTGAACAAGCGACATCTGAAAGCATGTTGAAAAACAAACAACTATTAAACAATATCTCACAAGAAAGGTTAAATTCCGAGCTTTGCAAACTGTTGGTTGGAAACAATGTCGAAAAAATACTGACAGATTATAGAGAAACATTTTCGGTAATAATACCACCGATTTTTGAAATGTTTGATTTTGAACAACACAACCCACATCATATATACGACGTCTACACGCACACGGTTAAAGCGGTGTCGTATTCTGCGCCTATTAAAGAGGTGCGCCTTGCGCTTTTGTTTCATGATATCGGAAAACCGGCAACATTTACGCAAGACCAAAACGGAACAGGGCATTTTTATCGACACGCACAACAAAGCGAACAGCTCGCAAGAACATGTTTAAATAAATTGAAGTTTGATAACAAAACAAAGATTGCTGTTTTAAAGCTTGTGAAATACCACGACGCGAATATTATCCCCGATTTAAAATCGGTTAAACGTTGGCTTAACAAACTGGGGCAACAAGACTTTGAACTGCTGTTAGAAGTTAAGAAAGCCGATGTTTTGGCACAAAGCGAAAAAGAGCTAGGGGCGAGATTACACGAATTACAAAAGCTTAAACAACTGATTCGACAGATTGAAACAGAAAAACTATGTTTTAATTTGAAGTCGCTTGCGGTTTCGGGAAACGATTTAATTGAGATAGGTGTGCCGAAAGGCAGAGAAATCGGTGAGGTATTGCAACAAGTTTTGAAAAACGTTATCGACGGAAATTTGAAAAACGATAAACAAGAAATTTTGAGTTTTGTGAAAGACATGACAAAATAAGAGCTTCGCACCGTTAAACGATGTGAAGCTCTTAAACTGTTTATGAAATTAGTGTAAAACTTGACATGATAACCTAGTCCTGTTTCACCTTCAGCCAGTCAACACGATTGTGGCACATTCTTTGAACTTTTTCAAAGAAACGTGAAACGTGGAATCCGTCACAAACGGCGTGGTGAACCGTCATAGAGATAGGGATAAACGTTGTGTTGTCCTGTAAGAAAAATTTGCCCATAGTTATGGTGGGTTTAAGGTCTAAACCATCGTTGTAGAAATTAAGGTTTAGCGCCGAGAACGTGGTCCAAGGGGTTATGTATACATCAAAAGTGTTTTGCGGCATCGGAGTTTTGGGGAAAAGAACGGTTGAATTAGCGTATTTTTTAGTGTCTTCAAGATAGTTGTTGTTAAAGACACTAAAGTCTTTGTCATATTTTGTATAGATAGCGGAAAAAGTTTCGGTCTGTTCGTTAAAAACGGTGTAGCTTGGGTCTAGCGTATCCCAAATTCCAACAGTGCCTTTATCATCAAACCTAACCTTAAACTCGTCGAAACGGTTTGCCACCGTCGTCACGATGTACATCATGGCGGGATAAAGCCTAATGTTCCTTTGTTTGATTTCAGATAACAGTTCGGTTATCTCGATGTTGCATGTAATGCTGTAGGTACAACGATTTTCCTCGATGTAGTGGTCGAAGAACGGGGTTCTAGCCCAGGTGCTTTTGTCGATTGGTTTAAACATAATAACATCTCCTTGATTTATTTCAATTTAAATTATCTACTGAGTGCTTTTTTAAGTTTATTTTTATATTTTACCACATCCGCAAAAAAAGTCATACTGTTTTTTGCGCCGATTATCTTTGCAACTATGGCAATTATCGGCTGTGCTACCACCACGGCTTTCAACAACTCTTTGTTTCTGTCAAACCAAAACTCGGTTTGTTTCGCTTGTTCTTTGGGAAAATACTCCCTGTGTTGCAACAGGTCGTTTAATAACATGACGGTTAAGTTGTAGATATAAAGCTTTTTAGCTTCGCTTTTTCCGTTTGAAAGTTGGTATAATTTTTCGCATATTGTCAAAAGGTCGTCATAACGTTTATAGTTTCTCGGGTTGGTTGTAATTGAATTTTCCCGAAGATTATAAATATAATAATCTTTTTCGTTTAAATAAAAACTGTTCGCGTAGCACAGCATTGTGGCGGTCCAAAGCGGATCTTCGTTTAAAAGACCGGGAGCAAACATAATATTGTTTTCTATAATAAAATCCCTTTTGACGACATACCGATATACGCAAGGTGAAACGTTATTCTTGCGAAATTCAGTCACAACGCTGTCGCCGGTTTTGCCGTTGATTTCGTTTTTGTTAAGGTTTGAATCACGATGATAAAAAACTTTTCCTGTATCATAAAATATCGCTTTAACATAGTTTACCACAACTTCGACGGGGTGTTTAATCAAAATGTTTGAAATCTCGACCAAACAGTCCTCTACAAAGTTATCGTCGCTGTCCAAAAAAACCAGATAATCGCCTGTTGCGTTTTCTATCGCCGTGTTGCGCGCCCCCGAAGGGCCTTGATTTTGTTGGTGGAAAACTTTTATCCGACTATCTTTTTTTGCATATCTGTCACAGATTTCCCCCGAACTGTCGGTGCTTCCGTCGTTAACGAGCAGAATTTCAAGGTTTTTGAAACTTCCAGAAATCAAACAATCAATAGATTTTTCAAGATATTTTTCAACGTTGTATATAGGGACAACAACGCTAAATTTAAGGTTGTTATCGGTTTTCAAAAGAATCCCTCCCAATATAATACTCTGTCAGAAACTGTGCGGTTTTGTTTATGTCATATCCTGCATCTTTAACATTTTGTCTGCATTCAACAACCGGTTGTTGAGTTATAGACAAAACGGTTTTTGCCCATGTGAAACAAGGCGTTTCAAGCGAAAGGTGGCAAACACCTTTTGTAAGGTCGCTGTCGCTCGAAACTTTGTCGGATAGAACAAGCGGAATACCGAGGGATTGCGCCTCTATAACGGTGAGCGGAACACCTTCGTATAACGACGGCATCAAAAAAACATCAAACGTCTGCATTATTTTTTCTATGTCGTTTCGTGCGCCCAAAAAACAAATCTTTTCGGCGATGCCAAGTTTGGACGCGAGTTGTTCGATGGCAGCTTTCTTGTGCCCGTCGCCGACCAAAACAAGCTTTGAATTGCTTTTGAATTTTAAAACTTCATTAAATACGGCAAGCAAAAACTCGTGATTTTTGGGTTGGTTAAATCGTCCGACATGTCCGACAACAAAGCTGTCGTGTAAACAAAGGCTGTCTAACATCTCTTTTTTTATACTATCGTTTGGTTTAAATCTGTTTAAATCGATGCCGTTTTTTATTATGACGGCGTCTTGTGCGTTTTGCTTAAACAACCATTCCGCCGCAGGCTTTGAACAAGCGAAAAGATCGGTTGCGTTTTTTTCTATAAACCCGCCATAATAGTTTTTGACGGCATGGAACAAAACCCCACCCTCGTTTTTAATGCTGTGGCTATGGGCAATTCTAACCGGAATGTCGGCTTTTTTTGCTTGTCGCAACACCATTCCGCTAAACTTATCCATGTGCGAATGAATAATCTTAATATCTTTATTGTCGGAAAATATCTTTGAAATGTTTTTGGAATAGGCGAAAGGGCCTTTTTCGGTTATAAACGGAATTTTAAAAATTCTTCCGCCAAGTGAAACTATCTCTTTATCAAAAACCCCATCAAAAGAGGATATGAAGTCAAACTGAACTTTTTGTTTGTCGATTGCACGGTATAGGTTGATAATTAACGTCTCATATCCACCATAGTTCATTCCGGCAACCGCATGAACAACCCTTGTCACAGCCATATATATCGCTCCTGTTTTTTGTTTGTGTCGTTGCTTTGTTTTATATTATAACAAAAAAAATAAGGGTTAGCAAAAAAAATATGCAAAAACAACAAAACAACTGCATCTCTGCAGTTGTTTTGCAACTAATAAAAAGGAGGAAAAAGATAGTAAAAAAATTAGCTTGTTCTTGTAACCACATTGTAACCTTTTTGTAACGCTTTGTAAAGACTTTTATCGAAAAAAAACGTAATAAACATAAAATATGTAGAATTGCACAAATTAACATGGTTAAAACTAGCGATAATTAATATGAAATATATAAGGTCTGTAACCTTTTGGCTTGAGTTTTAACAGAAATTTTCAATAAAAAACAAAGTTTATACAATTCTTTGTTTTTATATCAAATCTTTTGAAAAAGTTTTGATATACTACTTTATTAAAGTATCATTTTGTATTATAATAAACTAATATTGTATATAAAGAATGAGGAAATGAAGATGGCTAATATTGAAAAAAACAAGATTGCTATTATTGGGTTTGGAAACATCGGCTCGGGTGTTGCGGA
Organism: uncultured Oscillospiraceae bacterium; assembly: GCA_964368445.1. Lineage (GTDB taxonomy): Bacteria > Bacillota > Clostridia > Oscillospirales > Ruminococcaceae > CAYJAY01. The sequence goes on from CAYJAY010000004.1 coordinate 62,138, forward strand.
TATAATAGTTGATTTGCAAAAAAAAGGCGGAGCATATTGTGACAAACAGTTTGAACTTGGATATATTCTTGACATAAGAAGTTTCGAGGGACATGCGCTTGAAAAATATTTTATCAAAGATTTTGAAACGATAGTTAACGACAAAGATGTTTCGGTTGTGGTTGAAACGATAGGAGGAACAAACCCGGCGTATAAATTTGTTAAACAAAGCCTGCTTGCAAAAAAAAGCGTTGTCACCTCCAACAAAGAATTGGTGGCAACACACGGAACAGAGCTGTTGCAAATTGCGTTTGAACAAGGTGTTTCGTTCAGATTTGAAGCGAGTGTTGGCGGAGCTATGCCGACGATTGCTCCGCTTTTGGATACATACTCGGCGGGTGAAACCGAAAGCATATATGCCATATTGAACGGTACGACAAACTTTATGCTTACTAGGATGGAAAAACAGGGCATAAGTTTTGAAGAAGCGTTAAAGATTGCGCAAGATCTTGGCTATGCCGAGACCAAAGACCCTTCGGACGATGTTGACGGAATCGACGCGAAAAGAAAGATATCAATAATTTCGTCGATAGCCAGTAAACATTATGTAAGCCCCGACGTAATTAAAAACATAGGAATTACAAACGTTGAACTTAGCGACCTTAAAAAAGCCGCCGAAAATAATGGCACAATTAAATTAATTGCATACTATAAAAAAGAGGACAGCAAATCGATTATGGTTGGGGTGGAGCCGATGTTTGTTAAAAACAAAAACGCCTTTAAAAATGTCTCGGACGTGTTTAACGGAATGATAATCGACCACGAGTTTGCAGGAAGAATTTTTGTGAGCGGCAGGGGAGCCGGAAAGTATCCAACCGCTTCGGTTGTTGTTTCAGACACGTTAAGGGCGATGTGTGATAACCCGAGGTTGCCTTGTTGGGGCGACGCAAAGCCGGGGATTAAGGTGTCGGAACTTAAACCGGAACAATATTTTGTTATTCAGCAAAACGGTAATAAGATCTCGGCATCTATAGTCGATAAAAAAGATTTCAAGCAAGACGCATCATATAAAAAGGTTTTTAAAGTTTTAAATTAAGTTTTTGAATTTAAGGATTTAAATATAAACACTAAAAGTGTTGTGACTCTAATTCGAAACACAGTTTCAAACGCGAAACTCGCTTTCGAATCGAAGAAAGGATGACAAAATAGATGATGAAAATTTCGATACCGGCGACGTCGGCAAACCTCGGCTCGGGGTTTGATTGTGCCGGAATAGCGCTTAATTTATATAACGAGGTTTACATTGGACAGGATGAGCCGTTTTCCATCGAATCGCTCGACAGCACTAAAGTTCCAAACGACAAAGATAACTTGATATATCAATCGGCAAAGGTTCTGTTTGATAAGTTTGACAAGGCTGTTCCTGAATTTTCGATAAAACAAGTTAACAACATACCAATGGAACGCGGTCTTGGAAGCAGCGCGGCGTGTATAGTTGCGGGGCTTGTTGCGGCAAACGAGATTATGGGTAAGCCGTGTGACACAAATGGCCTGCTCGACATCGCTGCAAGAATAGAGGGTCACCCAGACAACGTAGCTCCGGCTTTTCTTGGGGGAATGGCGGCGGCGGCAATTGGTGAACAAAATCTGTTTTCCGCACGATTTGACATAAGAGAAGATATATCGTTTGTGGCGTTTATTCCGCCGTTTCCGCTTAAAACTTCGCTTGCAAGAAGTGTCATGCCCGAAACTGTTCCGATGAAAGATGCGCTTTTTAATGTTTCGCGTTGTTCGTTGCTTTGTTCAGCGTTTGCCCTTGGGAAATACGACCTTTTGACCGAGGCGACAAAAGACGCGATACACCAACCATATCGTTTGGGGTTGATACCGGGTGCATCTGAAATTTTCGAGATATCGAATTCACTTGGTGCGTATGCTACGTTTATAAGCGGTGCAGGCTCGACGATACTATCAATTATAAAAACAAGCGACAGAAATTATAAACAAAAGATAAACGACTTAATAGCTAAAAACGAAAAAACAAAAGATTTCGAGATTAAACACCTTTTGTCCGATAATATAGGGGCAACGGTTGAAAAAATAGACAAAATACAGTATTAGTGAAAGCGGGTAGAAACAATGTCTTTAATTGTAATGAAATTCGGTGGGAGTTCGGTTGCAAACACCGAAAAAATAATGAGAGCGGCCGGAATAATAGCAGAGGCGTATAAAGAGGGGAACTCTGTCGCGGTTGTAGTTTCCGCACAGGGCGACACGACAGACGATCTTATCGATAAGGCGGGACAGATAGACCAAAGGCCGTCGGCGCGCGAGATGGATATGCTTCTTGCAACGGGGGAACAAGCCTCGGCGGCGCTCATGGCTATGGCTATAAACAAACTCGGGGTGAGCGCGATTTCGCTTACAGGTTGGCAATCGGGAATGTTGACCGACAAAAACCATTCTATGGCAAGAATAAGACGCATAGAGGGCGACAGGCTTCTACAAGAGATAGCAAACAAAAATGTTGTAGTCGTCACAGGCTTCCAAGGTTACAGCAAAAACGACGACATAACGACGCTTGGAAGAGGCGGTTCCGACACAAGCGCGGTAGCGCTTGCGGTTTCGCTTAGAGCAGACGTTTGTAAAATATACACCGACGTAGATGGGGTTTACACGGCAGACCCGAGAAAAGTTAAAACCGCGGTTAAATTAAAAGAGATTTCGTATGACGAGATGCTAGAACTTGCGACACAGGGCGCACAGGTTCTTCACAACCGTTCGGTCGAACTTGCAAAGAAATATCATGTAAACCTTGAAGTATTATCAAGCTTAACAAATATGCCAGGAACAATAATAAAGGAGAGTACAAACATGGAAGGATTATTAGTAAAAGGGGTCGCCCAAGACACAAATATAGCGGCAGTTTCGGTTATCGGAGTTCCGGATCAGCCGGGTGTTGCGTTTAAATTCATCTCGCTTTTGGCGCAAAAAAACATCCACACAGATATCATTATTCAATCGGAAGGAAGAGACGGAACGCAGGATATCTCCGCAACCGTGCCGCTTAACATGGTTGACGAAGCGGTGGAGCTTTTGAAAGATAGCAGCGGACTTAACGCAAAAGAAGTTAAGGTCATGAAAGATGTTGCAAAGGTTTCGATAGTAGGTTCAGGAATTCAAACTAATGTTGGGGTTGCGGCTCGTATGTTTGGGGCGCTTTCCGAAGCGAAGATTAACATTTCGATGATCTCGACCAGTGAGATTAAAATTTCGGTTATAATAGCAAAAAAAGATGTTGAAAGAGCGGTTAACGCAATACACGACGAATTTATTCTTTAAATATAAAATATAATGGGTTTTATCGGGTTGTTTGGTTTAAAATGTTGCTAACTGTATTAAATTCTAGCTAGCCACAAAACACAGATGATCTAACTTAAGGATTGGTTAATTAAATGATAAGAGAACAAATAGCAAACGGTGTCTACTATACCTTTATAGAAGGCAACTATAAAAAGAACAGGATTTCGGTTATATTAAGAAAGCCTCTTGCGCGAGAAGATATAACCGAAACGGCTCTGTTGCCATATATTCTTGAAAGAGGAACGGCTTCGTGTCCCGACATAATTATGCTTAGAAGAAAGCTTGACATGCTTTACGGTTCAAGCCTGCACACCTCGGTTTCAAGCCTTGACTTTTCGCGTACGCTTAGCGTGTCGATAGAGGGCGTCGAGGAGCGGTATGTCGGAGAAGAAATAGACCTTCTTTCGCAAAGAGCGGAATTTTTAATCGATGTCCTTTGTAATCCGATGGTTGAAAACGAACAGTTTAAAAAGGAACATATAGACATTGAACGCGAAAAACTTCGCGAAGTTATCTATTCCGAGATTAACGAAAAAAGATCATATTGCCTTAACCTTGCGTCGGAAGCTTTTTTTGAAAACGACGAGAGGTCGAACCCTAATCATGGTTATATAGAAGACCTTGACAAGATAACGGGAAGTTCTCTTTACGAAACATACAAAAGCTTTTTAAACAGTTCGACAATCGAGATATTTGTTGTCGGAAAAAGCGGAAAAAATGTAAAAAACATAAAAGAGATATTTGCGAAAGCGTTTTCAAAGATTAATAGAGCGCCAAAAGAGATAAAAGGATTTTGCTCGATAGACCATGTTGACAATCCTAAAAGGATTGTCAAACAGTTTGACATCGAACAGGATAAACTAGCAATGATCTATTCCGCCGGAAGACTTTTAAACCACGACGAACAAGTAGCGTTAAAGGTTGCGTCGGCGGCATATGGCGGCGTTCCGACGTCAAGGCTTTTTGTCAACGTTAGAGAAAAACAAAGCCTTTGTTATTATTGCGCAAGCCGTCCCGGTATATATACGGGAGCACTTACGGTCGACAGCGGAGTAGAACATGAAAATGTTCAAAAGGCAATTGACGCTATCAACCTTCAACTTGAACAGGTTATAAATGAACAGATAACAGACAAAGAACTACATGAGGTTAAACTCATGCTCCAAAACTCTATGCGCATGATAGGCAACACCCCCGAAAGCGTTATAGCGTGGTATTTCAGTTGTTTGATAAGGTTTGGCTCGTTTATAAAACCGGAACAAGAGATGCAAAAGATTAATGATGTGACAAAACAACAGGTATCTGATATCTTGTCGCTTATGAAAATTAATGTAATCTGCTTGCTTGAAAGAAAAGAGGCTTAAGTTTGAAAAACCTTGTTTTTCAAACATCGTTTTGTGTCTTTTGCCAAATACGAAAGGCAAAATTTTTTCATCTTAATAACACAGGTGAAAAACCCGCACAAAACTAAAAAAAGGAATGGTCATAAATATGAACAAAACTACAGATAAAACCCTCAACAAAAGTGAGATTTTGTTGGAAGGCTATTATAAAAAAACGTTTGATAACGGATTAACCGTTGTGGTTTATCCTATGCCGGACAAGTCGTCGGTTTATGCCCTTTATGGGGCGAAGATAGGTTCTGTCGATCGGATGTTTAAACTTGACGGAAAAAAGATTGAAGTTCCGGCGGGAATTGCGCATTTTCTTGAACACAAACTTTTTGAAAGCGAAAAAGGCGACGCGTTCACTTTGTTTGCGAAAACGGGCGCTTCGGCTAACGCGTTTACTTCGTTTGACAAGACGTGCTATCTTTTTTCGGCTTCCGCCAACCAACTTGAGTCGTTAAGCTCTTTAATTGAGTTTGTAAACGAACCGTATTTTACAAAAGAAACGGTGGAAAAGGAACAGGGAATTATCGGTCAAGAGATCAAGATGTATCTTGACGCCGCGCCGTGGGTTATGTTGTTTGGACTGTTGCAGTCGCTATATGTTAACCACACCGTTAGAGACGACATAGCCGGAACGGTTGAGACGATTGCAGACATAACAAAGGATACTTTGTTCGAGTGCTACGAGGCGTACTATCGCCCCGAAAACATGGTTCTTGCGGTTGCCGGAAACATTGATCCCGAAAGCGTCTTCGAGCTTGTCGAGTCGAAAAAAGATATCATAAAAACATTTGACAGTAAAGTTGAGTATCTTGGGGTTGATGAGCCAAACGAAATTTTGCGTAACAAGTTTGAACAAAAGCTTGATATCTCGTCGCCGATGTTTTGTTTAGGGTTTAAGGAAAAACCGATGTATGGCGAAAAACAAGAGATAAAAAAATCTATTGCAATTGAGATTATTCTCGACATAATTGCGGGCGAAACAAGCGAGCTTTTCCGTGAATTATACGACAACGGGATTATAAACGGCCCACTTTCAACCGAGGCTATCGAGGGCAGAGGTTTTCTTTGCACGACGTTTTCTTCCGAATCGGAAGACCCATATAAAGCAATTCAGCTTATTAAAAAAGAGATTGAAAAGTTCAAAAAACAAGGGATAGACGAGCAAAGATTTTTGGAGACAAAACGCGCTTTAATTGGCGACACGATAATAGATTTCGACAGCGTCGAAGAGGTGGCGACAAATCTTGTCTATTCACATTTTAAAGGCGTTAGTGCGTTTGATTATCTCGAACAGGCAAAAGATATTTCTCTTGAATACACCGAAAAAGTTTTAAAAGAGATATTAATCGATGAATTTTCCGCAACTGCGGTAGTTTTGCCAAAACAAGAAAAAGGGGTATAGCAAAATGGATGTGTTAGTTAGTTTTCCTGGGATGGGGTTTGAAATCACTGTTAACCGAGTTGCGTTGTCGATAGGTGGCTTTGATATATATTGGTATGGAATTTTGATTGGTTTGGGGTTGCTTCTCGGAATGATATATGCGACTTCAAACGCAAAAAAATTTGGAATAGACAGCGACAGACTAATCGATGTTATCTTGGTGGGAGCGATTGCCGGAATTATCGGCGCGAGGGTATACTACTTTGTGTTTGCCGCGCCCGGAGAATTTGACAGCATTATCGAGATATTCAATTTCAGAAAAGGCGGTCTTGCGTTTTACGGCACCGTTATCTTCGCGGTGGTTTCGACAGTCTTTATGTGTCCGCTAAGAAAGGTTAAGTTTTTGCCGGCGCTCGACGTTGCCTCGGGTGGGTTTTTAATCGGTCAGGCTATCGGAAGATGGGGCAACTTTGTAAACCAAGAGGCCTTTGGAATAAACACAACGTTACCGTGGGGAATGAAAAGCGACGTTACCACATTCTATCTTCAAAACAACATGGCTGAGTTGGTGGAAAAAGGCATAACGGTCGAGCCGATGTTGCCTGTGCACCCAACATTTTTATACGAATCGCTGTGGTGTGCGATAGGGTTTTTGTTTGTGGTACTCTACGCAAACAGGCGCAAATTCGACGGAGAGATATTCCTTATATACCTTGCGTGGAACGGCTTTGGAAGATTTTTCATCGAGGGACTTCGAACCGACAGTTTGTATATAGGATCTATACGGGTGTCACAGTTGTTGGCGCTTGCTGGGTTTGTGGTTTCGCTTGCGGCGATTATAGTAATTCGCAAAAAGCTTCAAATTAAACGTAAAACCGACGCAGATTATATGATTCCGTTTGGAAAAACAGACGAAGCAAAGCTTTTGCTTTTGAAGTTTGAACAGGATAGAGAAAACAAAAAACTAGAGAAAACCAACAAAAAGATAAAAGCTGCCGAAAAAGAGATTGAGCAAAAAGAAAAACAAAAAGAGCAACAACAAAAACAACTCGAAAAAGAAAAACAAGAGAAGATTGAACAGGCGGCAAAAGAATATGTCGAGACGCTTGACAAGGCGTCGGACGAGCTTGAAAAGGTTGCGAAAGATGTTGGAGTCGACATCGACAAAAACGATATCAAAAAGGAAAAATAAGTCGTTTAGCGTTATTTTTGGACAGAAAACAGTATATAAGATTGGTTTTTATACTAAGAGTTTTGTGATTTCAACTATTATAACTTAAATTAACCTTGATTAAATGTGTCAAAACGTTGGGGCTGATGTGAAACAAGTTTTCACATTGAAGAAAGGACTATAATTAAAATGGATAAAGTTGCGGTTTTAATACCTTGTTATAACGAAGAAAAGACAATTGAAAAAGTTGTTGGCGATTGTATGGCGGCGTTGCCGTCTGCGACTGTTTACGTATACGACAACAACTCGACCGACAATTCCGCGAAGATAGCAAAAAAAGCGGGTGCGATTGTTCGGTTTGAGCGTTTACAAGGAAAAGGCAACGTTATCCGCAGAATGTTTCGCGAGATCAACGCCGAATGTTACATAATGATAGACGGCGACGACACATACCCGGCAGAGAACGCCCCCGAAATGGTTGAATTGGTTTTAAACAACCAAATCGACATGGTAGTTGCAGACAGGCTTTCGTCTACCTACTTCACCGAAAATAAGCGTCTGTTCCACAATTCGGGAAACAAAGTGGTGCGCCAGTTTATCAATAAACTTTTCAACAACGAGATTAAAGATGTTATGACGGGTTATCGTGGGTTTAGTTATCAATTTGTTAAGTCGTTCCCTGTTATATCAAAAGGCTTTGAAATCGAAACCGAGATGACTATTCATGCGGTTGATAAAAACATGAATATTGAAAATGTAATAGTGGATTACCGCGACAGGCCACAGGGTAGCGAGTCTAAGCTTAATACCGTTTCGGACGGCATTAAGGTGTTAAAGACTATTGGTAACTTATATAAAAACTATCGGCCGTTTGCATTTTTTGGGATGATAGCGCTTGTGATGCTTGTTGTTGCGGTGGCATTTTTTGCCCCTGTTTTAGTCGAGTATATTAAAACAGGTTTAGTTCCGAAGTTCCCAACGTTGATTGCGAGCGGGTTTTTGGCGCTTGCAGCCATCCAATCTTTTTTTGCCGGGCTTATTCTTGATGTTTTGCGACATAAAGAGCTCAGGGATTTCGAAATGAGGCTTAACGAGATAGAGAGCCTTCGAATAAACCAACAACAATATCAACAGTATTTAGACACAATGTCATTTTAAAAAAAAATTAATTTTTTATATAAAAACTGTTGTGTTTATATGTGTTTTTTGATATAATACTTTTACTGCGAATAAAACAAATAAATCGAATGACTTTGACCGTGGAGAAATACTCAAGTTTGGTCGAAGAGGCGCCCCTGCTAAGGGCGTAGGGTGGGTAACTGCCGCGAGGGTTCGAATCCCTCTTTCTCCGCCAACAAAAAAGCACCCTGTTAAGGGTGTTTTTTTGTTGACGAAAAGAGAAAGAGGGATTCGAAAGCCGGCTCATTTAACAACCCAATGGTTGTTTTACCGGCTGTGGCTTTTCCGCAGAAAAGCGAATCCCTCGTTTTCCGAAAAAGCCGTCGCTTCGGCTCACCTGCTCGGTTGTAAACGCCCTCGCTACGGTTCGCTCTTGCTTTGGGCTTTTTCGGGGTTGCCCCCTCTTTGGAGGCTTTTTTAACAATAATAACGTCCTGCCTATCGACGCCCTATTAAGGGTGTTTTTTTGTTGACGAAAAGAGAAAGAGGGATTCGAAAGCCGGCTCATTTAACAACCCAATGGTTGTTTTACCGGCTGTGGCTTTTCCGCAGAAAAGCGAATCCCTCGTTTTCCGAAAAAGCCGTCGCTTCGGCTCACCTGCTCGGTTGTAAACGCCCTCGCTACGGTTCGCTCTTGCTTTGGGCTTTTTCGGGGTTGCCCCCTCTTTGGAGGCTTTTTTAACAACAATAATGTCCTGCCTATCGACGCCCTATTAAGGGTGTTTTTTTGTTGGCGAAAAACATGCTTTGAACGTGTGAGCCAAATTGCGGTTGCTTTGGCACAAAACAGCGATACAAATATTAACATTATAAAGGGTAAATATTCAAAAATTTGTGTTGATAGTTATATTTGAATAATGATATAATTAGTTTCAACGATTTATACGTCGTTTAAAATGCATATTAAATTCGCCATGTCCATCGGGCGAAGACTTTAATTGTATAATAAATCTATGGGGATTGAAATTTTGTTTAAAAAAGTATCTGTTGTTGCCATAATTATTACGATTTTTGCATGTTTATCCATGTCGGTTGTAGGGGCGCAAAATTCTTTAAACGACCAAATTATTAAAGTTGGGTTTGTTAAAAACTATGGAATGATAAACGATTCAACTTCGTTGTCTAGAATCGGTTATGGATATGATTATCTAAAAAATACTGAATATTATTCTGATCTTAAGTTTGAATTTATCGAATACAGTCCGGACGACTTTTTTGATGCTATTGAAAATCAAGAATTTGACATCTACGGCCCAGCATATTTTATTGATGATCCGGATGAAAACTATCGTTACACCGAAAATTCCATCGGACAGGTGCGAATTATGGTGGTTGCAAGGGACGGACAAGCGATAAACTATGCCGACATTTCGGCATTTGATGGAAAAACAGTTGCAACATTTAGAGAAAACATCGCGAATGAACTTTTTGAACAATATGCAGAAAAAAATAATATCGAGTTTAAATATACATATGGAACCAGTTTCGATTACACCTCAAAACAAGCCGATTTCTTTTTGGTGTCTTCTTTAAATAACAATGTCACAACAGGGTTTCAACTTGTTTTAAATCTTGGATATGAAGAGATGCGTTTTTCCTCGATAAATGGAGACCAACAACTGATTGAAAGACTCGATGAAGCGATTGAACACACTGCTCAATGTAGCGCAATAAGTCTGTATAATCTATATGACAGTTATTTTGGCGAAAACCATCCGTTGTTTTCAAGGGGTTTAAGCGAGAAAGAACAAGATAGTTTGGAAAATTCCAAGTTTACGGTCGGATTTTTAAACGACTTTCAACCATATCATTTTGTAAACGACGCCGGACAAGCCGATGGTATATGCATCGACATCTTTAACCACCTCGCTGGGCAATATGGCTTTGATGTTGAATACCAAGCATATGATAGTTTGAGCGAGCAAAAGGATTTTGACATAGTCCTGTCGGTTGCGGGAACTCCAGAAGATTTCTATGATGACTATATCTTTTCAAACAACTTTCATTATATAGACATGGTGTATGTTTCGCGACATGCTATCGAAAAACAAGCTCGAGAATCGGTTGAAAAAATAGGCATTTCAAATTATGTTTCGTTTGACTATAACGAGGTTTACAAAGAATTCCCCGATGCTGAAATAATTAAATTTGACAACTTTGAACAAAGCCTTGTCGCATATCAAACCGGAAAAATAGACGCGCTTGTTTTTTGTGAAACTTTAATTGAATACACTTTAACATCAATTGGAAAAAACGACAACTATGTTTATGGCTCGGGTATGGAACTTCCGCTTAAAATATTGGTTTCGAAAAATATCGAACAGGAGGTTATGCCTGCTTTTGAAACGATTCTTTATAATCTTTCGGACGGAACTATAAACGATATCGAACTTTCTGAAATGGAGGAGTTTAACCCAAAATATCTTTTCAGAACATTTTTAGACGAGTTTTGGTATATAATTTTAGTTCCTATGATGATTATAATGGGTGGAGTTGGTTATTATTATATAAGAAAAGAAAACCAAATTATCTTGCTTAATGAAGAGGTTTTCAAAGACCAACTAACCGAAATATACAACCGTAAGAAACTTGATGATATTTTAGATCAATTAAACAGCAGCACCGACAAATATGCAATCTTGTATCTTGATCTTGATAAATTTAAAGAGATTAACGATGTCCACGGTCATGAGGTTGGCGACAGGCTTTTGGTTTATTTCACCAAACGAATTAAGCAGATAATTCGTGAACAAGACTTGTTTATCCGTATAGGTGGCGATGAATTTATTATTATAGTTAAAGATACGGCAGACACAAACGAAATAATAAACTTGGTTTCTCGACTTGAATGGTCGGTTTTGCCCAAATTTAAGATAGACGAAATCACGCTGGAGCTTGAAACGAGCATCGGATACGGAATATATCCAAACGATGGCGACACGTTTGACAAGGTGTTGCTAGTGGCAGACGAGATGATGTATAAAGACAAAAAGAACAGACAAGCTGTTAGAAACGAATACGCAAAAAACACTAATTTTGATTTAGATCCCGAACAAAAATAACAATAATTAATTAAAATAGTTAAGGAGCAAACAATGGGTAAATACAGCGTTCCTCTCGAAAAGTTTATCACCGATCTTCATCTGACTCCGATGTATCTTCCGGACAATGCAAGCGAAATGACTATTACTACGTCGGACGTCAACAGAACAGGGCTGTTGCTTAGCGGATACAAGGAGCATCTTGAGCCGGAAAGGGTTCAAGTTTGCGGAATGACCGAGATATCATATCTCAATCATCGTGACAAACAAGCGAGAATGAAAGGAATTGACCTTTTAATCCGCGAATGTCACCCGCCTGCGGTTGTTTTGACAAGAGGCAACCCTGTGCCCGAAGAGATGTTGGAACTTGCGAAAGAGTGTAAAGTTCCAATCTTGACAACAAGCGAGACAACCTCGAGATTTTTGTCCGACGCGATATCGTTTTTAAACGTCGAACTAGCACCAAGGATTACGCGCCACGGTGTTTTGGTAGAAGTCTATGGAGAGGGGATACTAATTAACGGGGAAAGCGGAATAGGCAAAAGCGAAACCGCCATAGAACTTGTTAAAAGGGGACACCGTCTTGTGGCGGACGATGCGGTTGAACTTCGTAAAGTTTCAAACCGAACTATCGTTGGGCAAGCACCTGAAAACATAAGACATTTTGTCGAGCTACGCGGCATAGGTATTATAAACGTAAGAAGAATCTTCGGAATGGGTTCGGTTAAAGTTTCCGAAAGGGTCGATTTAATTATCAATCTTGAACATTGGGTTGTAGGCAAAAACTACAACCGTGTTGGACTTGACGACGAAAGTATCGAGATACTTGACGTTAATATTCCAACGATAACGATACCGGTTCAGCCGGGAAGAAACCTTGCAATTTTGCTTGAGGTTGCCGCGATGAACAATCGTCAGAAAAAGATGGGATATAACAGCGCCAACGAACTTATGAAACTTTTAGGTCTCGAGACAGACAACAGTTTGTTTGGGGTTTAGGTTATATAACAGCCAACAGAACAAAGTAACGTTTGCCACCTTAAAATCGGTGTGCAAAACCTCTGATAACCGAAATTAAGGATGGTCTTTAAAAATGTGCGAAAAAGATTTTAAGGATATACAAGCTAGATACTTTGCAAACGAACCATTAAAAACATACACCGGCTTTGGAACCGGAGGAAAAGCAAAAGGGGTTATCCTGCCGGAAAACAAAGGGGCGTTTATACAAACGATTAAACTTTTGAGAGAACAACACCAAAAGTTTAAAATTTTGGGCAACGGCTCAAATGTGTTGGCGCTTGACGAGGGATACGACGGCTATGTTGTTATAACAAAGGGTGGGCTTGAACGAATAGAGTTTAACGAACAAACCGTGACGAGCGAAGTCGGAATACCGCTCAACAGGCTTTGTGCGTTGGCGATGGAACAAAGCCTTTCGGGGCTTGAGTTTGCCTTTGGAATACCCGGAACGGTAGGCGGAGCGGTGTATATGAACGCCGGAGCGTATGGCGGCGAGGTGTGTGACGTTATCCTGTCTGCCGAGGTACTAACGGGGGACAACGATATAAAACATATGACAAAAGACGAGCTAAATCTCTCATACCGTCATAGCATTTTTCACGAACGCTCCGATTTAATCATACTTTCTGCGACATTTTTGCTTGAGAAATCCGACAAAAAAGACATTAAATCAAAGATGGACGATCTTATGGGGCGGCGTGTGCAAAAACAACCGCTTGAGTACAAAAGTTGTGGGAGTACATTCAAACGTCCCGAAGGAGCATATGCTTCTAAGCTTATAGAGGATTGTGGGCTTAAAGGCCGCAGGGTTGGCGACGCCGAAGTTAGCACAAAGCACAGCGGTTTTATAGTTAACAAAGGGGACACCACAACAAGAGATATCTTAGAACTTATCGAAATTGTTAAACAAGAAGTCTTAAACAAAACTGGATTTTCGCTTGAATGCGAGGTTGAAATTTTACGGTAGCGGTTGTTTGTGATATATTATGCAAGAATAAAATATCATTTAATTGAAAAGGATGAGAATTATGGATTTTTTAATCATCACAGGCCTTTCGGGAGCGGGAAAGTCACAGGTTGCGGATGTTCTTGAAGATATCGGATATTTTTGTATCGACAACATGCCCCCCGAACTTATACCGAAATTTTCACAGATAATGATACAATCCGAGATATCAAACAAGATAGCGGTGGTAACCGATGTTCGAACGGGCGAGCTTTTTAAAGGTTTGTTCGACAGCATTGTTTCTCTTAAAGAACTAGGTATTAACTGCAAAATCTTGTTTCTTGATTCGTCCGACCAGGTGCTTATGAGAAGATACAGCGAATCGAGGAGAAAACACCCGCTTGTAACCGAGATAAACACCTCGACGCGTGACGCGATTAAAGACGAGAGAAACCTTTTAGGCCCTGTCAAAAACATGGCGGATTTCTATATCGATACTTCGGTTCTTTCGTTGGCGCAGTTAAAAGCGAGAATTTCGGCGATGTTCCTTGAAAACGACACGCAATCACTTATTATAACCTGTTTGTCGTTTGGGTTTAAACATGACGGAATACCTTCCGAAAGCGATCTTGTGCTTGATGTTAGATGCTTGGATAACCCGTACTACTACCCCGAGCTTCGCGACCTTACCGGAATTGACAAAGAGGTTTATGAGTTTGTTTGGAGCTTTGAAGAATCTAACGAGTTGTTTAATAAATATTCGATGTTAATCGATTACTTAATACCGCTATATATTAAAGAAGGAAAAAGCCAGCTTGTAATCTCGATAGGGTGTACAGGCGGACACCATCGTTCGGTTGCGTTTGCCGAGCGACTCACCGAACATATCAAAAAAACCGAGTTAAAATGCAAAACAATACATCGAGATATTTTAAAATAAAGGTAGACTATGTCGTTTAGTACACAATGTAAAAGCGAGATTTTGTTTGTCGAGAGGGAATCGTGTTGTGTCTCGTCGCTCTTGTACGGCATACTTTCGTTTGCAAAAAGTTTTTCAAAAAACAATATAACTATGTGGCTTTCAAACAATGAGATATCGGACAAGGTATTAAATAATTTTTTAATAACAGGTTCGTCAGACACCGATTTTATAACAGAAATCAAAAACTCAGCCACCATTTTAAAGACTACCTCAAAACAAACAAACCAAAGGATTTTGCTTGACTATGGGTACACTGGGGATGAGCCAAACTATAGGATTATTGAGGACAACTTTTTTTGCGAAGAGTGTTTTGGCGCGTTTGCTGCGGGAGCGTTTGTTTCGTGTGGGACGATTGTTGACCCCGAATGTGGGTATCACCTAGAGTTTTCGACACACAAAAAACGTCTATTTGAAGACTTGATGTTTCTTTTTGAACAAAAAGGCTTTTTCCCGAAATCGACCGATCGTGGATATTCAAAGGTAATGTATTTTAAAGACAGCACACACATCGAAGAGGTGTTGAGCTTCATGGGCGCAAACGACGCTATGTTTGAACTGGTGAATCACAAGATAGTTAAAGATATCAGAAATTCGGTTAACCGAAGGATTAACTGCGAAAGCGCAAACATCGACAAACTTGTCAAGGCGTCGTCCAAAGATGTTGAGCTTTTTAGCAGGGTTGAGGATTATAAAAATCTGCTTTCAAACGAACTTCTAGAGGTCGTTAATTTAAGGCTGAAAAATCCTGAAATTTCCCTTGTCGAACTCGGGAAACTGTGCGAGCCCAAGCTTTCAAAATCGGGGATTAACCATCGTTTGGCAAAAGCGAGAACGTTGGTTAAAGAGTTAAAGGAGAAAAAACTTGGCTGACAAAACTAAACATGAATTCGTTCATCTACATCTACACACCGAATATAGTCTTTTGGACGGTGCGTGCAGAATTGACCGACTTATGGAACGCGTCAAAAGTATTGGTCAAACTGCGGTTGCTATTACCGACCACGGTTCTATGTATGGAGTTGTAGATTTTTTTAAGGCGGCAAAAAAACACGGAGTTAAACCGATTATCGGTTGCGAGGTATACGTTGCGCCGCGGACGCGTTTTGACAAGGTTCACAAGCTAGACACTAGTCCATATCACCTTGTGCTTTTGTGTAAAAACGAAACCGGATATAAAAATCTTATAAAACTTGTAAGTCTTTCAAACATCGAAGGGTTTTACACAAAACCAAGGGTCGACGCGGAACTTCTAACTATCTACAGCGAAGGATTGATTGCTCTTTCTGCTTGTCTTGCCGGAGAGATACCACAAGCGCTTATGTCGGGCGACTATGAAAAAGCCACACAAAAGGCGTTTTGGTATCAAAAGACTTTTGGTAAAGGCAATTTTTTTATAGAGATACAAGACCATGGGATTGAAGAACAAAGAGATATCTTGCCGGGACTTATTAGGCTTTCGAGAGAAACCGAAATTCCCCTCGTCGCTACTAATGACTGTCACTATATCGAAAAGACAGACGCAAATATGCAAAAGACTCTTGTGTATATACAGACCAACAAAACAGTTGAAGACAAAGATGTTTTAGAGTTTAAAACGGAAGAGTTTTACGTTAAGTCTCAACAGGAGATGTTAGAACTTTTTCCACAGGTTCCCGAAGCTATCTATAACACGGCGACAATCGCCGACATGTGTAACTATGAATTCGAGTTTGGAAACACAAAACTTCCGGTTTTCAAAACCCCCGA
Organism: uncultured Oscillospiraceae bacterium; assembly: GCA_964368445.1. Taxonomy (GTDB): domain Bacteria; phylum Bacillota; class Clostridia; order Oscillospirales; family Ruminococcaceae; genus CAYJAY01. Next base: position 78,340 of record CAYJAY010000004.1, read on the forward strand.
CGGAACACAAAACGAAGATTTTTTTATAAAATTATGCTATGACGGGCTTAAAAAGAGATATGGCGACGATGTTAAACAAGAGGTTAAAAATCGATTAGAGTTTGAAATAGACATAATTCAAAAGATGGGGTTTACCGACTATTTTTTGATTGTGTATGATTTTATAGACTATGCAAAACGAAACGACATCCCGGTAGGACCCGGAAGAGGTTCGGGGGCCGGAAGCCTTGCGGCTTATTGTATGGGGATAACCGGCATCGACCCGATAGAATACAACCTGCTTTTCGAGAGGTTTCTAAACCCCGAAAGGATAAGCATGCCTGATTTTGACATAGATTTTTGCTACGAAAAACGAGGACGTGTTATAGATTATGTTGTGGCGAAATACGGCTTTGACCACGTCGCCCAGATTATAACGTTTGGAACTATGGCGGCAAGGGCGGCAATACGTGATGTTGGGCGCGCGCTCGCCATGCCGTATGCCGAAGTTGACAGGGTTGCAAAGCTTATACCGCAAGAGATAAAGATGACTATCGAAAAGGCGCTTTCGGTCTCTAATGATCTGCGTGGACTTTATGAAAGCGACGCCAACGTTAAACGACTTGTAGATCTTTCGATGAAACTTGAGGGGATGCCGCGCCACGCTTCAACCCACGCCGCAGGGGTAGTTATAACGCGCGACGAGGCGAGCGATTATGTGCCTTTGCAAAAGAACGACGAACAGGTTGTGACCCAGTTTCCGATGACGACGCTTGAAGAACTAGGTCTTTTGAAGATGGATTTTTTGGGGCTTCGTACGTTAACGGTGTTAAAGGATGCCGAAACCGAGATAAAAAAATCGCGTCCGGATTTTAGTATAGATAACATACCGGTAGACGATAAACAAACATATGAAATGCTCTCAAGCGGAAATACCCTTGGCGTGTTCCAGTTTGAAAGCGAGGGGATGAAAAACGTTTTGTCAAGGTTAAAACCGGTTGATATCGAAGATTTAATAGCGGTTATCTCGCTATATCGCCCGGGACCTATGGACAGTATTCCAACCTATATCCAAAACCGACACAACCCAAAAAAGATAACGTATAAACATGAAAGTTTAAAATCTGTTTTGGATGTCACATATGGCTGTATCGTATACCAAGAGCAGGTTATGCAGATTTTCAGAGAACTTGCCGGTTTCAGCCTTGGTCAAGCCGACCTTGTACGTCGCGCCATGTCCAAAAAGAAACATGACGTTATGGAGCAAGAAGGAAAGAGATTTATATTTGGAAGCACCGAAAAAGGTAAAGAGTGTGACGGTTGCATTAAAAGAGGAATTCCCGAAAGCGTTGCACGAGACATCTTGTCCGATATGGAAAGTTTCGCGTCGTATGCGTTCAACAAATCCCACGCAGCGGCATATGCCTTGATAGCATATCAAACGGCATACCTTAAATGTCATTACACAACTGAATTTATGACGGCGCTTTTAACCAGCGTTCTCGATAACTCGGACAAGGTTATTGAATATATATCGGAATGTTACCGCCTTTCTATAAAAGTGTTGCCTCCAACAATAAACAAAAGTTTTTCGCAGTTCACCTATGAAAACGGGTCGATAAGGTTTGGGCTTTTGGCGGTTAAAAATGTCGGTAGACAACTTATAGAAACTATATGCAAGCTTAGACGAGAGGACGGAGAATTTCTGTCTTTCATTGATTTTTGCGAAAGAACATATCGAACCGAGATAAACAAACGCGCCCTTGAGAACCTTATACGTTGCGGTGCTTTTGATGAGTTTAAACCGACGAGACGAAGCATGGTTGTCGGAATGGAAAATCTTTTAAAAGCTATAGATAACGACAGAAGCCGCAATATAAGCGGACAGATCGATTTCTTTTCGCTTGAGGAAACGGAAAAATCAAGCGAAGACACGATTGCACATCTTGACGAATACAGCAAACAAGACCTTTTAAGTATGGAAAAAGAAACAACAGGACTATATCTTTCGGGTCATCCGTTAAATGATTACATCGAGCTTACAAAAAGCGTGTCGAACTGTGACATACGAAAGCTTTTGAACGACGAAACCAACAGTTTTGACGGTAAAACGGTTACTATAGTTTGTTCCGTTTCGTCGGTAAGGTTAAAGCTTACGAAGTCGGGAACGACGATGGCGTTTATCCAACTTGAAGATTTAACGGGGACTATCGAAACGATTGTGTTTTCCAAAGTTTTTGATGAATACAGAAAACAGCTTTCACCAAACAACGTGGTAGTTGTTGTTGGACGAGTTAATTCAAGAGAAGACGAGGCGACAAAGTTGGTTCTCGACAAGGTTTTTTTGCCGGGCGAATTCAGAAGCGGAAATAACAATAAACAAAATTTTAAAGCAATCGACAAAAAGAGCGTGACAAACAGCAAGGTTTATATTAAATTAAAATCGGAATCCGATTTAAGTTATAAAAAAATCAAAACCTTGCTTTCAAACTTCAAAGGAAATAACGAGGTGCGTTTTTACTTTGAAGACACCAAAGTTCAAATTAAAGCGCCGACAACACTCTATTCCAACCTGTCATATGATTTTTTGAGAACGGCTGAAAGTATCGTCGGCAAAGACAATATTAAAATTGTTGAGGTGGCGAAAAAAAAGGACTAATCGGGTTACTAACTTTTTAGTAGGATGTGTTGCGTTACGATTAGATCTGCGAAAACTATCGGAATATTAACTTCGGGTTCGGACAGCCCCGGGAAAAATGCTGTCCTTTACAACCTTGTCAGAACCGCCATATTTAAGGGTGTCGAGGTTCATGCCGTTGTTGGCGGGTTTAAGGGGCTCATAGACAATCGTTTTTTTAACATAACGATAAACGACGTTCGTGGGATCTCGAAAAAAGGCGGCTCGATAATAACCTCGTTAAGCTTTGATGAGATTAAATCTGCCGAAGGCCTTGAAAAATCGCGGTTGAACTGTGAAAAAAACGGAATAGATGCATTAATTGCGATAGGCGGAGACAGGACGCTTTTTGCCATTAGAGAACTTTCCGAAATAGGTGTTCCGTCGTTTTTTATACCGTCTTCGATACATAACGACGCTGTGTGTTCGGATTATTCGATTGGCTTTGAATCGGCGTTAAGCCAAGCTGTTGAAACGGTCGACCGGCTTAAAGACAGCGAACAAGAAATTCCAAAATGCGACGTTGTCGAGGTGATGGGAAGCGAACACAGCGAGCTTGTTTTAAACATAGCGGCGGCAACCGAGGCGGTTGCGGTATTAATTCCCGAGATTGAATATGACCTTGAACGAGACGTTGTTCAACGCATACTGTATTTTAGGCGAATGGGCAAAACACAGTTCACTGTTGTTGTCTCGGGGCGCGCAGGAAATGCCGGAAAGATAACCGATTTTGTCGAAACAAAGACAGGGATTGAATCGTTTTCAACAGTTCTGGGGAGAACTGTTTTTGGCGGAAACGCTTGCTCATATGACAGAATTATGGCTAATAAATTCGCGGCAAAAACGATTGAGCTTATAGAGGGCGGCGAGGTTTCTAATCGCGCTATCGGACTTAAACACGGACAGATCGTCGACTTTTCGCTTGGCGAAACAAAGTATATGACTAAAACTATAGACAGAAAGCTTTATCTAAATACCGTAAGCATGTTGTGCTAGAGTTTTTTATTCGAGAGGGAATGAAACGAAAATGGAAATAGAACAAAAAATAGTTGAGTTGCGGCGGCAGCTTGAGCATCATTCAAAGCTGTACTATGAACAGGATAATCCGATAATATCGGATGCCGAGTATGATGAGATGTTGCTTTTGCTGTCATCGCTTGAACAACAACGACCGGACCTTATGAAGGAAAATTCGCCGACCCAAAAGGTGGGCGGAAAAGCGTCGGAAAAGTTTTCGAAGGTTAACCACGCCGTTAAGATGGAAAGTTTGCAAAATGCGTTTTCGTTTGAAGATCTCGAACAGTTTGTAAAAAAGATGGAACAGGTTGTGGAAACTCCGAAATTTGTTGTCGAAAAAAAGATAGACGGGCTTTCGGTGTCGCTATTATATCAAAACGGAGTTTTAACGGTGGGTTCTACTCGTGGCGACGGAACGACGGGGGAGGACATAACCGAAAATCTGTTAACTATCAAATCGGTGCCCAAAAAGTTGGAAAATGCGCCGGAACTTTTGGAGGTTAGGGGCGAGGTGTATCTTCCGAAAAAAGAGTTTGAAAAGATAGTCGAAGCTCAGATTTCGGAGGGCAAACAACCATTTAAAAACCCAAGAAATGCCGCGGCAGGGTCGCTTCGGCAAAAAGACAGCGCGGTGACGGCGCAACGAAACCTTGATATATTTATCTTTAACATACAAAGATCCACAAAACAGTTTGTTTCACACCACGAGTCGCTTGAGTTTTTGAAACAACTGGGGTTTCCTGTGTCGCCGGATTTTGTGTTGTGTGAAGATGTTAAGCAGATTACTAACGCAGTTCAATCGATTGGCGAAAAAAGAACCGTTCTTCAATATGACATCGACGGCGCAGTTATAAAACTTGATAACATACCCGACCGTGAGGTTATCGGTTCGACAGGAAAGTTTCCAAAATGGGCAACTGCTTATAAATATCCGCCCGAGATTAAAACGACAAAAGTCACAAACATCGAAGTTTCGGTTGGTCGAACAGGTGTTTTGACTCCAACCGCGGTTATGAACCCTGTTTTGATATCGGGGTCTACCGTTTCGAGGGCGGTGCTCCACAACCAAGATTTCATAGATGAGCTGGATCTTCGGATAGGGGACACGGTAGACATTCATAAATCGGGGGACATTATCCCCGAAATTTTAAAAGCATATGACCACGAAGAAGGTTCGACAAAATTTGAAATTCCGCTTTTTTGTCCGTCTTGTAACGAGGCGGTTGTGAAGGTTGAAGACGAAGTCGCTTTGCGATGTGTGAACCCCGAATGTCCCGAACAGTTGCGCCGAAATATAATACATTTTGCAAGCAAGGGTGCTATGAACATCGAGGGGATAGGCCCTGCGACGGTTGACGCTTTGTTGCAAGCCGGATACCTTGAAAACGGAGTCTCGGGTATATATTCGATAACATCGGAACAACTGCTTAAACTTGAGGGTATAAAGGAAAAATCCGCAAACAACATTCTTTTTGCAATTGGACTTTCAAAACAAAACAATCTTGACAGTCTGCTTTTTGGGCTTGGGATTAGAAATGTTGGGCAACGAGCGGCAAAACTTATCTCGCAAACGTTTAAAGATATAGATTCGATTATGTCGGCAAGCGAACAAGATATTAACGCAATAGACGGCATAGGCCCCGTCATCGCTAAAAATGTTGTGACGTTTTTTTCAAGCGAGGGTTGCAAAGATTTAATAGAAAGATTAAAACTTTCGGGAGTTAACGTCACATATCAAGACAGTTCGGTGTCAAAAAAGCTTGAGGGAAAAACGATTGTTGTGACGGGAACCCTTGTAAGCGTTACACGAAACGAGATTAAAAAGATAATCGAAGACAACGGTGGCACGGCGGCGTCTTCGGTTAGCAAAAAAACTTCGTTTGTGGTTGCGGGAGAAAACGCCGGAAGCAAACTCGACAAAGCAAACGAGCTTGGAGTTGAAGTTTTGACAGAACAGCAGTTTTTAAAGCTTATTAATGAATAAAACAAAATAACACTGCCAATAATCTTAAGTGAAAAAAGATTGAGGTGGTGTTGTTTTTTTATGACAAAAAAAAGGTTTTTAATCGTTATGATCTTTCTTTTTGCGATGCTGGAACTTTTGATGATTAGGTTTTTCTTTTTGATGTCCGATCCTTTGGGGCTTGAAGTCAGCTTGTCGCAGTCGTCATATAGGCTTTCGGTTGGGACGGAACGCGCAAATTTTTATGATTGCAACAACCAAAAGATAACAGGAACAAATTTAAGCTATAAAGCGATTATAAACCCACAAGACCGAAACTATCTAAGCATCACCGAGCATGTGTCAAACAACATCTCAAACGAAGTTTTAAGTCGCATACAACAAGGTGAGTCAAAACCGTTTTTGATAGATATTAAAGAGGATTTTCCGCAAACTTCATTGATAGACACCGTTTCGTTTGAAACGAGGTACTCAAACAATTCTATGGCACAACATCTAATAGGTTATGTCAATTCGGACAACGTTGGGGTTTCGGGATTGGAATATCTGTTTGAAGATTTTTTAAACCAAAACACCAACGAAAAATCGGTTATAGTTCAAGTGAATGCGCTAAATTATGCCGTAGACATGGGGGAAATTGAGGTTTACAATAGCAACGAAAACCCACAAGGTGTCTCGCTTACAATAGATAACAGAATACAGCAAATTGCGGAAGAGGCGGCGGACGGAGGAATGGAGCGCGGCGCGGTTGTGGTTTTGGAGGCCAAAACAGGGGAGATAAAAGCGATGGTAAGCCGCCCGAACTTTGACCAAAACGACATTGAAAGCGCCATTCAAGCAGGCGACAGCTCGCTTATAAACCGCGCCGTAACACCGTATGCCGTCGGTTCTATCTATAAACCGGTTGTAGCCGCCGCCGCTATTGAATCGGGGGTTTTAGGACATACAGCGATAGAATGTACCGGGAGCGTCGAAGTAAACGGGATTACGTTTAGTTGTAACGACAACACGGCACACGGAGAAGTAGACCTTGAAAAAGCACTTGAAGTTTCGTGTAACGTATATTTCATCGAACTAGCAAACATGACGGGTGAAACCTTTGTTTACAACACAGCAAGTTCGCTTGGGATAGGTTCGATAATCAATCTGTATCAAAACTATGGTTTTGTTTCGGGAAACCTTCCGACGATAGGCGAGCTTGAAAACGACATTGAATTTGCAAACCACAGTTTCGGTCAAGGAAAACTGCTCGCTTCTCCTCTCGGTGTTTCGGCGTATACATTGGTTTTTGCAAACGACGGAGTTTACAAAGATGTTTCGGTGATTAAACAGGTTGGGCAAAACGAAGTGGCACAACAACAAGGGCGCGAGGTGTTGTCTCGTGACACCGCGGATATAATTAAAAACGCCATGATAAACGTCGTTGAAAACGGAACAGGAACGCTTGGAAAACCAAACGAAGTTTCAGCCGGCGGAAAGACGGGAACAGCCGAAACGGGATCTAGCAACCCCGACGGTTCGGCACATGTTGTTGGATGGTTTACGGGATTTTTTCCGGCGGAACAACCGGAATATGTCGTGACAGTTATGGTTGAAAACGAGGGTTACGGATATAAAAGCGCCGCGCCCATCTTCAAAGAGATAGCGGATGAGATATCGAAATTAAACTGAAGTTTGTATTATTGCAAAATGTTTTAACAAACTGTATATTTTGTGGTTTTATTGTTAAAAAAACTTTAAATATACAAAATATTGATTGACAAACAAATGCCTAAAATATATAATAATTAAAGCAAATGCGATGAAGCGGAATAATCCCATGTAGGTTTGTTTGAAAGAGAGAGAACCCGGTGGCTGAAAGGTTTTTAACAAATCGGGGGAGTGCTAACCGCCGAGCTTCATGTTTACATGACGTATCCACTGCGTTAAAGTGTTTGAGGGGCGCAAGTTTTTGCGCAATTCGGGTGGTACCGCGGAAGCTGTATTGTATTAAAACAACGGCGTTCGTCCTGATTTTATCGGGGCGGAGGCCTATATTTTTTTTGGGAGAGAAAGTTTATGAAATGGACAGGACTTAATGAACTGCGCGAGATGTATCTCAAATTTTTTGAAAGCAAAGATCACTATAGGTTTGAAAGTTTTCCGCTTGTTCCGCTTGACGACAACAGCCTTTTGCTTATAAATTCGGGAATGGCTCCGCTTAAAAAATATTTTTTGGGGCAACAAAATGTTCCGAATGACAGGGCGACTTCGTGTCAAAAATGTATTAGAACCCCTGACATCGAAAGGGTTGGTAAAACTGCGCGTCACGGCACTTATTTCGAGATGCTCGGTAACTTTTCGTTTGCAAACTATTTTAAAAAAGAGGCGACGGCTTGGGCTTGGGAGTTTTGCACCGAGGTTTTGAAACTTCCTGTCGACAGACTTTATGTTTCGGTTTTCTTTGAAGACGACGAAGCGTTTGATATCTGGACAAAAGATATAGGTGTGGCAGAGGACAAGATGGTTCGCCTTGGCCGTGAAGATAACTTTTGGGAGATTGGCGCGGGTCCTTGCGGACCTTGTTCCGAAATTTATTTTGACCGTGGGAAAAAATACGGTTGCGACAACCCCAACTGTGCCGTTGGTTGCGATTGTGACAGATATGTCGAGTTTTGGAACTTGGTTTTCACACAGTTTATCTCGGACGGAGCCGGAAACTATCAACAGATGGAACACGGCAACATCGACACCGGAATGGGGCTTGAACGCCTTGCGTGTATAATGCAAGATGTTGGAAACCTATTTGAGGTTGACACCGTTCAAAATATAATGAAAGAGATTGAAAAACAAGCCGGCGTAAAATATAAACAGGACGAAAAGGTTGATATCTCGCTTAGAGTTATAACCGACCACATAAGAAGCACTTCGTTCATGATAGGGGACGGCGTAGGACCCTCTAACGAAGGACGCGGCTATGTGTTAAGACGTCTTTTGCGACGCGCCGCAAGACACGGAAGGCTTCTTGGAATTAACAAACCGTTTTTACACAACATTGTGGATACAGTTGTGGCTGAAAACGTTTCGGCATATCCGTATCTTGCCGAAAGAAAAGATTACATTAAAAGGATAGTTAAATCAGAGGAAGAAAAATTCCTTAAAACAATAGAACAAGGTTTTGAACTTCTTGATGGCATTGTGGAGCAACTTGCAGGCCAAGATCAAACGGTTTTTTCGGGCGAGGTTGCGTTTAAACTTTATGATACGTTTGGATTTCCGCTTGACCTTACAAAAGACATAGTCGAGGAAAAAGGTTTCACGGTTGACGAAGACAAGTTCAACGAACTTATGCAGGTTCAAAAGAAGCGCGCTCGTGACGAACGCAAATCGAAAGACGACATAGGCTGGGAAGAGGATGTCTTCAAAGGAATGACGGTGACTGAAACCGAGTTTGTAGGATATGATAACCTTGAAACCAAAGCCGTCGTTGAATATATTATAAACGCGGGAGAACTTTCCGAAACCGCAAGCGAGGGCGAAAAGGTTGTTATCATACTTGACAAAACCCCGTTTTATGCCGAAGGCGGCGGTCAAGTTGGAGACATTGGGACGCTTTCAAACGATGTCGTGTCGATTGAAATAGTCGATTGCAAAAAATCCGCAGAAGGCCTTTTCCGTCATATCGGTGTTGTTAAAAGCGGAGTTGTTGAAAAGGGTGCTGTTGTTATTGCAACGGTCGACAAAAAGTTCAGAAACGATGTTATGCGTAACCACACATCGGCCCATCTTTTGCAGTATGCTCTTCGCGAAGTTCTAGGGGATCATGTCCACCAATCGGGTTCATTCGTAGACCGAAATCGTGTGCGTTTTGATTTTAGCCACTTTGAAGCGATGACAAAAGACGAGGTTAAAGCGGTTGAGAAAAAAGTTAACGCCGTAATACTCGATGCAGTAGAGGTCACAAAACAGGTTATGTCGATAGACCAAGCTAAAAAGCTAGGAGCTATAGCTTTGTTTGGTGAAAAGTACGGAGACACCGTAAGGGTTGTTAGCGTTCCCGGCGTTTCGGTTGAGTTTTGCGGAGGCACACACATCGAAAACACTGCCGAAGTTGGGTTGTTCAAAATTCTTTCGGAAAGTTCCTCTGCCGCCGGCATAAGAAGGATTGAAGCGACAACCGGCAAAGGAGTTTTGCAATATATCGAAGCGCAAGATAAAGTTATAGCCGATACATGTGCTGTCTTGAAACTTTCAAACAGTTTTGAGCTTGCTTCTAAAACAGAGAGTTTGCAACAACAACTGCGCGAAAAATCTTCCGAAGTCGAAGCGTTAAACGCCAAACTTGCGAACAGCGCGATAGATGATATTATTAAAACCGCAGTGGATTTGAACGACCTAAAAGTTATTGCGACCGAGTTTATCAAAGCAAAGCCCGATACAGTTAAGGGAATGCTTGATACTCTTAAAGAAAAGTATCCCAACATCGTTGCGGTTGTTTCGAGCGAATGGAACGAAAAGACAACAATATTTGTTGGAATCGGCAAACAAGCATTGGCAAAAGGATTAAATTCAAGTATAATTGTTAAAGAAGTGGCGGCGGTCTGTGGCGGTTCGGGCGGAGGAAAACCCGATCTTGCTATGGCGGGAGTTAAGGACACGTCGAAACTTAAAGAGGCACTTAAAAGCGTTGTATCTATTGTTGAGAAACAGATATAGAAAGGTTTTTATATGGATTGTTTATTTTGCAAGATAATAAACCAAGAGATACCCTGTAAAAAGCTTTATGAAGACGAGGATGTCTTGGCTTTTTATGATATCGACCCGCAAGCTCCGACACATTTTTTGGTTATCCCAAAAGCACACATCGAAAGTGTTTCAAGCGTTTCGGAACAAAACAGTGGGGCGGTTGCAAAATGTTTTGAAACTATCGCGATGCTTGCTAAGGAACTTGATCTTAAAGACGGCTATCGAGTCGTTAGCAACTGTGGCGAGCAAGCGGGACAATCGGTGTTTCACATTCATTTCCATGTTCTTTCGGGAAGGTTACTTAACTGGCCTCCCGGTTAACCGAAAATAATAAACATACAATAAAACAACATTAAATATTAAGAGGTATAAAAATGGAATACTATCAACTAAACGTTGCCGGACTAAAAAGAGACCTTCCTATCTGCAAAATTAGTGACGACCTTTCAATAGCCGCATTTATCATGTTTTCTGACGTAGAAGTAACCGAAGAATGCTCTAAAGCGCTTTTGAAAAAAGTTCCCGAATTCGACGTGTTAGTGACCGCCGAAGCCAAAGGAATTCCGCTTGCATACGAGATGGCAAGACAAAGCAAAAAGAACTATGTCGTGGCGCGTAAGATGTCGAAGCTTTACATGAAAGACCCTGTCGAGATAGAGGTTCAATCAATTACAACCGCAAGAAAACAGGTTCTTTTCCTAGACCAAAGCGAGATGAGCTATCTTAAAGATAAAAAGGTTTTGATAGTGGACGACGTTATAAGCACGGGCGGTTCGCTTTATGCTCTTGAAAAAATGATGGAAAAAGCGGGGGCAAACGTTGTTGGAAAAGCCGCTGTTCTTGCAGAGGGTGTCGCCGCCGAGCGTGACGATATTATCTATCTTGAACAACTTCCGCTCATAACCACAAAAAAATAGAAATTTATTATTAACATAATTTGGAACAAATATTATATAAACAACGCGACTACTCTCTTCCTTGATATAACTAAAGTTTTTTGCATTTTTTACTGGTTTGCATAAAATATGTATTATATACGCGGTTTAGTATAAAACAAAATGGGGGAGTTTTATGAAACGACCGCTCGGAACTGCCGGATTATTATTTCTTGCAACCGTTGCGGTTGTTTACCTGTTTGGGTTAATTGTCGCGATGTTGTTTGTTGCGGCAAATTTTGTAGTTGTGTTTGTTTTTTTGACAAAAAAATATACAAACAAAAAACCAATTATTTTAATTATGTCGATTATAGTTGCGTTTTGTGTTGTAGCAATTACGGTTGCGACGATTGACATCCAACAAAGTAAAAAGATTGAACAAAAGCTAACCTATCAAACGGGTGACGCCACAGTTATGATAAAAGCAAAACTCGACAGCGGAAAGTTTATAGCCGATCTTTTAGAGTTTAACAACGAAAGTTTTGAGAATGTGTCGGTTGGGCTTTATCTTAAAACGGAATGTGTTCCGGGCGATATAGTTGAGTGTCGAATATCGTTGTATGACCCCACCGAGTTTGACAGCGGGGTTGCTAATCTTTTAAGCTATAACGCAAGCGTACAAGAGGAATTTTCTATCCAAAAACAGCAAAACAGAGTTTATTTTGTCATTGGAAAACTTCAAGCGTTAATCAAAGAGACTATCGAAACGCAAGTTGAAGGGGAACAAGGGAAGATAGCCGCCGCCGTTATAACGGGGGACAAAGCATTAATTCCAACGCAAAACAAGATAGAATTTGACCGCGCCGGAACTTCGCATATATTTGTGGTTTCGGGTCTTCACGTGTCTTTTTTGCTTGGCTTTATCTATAGTTTTTTAAAACGAATTCGCCTTAACAGGTTTATAGTCTTTTTTGTGATGGCTTTATCTGCCGTTTTTTTCATGTTGATATACGGTCTTTCGGTGTCGGTTGTGCGGGCATCTTTAATTATGCTTGTGTCGGTGTTTGCGTCACTTATCTCAAAGAAAAGCGATCCGTTGACCTCACTTGGCGTTTGTGCTGTCGCTATTTTATTGTTTACCCCAAGACTTGCGGTAAACGTTTCGTTTCTTTTGTCGTTTGGATGTTGCTTTGCAATTTTTGCGGTCAACCCGTTGTTGGAACAGGCGATAGACACGAGAATTTCAAAAAAACAAACTAGATTAAACGGAACATTAAAGGCGTTTTCCGTTTCGTTCGCAATAACGGCGGTTACGCTTCCGGTTGCAACCCTTTTTGGCATGCCTATTTCAATATTGTCTCCGTTTGCAAACTTGTTTGTGGTTGGGCTTATGCCGTGGCTTATGAGTGCGATAGTTGGGGTTGTGGTGTTTGGAATCCTGTTGCCGGGCTCATTTTTTGCACATATGTTTTCGGTTTTGACCGAAGCGATTATATATATAATAACGTTTATATGTCGCCTTTTTTCCTATCCAACGTTTGCAACAATTAGTTCTGCGTCTGCTTATTTTAAAATAGCTGTGATATTTGCGACAATAGTAGTTGTTTTTTCTTTGACCGTTTTTAAAAATAAACTTAAATTCTTTGTGGTTGTCGCGGCGGTTAGCATTCCGTTTATAGCAGGGTATCTGTCAAAGACATATTATACCAACCAAGATGCGATTGTAACGCTGTATTATGGAAACAGTGTTATTATTTCAGACAACGATAAACAAAACCTCGTTCTTTTGAATCCAAATCAAGACAACACGATGTATCTAAAGTCATACCTTTCGTTAAATGGTTTTGATAATATACAAGCGGTGGCGATGTTTGGGGACTATCACTATGCGATGTACAGTGTTAAAACTGCGTTTCCCAATAGCAAACTTTTTACTTTGACCGACGAGACAAAAAACGACAAATCTCTTTTCTTTAGCTTTAACCCTGAGCAAAATAGCGTGTATGTCGAACAAGGTGGGTTCACGATAAAGATAAACCGCTCAAGCCATTCTTCGGGAGATCTTGAACTTTTTGTTTCAAACGAACAACTGGAGTACAGCGCAAAACCAATCGACGGCAAAAACTTTGTTCAAGCCGACAAGACATATGACTATGGCGAAAACGTTATTTTATATCTGAAGGATGATTTAAGCTTTAAGGTGATATTTGAATGAAAAAAATCGACACAAAAAAAGTTGAACAATATATAAATTCCAAAGAGCTTTTTAATTTTATTGTGATTTCAGCACACGACAGATATCTTTTGGAAAGCGTTGTGTCACAGGTTAAACGGTCGGACGATTTTTCTTCCATAACGTTTGATATGCAAAATCTTGATAAGGACTATATAACCGAAGCTATTGAAAGTTTTGGGTTTGCTATCGAAAAAAAACTCATTATAATAAATGAATTTAACGTAATATTTAACAAAAATAGCGACAACGAAAAATTTTTAATCGAAACGCTCGGCGATGTGCCGGAACATGTAACCGTTATTGCAACGATGTATTTTGAAGATAAAAGATCGACGATACCGAAAAAACTCATGGCGTTTTTAGAATCGATTGAAAACTGTTCACTAATAAGTTTCGAGCCGTTAACGGCGACACATGTCGCAAAAGAGATAACCGATTTTGCAAAAGGGTTGGGTGTTGATTTTGAAGGCGGTGTGGCACAAGAGATTGCAGGGCTTTGTTCGCTTGACATAAATCAAGCGGTTTGCGAAGTGCAAAAACTAGCGGCGCTTTCGGGATACACCGAGATTACAAAAAACCATGTAGAGAAGCTTTCGGTTAAAAATGTCGAATCGTCGGTTTTTGATATGATAAGTGCGCTTGAAAGAAAAAACATTAGCAAGGCGCTTTCGGTTTTAAAGGATATGCTTGACATGAGAACCGAGCCGCTCATGATAACGGCGGCGTTAAACACGGCGTATGTAAACCTTTACAGGGCAAAAATTGCGAGCGGCCATGGAAAGGGCGAAACCGATCTGTTTAAGCATTTTGATTACAAAAAAGGGGACAAAAAAGTATCGATTGCTTTTTCAAGGGTTCGGGGATATTCGCTTAAATCGTTGAAAAAAATTATCGATGTTTTAATGAAGCTCGACATGTCGCTTAAATCGTCGGCAGTAGATAAGAAACTTATTTTAGAGATTAATATTATAAAACTTGCAAGTTTTATAAACTAACAGGTGCAATAGGTACACTATGGAACAAAAAGTATTCGGAACGGTTGAAAATGTTGTATATGAAAACAGCGAAAATGATTTCGCTGTTATTGATGTTGAGATAAACGGCGAGTTTATAACGGCGGTTGGGTCGTTATACGGCGTTGTTGCGGGGGAACAAGTCAACCTTGTAGGGGAGTATACAAGCCATTCAAAGTATGGCAATCAATTTAAGGTCAAGGCATATGAAAGAATACTTCCAAAAGGCGCCACAGCAATTTTGAAATATCTTTCAAGCGGAGCTATCAAAGGAATTGGCGCTACTACCGCCGAAAGACTTGTCGCAAAGTTTAAAGATCAAACGCTTGAGGTTATCGAAAACAACCCCGAAGATGTCGCAACGGTTAAAGGAATAACGTTTAAAAAAGCCGAAACTTTTGCAAAAGAGATGAAACAGATACGAGGAGTAAGTTCAACCGTTAACGCGTTGGCTAAGTTTGGGCTTGACCTGTCCGATTCGCTTATGTTGGTTAAAATTTTCAGCTTTTCGACGGTCGAGATTATTTCAGACAATCCCTATCTTGTGTGTGGATATCCGCTTTACAAAGATTTCGCGTTTGCGGATAAACTTGCGGAACAGTTTGCCGTTCCACCCGACGACGAGATACGAATTAGGGCGGCGTTTATCTATATATTAAACCACAACATGAAAAACGGACATACTTGCGTCCCTACCGACGAGCTTATAAATAAAGCACATCAGTTTTTGAACATCGAAAGGGACGCGGTTGAAATCGAGTTTTACAATTCGGTTGAAAGCGGTTTTATAATAACGGTTGAAACCGAAATGGCTGAGCTTGCGTTTTTACCGTCTATCTATTCAAAAGAAAGATACATAGCAAGTCGAATTAACCTTTTAAGTTCGCTTAACTTCAAGCAACCGGAGGAAATCGAAAAAAAGATTGCCGGGTTTGAAAAACAAAACGATATTGAATACGCGCCGTTACAAAAAGACGCGATAGAAGCCGCCCTTACCATAGGTTCGGTTATAATAACGGGCGGACCCGGAACGGGAAAAACCACAGCATTAAACGCAATTATTAAACTTTGCGAACAGCAAGGAGAAAAAGTTTTTCTTGCGGCTCCTACGGGAAGGGCGGCAAAACGCCTTTCAGAGCTTACCGGAAAAGACGCAAAGACTATCCACCGACTTTTAGAGGTGGACGGAAGAAACAGCGACGGAGACAAGCTAGCGTTTTTGCGAAACGAAGAAAACCCGCTTCGTTGTGATGTCGTCGTTATTGATGAGATGTCAATGGTGGACACGGTCTTGTTCGAAGCTCTTCTCAAAGGGATACGTCCACAATGTCGCCTTGTCATGGTGGGCGACCATAATCAGCTGCCGTCGGTTGGAGCGGGAAACGTTTTAAAAGATCTTTTGAAAAGTCAAGTTTGTCACTCTGTCGAACTTAAAACAATCTTTCGCCAAGCCGCAAAAAGCCTTATCGTCGTCAATGCCCACGATATTGTCGAAGGAAAGATGCCCGATCTTTCGGTTAAAAACAATGATTTCTTCTTTTTGGGAGCGCAAAAAGAAACGGTCGTCTCGCTTATAGGCGATTTAATTTCAACAAGGCTACCTAAAACATATGGGTTTAATCCGTTTGAGGACATACAAGTTTTATGCCCAAACAGAACTGGTTTTGGGACAGAGGTTTTAAACGAAGCTATAAGGGAAAGAATTAACCCCCAAACCGATAACAAAAACGAAGTCAGGTTTTTTGGCAAGGTGTTTCGCGAACAAGATAAAGTCATGCAGATTAAAAATAACTACGATATCGAGGTAAGACGAAACGACGGCGAAACCACGCTTGGAGTTTTTAACGGTGACATAGGATACATAGAAAAGATTAACTACGAAAGCTCGGCCGTAATAGTTAATTTTGAAGATAAGTTTGTTGAATATAGCTTTGAACAGTTAGGGGAACTTGAACTTGCCTATGCCGTTACAGTTCACAAAAGTCAAGGTAGCGAATTTCCCGTTGTTATACTGTGTCTTAGCGAAGTTAACAATCGTCTGCGTTATCGAAACATACTATACACCGCGGTAACGAGGGCAAAAACCTTGCTTATAATTATTGGCGACCAAAACACCGTCGAAGTCATGGTTTTAAACAACAAAAAAACCTCAAGGTTTACGGGGCTTTTAGAGTTTTTGAAAGAAAACGAGATATGATTAATCAAAACAAATCAAAAATAAAAGCGCTTACAGACGTTGTCTTAGATCTTGCGTTTCCTCCCGTTTGTCCATTTTGTTCAAAAACGGTAGCGTTTAGCTTTGAATGTGATTGTATGCCACTTTTGCAACAACAGAAAATTTTAGGAAACGACAGAGTTTCGGACAACTATTCGGGAAAAACGCTTGAACATATTTGTTTTGTGGTGTCGTCGTTTTGGTATAAAGATATTGTTATAAAAGCCGTTTATAACAATAAATCTAACACAGGGATTCAAGACGCATTAAAGCTTGCGAAATTCATGGTGGACGATGTTATGGATTTTGATGAGATGAAAAGCTGTCGGTATGTTATCCCTGTTCCGTCGTACAAGGATAAAAGAAAACATTGTCTGTTTCTTTCAAAGGCGGTTTCAAGGTGTTCGGGCATACAACTGCTTAAAGGGGCTCTAATAAAGTCGCGGAAAACCAAAAAACAACACGAGATAGAAGGTAACCAACGAAACTTGAACTTGAAAAACAGTTTTTCGGTTAAAAATAACGATTTAATAAAAGGGGAAGACATTTTGCTTTGCGACGACGTTATAACAAGCGGAAACACGCTCGACGAAGCGGCAAAGACGCTTTTGGAAAATGGCGCGAACAGAGTTTTCGCCATAACGTTTTGCAAGACCTAACCTTTTTTGTTTGTTAACAAAAGACAAAGTAAGCTGTGGTATAATTTTAGTTTAGTAACTATTATTTTAAAACTATTATATAATTAAAAAAAGAATTGATTTTGGACGGTATTAATGACAAACGTAAACGAAAACATCAGTAAATTTTTAGAACTCAGAAAGAAATATATAGAGCAAACCTTTTCAAAACTTAACGATATGCAAAGGGTTGCGGTTCTTCAAACAGAAGGGCCTATTCTTATTTTGGCGGGGGCGGGAAGCGGAAAGACCACCGCAATCGTAAACAGAATACGAAATCTGCTCGAGTTTGGAAACGCCTACACAAGCGACAAAGTTTGTTTTGAGATTACACAAGACGACATAGACGAACTTTTGCTTGTTATCGACAAAAAAAACCAACCGTCCGAACGACTTAAACAACTACTTAAAAGCGGCAATGTAAATCCGTATAATATACTTGCAATAACGTTTACCAACAAAGCCGCCGGAGAACTTAAAGAGAGAATTCAAAAGATCTCGACAGAGGACGGAAGTTCCGTTTTCGCGTCGACGTTTCATTCGGCTTGCGTTCGTTTTTTGCGAAGAGATGCCGAAAGACTTGGCTATCCCACAAACTTTGCGATATATGACTATGACGATTCGGTTCGTCTCATGAAAGATATAATTAAATCGACCAACATAGACGACAAGATTTTTGCCCCGAAAAAGGTTCTTGGAAGGATTGGACGGCTTAAAGACGAGCTTGTAACTCCCGGAGAATTTTCCGAAACGGCGGGGGAATTTTACGAAAAAACCGTTGCCTCGCTTTATGAGGAATATCAAAAAAGGCTTAAAACAGCGTCGGCGTTTGACTTTGACGACTTGATATTTAACACGGTAAAGCTTTTAGAACAAAATCAAGACATAGCGGAATACTACCGCAGACGTTTTAAATATGTAATGGTAGACGAATATCAAGACACAAGTTTCGCACAATTCAGATTAGTCAGCTTGCTTTCGGGACAAAATATATGTGTTGTTGGAGACGACGACCAAAGTATATACAAATTCCGAGGAGCGACTATCGAGAATATTTTGTCGTTCGAGAAACATTTTAAAGGCGCAAACGTAATTCGACTTGAGCAAAACTATCGCTCGACCTCGTCGATACTAAACGCCGCAAACAGCGTTATTAAAAACAACGAAAACCGTAAAGGTAAAAATCTTTGGACAGACAAAGAAGATGGCGAAAAACTTGTGGTGTTTATCGCGGAGGATGAACAGGACGAGGGGCAGTATATCGCAAAAGATATACTTTTAAATAAAGAAAAGGGTGTTCCGCTTAAGTCTATGGCGGTTTTATATCGAATGAACGCCCAATCGAACGCCGTCGAGATGCAGTTTGCGCGAAGTGGCATACCATACCGAGTTTTCGGGGGAAACAGGTTTTTTGAACGTGCCGAGATAAAAGATGTTCTTGCTTATTTTGCGATTGTAAACAACAAAAACGACAACGTAAGATTAAAACGTATTATAAACAAACCCACAAGAAAATTGGGGGATGTGGCTGTGTCGGCGGTTGAATCGGTTGCCGAGGGTCTTTCGATGTCGATGCTTGATGTTATCAAACAAGCGGAAAATTTTCCGTCGCTTTCAAAATATCTAACGCCGATTAAAAATTTCCACAACCTTTATTTAACTCTTTTAGAGTCGTTTGAAACGCAAGATCTTGAACAGTTTACGGTTGACGTTATCGAAAAAACGGGATATGCCAACATGCTCAGAAACCAAGGCGACGAGGGTTTGACACGACTTGAAAACGTCGAGGAACTTCGTTCCAGCATAGCGACATATATCGAAGAGACTGCCGAACCGACGTTGTCTGAATACCTAGAGGGGGTAGCCCTAGTGTCCGACCTTGACAGCTACAGCGAAGATGACGAAGCGGTTGTTATGATGACGCTTCACAGCGCAAAGGGGTTGGAGTTTGACGTTGTGTACATTGTAGGTCTTGAAGAGGGGATTTTCCCAAGCGAGCTTTCTCGGTTTAGCAAAGAGGACGTAGAGGAAGAAAGACGGCTTGCGTATGTTGGGATAACTAGGGGTAGAAAAAAAGTAACGCTTTGTCGTTCGACAAGACGAATGCTTTTCGGTCAGACGCGAAGAAATCCTGAAAGCAGGTTCATCGCCGAGATCGACAGCGATTGTTACACCGAAGTTAACTCACAAAGGGTTATGTCGGGGACGTTTGCTAAAGTTCCGCCCAAACAACGAACAACGTGGAGCGACATAAAACTTAAATCGTCGGTTGGTGGTTCCGGAAATGCTATGCAAAAAAACGCCGGTGCGACATATTCTAAAGGAGATATCGTCGAGCACAAAAAGTTCGGAAAAGGAAAGGTTTTGTCCGCTGTTCCGACGGGGGACGATATGTTGGTTGAAGTTGATTTTGAAACTGTCGGCATAAAAAAAGCGATGGCGAATTACGCTCCCATGAAAAAATCTTCAAATTAAGTGGGGATATCCCCACTTAATTTGAAGCTTCTATGGAAATACTTTTTGTTTCGCTTCGCTCAACATTTTGCGTTGCACACAAAAACAAAGTATTTCTCCCATTGCAACAGTCAGAGTGGGTTTCACCCCATTTAAGTTGAAGCTTCTATCGAAATACTTTTTGTTTCGCTTCGCTCAACATTTTGCGTTGCACACAAAAACAAAGTATTTCTCCCATTGCAACAGTCAGAGTGGGTTTCACCCCATTTAAACTGAAGATTTCATGGAAATACTTTTTGTTTCGCTTCACTCAATTAATATAGTATGAAAATAAGTTAGGAACAAATTAAAATGAACGTTAAACTTTTGGCATACACAGAAAACCCCGAAAGGGTTGTGGCGCTTGCTGCAAAGCTTTGTTATTCAAACACAGATGTTGAAACTTTGGGGAATAATATTACAGAGCAAAGCTCGAAAGATTTTGTTAAACTTCTTTTTGAACTGGGACACGAAAGCCCTGTCGAACATGTGAATTTTACATTTGCGGTTGAAGGGGTTTCAAGGGCGCTTCTTGCACAACTAACGAGGCACAGAATAGCGTCGTACAGCGTTCAAAGTCAAAGATATGTTAAACTCGACAATTTTAAATATATAGTTCCGCCCGAGATAGAAAGCGACGACAAAGCAAAAGAAATGTTTATTTCGGCAATGGAAAGCTCACTTGAAAGCTACAATCGTTTAACAGAGGTTTTGCTCCAAAAATATATCAAACAAAGCGGAAAAACGATGGAACAGTTGGACAAAAAACAACTTAGCGCTTTTGAAAAAAAAGCTATCGAAGACGCAAGGTTTGTTCTTCCAAACGCCTGCGAAACCAAGATTGTTTTCACAATGAATGCACGGTCGCTTTATAATTTTTTCAAACATCGTCTTTGCTATCGTGCCCAGTGGGAGATACGGCAGATGTCTTTAGAGATGTTAAAATTGGTTTTTGAAAAAGCGCCTGAACTTTTTTCGGGTTGTGGCCCGTCTTGTTTAAATGGAGCGTGTTCAGAGGGAAGAATGAGCTGTAAAAATCAAAAACAAGTAAAACAAGATTTTGCTTTTTTAAAATGAGAAAAAGTTGCACAAAACTCACGAAAGGAATGGGTATAAATATGAGAGGAAAGCTTATCGTGGTTGAGGGTCTTGACGGAAGCGGAAAGGCAACCCAAAGCGAGCTTTTACTTGAAAATCTTATAAACAATGGGATAGACGCGGTTAAGCTTACGTTCCCAAGATATCATAAACCATCGGGAACTCTTGCTAAGATGTATCTAAACGGAGAGTTTGGAACAAACCCCGACGATGTCAGCGGATATGCTTCATCGGTGTTTTACGCTGTTGATAGGTTTGCAAGCTTTAAAGAGGAATGGGAAAAAGACTATAAAGAGGGAAAAGTCTTTGTTTTGGACAGATACACGACGTCCAACGCGGTTTTTCAAACTCCAAAATATGAAAAGGAAAAATGGAGCGAGTTTGTCGAATGGCTCTATGATTTTGAATACAACAAGATGGGTATACCGAAACCAGACCTTGTGGTTTATCTTGACATGAGCCCAAAAGTTAGCGAAAAGCTTATGACAGAGAGGTATAATGGGGATGAACAAAAAAAAGACATACACGAACGCGACATAGAGTATCAAAATAAATGTAGGACGGCGGCGCGGTTTTGTGCCGAACAGGGAAACTGGGTAACCGTTAAATGTGACGACCAAAACAAACCGTTTTCAAAACAAGAGATAGCAAAAAAAATAATGGAAGTTGTCGGGGAAAAATTAAATATATGTTAGAATTTAAAAAAGTTGAGTTAACTGATAAAGAGTATCTACAAAACATCTTGACCAAAGAGGCGAACAGAGGGTGTGAGTACACGTTTGGGAACCTTTTTATGTGGGGCAAAGTTTATGGAACACAGATTGCAGAGTTTTCGAATGGTGCGGTTGTTAAATATGGCGCTATTAATAAATATTTGTATCCTGTTGGGGTGAGCGACATTGAAAAAACCATTCAAGAGATGGTTGAAAGCGAACAAAACAAAAAGGATTTTTGCATAATTTCGCTCGGTAAAAAAGATTGCGACGAGCTTGAAAGGGTTTTTCCCGGCAAGTTTTCGTTTGAAGACGACGAGATATACGGAGAGTATGTCTACAACAGCGAAGATCTAATCGAGCTTAAAGGCAAGAAATATCATTCCAAACGAAACCATATTTCAAGATTTATAAGGGAGAATCCTGAATATAGATTTGTTGAAATAACAAAAGACAACATAAATTCCGTTATCGAGATGAACGAAAAATGGTGTAAGACATATGGATGTAACAACAACGACGGCTTAAGCTCGGAATATTGTGCAACGTCAAGGGCTTTGAAAAATTTCTTTGAACTTCCGTTTGACGGGGCATTTATCGAAAGCGGCGGCGAGATAGTAGCGTATTCGGTTGGCGAAGCTATTAATGACAAAACCTATTGTGTGCACATCGAAAAAGCGTTTCATCAAATAAACGGAGCGTATACTATAATAAACAGGGATTTTGCACAGAGATACGCTAAAGATTATGAACTTATAAACCGCGAAGATGCGGCGGGGGAGGAAGGATTGATTAAAGCAAAACTTTCGTACAATCCGGCGTTTGTTTCAAAAAAATTTATTGCTACATTAAAGGACTGAAAAAAATGATAAGACATGCTCTCGGAGTTGACATTCCGGCCTTAAAACAGATATGGAACGAAAGTTTTAACGACACGATAAACTATATCGATTTTGTTTTCGGAAAGGTAGCAAAATCTAACGAAATTTTGCTTTTTGAACAAAACGGAATAGTGTGCGCCATGCTTATAATGTTGCCTGTTAAGTTTTCTTTTTACCAAGAGTCGCTTGGCGGAGTTTATATCTATGGCGCGGCAACGCGTGAAAAATACCAAAACAAAGGGTTAATGACAAGGCTTTTAAACGAAGCCGAAAGAATAGCAAAGGAAGAGCGCGACGCTCAACTTTCGGTGCTTGTTCCCGGAGAACCATATCTTTTTGATTATTATGCCAGAAGAGGCTATCGCGCCGATTTTGGGCTTCGTCAAGTTTCGGTTCGCCCCGGAATGTTGGAAACGGCGGCAAGAGACGACTTTAATCTTGAAATAGACAAGTTAACATCACAACAGATGTATGACATAAGAAAGACCGCTTTGTTAAACACGCCACACATCGAATGGCAACCGTATCAACTGGACAACGTTGTTCAAGACGGTTTTGTTTACGGAGATCACGTAGCAAGTTATGAGGGAACGGCCGGACAGGGTTATGCGGTTTTTACGGTGCACAAGAAAAAACTTTATATCAAAGAATGCCTTGGAACGTCAAAACAAGCAACGATTACACTCATGCGTAACCTTGGCGCAAAATACAGCCCAAAAGGATTTTTTGCAAACATGCCGGTTAATTCAGAGGTTTTCCCAGTTGAAGGAAAGGTTATAAAGTTTGGCATGGCTAAAAACCTTTATTCAAACAAATCAATGAGTTCAATTAGTCCATATATGAACCTTATGCTTGACTAGAAAGGAAATGTCAAAAAAATGGTATATGTTTTTTTAGCGGATGGATTTGAAGAAAGCGAAGCGATAACAACGATAGACCTTTTAAGGCGCGCCGAACTCGAGGTAGTGACGGTTGGGGTAACGGGGGAATACGTTACTTCGTCAAGAGGGATAACGGTAAAAAGCGATGTCTTATCGTCTGAGATTGTGCTTGACGACAACGTACAAGCTGTTGTGCTTCCGGGTGGGATGCCCGGAACGACAAACCTTGCGCAAAGTGAAGAGGTCAAAAAAGCGTTGGTTTTCGCTTTTGAAAACAAAAAGCTTATCGCCTCAATTTGTGCTGCCGCTACTGTTCTTTATAAACATGGATTGTTAAGCGGAAAAAAGGCTGCTGTTTACCCGTCGTTTAAAGACGAGCTTAAACAAAGCTTTTGCGAACAAAATGTTGTGGTAGACCTTCCGTTCATAACGGCTAACGCATTGGGCAGCGTTTTTGAGTTTTCGTTTGAAATTATTAAATTTCTTAAAAATGACAAAATTTGCGAAAAAGTCAAAAATAGTATATACTATAATTGAATTAATAGTTAATAGTTAATAGTTAATAGTTAATAGTTAATAGTCAATAGTTAAGGTGTCGCTTGCGCGACGGATTTGATTTTTCGTTTTAAACCACAAGCGCAAAACGGTGCTTGCCTATAGGAGATGAAATTAATGGAAAACAATATTTATAAAAACCCCAACTCCACAAGAAACACACAACCGAAACCAAAAAGTAGGCGCAAGATAGTGCTAATTGTTGTGCTGTTGATAGTTGCGGCTATACTCATTTCAAGTGTTATAGGATATCTTTATGTAACATCGGAAATCGAGGGCGAGAGAAACCTTGGGAATGCCGAGGTGATTGTCGATGTGACGGAGGGCGCGTCGCTTCAAGCGATTTCGGTTTTGCTTAATGAAAATGATGTTATCAGATCGTCGATGATATTTGATTTATACATAAAAATAACGGGGGACACCGGAAACGTACAGTATGGACCGCACAGCGTAACTCCCGATATGTCATATTCCGAGATTATAGAGGCACTTGGAACGCCGTATATAATCAACGTGCCGGGCGAGCCGATAACGTTCCCCGAGGGAACGACGGCCCTTAAAATGGCACTTATGCTTGAAGAAGTTGGTTTTTTCACTGCCGACGAATTTATAGACGAATGCAACAACGGCACGTTCACGGGGGAACTGTTTCCGCTTATAAGCGACAACCCCGACAAGTTTATTAAACTTGAGGGTTTTTTGTTCCCCGAAACATATATGTATTATGAAGATATGACGGTTAACGCATTTATACAACAGATGTTAGACACGTTTGAACAATTGGTGTTGACCGAAGAAAATTTGGCCAAGATAGAACAAAGCGCGCTTACGCTTGAAGAGATAATAGCGCTTTCTTCGATAGTTGAAAAAGAATCAGTGGGCGCCGAAAGCTATCCTATGGTTGCGTCGGTTTTCTATAACAGGCTTAACAACCCCGACATTTTCCCAACGCTCGAGTCGGACACGGCGTGTGACTGGAGAAAAAGGGGATATCCAGATCTCGGAGGATTTTTCCCCGGTGTGCTTCAATATTACTACGGTGGTTATGAAAACATTCCCGAAGGGACAAAAGCGGGATACGACACCTATTCGAGGCCGGGAATTCCGATTGGAGCAATATGCAACCCCGGCATAATAGCAATTGAAGGGACACTTAACCCCGCCGAAACAGAATACTTTTTCTTTTTCACCGGTATAGATAAAGAAACGTTTTATTTTAACGTAACTAATGCCGAACATGAAGCTGATTATAGATTATATGGTCCTTGATTTATGCAACAAAATACTTTTCAAAAGATATATGAAGTAGTTAAGAGGATACCTAAAGGTATGGTTTCAACATATGGCGACGTGGCTTTTGCCGCCGGAAACCCGCGTTGGGCTAGGGTAGTGGGGTTTGCGCTCCACGTCAACCCAAAACCGGACGAGATACCTTGTTTCCGTGTGGTTAATCGTTTGGGGGAATGTTCCGGATCGTTTGCGTTTGGTGGACTTTCGGTTCAACGTGAACTTCTTGAAAAAGACGGGGTGACGTTTCTTGAAAACGGAAGGGTAGACCTTAAAAAACACCGATATTTATTTTAACAAATAATTGGTGTTTGCAGTATTGCAAAAAACATATATAAAAATTTTAACTGAGATTTGCCATAAATTCGGTTTGGTGGTATAATACTCAAAACTCACAGAAAGGAAAACAATTAATGGCATATAAAGATCCAAACGCAATAAGGCGAAGAAACAAGATTCTAGCGCCAATTGTTGCGATACTTATAATATTTGCGTTTTTGCTTTCGGCAGCGGCAGGTTTTTTACTTGTGAAAGCCGAAATAGACGGAATAAGGGCACTGGGCAGTAATCAAATTATTGTCGAAGTCGCAGAAGGCGCGTCGCTTGGAGAGGTTTCAAAGACGTTAAGCGAAAAAGGAGTCATAAACTCTTCTCTAGTCTTTGATATGTATATAAGGCTTATGGGAGGCGGCTCAAACGTTCAATATGGGCCACACCAAGTTTCGTCCGACATGACGTATGACGCTATTCTCGAAAGCCTTGCAACACCGTATATCGTTGAAGTTCCGGGAACTCCTATTACGTTCCCCGAGGGGGTAACCTCGCTTAAAATGGCGATGATGCTTGAAGATGAGGGGTATTTTACCATTCAAGAGTTTGTCGATGAATGCAACAATGGAACGTTTACCGGGGAACTGTTTCCGCTTATCGACGACAACCCCGACAAGTTTATGAAACTTGAAGGGTTTTTGTTCCCCGAGACATATATGTATTATGAGGGCATGACGGTCAACGAGTTTATCCAACAGATGCTGGACACGTTTGAACTTCGCGTTATGACAGAGGAAAACATGGCGGCTGTTGAAGCGAGCTCATTATCGTTTGAAGAACTGATAGTTTTGGCTTCGATAGTCGAAAAAGAATCGGTGGGCGCGGAGAGCTATCCTATGGTAGCTTCAGTTTTCTATAACCGCATGGCAGACCCCGAAGAATACCCGTATATCCAATCGGACACCTCGACCGACTGGGTCGCAAGGGGAATAACCGACTGGTACGGTGGATACTACCCCGGCGTGCTCGAGTATTACTACGGAAGTTATGAGAACATTCCTGCCGGAACGAGAGCCGGCTATGACACATATACCGTGGAAGGGCTTATTATAGGCGCAATCTGCAACCCCGGGTTAACAGCAATCGAAGGCGTTTTGTTCCCGGCAGACACAAACTATTTCTTCTTCTTCACAGATGCCGACAAAAATTTCTATTGGAACGAAACGTTTGAACAACATGTAATAGAGTACGAGATACATGGCCCGAACTAATAGTTTGATTGTTTTTAATTTAACAATTTATAATTGAATTTTTCAAAAAAACGAGTATAATATACTATAGAACAATTTTTATAAGGAGAACCGTTTTAATGACAGTTACAAAACAAACAATTATAGGCGATATCTTGGATTTCGACAGATCGACCGCTGAATATTTCATGGAGATTGGTATGCATTGCCTTGGTTGCCCCGCGTCGCGTGGCGAAACTATCGAGCAAGCTTGCATGGTGCACGGAACCGACGCCGAAGCGTTAATCGAAAAGATTAACAACCATATCAAAGCATAGTTTAGTTTTTTAGCAAAATAAAAGTGAACCTGCGCCGTTTTTAAATAGCGTAGGTTTATTTTTGACTTTTTATATGATAAGGTGTAAGCTTAGATTATATGAACGATTTAACGTTATCAAAAAGATTACTAGTAGCGTTTGCTGCGGTGCGAGACGGTTCGATTTGCGCCGATGTCGGTTGTGACCACGGAAAGCTTGCGGCAAAGCTTGTTATGTCAAAAAAATCTCCGTTTGTTTATGCGGTTGATATTAACCAAAAACCACTTGATGTTGCGACAAGGCTTTTTGAAAAGCTTAACATAACCGATAAAACCAAAACTGTTTTATCAAACGGACTCGAGAAAATTTCAAAAAATGACGTCGATGATGTTATAATTGCTGGGATTGGCGCAGATATTTCAATCGATATAATTTCAAGTGCGAAATGGCTTAAAGACAACAATAAACAGCTTGTGCTTGTGCCGTCCTCCCGTCATCATGTTTTAAGGGGTTTTCTCTTTGAAAATGGGTTTGAGATAGTAAACGAAACTCCGGTTTTTGAACAACATCACAACTACACAGTTATTACGGCAAACTTTTGCAATAATTCGATTAAGCCAACCGTTATTCAACGTTATCTCGGGTTGATTGCAAACGATAGTTCAAACGATGGAATTTTATATAAAAAAGAAGTTTTAAGGCGAGCAAACAAGATAGCGACAAGCGTTCAAAAAGCGAAAACTGTCGTTTCGTCCGAAAGGCTTGACGAGGCAAAAATTTTAACGGCGTATTTAGAGCCGACATTAAAAGGAGATATAAGATGTCTTTAGATGCAGCACTTATAAAAGCGACAGCAAACGAGCTTAAAGAGACGCTTTTGGGCGCAAGGGTGGACAAACTCTACAGCCCGACAAGGGATGAAATTGTGATAAATCTTCGAACTGAGGCACGAAAAACAGTGAGTCTCTTTATTTCGGCACGAAGCGGAAGCGCACGGATTCACATAACAAAAGAAACGTTTGAAAACCCTCTTGTTCCGCCTGCGTTTTGTATGCTTTTAAGAAAACATCTTTCGACAGGGAAGATAATAGACATATACGCAAAAGACGGCGAAAGAATTTGTTTTGTCGTGTTTTCCGCCGTAAACGAGATGGGGGACAAGACCGAGGTTACCCTTTCGGTCGAACTTATGGGTCGATACTCGAACCTCGTTATAATTGATAAGGACAACAAGATAATAGATGCGCTTAAACGCGTGGACATAGATCAATCGGAAAAACGTCAATTAGGCCCCGGGATAATGTTCACTATGCCACCGAAACAACAAAAGTTGCCGTTTCTTTTAACCGACACCGAACAAATTGTTAAGTCTGTTATAGAAAAGAACAAACCCTTGTCGTCCGCAATAATGGACACAACGTCGGGGGTTGCTCCGCTCATTGCACGTGAGATTTCATATGTTGTATCAAAACAAGAACTAGACGCGGACCAGCTTACGGCGGAACAAAAACAGACGCTTGTGCAAGTTATAGACAACGTGAAAATTGCAGCAAGCGGAACAAAAGCGAAATTCTCGATTTTGTATGATAAA
This sequence comes from uncultured Oscillospiraceae bacterium, assembly GCA_964368445.1. Classification (GTDB taxonomy): domain Bacteria; phylum Bacillota; class Clostridia; order Oscillospirales; family Ruminococcaceae; genus CAYJAY01. The sequence continues at coordinate 107,032 of CAYJAY010000004.1, forward strand.
GAGCGCCCGTTTGAATTTTCGTTTTTCGACATAAATCAATACGGTGACGGTTGCACAAAGCGATATTTTGAGACTGCTTCCGAGATGTTTGATCTATATTTTGCCGAAAAAGACAGGATTGAACGATCGCGAAATAAATCCCACGACCTTAAAAAACAGGTGTCGACGTTGATTGACAGGACGGTAAGACGACAACAAGCACGGGAAGAGGAGCTGGATTCAGCCGACAAAGCAGAGACGAAAAAGCTGTATGGAGAACTTTTAACCGCAAACATATCAAACATTAATCCACGTGAGAAAACAGCAAAAGTTTTAAACTATTATACCGGCGAGTACATTACGATACCGCTTGATCCTATGTTGTCACCCAACGCAAATGCTCAAAAATATTATAAAGATTATCGAAAACTTGTGACGGCGAAAAAGGTTTTGTCCGACCTAATCGAAACGGGTAAAGGAGAGATTGAATACTTAAAATCAGTTTTGTACGAAATTGAACAGGCAACGACGGAACAAGAATATCTTAATATTCGCAGAGAATTAAAAGAGGCGGGGTTTTTGAAATCATTCAAGATGCCAAACAAAAAGCAACTTAAAACGGTTGATTACATAGAATACCAAACGAGCGGTGGGTATAGAGTTTTGGTTGGAAAAAACAACCTCGCCAACGAAAAACTGACGTTTAAGACAGCTGCAAAAAGCGACATATGGTTCCACGTAAAAAACGCTCCGGGGAGTCACGTCGTTTTGTTTTCAGAAAACACCGAGCCATCGGAACAAGACTATACCGAAGCTGCCATGATTGCGGCGTTTTACAGCAGCGAAAAAGGCGGAGAAATGGTTGCGGTGGATTACACTAACATAAAAAACATAAAAAAGCCCCCGTCGGCAAAACTAGGGATGGTTATTTATCATACTAATTTTTCGGCATATGTGACGGTGGACGAGCAGCTTTTGGAACGACTTAGAAGTTGAGTGTGTATAAAAAAGAGTAGAAAAAACAAAAAAATAATTGTCGATTTGTAAAACATATTTGGGTAAAAAAACTTGACTTTGACCCCAAATTTATGGTATTATATTTTGGCAACCGGGTGTGGCACAGTTTGGTAGCGCGCTTGACTGGGGGTCAAGAGGCCGCAGGTTCAAGTCCTGTCACTCGGACCATATTGAATACCCA